>NZ_JAATHJ010000022.1 GCF_012034335.1 Alkalicoccus luteus | reverse complement strand
AAGCCTCCTCCCAATATCCTCGATCTCCAGGCGAATTCCTAGTAACACGTCTGGTGTATTCAAAAATGCCTGAGAACCCTTGTCTTAGTAGGGTTCCCAGGCATTTCGTTTACCTAGTAACTGTCGAGCTCGGGGTCAGGAAAATAAGCTTAACGTTGTAAATCCGCATTTTCCTGACGGGACCCCTTAAGGCTCAAAAAAGACAGGTGGCTTTAGCAGGGAGAGTTTCACAACATTTTTTTAGTTGCTGCTTTAGGCTTAATGTTGGCAATGGAGGTTAACGCTTTGCAAATTGTGGGTAGCAGAGGCGATAGGGACAACTAGAAAGCAGGTGATCAAATGACAGTATCAGAAGGAAAACGTGTTCCGGAATTTACGCTGCCGTCCACAAAGAGGAAAAGCATGTCACTTTCCGATTATATGGGGGAGAAGCATGTGCTGCTCGTGTTTTTTCCGCTTGCCTTCACCCCTGGCTGAATCAGAGAATTGACCTCTTGGAAAGAGGCCTACGATTTTTTTGACGAACGCCAGATTGAAGTGCTAGGGATCAGCGTCGATCATATGTACACGCAAAACGTATTTGAAGCTACGCTCGGGACGCTTCCGTATCCGCTGTTAGCCGACTGGCATAAAACAACAGCGCGTGACTTTGGTGTGCTCGACCCGGAGGATGAAGTATCCAGCCGTGCCTGCTTCTTGATTCACAGGGACGGGACGCTCGCCTATCGGAATGAAGCGTTTGATGCCGAGAATGACGCTCACTATCAGGAAGTGTTTGAAGCCTGCCGAAAGCTGGAGAGCAGGCAATCCTAAAAAAAGCTGCTGCCAATTAAACGGCAGCAGCTTTTTAATATCGCTATCGATTCTCATTATCTTTATCGTGCGTAACGTCTGCCTTTTCCTCATCTGTTTCAGCGCGGCCTTCTTTAACCGGCTTCATCGTGCCTTCTTCTTTTGAAACTTTCGCAAATAGCAATGACCCTAATCCAAGGGCAAGAACGACGAGAATCAGGATGTCGACAGCAACCTGTGCAGGTCCGCCGATCGGATGCTCCTGCGTCGTTGTGTAAATAAAATAAATGGCAGCGCCGACGATCATAACGACCGCAAACAGCGGTGTAATGCCTCTTAGTAAACGGCTCACTATAAACCCTCCTTCATGTGTGCTGATAGTACGTAAATTCCTGTAAAATGAAAATTATATTCGCTTTTTTGCGTGATTCATACGAAAGCAACCCCAATATTGGCAACGAATAGATATTTAAACCTAGTTACATAGATGATTATTCGATTCTTTTAATGGTTTTATTCATAATAAACGTTATTTTTGTGTAAAATTATGTATTAGGAAAGATTTACTTTTCTTTCTTCCAGCTTCCAACTATTATAAACGTATACTCATCGTTTGGAGGGGATACCATGTATATTCTTTTTCGTATCAGATGGGGAACGGATGAAATACTGACTCATACTGGGTTGGACATTCCGAAGGTTTTCGACACGAAGGAAGAAGCGGAATTGATGGCAGCAGCGCTGAACAAATCAATCCGGCCGTCCATGGAGTGGCAGGTAAGACAAGCGTCGACAGAAGAAGCGACGTCACCTGTGACCGAGAAGCTGAAGGGAACATTTGCATAAACCGGTTCGCAGCCGTACAACAGCATACAGCAGATTCAATACTCTTACTCACTCTACTAGTCACTCTACTTATTCGATTTTAAACGTCACCGCGACCAATCTGCAAAGGAGATCTCTGTTCTCCTATGAAAAACTCAGGAGCCAATGTGCTCCTGAGTTTTTTTGCATGGCGAAATGAAAGGGACGAAGTAACGCGAAAGTTTTCATTCCGGCTCACGAAGTTTTCATTTGGGGAGGGAAAGTTATTAAATGTTGAGGCAAACATTTCATCCTCTGCGTCGAAGTTATCAGTGTTATCAATTCGCGTTCTATATAGCGAAAAAGTTATTAGTTGACCGAGCCAACTTTTCATTTGGTGCCGCCAACTTATCAAGATCCTAAAAGGAAGCTTCCGGACCCCGGAAGCAATCTGCTTCAGTCGGAAAAGTTGAACATTTTCTAGAGAAGATAAACGTTTCCGTCCGCCAGATGAACGTTTCTTCGTTATAGCAGTTCGAAGTTGATGCTCGTAAACAGTTAGATGCCGAAGTTAAAGCTTTCACCTGAAAAGTTGAACATCTTCCTTAAGAAGTTAATGATTTTGCCAGAAAAGATGAACACTTTCCCAAGCAACACCCTTCTTAAGGAAGCTTCCGGTGCCCGGAAGCGATCCGTGCATTCGTGACATAAGTTTATGGGAGACCGTACCTGCTGTCTAAAAAAAGCATGAATAAAAGCACCGCTGCCTGTCAGACAACGGTGCTTTTGAAAAGCTGTTTTACATCGATTTGTTCCGGGAAAGATGAGCAGCGCTGCTATCATTTTACAACAAGCCGATCATATACACGCCAATCGCAAACACGACCGATACGACCGGGATCGCGGCAGCTACGACGAAGATGTCTTTATAGCTGTCTTTATGCGTCATGCCGGTAACTGCCAATAGCGTCAGTACAGCGCCGTTATGCGGCAGGGCGTCTAAACCACCTGACGCAATCGAAGCAACGCGGTGAAACGCTTCCGGCGGAATGCCCGCCTGATTGGCCATCTCCAAATACTGGGCGCCAAGCGCTTCAAGGGCAATGCCCATCCCGCCTGAGGCAGAACCGGTTGCGCCTGCCATCAGGTTAACGGCAACGGCCTGGGAGATGAGCGGATTGCCGGGGATGCCCATGACAAGCTCGGACAGCCGATCAAAACCCGGAACTGCCTGCACAACCGTTCCGAATCCGACAGCGGCGCTTGTGTTAATGATCGCCACTACAGAGCCGCCGGCGCCTTCGTTCACGGCTTGCACGAATGACGCGTATTTTGAGATGTTAAATAGAAGAATGGTGGCGATCCCCGTCAGAAGAGCGACGACGATGTCCCAGCCGAACACGTTCAGCGTGAGTATAACGAGTGCGAGAGGAACAAAGGATAAAAGAATGCTCGGCATCTCTCCATCGGCTTTTTTCTGTTTTTCCTTCGGCTCGGTATACACCTCTCCCGCTTCACGCAGCTTCTGTTCGCGCCAGCGGAGGTAAAAATACCCGCCGAACATCATCACTGCCGCTGCTGTTAACCCCATTACAGGACCGGCCATCGCATTTGTGCCATAGTAGCCGGTTGGAATCAGGTTCTGGATTTGCGGCGAACCGGGCAGCGCCGTCATCGTAAACGTCAGTGCGCCGAGTGCAATCGTCGGCGGAATCAGGCGCCTCGGTATGTTTGCCTCGCGGAATAAAGGGAGAGCGAGCGGATAGACGGCGAACACGACGACGAAAAGGCTCACGCCTCCGTAGGTTAAAGCTGCAGCAGACAAGACGACACCGAGAATGGCCCGTTTGACGCCGATCGTTTTCGTAATCGCCGTTGCGACAGAGCGTGACATTCCGGTGACGTCCATCAGCTTTCCGAAAATGGCACCGAGCATAAAGACCGGAAACCAATCCTGTGCAAATCCGACAAACCCGCCCATATATGTATCGCGATAGGCATCGAGCAGGTCGAGTCCTCCGGTTAGAGCGACAATACCGGCTGCGATAGGTGCCACCCAGATGATGGACCAGCCGAGATAGGCGAGGACCATGATCGTAATTAATCCTAATAAAATTCCAAGCATGATGAAGCAGCCTCCTTCATAATAGTGAGAGCGGTTACAAAAAAATCGTTCAGCCCCACCTTGTTAGTCATGCAAGATAAATGCCAATTTTGCAAAATGTTTAGAGTGTAATCAGAAAGGAGCGATAATCGTGAGAGTCAATAACCAGCTTTCAACCTCTTATATAGAAAAAATCAGCGTCCTGCCTGAGGACGTTCCATTTCGGCAATTGATTTCTGAATCCGGGACCGGTTTTGTCGTGCTGACAGATGAAGCTGGTGTAGTCCGCGGAATGCTTACGCCAGAACGTCTGCGTAAAGCCGAGCGGGATCGTGTGGAACCTGATAACCCGATTCCCGATGCGTATGTAAAAGAGCCTGTTTTCATTGAGGATCATGATCCGCTTTCGACGTTTCCTCCAGAAGAAACGGCTGCGCTTGTCCGCCGTAACGGGCAAATTGCCGGACTGCTGAAGCGGGATACGGTGCTTCGTGACCTGCAGCGGCTACGAGCAGAAAGCCGTCTGAATGAAGAAATTCTGCAGGTCGTGTTTGAAACGGCGTACGAGGGCATCGCCGTCGTCGATCAGCACGCGAACATCGTGCATATGAATGATGCCTACCGCAGCTTTCTCGGCATCACGCCTGAAGCAGAGGTAATCGGGCGAGCAGTTACAGACGTCATCGACAATACGCAGCTTCACCGCGTCGTTGAAACCGGAATTCCGGAGCGTGCACAGACGCAGGTGATTCAGGGTCAGAAAATGATCGTGCACCGGATACCGATCTGGCGTGGCGACGAGATCACCGGTGCGATTGGCATGCTGATTTTTGAAGGGGTGTCCGAGCTGTATCACATATTGGAGCAGGAAGCGGAGGGAAAAACGCTTGCTGAAACGGCAAAGGCAGCACCTGAATATGAAGACGTCACGTTTGAAAATATGGTTGGGGAAAGTCATGCGATTCAGATGATGAAAAGCCGGGCCAGAAAAGCGTCGCGTACGAAAGCGACGGTGATGATTACCGGCGAAAGCGGCACTGGAAAAGAAGTATTTGCAAAAGCGATCCGCAATATGAGTCCACGTGCGAAAGGACCGTATGTGAGCATAAACTGTGCGGCGATACCGGATCAGCTGTTGGAAGCCGAGCTGTTCGGCTTTGAGGAAGGATCATTTACCGGTGCGAAAAAAGGCGGGCAGAGCGGTAAATTTGAACAGGCGCATAAAGGAACGCTGTTTCTCGATGAAATTGGAGATATGCCGCTGCATATGCAGACGAAAATTTTGCGCGTGCTGGAGGAGGAAGCCGTTGTGCGTGTTGGCGGCAGCCAGATGATCCAGCTCGACGTCCGCATTATTACGGCAACCAATCAAAACCTGCTGAAAAAGGTGGAGGAAGGCACGTTTCGAAAGGATCTGTATTACCGTTTAAACGTCATTCAACTGGAGCTGCCGACGCTTCGTGAACGAAAGGAAGACATACCTGCGCTCGTGCAGCACTACATTCCGAAGCTCGCCTACAAGCACAGTCTGGAGCAGAAAACGTTCACGAAAGAAGCGATGCAGAAGCTGAGAAGCTATGAATGGCCGGGAAATATCCGTGAGCTAGTGAATGTCTTGGAGCAGGTGCTGACGCTTGCCGACGGCACGGCGGTCGAGGTGCATGATTTGCCGCATGCCGTGCAGGCTGCAGCGGAGCAGGAGCCAAAAGCGATGCTGCATGAGAGGAAGGAAAGCCGCGAAAAAAGTATGATAGAAACTGTGTTGGAAGAAGCAGGCGGCAACAAAACGAAAGCAGCAGAGCAGCTCGGTATTCACAGAACGACGCTTCATAAAAAGATCAAGCGTTACAGCATTGAAGTGTAGCGATAAATCTACACTGTTTCGCTACACTCGTTGATAAATGAATACGCTTTCACATAAAACCGCTTACAATGATGCAGAGGAAAAGTTGGCATGGCTTTTGCATCTCTATAGAACATGAGAAAAGAAAAGGAGGTCTATCTTTGGGATATTCAACGGTACACTTACCCAAAAGCATTTTATATGGAGAAAACAGCTTTTCAGCCATCGGCACAGAAGCAGCTAAGTCCGGCTCACGTGTCCTGCTGATCAGCGATGAAGTCATGAAAAAACTGGGCTACGTAGAGGAATGCCACGCCTTTCTTCGAGAAGCAGACGTTGCCTGCACCGACTATCTCGGCGTCGCATCGGAGCCGACGGACGTCTACGTAGCGGAAGCGCTGCAGCTCATTCAGGATCATCAGTGTGATCAGGTGATCGCGCTTGGAGGCGGGAGCTGCATCGATACGGCCAAAGCGGTCGCGGTGCTTGCGACAAATAAAGGAGATATCAGTGACTACATGGGCGGAAAAACACTCGCAGCTAAGGCGCCCTTACCGCTGACCGCGATTCCAACGACGGGTGGAACAGGCTCGGAAGCGACTGATGTCACCGTGATTACGAATACGCGCACTGACGTAAAAATGATGATAAAGCAGCCGGCATTCATGCCGGAAAAAGCGATCGTCGATCCGTATTTGACTGTATCCTCTCCGAAAAGCATCACTGCTGCTACCGGTGTCGATGCGCTCACGCATGCAGTTGAAGCGTTCATTTCCAGAAAAGCACATGCGTTTACCGATGCGCTGGCGCTTTCTGCGATTAAACGAATCATGCTCTATCTGCCGAAGGCGTTTGAAAACGGCAAGGATATCGAAGCCCGTGATCATATGATTTACGGCTCCATGCAGGCAGGAATGGCCTTTTCCAATTCATCGGTCTGTCTCGTTCACGGCATGTCGCGTCCGATCGGCGCGCTTTTCCACGTGCCGCACGGCATTTCCAATGCGATGCTGCTGCCGGTGCTGTTAAACTACGCCAAAGAGAGCTGCACGGACCGCCTCGCGGAAATCGGCCGCTACGTATCTGCCGAGCTGGATGCAGCAACCGATGCAGAGGCGGCTGATTACGTCGTATCCGAAATTCTTCATCTGTGCGAAGCGCTCTCTATACCAAATTTGAAGGCGTGGGGTGTGGAAGCAGATAAGTTTCAGAGCGTGCTTGATAAAATGGCGTCTGATGCACTCGACAGCGGCAGCCCCGCAAACAACCCGAAAGTGCCGACAAAAGAAGAAATTATCGACCTGTATAAAGAAGCATATGACTTTCAGTATGCAAGCCTGCAAAACCAATAAGGAGGAATAAATCATGACTGTACAAACAGCAAAGCAGTTGAAAAACTTCATTAATGGAGAATGGGTGGAATCCACGACCGATCAGTATCAGTCTGTTCCAAATCCGGCAACAGGAGAAGAAATTGCACGCGTTCCGCTATCCACGAAAGAAGACGTTGATAAAGCAGTGAACAACGCGAGGGAAGCGTATAAGCTGTGGAAAAAAACACCGGTGCCGAAGCGGTCCCGTATTTTTTATAAGTATCATCAGCTGCTGATGGAGCATTACGAAGAGCTCGCTGAATTGATTACGATCGAAAACGGCAAGACTTACGAAGATGCCTATGGGGAAGTGCTGCGCGGAATTGAGTGTGTAGAATTCGCGTCAGGCGCCCCGCATTTAATGAAGGGTGAAGTACTTCCGGAAATTGCGACAAACATTGAATCGAGCATGTACCGTTATCCGGTCGGTGTCGTTGGCGGCATTACGCCATTCAACTTCCCGATGATGGTGCCGTGCTGGATGTTCCCGCTCGCGATTGCATGCGGCAACTCATTTGTCATGAAGCCGTCCGAGCAGACGCCACTCCTTGCCGAACGACTTGTTGAGCTGTTTATGGAAGCGGGTCTCCCGAAAGGTGTGCTCAACATCGTACACGGTGCGCACGATGTCGTAAACGGCCTGCTGGAACATGACGAAGTCGATGCGATCTCGTTCGTAGGTTCGCAGCCGGTAGCGGAGTACGTGTATTCAACTGGTACGAGATACGGAAAACGCGTTCAGGCGCTGGCCGGAGCGAAGAACCACTCCATCGTCCTCGGCGATGCTGAGATGGATAAAACAATTGAAGGCATCATCGGCGGAGCGTTTGGCAGTGCGGGCCAGCGCTGCATGGCAACAGCTGTCGTCGTTGTCACAGAGGACGTAGCCGACGACGTCGTCAACCGCCTCATTGAAGCCGCGGATCAGCTGAAGCTCGGTGATGGGCTGAAAAAAGACGTGAACCTCGGTCCGGTCATCCGCGACACGCACCTGGAGCGTGTCCACCAGGCTATCGAAGAGGGTGTCGCAGAAGGCGCTAAGCTCGTCCGCGATGGCAGGGAAGATGTGAAGAGCGAGCTGCCGCCTGGCTTTTTCCTTGGTGCTACTATCTTTGACCACGTGTCGTCTGATATGAAAGTATGGGAGAAAGAAATTTTCGCTCCCGTCCTCTCGATCGTACGCGTGAAGAATTTGACAGAAGCGATCGAATTCACGAACCGATCCGAGTTCGGAAACGGCTCCGTGCTGTACACCACAAGCGGGGCTGCCGTACGCGAATACCGAGAGGACATCGAAGTCGGCATGCTCGGCGTGAACGTCAACGTACCAGCGCCGATGGCCTTCTTCCCGTTCTCCGGCTGGAAAAAATCATTTTACGGAGATCTGCATGCAAACGGCATGGACGGCGTTAACTTCTATACGCGCCGCAAAATGGTCACCTCCAGATGGTCGTAATATAGAAGCAAAGAGAAGCCCGGGAGCCGATGCGCTCCCGGGCTTTTCTGCGTGCGGAAGTTTTCATTTCGGCTGCTGAAGTTTTTATTTGGAGTCGTGAAGTTATCATTTCAAGAGGCAAACATTTCATCCTCTGCGTCGAAGTTATCAGTGTTATCATTTGGCGTTCTATATAGCGAAAAAGTTATTAGTTGACCGAGCCAACTTTTCATTTGGTGCCGCCAACTTATCAAGATCCTCAAAGGAAGCTTCCGGACCCCGGAAGCAGTCCGACGAAAACCTTCGTTTCGGAAAAGTTGAATATTTACAAAGAGAAGTTAATGATTTTGAAAAGGAAGATGAACACTTTCCTCAAACTCCCCTTTGTAAGAAAGCTTCCGGCTCCGGAAGCAGATCCTGCGCAGTTCCGGCATCATTTTCTCCTAAACTGCACCAGTTTTCCATACCTGTCCAGTGAGTTCACAGTTCGTTGCGACTTTTTTTCAATGTAAGCGGTTAGCATCGTTGAGCGTAAGCGCTGGCTGCGGTAAGATAGAGAGCGGACGTTTAACTAGAAAGGAACGAGAGCTTACTATGACGAACCTGGATTTTCTGAACCAGTTTTGGATTATCGTGTTTTTCCTGATTCCGATCGTGCTGATTTCGAGAACGGTCGTCGCAGGAACGCGGTATTCTCCCATTTTGATCGTTGTGCTATTCGGTTTGGCGATGGGCTTTTTGCTTGAATACAGCGGGGTAAGCGACCCTGGACTGACGGCATTCCCGATGGTCGGTATTATGGCGCAGACAACCATTATTGCGCTGATTGCTTCGTTTTTTGTCGGCGGACAGGAGCTGCGCAAAATTCTCGGGCGAAAATCGCTCGCTGCGAAAGACATGGTCACGCCGGCAGATGAGGAAGTCATTCTTGGTACGACGCGCACGCAAATGTTTCTCATTGTTCGCTCGCTTTTCATTCTGCTCGGCATGTACGGACTGATGCATGCGATTCAGGGGACGGGCACTCCTGAACTGAGCAGCTATTATCCTGTTATCGCCTACATCGGCATCATCGGATCACTGATATTAATCGATAACAAGGCGCGTATCACAAATAAGCCGCTCTACTTGCGAAAAGGTGTCGTGGAGCTTGTGCTGCTGCTTGTGGTGCTGCTTATTTCATATTTGATCGCCCAGCTTGTGGCGCCGGTCATTGCGCTGCCGCAGATTTTCTTTGCAATGATGGTGTCCGCTGCGATTGGGGCTGTGTTTTACAAGTGGACGTTCGGTCCCACGCTGCGCTCGCTATTGTTTGCGGGAATTCCGATCGTGCTCGCCGCGAACTTTCTCGTCGGCGGCTCGCGAATCGGTGAGGCGTTCGACATTCCGGGCGTTAATGCCGTGCTCGTTTACGGCTTCTTCGGCCAGCTCGTCTGGATGTTCGGCGGGATTGCATTGCTGATGTATTTTGCCCGCACATCCAACGCCCGCAATCTGGCGCCGGGCATGGCAGGGGCGTTGTCACACTCCGGTTTAACCGGCGCGTGTACGGCAGGGGACTTCGGAAAAACGGCAGCAAGCCGTGCGCCAATTATGATTAACATTCCGTTTTTCGGTCACATTTTTGTCTTCTCGATTCTGGCTGTGAGTGCAGAGCAGGGAAGTCTCTGGCTATGGCCGGCGCTTCTGCTCGTTGCAATCGGTCTTGGCCTGACGGTTCTCTCACTGAAAAACCTGCGCGCAGCAGGTGGAGAGGATCGCCGCGAAGTAACGTCACTGATGCAGTTTTCCTTCGGCTGGCAGCTTTGCGCGGTGTTCGGCGGATTGGCGTTTTTGTACATGGGACCGCTCGCGATTGACTATGCCGCGATGGCGCAGGCCTCGGCGATTTCGCACTTCGGCCTGTTTGCAGCAATTCAGGAAGGGATGTTCGGAGAGAATGCAGCACTGCTTATTCCGTTCGTCTTCTCGATGCCGTTCCTCGTGCACCCGCTCGTGTTTTACATGTTCGGACGCGCGATGGAAAACGGCGGCGACATGCCGAAAAAGCCGGTATACATCATGGCTTTCATCGGTCTGATCGGTGTTACCATTTCCTTGTTTGTATAAAAAGAAGCCGTTCCCAGCGTGGGAGCGGCTTTTCTTTTTTAGTGCTAAGATGCACGTATCACCGGCGAATGGCCTAATAGAAAGACGAACGCAGTTCAACTGGCTGATCCGGCAAAGACGTGCTTCATGGCGTACGTTTTTGGGGAGATGCCGTAGCGCTTTTTAAAAACGGAAGAATAATAGCTTGCGGATTGAAAGCCGACGCGGATCGAGACTTCTTCGATCGACAGCTGATTACCCGCCAATAGGCGCAGGGAGGCATCGAGCCGGTATGCGACCAGATAAGCCTTTAGACCAGTCTGAAACTCCTTCTTAAACAGCATGCTGAGGTGAGACTCGGAGATAAAAAGCTCCTTCGCAATACGACCAACAGTAAGGGACGGGGAACTGAAGTGACGGTGAACGATGTCGGCAGCCTGCTGTGCAGAAGTTAACGACGGGCTCATATGGTGCATTCCTCCTCAAGCGGGTATCGCTTGGTATTTCTATATATCTTACAAACAATGTCGAAATTTGTAAATAGTCCTAGTTAGGTCCAAAGGCTTATTTTTCAGTAGAGTGAACAACGTGTCCCTAATTGTTCATTTGAGCGAAAGTTACGAACCAAGAACGAGCAGGCAGGCGCCTGCAAGCGCCATTAGAAAGCCGGTCATCTGCCAGCCGGACAGCTTTTCCTGAATGATCAGCCGGGCGCAGAGAAGCGTGAACAATGGGGACATGGATCCGGCAAGTCCAATGACCGAGAGTAGCCCCATATTGACGCCTATAATATAGAGCACGGCAGCTAACGTTTGAAAGATACCCATAATACTAACGAGGACGCCGGCTCGAACGGTCAGTTGAAGGCTTGTTTTCTGCACGATCATCACAGCGGCTGTCAGAAAGAGCGCCCCGGCCATCGTAAACAGAACGGTCCACATCGCTTCACCCGCCGGAGGAACGTAAATGAGCACAAAAAAGAGCCCGAGCAGAAAGCCCGCCGTCGCCGCTTCCAGCATCACTTTGGCTGAAGCAGCAGTATCGTCATTCTCATCCTGCTTTGAGATTAATACGATCGCGAGTGTAAGGACAACCAGTCCAGCAAAAATGAGCACACCGGGACGTTCTCCGAATAGCAGACCGGCTGTCACCGGCATAATCGCCGACATAATCCCGCAAATGGACGCGGAAACGCCCATTTTTCCATTTGCAAGTGCCCGGAAATAAAACAAAAAGCCAGCTGCCAGCGCGGCGCCTGAGAGACCTCCCCAAATGAGAGCATCTGTGCTGTATGTATCAGTTGTAAGCAGTACAATTGGAATCATCATAATCGTACCAGCTAATTGCGCATAAAAAATGACCGCAAGCGTCGGCATGCGGCGAGTTACCTGGCCGGCCAGAAAATCACCGATTCCAAATAAGACGGCAGTTAAAAATCCTAATAAGAGTGCCACGTGTCATGATCTCCTTTCCACAATCAGACTTCCAGTATACACGGTACGATATCATTTGTAAGGAACCGTGCACGGAAAATAAGAAAAACCAACCCGCGGCGGGGTCGGTTTCAAAAATCTGCGCTTATGGTTCAGGTGCATGCTGCGGATTGGGACCGAACCGGTTGCTCCCGGAATCTGATTCCAATGCCATGAACACGATAAAAATAATCCAGCCGATAAACGGAACAATGTTGATCAGAATCCAGAAACCGCTGCGATTCGTATCGTGCAGCCTTCTTACACCGACGGCAAGAGACGGAATAAGGACCGCCAGACTGTAAACGGAAGAAATCACCGTCGGCAGTCCAATCAGCGTTTCCAGCATCGCGAGCCCGACAAGAATCATAAAATGGACGAGAAAAAACATCCAGTATTCTTTTCGGCGGGCCCGTCCGGAGAACGTTGCATAGTTTTTTAACACGTGGAGATACCAGTTCATGATCGGCTCCTTTCAGGATGAAAAAACACCAGGCTACAGTTCCGTATCTTCGAATCGCTCAAGATCGTTGTTATGGCCAATGACGAGCAGAATATTACCTGTACGGATCGGTTCATCCGGCTTTGGTGAAATATTCATCGCTTCACCGTCTTTAATCGCAAGCAGCGTGATGCCGTATTTCGCTCGCAGCTGCAGTGACATAAGCGTTTCCCCATCAATCTTATCGGAAGCGCGAAGCTCGATGATGCTGTAGTCATCGGACAGATCGATATAATCGATAACCTTATCGGAGACGATATTATGGGCAATTCGTTTGCCCATATCAAATTCCGGATGCACGACGACGTCTGCGCCGATTTTATCAAGTACCTTCTGATGATACATATTCTGCGCCTTGACCCACACCTGCGACACGCCTTCATCCTTTAACACGAGCGTCGTTAAAATGCTCGCCTGAATGTTATCACCAATTGCGACGACAACGTGTTCGAAATTGCGGATGCCGATGCCGTGCAGCTGCCGTTCGTCGGTGCTGTCGAGTTGAACGGCATGAGTGGAAAATCGGCTGTACTGATCGACTTTATCCTGATCGATATCAATCGCCATCACTTCGTGGCCCATATTATGCAGCTCCCGGCAGACGCTACCTCCGAATCGTCCGAGGCCGATCACCGCGTATTGATTTTTATGACGAGTTTTCTTTTTTCTCATAAAAAATAACCCCCCTATACTTCCTGCTTTTAAAGCTACGCCGGAAGCGGGGGATTGTCAATCATGAAATCATACAGACTTTTCCAATGTGTCTTAGGTCAATCCTGCAGCAGCCGGTAGACACCGACAGCGAGCAGCGCTCCGATCACCGTTGCTGTCAGGTAAATCCACAGGTGCTCGAGCGTGCCGGAAGCGAGTGCGGGACCGAGTGAGCGCGCCGGGTTCATCGAGGCACCGCTGATTGGACCGGCAAACATCGCCTCCAGCCCGACCGTTGCTCCAATCGCGATGCCGGCGAAGCTTTTAATCGCCTTTGCGTGAACGGCTGAAGCGGCGATGACGAGCATGAGGATAAACGTTAATATGATTTCAAGAATGAACGACTGCTCAGGGGCATAGGCAGGCAGCGTCGCGCCGAGGTCTGCGACGTTTCCGAACAGGGCAAGCAGCGTCAGGCTCGCCGCAGTCGCACCGCCTACCTGAGCCGCTATGTAAGGAAGCACGCTTTTTCCGGGAAAGGTGCGCATCGCCCAAAAGCCGATCGTCACCGCGGGGTTAAAATGGGCACCGGATATGTGACCGAACGTATAAATCAGCGCCATGACGACGAGTCCAAACGTGAGTGCGATTCCCACGTGTGTAATATCTCCGGTTAGTTCATTAACAACAACGGCTCCCGTGCCAGCGAATACAAGGATGTAGGTACCGACGAATTCCGCCGTTAAGGATTGTCTCATGTGTGTAAGCCTCCAGCATCGAATGTGTATATAAGCGTTCGTTTATATTCTGTCGCAGAGCTGGAGAGAAGTCAACCAGTAATTAAATGAACGTCGTCCATACGCCTGTTTCACCGAGAAAATCGTTACGTGTGATCCGTTCACCCGTTATATACTGACGATAGGCAGCAATCGTTCCGTCATGAGAAAACAGCCAAATGTGCTCTGCCTGACTTGAGCGGCACCACGTAAGCAGCTTCTCACAGTGCACATAAAACGTCGGCTCCGGCATCGTATTCAGAGCTCCCCGCCAAAGCATCGTATCTTTTTCTGGCATCAGCTGCCACTGTGAAAAGTCTTCGCCCAAATGCTGTTTGGCAAGCAGCCGGTCACATGGAAGCGTGCGTCCAAGTTGAGGGACTGGAAAGACTCTTGGACCGATGAACGGTGTGACAACGTGTTCCACATCGCCAGGTGAGACGAGCGAAGCAGTTTCCAGCGTTCGCCGAGTCGGGCTGCTTACAATAACGTCAGGCGGTGCCGCTTCAGAAAGAGCAATGCGAAGGTCGTCCGCCTGCTGCCTGCCAAGCTGCGTTAAGCGAGGATGATCCAGCTTTAGGCTATCCGGAGGGTGCAGCGTATGAGCTGCTTCGCCGTGGCGAATAAAGGTCAGCTTCATGAACGCTTCTCCATTGAAGTTCGGGCAATACAGTGGACACGGTAAACGGCGTGTTCCACGTCATCACGATAAAAGCTAGAGTGGTGGGTCATGCCAATTTTTTCAGCCGTTCGTCTGGAGGCAGCGTTGTCAGCAGTCATATAGGAGTAAACAGCAGGGAGCTGAAGCGCTGAGCATGCATTTAATCTAAAAAAGGAAGCGGCTTCAGTAGCAAATCCATGTCCCTGATGGTCGCGGTGAATATGGTAGCCAATTTCCGGCAGTCTTTCCCCGTCGATCATCTGATAGGTAATGCCGCAGTCCCCGATCATGGCATTGCTTGCCTTAAGCTGAATGGCATACAAACCGGCCCCTTCCTTATATAACGTTTGACTGCGGGCAATCCAGTCTTTGCACATGCGTTCAGAAAACGGCTGCGGGTAGTGAGCCATCGTAGCCGGATCTCCGAGAATATCGATCAGCCAGTCCAAGTCCTCTTCGATAAAAGGACGCAAGATCAGCCTGTCTGTTTCGAACATAAATATCCCTCCTTAGTAGTAGTAAACCAATAAAACGAATCTATGAAAAGCTCCTATTTTACTTGAAGAAATCGCTTTCAGCTGCATAGTTTGATAAACTGAATAAAATCAGGATCGAAAGGAGTGCGAGTTCATGCAGACGAAACTGGCGCACGTGCGCATTAACGTGAAGGATTTGGAGCGCGCCGTTCATTGGTATACGAAAACGCTTGGCTGGAAGGTGGAAACCGAGTGGCCGAAGGAACGGCCGAACTACGTTCACTTTGAAGCAGCTAATGGAGCTGTTTTCGGCCTGATGGAAAACGAGGACTTTCCGTCAGCCGGGCGGTTTAACTTTCACGCTGAGGATGTTGACTCACTTTGGGGCAAGTTGAAAAATCAGGTCCGCGTTCTGGAGCCGCTGTTTGAAACCGAGTACGGGTCGCGCAAATTTACGATTCAGGATCCGGATGGTAACGAGCTCGGGTTCGTTCAGGAGGACTAGCATGGGGATGTTTGGCGCGGTCGTCGGTATTCTCGGCCTGCTCGTGCTGGGGATTCTGATTGCCGCCTTCCGCTTATTAGCGAGGCAGGAGGAAGCAGCCGTTTCAGCTGAAGGTAAAGAGCGCACAAAGCTCGTGATCGGAGCAGCTTTTGCCTTTCTCGCGCTGGTTGGATTAGCCGGTCTCCTCTGGTGGTAAAGAAAGAGGACACCGAAAGGAGGAGTCGACCATGCTGACAGCTGCCGTTATCATTGCGGTATTCGTACTTATCGGACAAAGTGTTCTGCTTCTCATTCTGCTGAAAGCAGTGAAGCAGCACTTCCGCGAACAACAGATTTTGCAGGAACAGATGGTGTATCAGCTCGTCAATCTGCGGGAAGAGTGGAAAGATAAGCAACAGATATGAGGATAGAGGGGGAAACCAGTGTGGAAAAAGACGTTTGGATTAGACGGTCACAGCCTCAGGATGCAGAAGCGCTGCAAAAGCTGATGCACGACTATATCACCTTGTTTTATGAACAGGAAGAGCCCGACTCTAAGCAGACCGCAGCGGTGATCACGCGCTTGCTGGATGATGAAGCGTTCGGCGTACAGTTCGTCGCTGAGACAGAAGAGGGGATTGTCGGATTTGCCACGCTGTACGTGAGCTTCAGCACGTTAAAAATGAAGCCGCAGGCGATCATGAATGACCTGTACGTGACGGCAGAGATGCGCGGAGGCAAGATTGGAGAAAAGCTGTTTACGGCGTGCGTGGATTTTGTGCGCGACGGTGATTATGCGTCGCTCGTCTGGGAAACAGCAGCGGACAATGAGCCGGCTCAGGCGTTTTACGCAAAAATGGGCGCAACGTTATCGGAGTGGCTGCATTATGAAATCAGCTGATACGTTAACGATCCGTCCGTTTACGGCAGAAGATGATGCGACCTTAATCAGCTGGATCACGTCGCCGGAAATGCTCGTGCAGTGGGCAGGGACGACGTTTAGCTACCCGCTTACCTCGCTGCAGCTGGAGGAATACCGGAAAGAACCGGACAGCATCATCTGGAGCGCTGAAAAAGAAGGGCGGCTCATCGGCCACCTGGCGCTTCGAAAGATTGATCATACCCATAACAGTGCGCGGATCGGCAAAGTGATCATCGGTGTACCGGAAGAGCGCGGCCGCGGGTATGCCGGCCAGATGGTAACACATGCTCTTTCCACAGCTTTTGACGACCTGCAGCTCCACCGGGTAAGCCTTGGCGTATTTGATTTTAATGCGGCTGCCATTCATGCGTATCAGAAGCTCGGCTTTCATTACGAAGGCACGTACCGTGACTTTCGCAAAGTCGGCGATACATACTGGAACTTAATTGAAATGAGCATGCTGGAAGACGAATGGAGGGAACGGAACGCGTGAAGTACCCATCAATAGCAGCGTTAGCGATCATCGCAGTGTTTCTGCTGTTTAACGGCGTCGTCTTTTTCACGACTTCGTCCGAGACTGCCCAGCTGCTCGTGCTGCTTTCATCGCTGGCCTTTTTCGGGCTTCTGCTGATCGGAGTAAAGAAGCGGCATGAGCAAAATTCGTAAGGGGAAGAGGCTTTCTGCAGAGTATGTTGCAGAAAGCCTTTTCGTTGTTTAGTGACGTTCGAACCAGTCGAGTATCTCTACCTGCGCAGCATCCCAGTTTTCCTGCACGCTGTGATCATCCCCTTCATAGGTGAGCAGCGAGGACTCCTGCCCGGCGGTATTCATCGCTTCGTGCAGCTTTTCGGCCTGGTCAACCGGGACCTGATCATCTGCTTCTCCGTGGAGAAGGAGGAGCGGTGCGTCGATCTCTTCTGCCCAGTGGACTGCTGACCGTTTTTCATACTCCTCCGGCACCTCTTCGGGAATGCCGATCAGTTCAGCGAGCAGCGGCCGCATTTCAGGACGATCGTTTTCATACAGCTCGCGGATATCAGTCGCTCCTCCCACGACAGCCGCGGCCTGGATGTCCATGCCTTCTTGTATGGCCCGGGTCGTCATCATGCCTCCTCTGGAAAAGCCGAGCATATAGATCTCATCTGCATCGGCGAAAGCGAGCTCTTCCGCAACGTGTGCCAGCTGCAGCACGTCGTGCACATCGTCCCCGCCAAATTCATCCTCGCCTTCGCTGCTGCCGCCCTCCCGGTACTGGCTGGCAATCACCGTGTAGCCCTGATCGGCCCAGTAGCTGTGAAAAAAAAGCGAGTTCATCGTGCGTCACTTCACCAAAGTTTCGATTTCCGCCTCTATTGATGATCAGCGTCGGTGCCGGTTCTTCATCCGCACTGATGATATATCCATCAATCATATAGCCGTCGCTTTCATATGTGATCTCCCAGACGTTTACGTCATAATCACTTGAGAAATCCGGTATTTCCTGTTTATCTCGGATAACCTCCTCATTCGAACAGGCTGAGATAAGCAGGACTGCCAGTACAGGTAATGTTATTTTCATAACCGCCTCCTTTCATATAACTACGGAATGAAGACGGGAGCGGTTTCAATAAACTGCCAATTGGTGAAACGTGTAGGTACACTTCTCGTCTAACACGATAAGAGGAGGGTTTTTATGAAAAGGGGAATCATCGCAGCCATGTTGATACTGGCGGCCTGTGGCGAAAGCGATGAATCAGCGGGAGTAGCGGGAGAAAGCAGTGAGCCTGATTATACGACTGTAGACGTTCCGGCAGACGATCGGGAAGCACTGCTGGACGTGATGCGCACCTGGAGCGAAGAGGAACTGGACGAGGACGGCGGATTGTTTCTCGCCTCCGACAGTTCAGCCGGAGCGGCGGCAAATGGAAGCGTCGTGCAGCAGGTGGCAGCCGA
The DNA here is from genome assembly GCF_012034335.1 of Alkalicoccus luteus. Lineage (GTDB taxonomy): Bacteria > Bacillota > Bacilli > Bacillales > Salisediminibacteriaceae > Alkalicoccus > Alkalicoccus luteus_A. The sequence continues at coordinate 36,223 of NZ_JAATHJ010000022.1, read as the reverse complement.
TGATGTATCAGCCGCAGCAGAATCGCTTACAGCGTTCGCCGAAACACTGGAGTCAGGTGATGAACAGACCGTTTATTTGCAGAGCGTGCCCTATAGGGAAGACGAGCTGAAGCAGCTGGCGGAACGATTTACGGAAGAGGCCGGAAACTGGTACGAACACGGTGCCTTAATCGACGTCGTTTCGTCGATTCGCAATCACGAAATGGACGTGCGCGTCACGTCTATGGATGCAGTGGATGAAGCTGCGATCAGGGCGGATCTTGGCTCGATTTCCTTTATAACCTGGCACGAAGCGCACTCCAACGAACGGGATGATGCAAACGTTCCGGTCGAAGCCCCTGACTATACCGGCACGGTGACAGAGATCGATGACGATTTTTTCATGACGATTGACGACGAGAACGATGTCGATGTGATGGACGGGGACATTATGAAAGAAGGCGAGGAGCAGCTGCCGCCTGACATAATGGAAGCAGGGGACGAGGTGGAAGTGTGGATAGGCGGTGCACCGAACATGCGGGATGAGGCGTATGACGCAGCGATTGCCGTGCATGTGCTGACAGATGAGACAGAAGAACGATTGCCGACAGTGGACCATGAATCGTGGAGCGCTCCGCTTGAGGGTGAGACGAAAGTGACAATGCATCCTGACGGAGGTGAGCCGGACCGTGCGGCGATTGTGCATGAGCCAGAACCACTTGCCGAAAGCCTGCGAATTCCGGGAGATCTGGATCCGGAAGAGACTCCTTTTCTTGCTGTCGTTTCAGGTGAGTCCGGATCATGTGCGGTCGAACCTACTGAAATTCGCGTGTTTGAAAGCGGACTCGCCGAGCTGCATCCGGATCCGGCAGAGGGGCACGAGGGTTGCACCGACGACTATAATCCGTACACGCTGATCATTCCGATGCAGCCTGATGTGGCAGACAGGATTGAGCACGTGCAGCCGGCACCAGTCAGCGGACATTCGGAGCTGCCTGTTGAAGAGCCCGGCACCCTGTATTAACAAGTGCGTGTAAATGAAAGGAAGGAGAGGATACATGGTGAGGTTGTTACTTATAGCCGGCGCGATAATGCTCGCCGGCTGTGCAGCGGACGATCTGCGTGTTTATGAGTGGCAGCAGTCTTCAGATCATTGGGAGCTGCAAGTTTCAGTTGAAGAACTGGCAGCCGGTGACGATCAAGGGGAAGAAGTGCTCATTACAGCTGAGTATAGGAATGAATCAGCGGTTGCAGAAAATGTACGGATCACGTCGCTATCTGCAGAATTGGATCAGAATGAAATGGCCTCTTCCTCAGTCGATGAAGTGGAGGCAGGCGAGACAGTGGAGCAGGAACGGAGAGGAAGCGCTCAAAATCCCGCCTTTTTAGGGAGTATTGTAAACGAAGAACCGATCATCATCACCCTGGACTGGCATGAAGCAGGAGAAGCGCGTCAGGAAACATTTCAGTTTCAGGTGGAAGAATGATAATGACGTCACACCGGAACAACGAAATAACAGGCTCCCGTCAAATGATGACCGGGGGCCTGTTAACTGTTTTAAGCTCTTAAGCGTATTCTGTAAAAATACGTTAAGTTAATATAGGGTTAGATAACAGTTCATTAAAATGAAATTTCAATATCGATGTCTTCCCCTAATTCATTCCAGTCTTCATCAATCGGGGCTGACCATGTCATTCTTACACTGTTTACATCTTCTGCATTTGAATTTTCAAGGATAAAAAAGAAGCTGCCGCTGTGATTCGTATTTGCCATCATATCACTGTCTAAATAATCAGACATCAGCCAATCAGATTCAAGCTGCTCACCTGTATCTGTTGAGATAGTGGCCTGATTTACATAGAATGTAATATCGTCATCAGACGAGTTTTGCACCTCAACATCAATTTGAATGTAATCAATCACGTCTGACTCCATCAATTCAGCCATATCAGGTGTTAGTTCACCGGATATTGTGTTTACTTGAAGAATATCCATTATGACTGGACCAGTTTCAATTGTATCAATATCATCCTGTCGGGCATGGAGTGTGAATGTGCCGCCCTCATTTTCGATGGTTTCTCCAACTTCTGTTTCCCATCCATCCTCCTGAACCTCTTCCATGACCTCTTCATCTTCATTATTCAAGTTTTGATCGGCCGAGTCATTAGCAGCTTCATTAGAATTATCATGTTCATTACTTACTTCTTCATCATTATCACCGTTGTTAGAGTTGTTTTCTGGGCTATCTTCAATTTGGTTAGTCGCATCGTTGTTATTGCTTGCTTCTGTTTCATTCACATTGTTTTCTTCACCACAAGCAACCAGCAGTAAAATAACACTAATCGAAAGGAGACCTAATGATTTTTTCATAATCATACCCCCTAATTAATATACTTTTATCATACCAAATCAAAGCATATAAATGTCATAAATTTCATTACAAAGCATCAAGATAGATAGTTTATAAATATAAAAAAGCGCCCCAACAGGCGCTTCTTTCGTTCCTTATGTATGGTCTTTCAGCGAAGCAGCAGGGAACACGAATACATTGATGAGCAGCACAGCGCCGAGAGCAATGTAGATCAGCGGTGTAACCGAAAACGTACCGCCGAGAAATTCTGCTGAGGCAGCATAAAATCCGACGATCAACAGAAGCGCTCCGAAAACAGCATTTGCTTTACCAAACAGTGTCAGCTTATTCATACTGATCCCCTTACTGAAGGTATTGGAATGACTGAGATTCCGAATACAGTATACCATCAAATGCAGAAAACGTCCGCATGAAAAAATTGGATGAGCAAACTGGTTGGAAAAAGGTATGCTACAATGAGCTGGAAAAGATTTCTGGGAGGTGGAGTAATGAGAGGCTTGTGGTGGAAAGGAGTGGCCGTAGGAGTGACAGAAACCGTGCCGGGAATTAGCGGAAGCACGGTGGCCATGATCGCAGGTATTTATGAGAAACTAATCGCTTCACTGAGTATGCTGTCAACGAAAGATCGTCATCAGGCGATTCCGTTTTTAGCGGTATTTGGGTTTGGTATGGTGACGGGGCTTCTCGGAGCGATCTGGACAGTCGATTATTTGCTTCATACATATAGAACTCCGACTTTATTGTTTTTTGCAGGAATCATCACCGGTTTTTTACCTGGACTGGTGAAAGAAACAGCATCGATGGGAAAAGGAATTCGACTCAAAGAAACAGGGTGGATTTGTGCAGGAATAGCTGTTGTCATTTTACTGCAAACAGCAGGAGGAAGAATCACATTTGAAACAGAAGGCAGTACGTGGGTACACTATTTATTTCTAGGTTCTGCAGGACTGGCTGCCAGTACAGCGCTTGTACTGCCCGGAATGAGCGGGGCACTTATTTTGACGATTCTCGGTGTGTATGAAACGGTGACGGCGGCCGTATTGCAACTGAATTTCTCTGTTTTACTCCCGATCGCAGCAGGCGCTGTAACGGGCCTGCTCGTTATTAGCAGACTTGTTAAAGCAGCTCTTTCAAAACATCCTTTTCGTACCTACCTGCTCATCACGGGTCTTGTTACGGGTTCTCTGTATGCACTCATGGTAAATCTCGATTCGTCAGCACCAGCAGTGTGGCTGGCTTCAGGGGTTACATTTACAGCTGGAGCTGCAGGAATGCTGCTTATCGCAAATCTTTCTTCTACTAAAACATAACAGGAGGCTTTCCATGATTGATGTGATCATTATCGGCGCAGGAACGATGGGGCTTGCGGCTGGCTATACGGCAGCGAAAGACGGAAAAAGCGTGGTGATGATTGACGCGGATGATCCACCGCACAATTCCGGCAGTCATCACGGTGATACGCGGATGATTCGGCTCGCTTATGCAGAAGGGGCACAGTACGTGCCGTTTGTACTCCGGGCAAAAGCGCTATGGGAGGAGCTGGAGCATGCGACGGGAGAAGAGATGTACGTGAAAACAGGAGTGCTTGGAGCAGGTAAAAAAGATGGGACGTTCGTGAATCAAATGATCGATAGTGCCCGTGAATATAACCTTCCGCTCGATGTTCTTACCGCTGAAGAGGCCAACGCTCGCTGGAAGGGCCTTGCGCTTCCGGCTGATTACGCGGGCTGCTATGAACCGGAGGCAGGTGTCCTGTATGCCGAAAAAGCGCTTCGCGTCTACCGGCGGGAAGCGCTCGCAGCAGGAGCAAAACTCTATACGCACACGACCGTGCAATCCGTTGAACCGTCGGCGGATTTTGTGACTGTGGTGACGGACCACGGCAGCTGCACCGGAAAGCATCTGATTGTGTCTGCCGGAGCGAGGAGCGGAGCAGTTTTGAAGCAACTCGGGCTACGAATCCCGCTGCAGCCTATTCGCAAAACGTTTTCCTGGTACGAGGCCGATGAAGCACGCTACTCGGCACACGTATTTCCAGGATTTGCGATGGAAACAGCGGACGGAACGTTTTACGGGTTTTCAAGTGTCGATGAGGCAGGAATCAAGCTGGGTCGCCACGACGGCGGGGAAGCGGTCGATCCGGAGCAGCAGCTCGCTCCTTTTCAGGCAGCGGACAGCGCAGACACGTCAGCTTTTCTAAGCCGGTTCCTGCCACTGTCAGGAAAATTCAAGCATGGCAAAACGTGTTTGTATACGATGACGCCGGATGGAAGCTTTGTCATCGACCGGCATCCGCAGTTTGCTCACATCGCTGTTGCAGCAGGATTTTCCGGACACGGGTTTAAATTCGCGCCGGCAGTAGGAGAAGCGCTCGTGCAGCTCGTCGAAGGCAGCGATACGACAATGGATCTCACTTCGTTTACGATTGGACGGTTTTCAGATGAAGGCTGACACGTTCACCAGAATCATCTACGTGAGTGCGCTCGCCTTTCCGCTGCCAATGCTGCTCATTTATCTCGACTATGGAAGCCGTTTTTACGATTGGGCCGTTCCAGGCGTATTTCGTCATATCCTAGGAATGATGGTCATCAGCATGGCGGCAGCGTTCCTGCTCGCACGGTGGGGCAGGCAACTTTCACCGCTTTATACGGCCGGATTGATTCTCTTATGCACGGTAACGTTTGTGAGCGGACCTCTGCTCATGGAAGAGAGCTACTGGTTCGCACCGCTGAGCCGCAACGCCCTGCTCGGCATTGCGACCGGGCTCTATGCATCTTTTTTTATCCTTATGTGGCTGCCGATGTATCAGGCAAACCGGCGTTAGCCGCTAACCACGATCGTTCAGGTGTCTGTGCGGAAGCTATCGATACTTAATAAGCTCAATTCCGGGTGTTGCCTTCTGGTGGAATAGGACGCTCCTGAAACATGCTGGCAAAATGTACGAGGTTGTAGCACATGATTTTCGTATTCTGCTTGGTAAAAGCATTATCCCGGTCCGTTTCCAAATAAGACGGTCCGGGTCCCGCTTCCCCAACCCAGTAGGCATCGACGTTCGGCGGAATTGTAAAGCCAATGTGCGACAGGCCGTAAAGGATGGATTTTGCGGCTTCTTTTGCTCCATCTTCGTTACCGGTTACAACGGCACCGCCCACTTTATTGTAGTAAATCGACTGGCCTTTCGTATTCAAGTCACTGCTAGCTGCGTAAAGCCGTTCCATCGCAAGCGTCATCACACTGCTTTTTTCCCCGATCCAGATGGGAGTTGCCATAATCAAAATGTTTGCTCCCATCACTTTTTCAAGGAGCCCCGGCCATTCATCACCTTCACCAAGGTCCTTCTCCATTCCAGGTAATATGCGGTAATCAGCCAGCCGAATTTCTTCGGTTTCCACGCCAAGCTTTGTGAACCATTCCGCTGCTTCCTCCAATAATCCAGAGGTATGGGAAAGGGCAGGGGACGGCTTTAACGAACCGTTCAGAAAAAGTGCTTTCATCGTATCATTCTCCTTTTTAAAAAAGTGCTCCGATTAGCTGCTCAAACGACTGTCTCCAACGATTGTTTCTTTCCATTAAATACCTACTATACTGTATGTTGAAACGTATAGTTCAAAAAAAAGCCACCGAAATGATTTCGGCGGCCCTTCGCTTAGCGCAGTGCAGTATTTAATGTTTCGAGATTCTGCTCCATTAGAGAAAAGTATGTTTCCTCATTTTCTACATCTTCTTCAACAAGAACTTCTAAGTTATGAAGCTCAAGAGATTCAGCACCGACCTGCTCGCGGACTGTTTCGGTGATGTTTTCCGGAATGTTCTGCTCGAACATCACGTAGTTAATATCGTTGTCTTCCATAAATTCAATCGTTTCTTCCATTTGCTGAATGGATGGCTCGTTTGAAGGGGAGAGACCAGCAATCCCTAATTGACGGATCCCGTACTCTTCTTCCCAGTAGCCATAGCCGGCGTGGGAAACGACGATGATGTCCTGCGTCATATTCTCAGAAAGCTCGACAAACTGCTCGTCCAGCTCTTCAAACTGGGTTAACAGCTCCTCGTAATTTTCTTCAAACGTATCAGCTGCATCTGGATTTGCTTCGCTCAGCGCGTTTTTAATGTTTTCTGCCTGCTCAGCAGCACGCTTCGGATCGAGCCATAGGTGCGGATCTTCATCGCCGTGGCTGTGATCGTGGTCATGATCATCGTTGTTGTCATCATGATTATGGCCGTGATTATCGTCATCGTGGTCGTGATCATGATCATCGTTGTTATCATCGTGATTATGTCCATGATCGTTGTCATGGTCGTGATCATGGTCATGGTCATGGTCGTGGTCATCATTAATGCCATGGCTGTAAGAAATCAGATCGATTCCTTCAGAAGCTGTTACCATTTCGACATTCTGACCTTCAACAGCTTCCTGCACGCTTTCTGTAAAGCCTTCAAATTCAACGCCATTATAGATGAACAGATCCGCTTCTGCGATTTCGATCATCTGGTTGGAGGAAGGTTCGAACGTATGCGCATCTGCTCCGACAGGTACGATGTTTTCTACTTCTACGTAGTCACCGCCAATTTCCTGAGCAAAATACTCAAGCGGGAAGAGCGTTGTTTTTACCGTAATTGGATCCTGATCCTCGGCGGCCTCGTTTTCCTCTTCATTCGTTGCGGCAGTGTTGCTATTTTCCTCAGCATTGTTCGTATTGTTGTCTGCAGCCTCATTGTTGCCGCAGGCTGCTAAAAAGACAGCCGAGAGCACGATGGCAGACAGTTTCGTTTTTCTCATGTATTTCATACCCCTTTCGTAACGATTCCGTTTTACTCAACCTGTAGTATACGGAAAACAATGCAGTTTGTAAATCATAATCGTTACGATTGTAAAAAAGAATGAAAGATTGCGCTACAATGGAAATGAGAGGAAGTGAGTCAGGATGGAAAAAGAGATTGTCATTTACCATGCAAAAAACAAAGCTTGTGCTTCTTACATTGGGCGCATGGCTGTTTGTGGCAGCAGGGATATTTTTTTATCTCAGCCCGGAGATTGGTTTGACGCTTTTGACAGAAGTGCTCGTCTTTTGGATCGGCGTTCCGTTTTTCACCTTAGCAGGCCTTTATGCGGCAAAACGGCTGATGATCAAAAAGCCGGCCGTCATCCTCGACTCGGAAGGCTTCGTGGATCAGGCATCCGCTGTCGGAGCAGGCCGCGTCTACTGGAAGGAAGTGGAGTCGATGTTCATTTTTACATACGGCGGTCAGCGCTTTCTCGGTGTCCGGCTCAACGAAACCAGCGGCCTGGAACAGAGAATGTCGAAACGAAAAGCTGCGCTTCTGAACCTTAACCGGGAGCTGACCGGCGCTGAAGCGTCAATTCATATTCCACAGACGGCGCTCTCCGTAAAGCTTGAAAGCGTGCTCGATGATGCTAAAAAACGGCTTCAGCATATAAAACGTAATACGTGAAGCGTGTAATTATGGCCAATTAATTTTCATCAGAACGAATGAGTTTGCTTCTGTTGTTTTCAGCGGAAGTTTTTTTCTGTTATTAGCACTGATCGTATGCGTTGTATGATGGTTAGCCGTTATGCAGCAGCGTGTGCACGTTCAGCATCAACCTATAAAACAAGATTATCTATAGACATCACAGAGTACATCATGTAGAATAACCCTAGATTTGCATTAGGTAAACATTTATAGTTATAAACAAATAAGTTACACGAAGCCATAATATGTGGTAGTGGAGAAAAGGAGTTTGATGATGAAACGAGCAGGATTATTAACGATGGGTGTGCTATTTCTGACAGCCTGTGGAGCAGAGAACAATGAGAACTCAGGGGGGCTAAACGATAACGGAGCAGAAAACAACGAGAACACGGAAGGACTGAATGAAAACGTCGGAGAAAGCAATGAAGCAGATGCAGAGGGAAATGAAGCGGAAGCAGCCGGTGATACGCTGCAAGTAACCGCAAGCTTTTCGGTCATCGCTGACTTTGTCGAGCAGGTCGGCGGGGACCACGTTGAGGTTGATTACATCGTGCCGCGTGGCGAGGAGCCGGAAGAGCATGAGCCGACGCCGGGCAATTTCCAGACCGTTGCTGACAGCGAAGCGTTTTTCGTAAACGGCATGGGACTGGAATCCTGGCTGCAGTCGCTCATGGATAATGCTTCTGAAACGGAAGCTGTTGAGCTGGCAGATGGCATTGACGGAATTGCACTGGAAGAATCTGATGCGGAGGATCCTCACGCCTGGCTGAACCCGCAGAACGTAGAGATTTACGTAGAAAACATTAAAGAAAAGCTGATTGAACTGAATCCGGAGGCAGAAGCAGATTTCGAAGCCAACGCCGAAGCCTATCTGGAAGAGATCAGCGAGCTGGATGCGTGGATCGAAGAAGAGCTTTCTGCCGTGCCGGAAGAGCACCGCTTTTTGACGATCAGTGAAGATGCTCTCGTATATTTTGGCGAGCGCTATGATTTTGACACGGCAGGCATTTGGGAACTGAATTCTCATGAGGAAGGAACGCCTTCTCAAATCTCCGGCATGGTTGATGAAGTACAGGAACGCGGCGTTCCTTACGTCTTTGTCGAGTCAACGGTAAGCCCGAACTATATGGAAACAGTTTCTGAGAACGCAGATGTACCAATCTATGAAGACATGCTGTACACGGACGGCATCGGGGAAGACGATACGGGCATCAGCTCATACGTCGATATGATGGAGCATAATACAGAGGCGATTCGAAGCGCTCTCGGTGAATAAGAGGCAAACCGGCGGAGAACATGTTCCGCCGGTTTTTTCTTTAAGAATGGTTTTAAGCCTGTCATGAGCGGGTATTTATGACGTAGCCACAAAAATCAGCATGGTAAAAGGGGCGATAGGGAACACATGCAAACGTGGAAAATTAACTACGGGACAGGCACGACGCAGATTATCAGCGATGCCGTGCTGGACGAAGTGAAAGCCTTCGCAGCAGCTCAGATGGATCTTACAAATAAGCACGTGACGATCTCCAGTCTGGACGAATCGTACACGGTCACCGCTAAGTGGAAAGAAGGCAATCCACCGCGGACCGAAGAAATAATCAAGCAGTTTGACGGCCGTGGCTACTATCAGCAGTGGCAGGCATAATACCATTTATACATAGCGTTGCCGCAGTCTTTGGGACTGGGGCCTTTTTTTGTTCGATAACGCTCGATCGGTTACCTCAGGGGGAAGAAAGACGCTAATTGGAAAATCATGTATCATAGTATCATAAGGCCGTATTGCGAGAAGAGGGTGAATGATGTGCATTATACAGAATGTGGAGAAGACCGTGAAGTCCTTCTCATGTTTTTACATGGCGGCGGAGTGAGCGGATGGATGTGGAGACCCCAGCTGGAAAAATTTGCGGATAGCTATCATTGTCTTGTACCGGATCTTCCTCAGCATGGAAAAAGTAATCAGTACACGTTTTTTTCGATCGATGAGGCAGCCGATGAATGCCTGAAGTTAGTAAAGAGGAAAGGGAGAGAGAAAAAGGTCGTGGTAGTGGGCTTTTCGTTAGGGGCACAGGTGGTCATTTCCATGCTTGGAAAGAAGCCTTCCCTGATTGATGCAGTGATGATCAATAGTGCATTAGTTAAACCTGTCCCTTTCGCAGGCTGTCTCATTCAGTTAATGAAGCACGCTCTGCGATTAGTGAAATGGAAAGCTTTTTCGAAGGTGCAGGCGACCTACATGTACCTCCCGGAGGATCAGCATGAGCAGTATTATCAAGAGAGCCGCCAGATGACGAAGCCTGCTTTTGCCAGCGTGATGGAAGAGAACATGTCGTTTTGTCTGCCGGAATCATTTCGATCCTTCCAAGGATCCATGCTTATCACAGTCGGGGAAAAAGAAAGAACGATGATGAAGGCAAGCTTGGAAGAAATGGTCCATCGCAATGAGAACAGCAAAGGGATGATGATAGCTGACGCAGGTCACGGATTTTCATTACAGGCACCTGATTTATTTAATACCATTCTAAAAACATGGATCGCAGAAAGCTTACTGGATACAAATGGAGAAGACGTGTAAAAACCTTCCTCCATACGTAGAGCAGTTCGAATACTCGACTAAAATAAAGCTATTCCTTAACCCAGCATTTTAGTAAACAAATAGAACTAGGAAAAGATGAACACTAAAAAACGATAGGCCTGTCGATCATTTTTTTGAAACTTACTATGCTTACAATCGTACTGTAGTCAGAGGTGATGAGATGAAGCGACTTCTGTTAGGAAGCACGATCCTGCTTGTGACCGCCTGCAGTGGCGAGCAGGATGACTATGAGGAGCTGGCTGAGCTCGCAGGTGAAACGCCTGAAGACCATGATCCGGCAAATTATGTCCCTGATTTAGAGGAAACAGAGTTGGAGGAGCTGTCCATATCGGAGCTGCAGCAGCTGGCTAATCCAATCACGCCTCCTTCGAATCAGCTATCTCAGGAAGAGATGAGAGAGGATGCCGATACGCTGCTCAGACTGTTCCGCTACGGATACGGACCGATGGAGTATTACGGCGGTGAGGACGTGTTTCTAGAGCACCATAGCGAACTGATCGACTGGATTGAAGAAGCCGAAACAGATATATCTGCCCGCAATTTCATGAATCGGGTGAAAGAAACGTATGCATTTGTCACCGATCAGCACCTCTTTCTTGGCTCCGGCGTTCCGTTTGAGCGGGAAGAAGGGTTTTATTACATAGAAGATGTTTTTGTTAATCAGGACAACGACGAATGGTTTCTTGAGGACGCTCAAATTCTTTCCATTAACGGAGACAATCCGGACGAATGGATTGTCCCTCATATCAGCGAAGAAGGGAAGCTCGAACATATCATCGGACGATCCACTGCGGCAGCTGACAGCTGGCAGGTAGAGACAGAAGACGAAACGCTGGACGTAACGGCTGTGAGGCCATTAGGTACTGCTTCGCCTTCAACGGACACTTTTGCTGAGAGCATGACGGAAGGAGAGATTCCGATCATCCGCTTCGGTTCCATGACCGTTTACGATGATGATGATGTGTCATATGACGATATGCTGGATTCGGTCCAAACTGTGGAAGAGGCGGATGCTGCGATTATCGATTTACGCGGCAATCGAGGAGGTCTGGGTATTTTCGTCACAAGATGGGTGCATGATTTAACAGGATCTCCTCCCGCAGAATCCACTGAAGTTGGATTGAAAACGAATACGAATCACATTCTGCTCTCGAATATGCGCGATATCTACGAGGAAGAGGGAATGGAAGTCGTCACGTTTTATGATCATATCGAACCGGAGATGTTCCGGGGATTCGATGCGTCAGAGGTGCCGGTTGAACCGGATATAGACGTGACGTCGTTTGATGATCAGTGGGAAGAGGCAGAAGAGCCGATAGCGGAAGAGCCGCAGCTTAACACACCTCTGTATATTTTAGTGGATGAAGAAACGGGCTCCGCTTCAGAATATATGGTCATGAGCCTGCAGTCGTTTGAGAACGCACATATCATCGGAGTACCGACGATGGGAGCGTTGATCAGTGACGCCGGCTCGTATGTTCAACTTCCGAATTCACATATGCCGGTGCAGATGCCTGCTTTCTTGTTATGGAATCCGGATGCATACGGCCGGGAGGGCTTCGGGCTCGAACCCGATATTTGGATTGCGCCCGCCGACGCGCTGGAGAATGTCTCTGCCTGGGTGGACCGGGTGCACGCGTCAGATACGCCGTAAGAGAGGGGATAAGACATGCATATACGCAACATGACGCTTCACGATTACGACGCGCTCATCGGACAGGTCAACGAATGGTGGGGCGGAAGGCAGATGAGCGATATGCTGCCAAGACTGTTCGTCCGTCATTTTAAGCAAACGTGCTTTATAGTAGAATCAGACGGAAACACGTGCGGCTTTTTAGTCGGTTTTCTTTCACAGGCCGATCCGCAGGCTGCCTATATTCACTTTGTCGGAATCGATCCGGCCTACCGCAGGCAGAAGCTTGCAAGGGAGCTGTACCAGGTGTTTTGTAAGAAAGCGATGGAACAGGGACGAACCGACATCTATGCGGTCACATCACCAATTAACAAAACATCAATCGCGTTTCTTCAGGCAAACGGCTTTTCTATTATAGAAGGCACTCACGTTATCGATAGCATACCGGTTCATGCCGACTATGACGGTTCTGGAAAGGACCGTGTATGTTTCGTCAAAAAGATATGGCAGACAGAAGCAGCTACGTAAATGACGACAGTCGGAAAGCTGTAAGAACGTAAAGAAGCCCATCATTTCAAACAGGAGGCATCTGCATGACGATTCTCGGCTGGATGCTGGAAAGTCCGCTCCTTGTTCTGCTGCTCGTAGCAGCAGTGGTCACCATCGTCTATCAAGTCAGAAGGAAACGCAGGGATTCTCGAGACGCATAAACCAGCAATGAAGGAGGTACACATGGTGACTAGCATGTACAACAAGCTTGTCCGGGATCTCATTCCGGAAATCATTGAAAAAGACGGCAAGACGTGCGAGACAGCCACACTGGATGCGGACGCCTACGAAACAAAACTGCTCGAAAAGCTGCGTGAAGAAGCACTGGAGCTGGAGCACGCGGAGGCGCAGCAGGACAAACTGGAAGAGATCGCCGATGCAATGGAAGTGCTGCACGCGCTCGCAGAATATTATGGAAGCACAGCAGACGAAGTAGAGCAGATCCGCCTGAAAAAGCGCGCGGAACGCGGGGGCTTCAGCCGGCGAACGTTGCTTAAGCAGGTTGACGAAACCTGAAAAAAAGACGTTCGTCGAGACATAAGCAAGCAATGACTGCTTACCAGAAGTTAGCAAAAATAGTCCTTTTGCCCTCATAGATTTTCCCATATTTGCGTTTGGAACGGTGGAAATAGTGGAATATGACTTGTAGGCGCTTTCAATTCTGGCGAGGGCGTTTTTTAAGCTTGAACTCCACTCCTCTACTCCAACGACCAGGAAAACATGAAGGAGGAAGATGCACGTGAAACACAACCTGTCACTGATGGAACAAAACACTCTTTCGCGACTGCGAAGAGAAGAACAGTCTCTGCAGCTGCAGCTGGACAGTTTAGGCCGGCGCCTCCATTTTTTGAGGAGAATTAAACAAACATATTCGGACCGGCACACCCACGATCACTACCAGAAAAAAATGGGCGATGTCCTCCGGGAAATGCAGCACTTGCACCGCAAGCTGATGATGAACAGATCCAAGCAGGAGGCTATTTCCGGTGCAGAACCGGTAAAAGAAGAAGCATAAATACAACTTGGGCAGAACAGAGCCAGTGAAAGCTTCGCTTTGGGCAGAAAGCAGAAGCTTTTTTTGTGCGGTTTAGGAAAGCTTTGTTCAAATCGACGAAGACGACGGCTTGCTTCAGCCGGGATGTGCTTCCTGGATTGTTTCGATCGTTCCTTTATAGTAATCATAAGCACCGGAGTCAAGGTGCCACATGATGCGAATCGCTTTCGGTATCGTCAGCGGCCCCTGTGTCTGCCAGGATTCGACTTCCGCTGTAAATGGGCGGAGCCGGTACGTACCGTCTTTTTCTTTGTACGGCCGGTCTTCGCTGTCAAAACGGCTGAACAAACCCGATTCGTCGGCAGAAAACGTGCCGGTGACGTGCAGACCGGCGTGAGACAGCGCTACCTTGATACCGTGTGCAGTCGGCTCGAGCCACTTTATGCCGGGATGCAGGAACAGAGCTGGAAGCAGCAGAGCCTCGGCAAAAATGGTGAGCAGCGCTCCCTGACTGAGTTCAGGGCCCGAAGTTCGAAAAGCGGGAATGACTTTCAGAAACCGTCCGTCCATACGTCCTGACCCATCCATAAACAAGTCGCGGACCTCAAGCGGCATGCGCTTCGTCCGCATATAGGCAGTGCGTGCCGGCTCCACCATAGACAAATACTGCTTTGTTTCCAGCTGCGTCCACGGTTTTCCGGGAGCAAGACGAATGAAGCTTTCTTTCCAGATGATGTCGGCTTCCCAGATAACCGGCTTGCCGATCCAGCCGGCTCTGCGCAAATGACGCGCTGCTGCTTCCGGGAGAGAAGCTGTCCTTTCCTCTGTCCAATATTCCTGCCCCTTTGAAGCACGATGGATCAGTTCCAGCCGCTCCGACTCAAACTGTCGTTTCATATGGATAACCCCCTTCCTGAATGGAATTAGTACTTGTATCAGGCCCGTTCAGCAGGTTTCACAAAAAGAATGTTTTGCATATAGGCTTTTTGGTAATAGATACTATAACACCGCAGTCATAAAACTAATCATCAACAATTCAATCTAATTATGGACAAAGAAGGAGAGTGGACATTGTGATTTTGGACTATTATTGGTATTCTTATTCTAGCATGGCTGCTTGGCTTCAGTCTGGATTTCGGCGGCGGACTCATTCATACGCTGCTCGTTATCGCACTGATCGTCGCTGTCGTGAACCTGATACTCGGAAGACGAGCCTGACTATTCTACAAGAAAGGTGGTGAGGTGCAGCGCTGACACAGCGCGCACACGTATATGGCAAATAAACTACTCTTTTCCGCACTAACAGCAACAGCAGCGGCCGCCGTTTACTACTTGCGAAACAATGAGAACCGTGAGAAAGCAGCGGACTATGTAAAACGGGCGGTCGCAGAAGTAAAAGGCCAGACGAAAGAAGACGAAGACCGCGAACTTCGGGAAAAGGTCGGACACTCCGATCCGCTCGACATTCAGGACAACTCGATGGTAGATGAGGGAGCGCAGTTCTCCGTTAATTACTACAACGAGAAGCTGAAGGACGAGGAAGAAGAAGATCCAAAATAACAAGAAACCTTCACGGCTCTGCCACTTCTGGCAGAGCCTTTTTTTATGCTCTGCGGAGCCGTTTTTTCGCTGCAAGACCTTCCTTTAGCAATTCTGCCTGCTGCCTGAGTGCGGCAAGGGTTTCCGGAGAAGACGGAATAACCGGCTGATCATTTGACAGCCATGCAGGTACCGGCGCTGTTTTGACAGGTGTCATTTGGGTAAACGGTCGTTTCACCGTCTTCCAGGACTCCAGCATTTTTTCCACATAGGAAAAGGAGCGGGCTCCGTATGAGGCCGCTTTTGCGAGCGCTTCTCGGAGTACCGCTTCAAAGTCCTGAAACAATGGCCGCCATGCTGCAAGCCGCTTTTCTAATCCCTCAATCATTCCAAACTGATCGATACATAGAGAAGCCAGCGGGTCTTCTCGTCTTTCTGGTGTTATCTTTGCAGGATTCTCTGGTATAGCAGCGGTATTTTCCTTTTTCGAAACGGAATTTTTTACGTTCGAAACGGACTCTTCCTCCCAGCTGTACCCGGCATTTTCTACAGCTCCTTGAATCGTTTCCCAGCAGACGCGGTACTGCATCGTCTTATCCCATTTCATCACCGGATTGCGGCGCTCCTCCATGAACCCGAGCTGCGTCAACTTCTTTAAATACGTTCGCATGGAATAGGCAGACACGTTCATCAGCATATCCTCCGCCAGCTCCTGCCCGCTTTTATACACCCAGCCATCGCGGTTTTTCGTGCGGCGGCTCCAGTACATCATCTGATTCAGCACCATCGCCAGCTTATAGTCTCCTGTAATCACTGCAAGCTCTTCCTTTAACACAATTCGTTTCATATCGATTCCTCCTCTTTTGTCTTCCGGTCTTCAAGTACATCAAAAATGAGAAAAGGGAGGGGACCGATCGCAAAAAAATAGTTTTGGAAAGCAAAATGTCCGTCAGCTGTCATTTTTTATTAAACAATAACAACAGTAGACCGATCTGGATGTACATTTTTTCTAACTGTTTCATTTTGTCGAAAGCATAGCCGCTCACATCGAATCTCTTACGTTAGTTAAAAAGGAAATCGCTCCCTCGCGTCGAATCATATAACGAACAAGTGATGTCCGTTCGTTATAGCTGGGGAGGAGAGCATATTGGAAAAAATGATGCAGTTTCAGCGCAGAAACGGGCTGCACATCCGGCTTGCAGCTGCGATGATTTCCACGTTGCAGCAGCACGTTTCCTCATCCGATGATTTGCAGCACGTGTGGATCGAATACGGAGGCAGGCGTGCCCAGATCGCGAATCTGCTTGCGATCGTGTCGCTGCGTATTCCGTCCGGTGCTTCCTTCAGGATTTACACAGAAGAACCAGATGCCGATCCGCTGCTGGATGTAATTGAGACATTTTTTGCTCAGGAGCAGGAAGAAGAACCGGATACGATGGCAGATGAGCTCCTCATTGAAAGCTCTGTCAGCATGGAAGCGGCGATGGCCGCCATGCGTCATGGGGTGCTCGTTGTGAACCGGGAAAACCGGATTACGTACGTCAATGAAGCAGCAGCGGCGCTCATCGGCAGAGCACAGGCAGAGCTTCACGGAAGCCGAGCCGACCGGAGTGTGCCTGGGTCGATGATGCACCGCGTGCTGAAGACCGGAGAAGCGCAGTGGAACGTGAAAATGAAGCTGCATCGTACGCAGATCATTACGAACCGGGCGCCGGTTTACTACGACGGGGAGATCATCGGAGCCGTTGCCACGTTTGAGGATATTTCCAACGTCGAGAGCGTCTCACGGGAGCTCGAATCCGTGCGTCTTTTGAAAGAACGGCTGCAGCTGTTGCTCTCAGCAATTCAGGATGCGATCGTCTTTCTCGACGAAGCAGGGGACAGCGTCTACGAAAACACGGCTTTTACAAAATGGCAGGAGCGGGAAACGATCGAGCCGCGGCGGCTGATGAAGAAGGAAGAATGGGCGTCGCTGAAGCGACAGCTCCCGGTAACGCGGGCGATTCGCACGAAGGATGGTGACGTTTACGTCATGCAGGCGGATCCGGTTTTTCTGAGCGGACAGTTTCGCGGAGCCGTCATTACCCTGCGGGCGTCGCGCGGCATGCGCGAATTGTTAAAAGGTGTTCCTGCCGTATCACGTCAGCAGGCTGAATCAGCCGATGAACTCGCGTTTCAGTCGCTCGTCGGCGAGAGCCCGGCGCTTCGGAATACGATACGCGCGGCGATGAGAGCCTCCGAGACGGATGCGACAGTGTTTATCAGCGGCGAAAGCGGCACGGGAAAAGAGCTGCTCGCTCGCGGGATCCATCAAGCCGGGCGCAGAAGGCTGAAGCCCTTTATAGCGGTAAACTGTGCGTCGATTCCGGTGACGCTTTTGGAGAGCGAGTTATTCGGCCACGAAAAAGGAGCGTTTACGAGCGCGTTTAAAACGCATATCGGCGCTTTTGAACAGGCAGACGGCGGCACGCTGTTTCTCGATGAGATTTCCGAGCTTGCGCCGGAAGTGCAGAGCAAGCTGCTGCGTGTAATTCAGGAACGGGAAATTACCCGCGTTGGCGGCAGGGAGCGGATCCCGGTCGACATCCGCATCATCACTGCGACGAACCGGGCGCCAGATGAACTGATCACGAGTGACGCGTTTCGCGACGATTTATTTTACCGGCTGTATGTCGTTCCGCTTCATCTGCCGGCTTTACGGGAGCGCGGCGGCGACATCCGGCTCCTTGCGGCCAACTACATTCACTACTTTTCACGTCTCATGGAGCGGGAAGATCCGCACGTCGATACGTCTTTTTTAGAGGCCCTTGAGAAAAGAAGCTGGCCCGGGAACGTCCGTGAGCTGCAAAATGTGATCGAGCGGATTATGACGCTGTATCCGGATGACCAGTTAACCGCGGCGCACGTACCGGATGCGTTCACGCGAAAAGAAGAAGCACCGCTTACGCTCGCAGAAGCGGAGCGCGAAGCGGTCAAACGTGCAGCGCCTTACGCGGCAAGCTATTCCGAACTTGGACGGATGCTCGGCGTCTCGCATAAAACAGCCGCCCGCAAGCTTCACGAGCATGGCCTGACAGAGCTGTTTGGTCAATCTGCCCAGCCCTCTGGTCATCATGACCAGATACTCCAAAAAGAACAGCCGTAACTGCGAATCGTAAGCGTTTTCAATTTGGCACGATCCTTGCATATGTTTAGAGGCAGCTCGACATTTCAAAGGAGGTTACACGCATGAAAAAACTGATGAACGATGTGGACCAGATTGTAGACGAAATGTTAAACGGGATGGTGGCAGCGCATCCGCAGGCGTTAAAACGGGTGGACGGAACGACGGTTGTCGTCCGTAAAGATGCCCCGGTGAACGGGAAGGTTGGGGTCGTAAGCGGTGGCGGAAGCGGTCATGAGCCGGCTCACGGCGGCTTCGTCGGCAAAGGCATGCTCGATGGCGCAATCGCCGGTGAAGTGTTCACTTCTCCAACGCCGGACCAGGTGTTTGAGGCGATTAAAGCTGTAGACGGCGGGGCAGGCGTTCTGCTCGTCATTAAAAACTACACCGGCGACGTCATGAACTTTGAAATGGCCGGAGAAATGGCGGAAGCAGAAGGAATCAGCGTTAAGCAGGTCGTCGTCAATGATGACGTCGCTGTGGAAGACAGCTCCTTTACGAGCGGGCGCCGCGGTATTGCAGGCACGATTTTTGTCCATAAAATTGCCGGAGCTGCTGCTGAAGACGGCAAGTCGCTCGATGAGGTGCAGCAGATCGCGGAAGGCGTCATTAAAAACGTGAAATCAATGGGCATGTCGCTCCATCCATGTACGGTGCCGGCTGCCGGAAAACCGGGCTTCGAGCTCGACGACAACGAGATGGAAATCGGCACCGGTATCCACGGCGAGCCGGGAACCGAGCGAACCGCTCTTAAGCCGGCGAAAGAAATTGCGCAGATTTTGTTTGATAAAATTCATGAAGACATGAAGCTGGAAAGCGGCGAAGAGATCGCGGTCATGATAAACGGACTCGGAGCTACACCGCTCATGGAGCTGTACGTGATGAACCATACGGTCGCAGATATTCTCAAGCAGCACGGGCTCCACGTCACAGAAACCATCGTCGGCGAATACATGACGTCACTGGAAATGGCCGGGGCCTCCCTGTCGATTCTGCGGCTGGATGAAACACGTAAAAAATACCTCGCTGCAGAAGCAGATACGACCGCATTTAAGCGATAATCAGGGGGAGGATTTGCCATGACATGGACGGCAGAAGACATACAGCACTGGCTGAAGCAGTTTGCAGATCAAATTCACGAGCACAAAGACGAATTGACGGACCTGGACCAGAAGATCGGCGATGGGGACCACGGGATCAATATGGCGAGAGGCGTCAAAGAGATGAACAAGCTGTTCGACGAGAAAACATTTGCTACGCCGGGGGAGCTGTTTAAAGCGGTGGCGATGGTATATATCGGGAAAATAGGCGGAGCATCCGGTCCGCTTTACGGATCAGCCATGATGAAAATGGCGTCGAGTGCAGGGACGCAGGAGACGCTGTCTGACAAAGAGCTGATCGATGCGCTGAAAGCCGGAAAAACGGCGATCGAGCAGCGCGGCAAAGCTTCCGTCGGGGAAAAAACGATGGTGGACGTTTGGGTGCCGCTTCTGCAGAAATTTGACGGAAGCGACGTGGACTGGAACGCCTTTTCCGATGAAGCCGATGAGTTAAAAGCAAAAACGAAAGAGATGCACGCCAAAAAAGGGCGGGCCGCCTATCTCGGCGCCCGCTCCGTAGGCCACATTGATCCGGGCTCTGCAAGCTCCGCCCTATTCTTTCAGACGCTTGCAGCAACAGCCCGCGAAAGGGGATGAGACAATGGATCGGGTCAGTCTCGTATTTGTCTCCCACAGCGCCGACATTGTCAAAGGCATCAAGGCGCTGCTGTATGAAATGCAGCCGGAAGTAAACATCGCCGTCGCCGGCGGTGAAGAAGACGGCGGTATTGGCACGAATGCGATGGACATTCAGCAGGCAATCGATACCGTTTATACCGATAAAGGCACGGTGATCCTGTTTGATTTAGGCAGTGCTTTATTAAACGCTGAGCTTGCGATCGACATGGCCGGGGATGAGCGGCTCGTTAAAATAGCCGATGCCCCGATTTTAGAAGGAGGCTACGCTGCCGTCGTCGAAGCAGGCTTTGGAAGCAGCGTCGACAAAGTCGTGGACGCTGCCGAAAAAGCGCGCAGCATGCGAAAGATCCCTCAGGATTAATTCGAAAAAAAGCAGGTGATAGTGATGCTGTTTGAAAACCAGCGCGTCACCCCGTCCGTATCCGGCGCCGGAGAGTTTATGAAAGCGGCGCTGGAGGGGGCGGAAGCGATCGTGCTCGCCCAATCCAGCATGGAGGAGCTCGTCAAAGTGCATAAGATCTGCCGGCGCAGGCCGGGCATGAAGCTGCTGCTTCACTTAGACAGCATGAAGGGGCTGTCGAAAACACCGGAAGCAGTGTCGTTTCTTGCCGGCTACATTAAACCGGATGCGCTCATCACGTCGAGCCCGCAGGCGGCCGTGGAGGCGCGCCGGCACGGCATCACGAGCGTGCTGCGCTGTTTTGCATTTGACGAGGAAAGCATTGATTCAAGCCTCAAGCTAATCGAACGTGCCAATCCGGACTACGTGCAGGTTGTGCCTGGTGTTATCCCAGTGACGATCCGGCTCATGCGCGCGAAAACCGGTCTGCCTGTCTTAGCCGGCGGCCTCGTCCGCACCGATGCCGACGTGTGCCGTGCCGAAAAAGCAGGCGCCACGGGGATCACCTCGTCCTGTCCGGATTTGTGGCAGGCGGCTTATGTCAGCAGAGCCAAGCGCTCCTGAACAGGGAATTGTAACGTTTTCCCTGTCGGAGCGTCTATACATACAAAAAGGGGCGGTTCTGCATGAAACGAACAGCTATGCTGGCAGCGCTGCTGCTCGCAGCAACGGCATGCGGCACGGCGGATAACGAAGAAGCCGACAGCCCGCAGTCGATCGGAAACAATGACAATAACGGCGCAGAGGAAGCGCCTGAAGATCCAGAAGAAAATGAGCCAGAAGAAAACGAGGAAAACAACGAGGAAGCGATGGAAGGAGAGGCTGATATGGGAGACCTGCACCTGCAGGCTGATGCAGACGAACAGGACGGCGAAATCAACGTGACGCTGACGCTCACAAATAACGGAGATAGCGATGCCGCACTCGACTTCCGCTCCGGGCAGAAGTACGACGTGAAAATATACGACAGCAGCGGCACGAAGGTTTACGACTACTCGGAAGACATGATGTTCACCCAGGCGCTTGAAACGGTTGAGCTCGGCGCCGGAGAAAGCATTTCCTACGAGGTTCGCGCGTCCGTAAACGGAGAAGGCCCGTATCAGATTGAAGCTGCCGTTACCGCCGCTGAGTTGAACGGGGAAGCCATGTCCGAGGGCGAATTGAGCACCGAAACCGACGCGTAGACCGCCCGCGCTTTTCAGCAGAAAGCGCGCGTGCTACACTAGAGCTATATGCTGATAAAGGAGGAACTATTCACATGCCTGTAAACGTACGCGCAGACGTAACACCTAACCCGAACGCAATGAAATTCACGACTGATCAGGTGCTCTTCGAAGGAAGCGGCAGCGCTTCATTTAAAAAGAGCGACGACACGGATCACCCGCTCGCAAAAGAGCTGCTCGCCCTCGACGGCGTCGACAACATCTTTGGCTTCCAGGACTTTGTCACGGTTAACAAAGAGCCAGACGCAGAATGGGACGCACTCGTACCGAAAGTACAAGAAGCAATCGAAAAAGTATACGGCTAAACATTAAGAAAACCGGGCGGATGCCCGGTTTTCTTTTTGTTTGGAAAGGATAAGGAGGCTTTCGGCAGGGCGACCGAAAGGCAATCGCTTAACTGCGGCGGAAAGCAAGCCACCTCAAAATGAACACAAACCGATGCCAAAGCAACTTTCACCCCCAATAAGGAAATCGGGCCGTAGTGGTATATAGAAATTCCCTCAAACAGCCACCTTCTTTAATAAACGAATTTAATTAACTAAGTATTATTAAAATCTGTTAATACTTAATTAATTGAACGATAATTAATAAAATCGTATACTTTTTTACTCCTGCACGCTATACTGGGGGTAACTACTTCCTAAAGGGGTGAGCGGAATGATCCACTCATTTGATTCGTCTCATACATGGTCGCTGAAAGAGGCCGGTGGCAAAGGGTTGAATTTAGTGAATATGGTGAAAGCCGGGCTTCCGGTACCGCCAGGATTCATTATTTCGACAGCAGCCTATCGGCAGTTCATGAGCGATTACAAGCTGGAAAACATGGTTCAGAACGAGCTGTTTGGTATCGATCCGGAGAATGTTCATCAGCTTGAGCAGAAAGCATCATGGATTCAGCAGTCCATCATGAAACACGAGGTTCCACAGCAAGCTCGAGCATCGATCATGGAGGCGCAGCAAAAGCTTGGGGACATGCCGCTCGCCGTACGTTCTTCCGCAACTGCCGAGGATTTACCCGACCTGTCATTTGCTGGCCAGCATGATAGTAATTTAGATATCGAAGGAGAAGAGCAGCTGATGGAGAGCATAAAGCGCTGCTGGGCATCGCTTTGGAACGCACGAGCTATTTCCTATCGGATTCATCACGGCATTTCGCATCACCCGGATGAGCTCGCACTCGCCGTCGTCGTGCAGGTCATGGTTGAAAGCGAAAAGTCGGGCGTGCTGTTCACCGTCAATCCGCTTACTAACCGACGCGATCAACTGCTTGTGAATGCAGCCTGGGGCATGGGAGAAGGCGTGGTTTCCGGAAAAGTAACGCCGGATACGTATATTCTTTCCAAAGAAAATGGGCGACTCATCACTGCTGAAATTGCGAAAAAGCAAACGAAAATCATCCGTACAAAAACGGGTCCGCAGAAAGCAGATGTCCCCTATGAGGAGCGGGAACAAGCCTGCTTATCGAAAGAGGAGCTCGAGCAGCTTTACACACTTGCAAAGGCGGTAAACAAATATGATGACAGGCCTCAAGATACAGAATGGGTCATTGGCGACGGTAACCTGTTTATCGTTCAGGCGCGTCCGGTCACGTCCTTGCATGAGACCGTTTCTCCTCCTGATCCTCCGGAGAAGGGACTGCGGCTTTATTTATCATTTACCCGCGTTTCACAGGGAATCAGCATCCCCTTCACGCCGCTCGGATTGGACGTGCAGCGTTTGGAGATGAAGGGCGCCCTCCACGCACTCGGATATAAACAAGCCTATGCAGATACGGCCTTTAAAACAGCAGAAGGGCGAATTTACTGGGACTGCACCGAAGTCATACGCAATAAAAAAAGGGCCTTCAACATAGCAGACAGTCTCTCGCTAAAGGACCCTGGAGCTGAAAAATTGCTGAAGCAGTTCGTGACGGAAAACGAACAGGAGCTTCAACAGCAGAAAAGTGGTTTGTATGTCCCTTTCAAACTCGCCGCTGTTGGTGGTAGGCTGCTCATCCGTGCTATCGCCGCTTCGGTGCAGCCGCATTTAGCAGAAAAGCGACAAGTGCAGCTCGCCCACAAGCATCTGCAAGCGATGATGAAAGTAAAACAGCAGGCTGGCTCCAGGCGTGAGAAATTGGAGGCCGTTCATACGATTATGGATGAGGCGATGCGTATTATTTTGCACCAGTGCGCTTATATCGTTCCCGGACTGTCTGCAGAAAAGCGTGCAAAAAAGCGGACAGCGTTATGGCTGGAAGACTCGAAGCTGCTGAATCCGGTGCTGCATGCTCTGCCTAACAGTCCGACGACGCAGATGGGAAAACGGCTCGTGGAAATTGCAGCTGCATACGACGAAGCGGGAATGGATCCAGATCCAGAGCATCGTCTTATCCAAGAGTTTCTAGAGGAATACGGACACCGATCCACGACCGAGCTGGATATCGGAATTCCGAGGTGGTACGAGGATACCGCTTATCTTCTTCAGCTGATCGAATCATACCGTGAGCAGGGGGCAGCTGCGCTCTCTAAAAAGCTAGATGAACAGGCAGCGTACGCGCGTGTGCAAATAGAGCTGCTCAAAAGGGAGGCAGAAAAGCATAAAGGAAAGCAGGGCGCTAAAAAACTGGAGCGCGACTGTCTGCACATCCGTCGTTTGCTGGGATTGAGGGAGCGCCCTAAATTTGATCTGATTCGCTCGTTTGCGCTGGTTCGGCAGCTGATGATGGAGATCGGAGAAGAACTCGAACAAAGCGGCAACCTTCATCACAAAGAGGATGTCTTTTTCCTAAAGCTGGAAGAATTATATCACGAAGAAGCATCCTTTTTGGAAACCGTCGCTTCGCGGAAAAAACGATATAATAAGCAAAGGCAGCGAAAAAGCGTGCCCCGCTTTATGACAAGCACGGGAGAATGTTTATATGAAAGTACGACACTTCAACAAGATGGAGCGCTGCAGGGGAATCCGATTTCTTCCGGTGAAACAGAAGGCACCGTGCGGGTCTTAACCGAGCCGGCAGAGGCGAGGCTGAACCCTGGAGAGATTCTCGTGACCCACAGCACGGATCCGAGCTGGACCCCTTTGTTTTTAACGGCCGGAGGCTTAGTGATGGAAACTGGAGGATCCGGCTCGCACGGCGGAATCGTCGCACGCGAATATGGCATTCCGGCTGTTGCCGGGATCGAGAACGTGAGTGAAAAGCTGCAAACCGGTGACCGCGTGCGCTTGAACGGGACGACCGGCACCGTGCAAGTCCTTGCTTCAGCATCCGCTTATCGAGAGGAACATACAGGGAGTTGAGTTATAATGGAACGAAAACGAGTATCCAAAAAGCGGGAAGCGTTAACCGCCGCTGCACTGAAGCTGTTTACTGAAAAAGGACTTCGTTCCGTGACAGTAGAATCGATCATCGAAGAGGCGGGCGTGAGCAAAGCCACCTACTATAACCATTTTCAGGATAAAGAAGCGATTGTTGAGCAGGTTCTGCAAGAGGTGTTTGCCGTCTCCTTAAACCGAATCGAGCAGGTCGTGCAGGAAGCGAAAAAAACGAAGCTGACGAAGCCTGCTTTTCTGCGTGTGTTTGATCTGTCCGTCTACGACGATTTGTTTCAATCCGAGTTTTTAACCGAGCTGCATACGCTTTATCCTCAGCTGACAACGCGTTACAATCACTGGGTACACGAGGAGCGAATGCCGCTTTTCCGCGAGCTTATGCGGCTTGCAAAAGTGGACGGCATCCTCCGCATGGACATTGACCCGGACGTATTGATTCACTACACGTTTTCCGTACGAAGCGCAATGAAACAAACCATCCAGCAAAATCAGCTCGGCTTAGAAAGCCGGGAGCTCAAGGACTTCGCCGAACAGTTTTTCGACCTGTACCTGAACGGTGTTTTAGCAGAGCGGGAGTAAAAATCGGGCCGGCGCCCAATTTACCTCACCGAACCCCTGGCAGCCGCCCTTGTCTTCCACAGCTTTCCAGATTCTGTTATGATGAAAGCAAATCGATGGAATGTGGAAGGTGTTTTTATGACGGTGCTGGATATGCGGGAGGTGTCGGGTGGCTACTCGACGAAGGAGGATACGATTCACGAGATTACGCTTTCGGTGAAGGAGGGGGAGTGGCTCGGGCTGCTCGGACCGAACGGGGCCGGGAAAAGCACGATCATCAAGGCGCTGCTTGATCTGCTTCCGGTGAAGCGGGGGGAGATTACGCTTCCGGGACCGGAGGAATATGCCTTCATTCCGGAGCACCCGATCTTTTTTGAGGATCTGACCTTGTGGGAGCACATTGACTTCATGCGCGCCGTGACCGGTCTGGACGAGGAAGAGACGACGGAGCGCGCGGAGTATTTATTGAAGCTGTTTCGCCTGACGAAGGTGCGCAACCATTATCCGACGGCGTTTTCAAAAGGCATGCAGCAGAAGCTGATGATTATCCTCGCGCTTACGGCGAAGCCGAAGCTGTACATCATCGATGAGCCGTTTATCGGACTCGATCCGAAGGCGATGAAGGATTTGCTGCGGGAGCTGGAAGCGGAGCGGGAGCGAGGTGCCTGTGTGCTGATGTCGACGCACGTGCTCGATACGGCGGAAAAAATCTGCGATCGCTTCGTGCTCGTTAACTACGGAACGATCATTGCAGAAGGGACGCTGGACGACATTCGCCGTGAAAGCGGCGTCGACGGATCGCTGCTCGACTGCTTCGACGAGCTGATGACCGAGGAAGAGTTATGAGAACCGGCATCGGACGAATCAAACTGGAGTGGAAGGATAAAATCGCGATCTGGCGGATGGTTATCGACTGGACGGTAGCGCTTTACATCATCGTTCCCATCCTGGCAATCGGCGGCTACTACTACGTGCAGCTCTGGCAGGGAAATATGGAGCACCTGTTTACGTGGATGACGCCATTTCGCTGGACGTTTCTGCTTCTGATCATCATCCATGCAGGCACACTTCGATTGTTCGTCGTCGAGGCGGATATGCTCTTTCTGCGTAAATTTCATGCGGCGTTTCAGCGCATTAAACGTACAGGTGTCGTCTATACGCTCCTCCTCAATGGATGCATGATTCTGCTTTTTGCGATCGCGCTCGTTCCCGTTTGGACGGTATACGGAGGCTACTCGGCCGGCTGGATTCTCTCTGTACTGGCAGCAGCGTTCGTAACGAAAATCACGGCGCAGACAACAAAGCAGCTGTTGGACGTACGCTATGAGCGGGGGAAGCTGTATGCGATGAATACGGTTGTCACATTCCTGTTTACAGGCGTTTATATCGGACTCGTGTTTGCTCCGATCTGGCTGACATTGCTCGGGTCCCTGTTTCTCGCAGGAGCGGCAGCGTATCTCATCCGCATGAGGCTCCGCGAGGACTGGGCGTTTTCACTGGACTGTCTTCGGGAAATGGGCCAGCGGATTAATCTGTCCGCCTTTTTTCTGCAGCAAAGCGGGACCCAGGAAAAGCCGAAGAAATATCCGCGCAAAAAGCCGATGCTTCTTTTTACGGAATCGGAGAGCTTTTTTAAAGAGCCGACGAACGACAAGCGGCTGTTTGAATGGTTTATGAAGCGCTGGCTTAGAAGCAAGATGAGAATGCTCGTGTACGCGCAGTTTTTCATTCTCTTCACGATTGCGATTGCCGTAGCGCCGTTTTATATAAAGTGGCTGCTGCTTGTGCTCTGCACCACGATCGTTGTCTACACGACGTATCAGATGTGGCTGGAAAGCTGGAAGCATCCGTTTATGAAGCTGTTGAAGCGGCATGAGAGCACCGATATGTCCGTGCCGATCCGGCAGGCGGTCGGGGTGATTACGCTTCCAGCTGCTGCTGTGTTCGGATTTTTCGCCGGCGCAACTGGCATTGCGCTCTGGGCCGGTCTTGTTACAGCGGCACTTATGATCAGCATCATTTTCTTTCTTTTTATCAAGCCTCCGTCAAAGGCTGTGTTGGAAAAGCAGAAAGGAGACGTTGTATGAAAAAAGCAGGAGTGGCAGCGGCCGTACTCGTACTTGCTGGCTGCGGGACACAAATGGATGAAACGGCAGAAGAAACGGTGGGGGGCCTGACCGTTGGCGTGGATTACGGGGCTGGAACGAATGAATTAAATGCCGACATATTTATCCGCAATGATCGAGAGGAAACGATTACGGTTTCCGCCGGACAGAACATTACAGACATTGAGCTTTACGAAAACGGGGAAGCAGTAGACGTGGACCGGGAGCCGGTCGATGATCTGGCGGTGTCATACACGCTGGAGCCGGATGATACGGAATATGGCGAAGAGCTGCGCGGCGTTGTGTTAGACGGGGATCACGAATATGAGATTCACGTTTCGCTGGAAGTCGCCAGCTGGCGCGGTGAAGAAAGCGGCGACCTCGAGCCGGTGGAGCTCGAAATAACAGAACCGATCGAGCTGGAGTAAAAAAGACGAATCATGCGCTCGTCTTTTTTGTGTGGTTATCGTTACGACTACGAAGGTGCGCATACAAAGCGATGCAGCCTAATACAGTCGCAAACATGGCCGCAACCACCAGCGGCTGTGTGAAGACATTTGATACTGGCTGAACCTCGTTCAGCACAACGTGCCGCAATTCACGTACAATCTGCGAGCCTGCAAACAAAGTGGCCGCTGCAATGATTAATCCTGCTCCGATGATATCCAAGCGCATAGCATCCTCCTATTCAAAACATGATCATAAGCGAACGTTCTTCAGTTTAGCATATCAGCTGGAACAATCAACCAATTATAGAAGCAGATATCCAAAGGTACTAGTTTTAGCTGCCCTTTTCGGTATCAAGCCAGATCACCTTCGTTGTAGCTTGTTTACCGATCCTGCTATGATAGCGGTAAGCTCGATCATTTTCCTCAAGGAGGCGTCTCACATGGCAAAAACAGCAATCATCACAGGCGGCGGCAGCGGCATTGGCTATGCTACAGCAATGCAGCTGGCAGACAAGGGCATTAACATCAC
The DNA here is from genome assembly GCF_012034335.1 of Alkalicoccus luteus. Taxonomy (GTDB): domain Bacteria; phylum Bacillota; class Bacilli; order Bacillales; family Salisediminibacteriaceae; genus Alkalicoccus; species Alkalicoccus luteus_A. The sequence continues at coordinate 7,611 of NZ_JAATHJ010000022.1, read as the reverse complement.
CATCGTCGACATCAACGACGAAAACGGGAACGAAACCGTACGGCTTCTCAAAGAAAAAAACGTCGATGCCATTTACGTGAACGCAAATGTGTCGAAATCAGCGGATGTAAAGCGGTATGTGGACGAAACGCTCGATCATTTCGGTTCGATTGACTACTTTTTCAACAACGCAGGCATCTCCGGAAGCGGCGGCTTTTTTCTCGACACTGACATCGACGAAATTGAGCAGATCGTAGGGATCAACCTTCTCGGCGCACTTTACGGTGTCCGCTATGTCGCAGAAGTGATGGTGAAAAACGGGGGCGGCTCGATCGTCAATATGGCTTCAAGCGCCGGCGTGATCGGTCAGGCGACGGTTGTTACGTATTCGGCGACAAAGCATGCCGTTGCCGGGATGACGAAAAGCCTTGTCGCTGAATACGCAAAAGACGGCCTGCGCGTGAACGCAGTCGCACCTGGACCGACGGAAACGCCGATGGTGAAAGCATATTTTGACGCCAATCCGCAAATGAAGGAAAGTGCGGAAAAAGGCATTCCGCAGCAGCGCCTCGGCACATCTGAGGAAGTCGCGGAGCTCGTCACGTTTTTACTGACGTCAAAAGCGCAGTACATTAACGGTGAAATTGTCCGCATCGACGGCGGTTTTACGAATTCAAAATAACAACCAAACGAAAAGCCATTCTGCCATGAAAGCAGGATGGCTTTTTCAGTTTGAACAGGAAAGTTCAACTATTCATGAGCCAAAGCTAAGCAGGACTATTAGGATAAAGCTTCTCGGTTATCGGCTTCTATATGAACGGCGGGGAGGTGGTCAAGCTGCTGGTGTGTCATACGCCTCAATCAAATAGATTTCACCGAAAAGAAAGCCTGTCTGTCAGGCTGTCATAAAACAATGATATTCCACCCATTTCCCTAAGCTGATAGAGGATCCGATTACAGCGTACATGACTGATGGTAATATTAACTGTCGTCTAAACCGCGGCGGTCGATAATCTGGACATCTTCAGACGTGATGCCCTCTCTTTCGAATAACGTGATGTCGAACTCCGGATCCCATTCATGGGTGGTAACTTCAACCGAGTAGTCGCCATTTAGTCCATCGGTGTAGATTTCTGCATAATCATCTTGGCGGAAAAAAATGTTGTCGCCGGGAGTTACAAGCTGATACGTCTCTTCTCCAGCAACTTCCGATAATTCCACTTGATATGGTGCATCATCATTTGCTTCATCGAGCATCAGGCGAAAAGAGGCAGCCCTGGGTGATGCATGCATCTGATCAGGATCTTCAATGGATGCATCTTCCTCTCCTTCCGTATAGTGAAGGACAGCTCGATTCGGTACGATGGTGACTTCGTATTCCGTCTGGCCGTTCTGATCATGTGTTTCCAAACGTGTGAGGAGACCATCATCAGTGTGAAACTCCCAATAATACTCTTCAGTGACATTTTCATCGTTACCAGAGTCGCTGTCATCAGCCGCTCTTGTCACGGTTCGTTCCTGATAATAATCCCGGTCCTCGTATGTGTTCACAACTGCTTCAAGCAGTTCCGTTGCACTGTAAGGAACAGTTTCGGGCGCCGATTCTTGATTCTCAGAACTGCAGCCGACTGCTGTAAAAACAGCAATTAGAAAGATGTAATTTCTCAAGACATCTCCTCCTTCATATTCAGTGCTCAATTTCCTAAAAAAAGAAATATTAAACATATGCCTTCTCTGTCAAAATCATAAAAGCCTTATCGATAAATTCGTTATGAATATCTATCTCTTAGAGAGGAAAAGCACTCCTTACTTCTCACGGGAAACAAAACGGAACCATTTATGTTAAAATAAGTAAACGACACTGTGCGAGGTGAACCAATGGCATACATACTGGAACATGTAACTGTTATCGATGTCGAACGGGAAAAGATCTTTACAGGAGCAATCCGAATCGAAGGCGACACGATCGCCGCCGTATATGAAGGCGATGCGCCGGAAACGGGTGCACGGAGGGTTGATCTGGAGGGCCGGTACGTGATGCCGGGCTTAATCGACATGCACTGCCATATCAAGGAAGGATTCGCGCCGCACTTTACGGCTGCAGGCGTGACGACTGTCCGTAATACGGCAGGAAACGTCATCGAGCTGGAAAAACTGATTCATGCGCCTACGGACGCGCCGACGCCGCGCGTGTATGCGTCTGACCGCATGATTGATGGACCGCCCGGGCTCTGGGGCGAGACGGCTCTGGCCAATTTCGTCACCGACGATCCGGAAGCAGCGCGCGCAGAAGTAAGGCGGCAGGCCTCAGCCGGAGCGCAGTTTATCAAAGTATACGGGTTGCTTTCGAAGGAGGCGATGCGCGTCGTTGCAGAAGAAGCGAAGCAGCACGGACTAGAAGTGAGCGCTGACTTGATTCATTCCTCCGTGACGGCCATCGAAGCAGCAGAAATGGGCGTCACCTGGTTGGAGCACGCCTCAGGTGTCGTGCAGGCCATGTATCCAGGCTGGACGATGGCTTCAACAAACGTTGATATTGATTGGGAACAGCCGGATCTTGAGCGGATGGAAGCCGTATGCCGCGAGCTGCTAAGGCATAACGTAAACCTGTGTCCGACTCTGCTCGTCCTCGATCAGATTCAACAGCTGCCTTCCCCGTGGGAGTCGGAATTCTTGTTTAAAGAGGACGGCCGTTTAAGCGGTTCAGGCACGCTGAACACGCACTGGAGCGGTCTCGCACAACAGGAGGAGCTGCTGAAAACGCATATGGGCTTCCTGCTGGATACGGTAAAAGCGGCTGCCAAAACGTATCGTGGCCTCGGGGGAACCGTCGTAGCCGGCACCGATTGTCCGGCGGGAGTCTGGACATACGCCGGAACCGGGCTGCACCGGGAGCTGGAGCTGTTTACTGACATGGAATGGACGGAAATGGAGGCGCTCCAGTCAGCGACTTCGACTGCTGCGGCTTCAATCGGCTTAACCGACCGCGGCACGATAAAAGCAGGCTGCAAAGCGGATCTGCTGATACTCGATCAAAATCCGCTGGAGTCGATCTCCAATACGCAAACGATTTATCATGTCATCAAAGGCGGAAAACGCTATACGCCGAACGACATTCTCGGTCATGTGCCGTCACCCGCTTATCTTAAACAACGCGAAGAAGAAGTAGCGGCTGCATTTCCGCTTTAGAAAGGAAGAGACTGATGAAACGACCGACTTGTGAAGCCTGCCATCAGACGCTGTCGTGGGAGCAGGCACTGAAAGCACAGCGATTTTTATATGAATATACGAACTGTCCGCACTGCGGGGAGACGCAGTACATCACGACATATGGGAAAGTCGTTTTCTGGATTGCGATCCTGCCAACGACACCGCTTATGCTCAATTTTTTCATCGACCTCTCCGTTGGGCCGAGCATCGTCTTATTTTTTCTGATTGCACTCATAGCACTTGGCATCACGCCTTATGCGTACACACTGACGAATGAGGATAAACGTGCGATCGTTCGGGACAGCTAATAATTTGATTAGAAAGCCTTTATAGCTGGTATACAAGCATGAAAGGAAGCTGTGTGTCATGCTTGTGAAAGTACAGCATATCCTCTCCTTATTCTACATACAAGCTTACAGCGATTTTATGCGTTTCCTCAAGTGCTCCAAGCTCAAACGCGTACACGAGACGGACGACCTGCGCCTCATAGTCTGGGAGAGAAACCTCGATTGTCTCCGTCGCGCCGGCTGAGAGCGTTTGCGGAAACTCTCTCATCTCTGCGGCCTCTATGGCGGCCGCTTCCCAGTCGTCTGTCCCGGCCGCCTGCCAGTACAGGTTTTGTGGAACTATATCATCCAATGCTTCTACGGATACCGTTACAGTGCTGCTCCTGTTATACACCATCTCGTCGATCTCGATACGTGCGTGCGCATGCTCCGAAGGAAGATCGCCTTCACGAATCTGCTCGACGAGCGCTTCACGGTCGGTCTCCCCGGAAAGCACCCGGAGCAGTACGTACAACAGCGCTGCTCCGGTTATCAGGTAAATCGCTCCTTTATTTTTCATGTCTGCCTCCTTGCCTGCGATGATTCCGGTTTTCCTTAAACGGGTATGAAACCTGTGAGCCGCTTCATGCGTACTAGAAAATAATGGCTCGTTGCTGGTTCTATATGAACGCAGTGAGTTTATTTTGAGAAACAGGTGATGATGTGAAAAATTGGGCAGTGAAACTTTCAGTCAGTGCAGGCTTTATTAGTATTCCCGCGTGCGCGGCGGACGAACCGCCAAGTGCGAGTGTACATATGGGAGACATTACAGCGGCGACGCTTATGGGCTCCTACGAATGGAATGCCGGCGCAACCGGCGGATCGAGGGAGGAGGCGTTGGTTCCTCCGCAGGCAGTTGAAATGGAGGAATTGGAAGCAGTCGACGTAGAAGCAGGAGCGGACGCATCCGTCGCGCTGGAAGGCGGAGAAAACGCGGAGATCGACGTGCTGCTCTGGAACGAGCAGTCGGTGCAGGAAGAGCTCGCTAGCGGCACAGGTGAATTTACCGTTCCCTCTGAGGAAGGCGAGCATATTATTGAAATTTTTGCAGACTGGGGCGAGGAGGGCTATGCGTCCTACACGCTGTTTATTGACGTGTCAGAAGAGGAGGAAGACGAAGAGGAAGGGTGAAGATGGATGAAAAAATGGGAACTGGACAGCAGCACCGTTTTAAAATGGGGCATTCCGGCAGCAGCGCTTTTACTGATCAGCGCCGTTTTTCTGCCGCCTGCGCTCGTTGTTTTCTTTCAGGAAATCCTGTATTTCTCCGAACATCACTGGGCCTTTATTCCGTACCCAAGCGCCTTTCAGCTGATGGCAGCCGCCATGGCATGGGCGGCTCTCTGTATTATTTCCTTGTTCGTAACGATGCTGATCGCCGAGGGAAAAAAGCGTACCTATCGCGGAACCGCTGTGCACGCAGGTCTTGGTCTTCTCAGCTTACCTTTGCTTGCCCTTTCGCTCGGGCATTACGCCTACATTGACGATGAAGGTGTTCACACAAATGCGATGTGGTCTTTCAGTGAAGAAACGATGGCCTGGGAGGATGTTCAGCACGTGGAGCGGCTCACGTCAGGAGAGTCGGTGACCGTCAATGAGTATGCCTTTGCCGACGAGAATCGTACGTTCATCATCCCTTACAACGCAAATGATTTTCCGACCACACGCGCGATGACCCGGATGGAAGAAGAGCACGGACTGGAAGCAGAGTCCCCGAGCTGAGCTATTCCCAGTTTGAAAGCGCCCATGTTTTTGATTCAAGCGTGACGAGGCCTTTCTGCAGCTGAGACGGGCATTTTTGGTTATAGAGCCGGATGAGAAAATTGACGTTATCCATGTCTGTGTCGGTTTCTGCCTGGAGGAGAGCTGCGTGCACCTTTTTGCGCAGCTTGACCCATTCCGGCAGGAAACCCTGTTCGCGGGCTGTTTTCTGAAACTGCTGATAGACATCCATGCTCCGGTATTCAGCAGAAAGGCGTTTTCCTTTTTGTTTTGGTTCAGCGTCAGCCTGTTTGATGATGTCACCGATCGGATCCCGATATTCCATCCGCTTCACTCCTTTTCATGTCATAATAGACTCAGTATAACAGAATTTGGTAAAGAAAGCGCATACAAGAAAGGCGTGTCCGCATGAAAAAACGTAGCTTGATTAGCTGTGGAGTCGGCCTGCTGCTGCTTTTGGCCGTCTTTTTCATTCCTCGATATATACCCTTCGTTTACACGTACAGCGTGGACGGTAATCAGCATGCAGCAGGCGGCTGGCAAGTGATTCACGAGACGACCTTCCTGATTCCGGAGGACGATACGACGGCACAGCTGCTTTGGGAGATGCTGCGCCATCACACGTATAACATCGAATCGATCCTATTCAGTGCGATCACGACAGGCACGCTGCTCGTCATTCAGCTGCTCGTGAAGCCGGTAAAGCGGGAAAGCCGTCTTTTCATGCCGCTCGTGATCGGACTGCTTTGTTTAAGTGCACTGCTTTTGTTTCAATACATGCAGGAAGTATCAAGCCTGCAGCAGCAGATGGAGCGGCTGACGGAGCGGGTGCAGGTGATAGAGAACGAATAAACTACTGACAGGCTGAATAATCGAACGAATGCTTGATGCGATTGAATACATGCTTACAAGGCATGTGCCCAATGTATACGCAGAATGATTAAAGAGGAGAGATTCTTATCAAATACACTCTACTACTATCGGGCAGTGCACTGCTTTTCGTAACCGGATGCAGCGACTCGCCAGAAGAGGAAATCAAAGCACTGGGAGATGAGTACGGACTGGAGGTGCAGGTCCTGGAAAGTACCGACATGGAGAGCGACGAAATGGCTGATCTTGATGAAGATGGGGCAGAGCAGTTGTTTCAATATATTGCTTCCGCGCTCGAAGATGGCACTGAGGAAGGCGACAGCGATGTACCGTTTACACCGGAGCTGGAAGAGCGAGTGGATGACTCAGGTACGGGCGGTGTTGAAACAATCACTCGCCAAGAACACGTATCTGAGGAGGATCACCGCTTTGAGCGGCACATATCGTTCAGCTATGAGCTTGAGCAGGGTGCAGAAGAAGTTACACCTGACATGATCCAAATCATCGATCCTAATGCTTATTCAACCGGGATGCCTGGATTTAACTGGATCGATAGAGGCACAAGCGGCAACTACGACGAAGAGACCGAAGAGGTCGAATTTTACACGAATGGCGAATGGGAGATTCACTTCTTGTACAAAGGAGAAGAAGTGCACTTTACCGTATTGGACGACTGGTTTATGACGCTCGATCCGCAGGGGATTCTCGACGACGTTCCTGTTGTATGGTGATCCACTGAAGCTGCAGAGACCACTTTCCGTCAGATAAGGAGGCATTACTATTTGGTTTGTTAACGACTATTTATTAGGGTATTTGTTCATCATGCTCGCCGCACAGGGCTATACGTGGTACTACCTGTCGGGTGACATTTACCCGCTTTCGCTGTTTGGCCTTTTGGCGCTCGTCGGGCTTGGTATACTGATACATAAAAATAGCAGGAAAGTTCCGGAAGCGAAAAAGAGAAAGGTCATTCTCTTTGATGCGCTGCATATAGGAGTTGTCGCGGTTCTCGTCAGCATTCCAATGCCGTTTTTAGTGTGGCTTTACTCCGCCTTCATGCCGCTCGCGATCATTCAATATGGATTCAAGCCGTTTGGTCAAAAAAGAGGATAGTCAAATGAGGAAAAGCTGTTCCGGCGGTTCGCATGACCGCCGGTTTTTTCGTCGTTGAGTGGATGAGGAGGCTTTCGGCAGGGCGCCGAAAGGCAACCACTTTGAAACGTAACTTAACGCAGGCGGAAAGCAACGTAACGCGGCGTGAAAGCAATTGAGCGTTGGATAAAAGCAACTTAGCGGCGCCCAAACGGAACACAGGCAACTTAGTAGATCGTTATAACGAATAAAACGACTTAAGCACTCCCAAAACGAACTTAAAACGTAAGCGTCAAAGAATCTGTGCCTGTTTTCCCTATCACGCCTCTGGCATGCTGAAAGAAAGCAGAAAGGATGTGAGGATAATGGAGGAAGCAGCGTGGGAAAATCCCCATGATCGGCGAGTCAACCG
>NZ_JAATHJ010000021.1 GCF_012034335.1 Alkalicoccus luteus | reverse complement strand
GGTCGACGCCCTGTTTCGCCGTAAGCCCAAAACGGGCAGCCCCGGGAAGATCCCCGCGGCTGCCCGTTTTTTGATGTTCTCCTGCTCGATCTTCACACTGTTCGGACACGGTTTCTTTGACGCTTACTGCTGTGTTCCTTTTGTCAGTCGTTATGTTCGTTTCACGTCGCGTTAAGTTGCTTTCCGTCTGACTTAAATTACTTTTCAAGGCCGAAGCAAGTACTCCTCCTCCAGTCGATTCTTCTGCACCACAGTCTCCGATGTCTTAAGAACAGAGTACAGGATTTTACACCAAAAGCTGGACTTGACTGCGGTTGCCTTTCGGCGTCCGGCCGAAATCTTCTTTTTAAGGTAGGGAAAGCTCGAGGATGCCGATCCACATCTGAACCAGTGCACAAATTGAAAAAACGCTCTGAAGGCGCTTTTTACAGCAAACGTGAAAATACGAACGATGGAGAATTAACATCTGTTTAATGTTCGAAAATAGTTGACTCTGTTTGTCGAAAATTGATATGATTAGCGTAGATTCATACGAAACCTCATATAATATCAGGGATAGGGCCTGAGAGTTTCTACCTGCTGACCGTAAATCAGCGGACTATGAGGGACGAGATACCCGGCTGGATCAGACCGGGATGTGCTGCCATGCGGCAGAAAGCATGTCCAATTATCTGACAGTTCTGTGTCTTACCGTCTCTCGCCGTCTAGCAGGTGGATGGTAAGACTTTTTTTATGACTGTTTACTGCTGAAGGAGGAAGTTATGGGAGCAAAAGTCGGCGTTATTATGGGGTCCACTTCGGACTGGGAAACGATGGAACATACGGTGGAGACGTTGAAGGAGCTGAACGTGCCGGTTGAAGCGAAGGTTGTATCGGCTCATCGTACACCGGACGAAATGTTCCGCTATGCAGAAGCAGCAGCAGACCGCGGTCTGCACGTGCTGATTGCCGGAGCAGGAGGAGCAGCGCATCTTCCGGGAATGGTAGCTGCCAAAACGCTGCTTCCTGTAATTGGTGTACCGGTGCAGTCCAAGGCGCTCAGCGGCATGGATTCTCTATTGTCGATCGTACAGATGCCTGCGGGAGTTCCGGTAGCGACCGTTGCAATCGGAAAAGCCGGTGCGATTAACGCAGGTCTTCTCGCGGCACAGCAGCTTGCTGTCCATGATCCTGCTTTACGTGAAGCGCTTCAGGCCCGCCGGGATGCAAAGGAAAAGGAAGTTCTGGAAACGGGGGATCTCGTATGAAAGACGTAAAAAGACTGCTGCCACCGGCAAAAATCGGTATTCTGGGCGGTGGACAGCTCGGCCGCATGATGGCCTTGTCCGCTCGTGAAATGGGCTACCGCATTGCGGTCATGGAACCTGCTGCCGATTCTCCGTGCGGGATGATCGCTGACGATGAAATTGTTTCCGGTTATGATGATCAGCAAGGTGCAGCTGAACTTGCAAAAGTCTGCGATGTACTTACATATGAATTTGAGAATATTACCGCTGAAACCGCAGCGTACCTCGAAGAACATATGTATCTTCCACAGGGAAGTGAACTTTTAAAGATCAGCCAGGACCGCTTAAAGGAAAAAGAAGCGGTTCAGTCATTCGGTATTCCGGCAGCGCCGTGGGAAGCTGTCTACACGTATGCCGGGTTAAAGGACGCAGTCGCATCCATCGGCCTGCCGGCGGTGTTCAAAACAACCCGGGGCGGCTACGATGGGAAAGGTCAGGCGGTGATTCAATCGGAGTCGGATCTTCACACCGCGTGGGAAGAATTAAAGGAAGCAGCGCCACTCGTGCTCGAAAAGAAAATTGCATTCGACCTGGAGCTCTCCGTCATTATGACGAGAAGCACGTCCGGTGAGATGGCCATTTTTCCGATAGCGGAAAACGAGCACCGCAATGGTATACTCCACCGTACGATCGTGCCCGCAAGAATCAGCGACAATCTGGCAGAAAAAGCGGATATGCTTGCCCGCCGTCTGGCAGAATCACTGGAATTGACCGGTACGCTTGCAGTAGAGATGTTTGCCGAAGGGGAGCAGCTTTACGTCAATGAAATTGCACCAAGACCGCATAATTCAGGACATTTTTCCATCAATGCCTGCGAGACGTCGCAGTTCGAACAGCATATCAGGGCTGTCTGCGGCCTGCCGCTCGGCAGCACAGACTTACTGAAGCCGGCTGTCATGGTTAATTTACTGGGCCAGCACCTGCAGCCCTGTCTGGATGAACTGGATCAGCTGCCGGCAGGTCATCTGCACGTATATGGAAAAAAAGAAGCAAAGCACAATCGTAAAATGGGACATATTACCTTCCTGACAGACGATCCGGAAGCTCTGTTACACGAGCTCGATGAAAGTCCAGTATGGAAAGAAGCAGCTACAGGGGGCACAAAACGATGATTGAACGCTATACGCGACCGGAAATGAAGCAGATTTGGAATGAAGAAAACCGTTATCAGGCATGGCTCGAGGTTGAAATTCTCGCTTGCGAAGCCTGGGCGGAGCTCGGGGATATTCCGAAAGAGGATGCAGCGGAAATTCGTCGCAGCGCTTCCTTTAACGTAGACCGCATTTTAGAAATTGAAGAAGAAACGCGTCACGATGTCGTTGCGTTCACTCGCGCTGTTTCCGAAACGCTTGGAGAAGAGAAAAAATGGGTTCACTATGGCCTGACGTCAACGGATGTGGTGGACACTGCATTGTCGTACATGCTGCTTCAGGCGAACGAAATCATTGAACAGGACATTATCCGCTTCATTGATATTTTAAAAAATAAAGCTCAGGAACATAAGCATACGGTTATGATGGGACGTACGCACGGCGTTCACGCCGAGCCGACGACGTTCGGTCTGAAGCTCGCTTTATGGTATGAGGAAATGAAGCGAAATCTGGAGCGCTTCCGGCAGGCAAAAGAAACGCTTCGCGTCGGCAAGCTTTCCGGTGCAGTTGGCACGTATGCCAATATCGATCCGTTCGTGGAGCAGTTTGTCTGCCGCGGCCTCGGACTGGAGCCGTCTCCCATTTCTACGCAGACGCTTCAGCGTGACCGCCACGCACACTATATTTCCACGCTTGCACTGATTGGTGCATCGATAGAAAAGATGGCCGTTGAAATTCGCGGGCTGCAAAAGAGCGAAACGCGTGAGGTGGAAGAGTTTTTCGCAAAAGGACAAAAAGGATCCTCGGCCATGCCGCACAAGCGAAATCCGATCGGATCAGAGAATATGACAGGACTCGCACGGATTTTACGAGGCCATGTTGTTACAGCATATGAAAACGTAGCTCTCTGGCATGAGCGCGATATTTCCCATTCGTCAGCGGAACGGATTATGCTGCCGGACGCTACGACCGCCTTAAATTATATGCTGAACCGGTTTGCCGGGATCGTGAAGAACCTGACAGTCTTCCCTGAGAACATGAAACGAAACATGTCGCGTACGTACGGGCTTATTTTCTCCCAGCGAGTCCTGCTGACGCTGATTGATAAAGGCATGAGCCGGGAGGAAGCGTATGATCTGGTACAGCCTAAAGCGATGCAGGCATGGGAGGAAGGACGCCAGTTCCGGGAACTGATCGAAGCCGACGCATCGATTACCGAAAAGCTCAGTGCAGCTGAGCTGGATGACTGCTTTGACTACCGCCACCATTTAAAGCAAGTTGATATGATTTTTGCCAGACTCGGTCTTGAAGGATAATCCACAGCGCCTTGAAGGAGGATGCCGTAATGGGAACTGCTTGTCTGTATGAAGGGAAAGCGAAGCGTATTTTTGAAACAGAAGATCCGGACGTTCTGCGTATTGCCTATAAGGATGATGCAACTGCCTTTAACGGGGAGAAAAAAGAAGTGCTTACCGGTAAAGGACGTCTCAACAATGAGATCAGCTCGCTTATATTTGAGCGGCTGCAGGAAGAAGGAATTGCAAGCCACTTCATCCGCCGCCTGTCTGACACAGAACAGCTGGTGCATCCGGTAGAAATCGTGCCGCTTGAAGTGGTCGTCCGACGCATCGCTGCAGGAAGCATTGTAAAACGGACAGGCCTGGAGCGTGGAACGATCATGGACCCGCCGGTCGTGGAATGCTACTACAAAGACGATGCACTAGGAGATCCGCTTCTCAATGATGAGCACATCCGTCTGCTGCAGCTGGCAAAGCCTGCAGAGCTTGATACGATGAAACAGCTGGCACTCCGCGTATACGACGTGCTCTCAAAGCTGTTTGACCGTGCCGGTATTACGCTCGTGGACTTTAAGCTGGAATTTGGCCGCCGCAGCGGCGAGATCCTGCTGGCAGACGAAATTTCACCGGATACATGCCGGCTGTGGGATAAAGAAACCGGCGCTTCCTTTGATAAAGATTTGTTCCGATTTGGTCAAGGTGATTTACAGACAGGCTATGAAACGATTTTATCCCGACTAGGAGGTCATGAAGCATGACATATGATGTGACAGTTTACGTAACGTGGAAGGAAGGCGTACTCGATCCGCAGGGTACGGCAGTAACCGAATCTCTTCATAAACTCGGATACGGGGAAGTAGAATCTGTCAGCATCTCCCGCATGCTTCAGCTTCGGCTGGAGGCAGCACCGGAAGAAGTTGAATCGAAAGTTACCGAAATGTGTGAAAAGCTTCTCGCCAATCCGGTGATTGAAGACTACCGCTTTGAGGTGGAGGAGGTCGTCTCCACATGAAGTTCGCTGTAATCGTGTTTCCGGGATCGAACTGCGATCTCGACATGTATCACGCTGTAACCGATGCCGTAGGAGAACAGGCAGAGTACGTCTGGCATACAGAGACCGATTTGGACCGTTTTGACGGCATTCTGCTCCCGGGAGGGTTTTCCTATGGAGACTATCTCCGGGCCGGGGCCATTGCCCGCTTCTCTCCAGTGATGGAATCAGTCAAACAGGCAGCTGCCGAAGGAAAGCCTGTGCTCGGCGTATGCAACGGCTTTCAGATCTTACTTGAGAGCGGTCTGCTTCCAGGAGCGATGCGCCGCAATGAGGACCTTCATTTTATTTGCCGCACCGTACCGCTTCAGGTGAAAAAAGCAGACACGATGTTCACGAGCGCTTACGAAGCAGGTGAAACGCTGCAAATTCCGGTTGCACACGGAGAAGGGAACTATTACTGCAGCGAGACACAGCTTGAGGAACTAAAACAGAACGATCAAATTGTATTTACGTACGGGGCAGCTCTGAACGGGTCTGTCGCTGATATTGCAGGTATCGTAAACGAAGCAGGCAACGTTCTTGGCATGATGCCGCACCCGGAGCGTGCTGTAGAAGCCCTGACCGGCTCAGAGGACGGCCGCCGTTTGTTTGAATCTATCGTAAGGCAATGGAGGGAAAAGCATGCAGTTACTTCGTGAACCATCCGCGGAAATGATTGAAGAACAGCGTCTTTATGAAGAAATGGGAATGACAGCTGACGAGTATCAGCTTGCTGTGAAAGAGCTCGGCAGAAAGCCGAACTACACGGAGCTCGGACTGTTCTCTGTCATGTGGTCGGAGCACTGCAGCTACAAAAACTCCAAAGTGCTGCTGAAAAAGTTCCCTGTCGAAGGACCGCGCGTGCTGCAGGGTCCCGGAGAAGGCGCCGGCATCATTGATATCGATGATGAGCAGGCAGTCGTGTTTAAAATTGAAAGCCATAACCACCCTTCTGCCGTAGAACCGTATGAAGGAGCTGCGACCGGCGTCGGGGGCATTATCCGCGACGTGTTTTCCATGGGAGCACGGCCGGTTGCTCTGCTGAACTCACTTCGGTTTGGAGAGCTGAAAAATCCGCGCGTCCGCTACTTGTTTGAAGGCGTCGTAGCAGGTATTGCCGGCTACGGAAACTGTATTGGCATTCCGACTGTCGGCGGTGAAATTCAGTTTGATGACGGTTACGAAGGCAATCCTCTCGTGAACGCTATGTGCGTAGGTTTGATCGATCATAAAGATATTCAGAAAGGCCAGGCGAAAGGAATCGGAAATCCGGTGCTGTACGTCGGGGCTTCCACCGGACGGGACGGGATTCATGGAGCGACGTTTGCGTCGGAAGAATTAAGCGAGGATTCCGAGGCAAAACGTCCTGCTGTGCAAGTTGGCGACCCGTTCATGGAAAAACTTCTCGTAGAAGCATGTCTGGAAGCGACGAAGCATCCAAAGCTTGTCGGAATTCAGGATATGGGTGCCGCAGGACTGACATCTTCATCTGCTGAAATGGCGAGCAAAGCCGGATCCGGCATCCGTATGAATCTGGATTTGGTGCCGCAGCGTGAAAGGAACATGACGCCGTACGAAATGATGCTCTCAGAATCTCAGGAACGTATGCTGCTTGTAGTGGAGAAGGGCAGCGAGCAGGAGTTCATTGAGATGTTTGAAAAGTGGGGGCTTCATGCGGTCGAAGTCGGGGAAGTAACCGATACGAAGCGCCTTGAGCTGATTCATGCAGGAGAAACAGCAGCAGATGTGCCGGTTGACGCGCTTGCAGAAGAGGCGCCGGTTTATCACAAGCCGTCTACAGAGCCGGAATCGTTCCGTGCTTTTCAGGCCCAGAAGCCATTTCTGCCGGAAGTAGATACAGCCAAAACACTCGAGCGTCTGCTGGAACAGCCGACGATTGCAAGTAAAGAGTGGGTTTACGGGCAGTATGATTACATGGTGCGGACAAGCACGGTCGTGAGCCCTGGCTCAGATGCAGCGGTCGTTCGCATCCGCGGTACGAAAAAAGCGCTCGCGATGACGACAGACTGCAATTCCCGCTATCTGTTTCTGGATCCGTACGAAGGCGGAAAGCGTGCCGTTACGGAAGCAGCGCGGAACATTGTTGTTTCCGGAGGCGAGCCTCTCGGTGTGACAGACTGTCTCAACTACGGAAGCCCGGATAAGCCGGAGATTTTCTGGCAGCTGGAGCGTTCGACGGATGGATTGAGTGAAGCGTGCCGAGAGCTGCAAACGCCGGTCGTTGGAGGAAACGTGTCGCTGTATAATGAAACGGCAAACGGTGCCGTCTACCCGACACCGGTCATCGGCATGGTCGGCCTGATCCATGATCTGGATCACGTGACGACGCAGCAGGCGAAAGCTGCCGGCGATGCTGTTTATTTTCTCGGACAAGTGCACGGCGAGCTCTCAGGTTCTGAGCTGCAAAAACTGCTGCAGGGCAGCTACAGCGGCCGCGTTGTTCCAATTGATCTGCGGGAAGAAAAAGAACAGCAGCAGCAAGTGTTAAAAGCGATTCAGGCAGGTGCCGTGAATTCCGCTCATGATATCAGTGAAGGCGGCATGGCATGTGCAGCAGCAGAGAAGCTTTTCGGCACAGCATTCGGTGCGGAGCTGACGCTTCCGGATGGGCCTGTTACAGCGGCATTGTTTGAGGAAGGAACAGGCTATTTATTTACCGTATCGGCTGAGCAGAAGGAGCAGTTCGCTGCTTATTTGCCGGATGCGGAGGAAATTGGCACGATTACAGACGACCAGCAGCTGACGCTCAGAAACCGCAGTGGAGAAACGATCATTTCCACTGAGATCCGTAATCTGGAGGAGAAGTGGAGAGGAGCGATCGCATGCGCGCTGAAATCAAAGGGCTGAATGAAGAGTGCGGTGTTTTCGGTGTCTGGGGACACGTAGACGCTGCGAGCATCACGTATTACGGACTTCACAGCCTGCAGCACCGCGGCCAGGAAGGCGCCGGAATTGTCGTGACAGACGGAGATAAATTGAATATTCATAAAGGAATGGGACTCGTCAACGACGTGTTCAATACAGACAGCCTGGAGCACCTGAAAGGCCATGGAGCGATCGGCCACGTTCGCTATACAACGGCAGGAGGCAGTGATTTTATTAACTGCCAGCCGCTGCTGTTTAACTCGCAGACGTCGAGTCTGGCGCTTGCCCATAATGGAAATATCGTCAATGCAACAGCGTTGAAGCACCAGCTTGAACATCAGGGCAGTATTTTTCAGACGACGTCGGATACCGAAGTCATTGCCCATCTGATAAAGCGAAGCGGCTACCCGAATTTGCAGGATTCGATTAAAAATGCGCTGACAATGGTGAAAGGAGCCTATGCGCTCGCATGTCTCGTTGAAGATGCGATGATCGTAGCACTTGACCCGAACGGTCTTCGTCCGCTCGCCATCGGAAAGCTCGGCGACGCGTACGTTGTATCGTCCGAAACGTGTGCATTTGATATCATCGGTGCCGAGCACGTTCGCGACGTGCAGCCGGGAGAACTGATTACAATCAATGATGAAGGGATGCACGTTGACCGTTTTTCCCTCGCAACGAACCGGTCGATCTGTTCCATGGAGTACGTCTATTTTGCACGTCCGGACTCTAGCGTAGACGGGATTAACATCCACATGGCGCGAAAGAATCTCGGCAGAAAGCTGGCCGATGAGGCGCCGGTTGAGGCAGATGTCGTCACCGGAGTTCCTGATTCCAGCATCTCAGCTGCAATCGGCTATGCCGAAACGAGCGGGATTCCATACGAGCTCGGACTGATTAAAAACCGATACGTCGGAAGAACCTTTATTCAGCCATCTCAGGCTTTGCGCGAGCAAGGTGTGAAAATGAAGCTGTCAGCCGTTCGCGGTGTCGTTGAAGGAAAGCGGGTCGTCATGGTGGATGACTCGATTGTCCGGGGAACAACTGCCCGGAGAATCGTCCGCCTGCTGAAGGAAGCAGGGGCAGCGGAGGTACATGTACGTATCAGCTCGCCTCCGATTATCAATCCTTGCTATTACGGTATTGATACGTCGACCAAAGGGGAATTAATTGCCTCTACGAAGACAGTAGAAGATATTCGTGAAGAAATGGGCGCGGACTCACTCGCTTATTTAAGCGTAGACGGCTTGAAGGACGGGATTGGCAGACCGGATAATATGCCGAACTGCGGGCAGTGTCTGGCTTGCTTTACCGGAGAGTATCCGACTGAAATTTTTCCGGAAGCAGATCATCCTTACGATAAAGTATTAGGAGGCAAATAGCATGGGGGAAGCGTACAAAAAAGCGGGAGTCGATATCGAGGCGGGCTATGAAGGCGTCAAACGGATCGGACCTCATGCCCGCTCCACCATGCGTCCGGAAGTGATGGACGGACTCGGCGGATTCGGAGCGATGTTTGATATGAGTAAGCTCGGACTGAAAGAACCAGTGCTGATTTCCGGCACAGACGGCGTCGGGACGAAGCTGCTGATTGCGCAGACCGTGAACCGCCATGACACGATCGGCATTGATGCAGTAGCCATGTGTGTGAACGATATTGCCGCTCAGGGAGCAGAACCGCTCTTTTTTCTCGATTACCTCGCTCTTGGGAAAAACGATCCGGATCTCGTCGAACAAATCGTAGCTGGCGTAGCCGAAGGCTGCCGCCAGGCAGGGTGTGCGCTGATCGGCGGAGAGACAGCAGAAATGCCGGACCTGTACAGTGCATCGGAATATGACATCGCCGGTTTCACCGTAGGGGCTGCCGAAAAATCAGCGCTCTGGCAAAAGGCAGAAGCCGGAGACGTCCTGATCGGACTCCCTTCATCCGGCGTTCACAGCAACGGCTTTTCGCTCGTTCGCAAAATTATTGCAGATAGCGGAGCTAACTGGGAAGACGAGGCGTCATTCGCTGCAGGGAGCAGCTATGCCGATGTGTTTCTCGAGCCGACAAGAATCTATATCGAATCGTTGAAGCCGCTTTATAATAAAGGATTGGTCCGTGCAGCGGCGCACATCACCGGGGGCGGTCTGACGGAAAATATTCCACGCATGCTCGCTGATGGTGCGGGAGCGGATATACAGCTGGATGCACAGCCGCAGCTGCCTGTTTTTTCGTGGCTTCGTGAGAAAGGGAGCCTGACCGAAACAGACATGCTCACCACGTTCAATACTGGAACCGGCATGGTGCTTGCTGTTTCAGAAGAAAATACGGACACCGTGATAGACCTGTTAAGAGAAACAGGAGAAGTGCCGTTCCTGCTTGGACGCGTAACGGAATCCGGGCAGCTTAACTGGAAAGGGGAGCTCCCATTATGATGCGGATTGCCGTGTTTGCTTCGGGGAGCGGAAGCAACTTTCAGGCAGTGCTGGAGGCATGTGTTTCGGGAATCATTAAAGGAGAAGTGTGCCAGGTCGTCTGTGATAAGCCTGGTGCTTATGTGGAAACGAGAGCAGAGCGGGCCGGAGTGCCGCTCTTTTCCTTTTCTCCATCCGATTATGAATCTAAAAAAGCGTTTGAGACAGAGCTGGTTGCGCTGTTAAAAGAACAACAGGTAGATTTAATCGTTCTTGCCGGCTACATGCGTCTGATTGGACCTGTTTTACTAGGGGCCTTCGAAGGCAGGATCATGAACATTCACCCATCACTGCTGCCGTCCTTTCCCGGACTACGGGCAGTCGAACAGGCCGTCGACGCGGGAGTAAAAGTGACAGGTGTTACGGTTCATCTCGTTGACGAGGGAATGGACACAGGTCCGATTCTTGCCCAGAAACCTGTTACAATAGAACCGGAGGATACATACGAAACGACCGCGGCTAAAATACACCGTATTGAGCATTCACTGTATCCAGAAACGATTGAAGCTTGGCGAAAAACTGCAGAGGAGCGTGAGAGCACGTGGCAAAACGAGCACTCGTAAGCGTATCGGATAAATCAGGTATAGTTCCGTTTATTCAAAACCTTGTCGAACAAGGGATCGAGATTATTTCTACAGGCGGAACGAAGCGAACGTTGGAAGAAGCAGGTATTGACGTGATTGGAATTGAAGAAGTGACCGGATTTCCTGAAATGATGGATGGACGGGTGAAGACGCTGCATCCGGCAATTCACGGCGGTCTGCTCGGCGTAAGGGAAAATCAGTCCCATATGCAGGCGCTCCGTTCAGAAAACATCGAGCTGATTGATTTTGTCGTCGTTAACCTGTATCCATTTCAACAGACAATTGAAAACCCGGATTCCACGTTTCAGGATGCTGTCGAAAACATCGACATCGGCGGCCCGTCGATGATTCGTTCTGCTGCCAAAAACCATGAAGATGTGGCAGTTATTGTCGACAGCGACGACTATGAAAAGGTGATTCATGAACTGGAGCAGCACGGCGAGCTAAGCTACGAACATCGTCAAAAGCTTGCTGCTAAAGCATTCCGTCATACTGCTGCCTACGATGCGCTCATCGCAGAATACATGACGAAGCACGTCGGAGAAGGCGCACCGGAAAAACTGACGAAAACGTATAACTTGAAGCAGACGCTTCGCTACGGTGAAAATCCGCATCAGATGGCCAGCTTCTACGAGCGGCCGCTTGCAGGATCAGCTACGATTGCACGGGCTAAGCAGCTGCACGGGAAAGAGCTTTCCTACAACAACATCAATGATGCAGATGCCGCAATTGCAGTCATCCGGGATTTTAATGAACCTGCAGCCGCAGCGGTAAAGCACATGAATCCATGCGGAGTCGGTGTTGGCGGAGACATCGCTCAAGCCTACAGCAAAGCCTATGAAGCAGACCCTGTCTCCATTTTTGGTGGAATTGTCGCCTGCAACCGGGAAGTCGATGCGGAAACGGCTGACATGATGAAAGACATCTTCCTTGAAATCATTCTGGCTCCGTCTTTCTCAGCAGAAGCACTAGCGATTCTTCAGAAAAAGAAAAACATCCGTCTGCTTGAAATTGATATGGAGAGCCACTATGCTGGAGAAAGCCGTGTAACGACAGTATCTGGCGGTGCGCTGATTCAGGAAACTGATACCCTCTCGTATGAGGATATCGAAGTGACTATTCCAACAGACCGCAAGCCGTCTGACCGGGAGCTCGAGCAGATTGCGATGGCCTGGAAGGTAGTCAAACATGTGAAGTCCAATGCGATTGTGCTTGCAAAAGAAGACCGTACGATCGGAATCGGAGCCGGACAGATGAACCGGATCGGTGCTGCTGAAATCGCAATTAAACAGGCAGGCGAACGGGCAGATGGATCGGTTATGGCTTCTGACGCCTTTTTCCCAATGGCAGACACAGTGGAAGCAGCCGCAGAAGCGGGAATCCGTGCGATTATCCAGCCGGGCGGCTCGAAGCGTGATCAGGAATCGATCGATGCCTGCAACAAGCACGGTCTTGCAATGGTCTTTACAGGCGTGCGTCACTTTAAGCACTGATCGGCAGACAGGAGGAAGCTATGAATATATTACTCGTTGGCAGCGGAGGACGTGAGCATGCCCTCGCTTGGAAGCTCGCGGATTCAGATCTGGCAGATGAGATTGTAGTAGCACCAGGAAGCGATGCTATAGGGCAGATTCTGGAGTGTACGATTGAGGACGTGAAAGAAGACGACCATGCAGGCATGAAGCGTCTAGTTGAACAGTACGACATTGAGCTTGCTGTAATCGGACCGGAAGCGCCGCTTGCAGCAGGACTGACCGACGTCCTGCAGGCAGAAGGAGTTCGCGTCTTCGGCCCGACGAAGGCAGCTGCCCAGCTGGAGAGCAGCAAAACCTTTGCTAAAGAGCTCATGAAAAAATACGGCATTCCGACAGCTGACTTCAAGCAGTTCACAGAAGCGGAACCGGCGATCAGCTATATCCGTTCTCACGGAGCCCCGATTGTTGTAAAGGCAGACGGACTTGCAGCAGGAAAAGGCGTTATTGTCGCTGAAACGGTAGATGAAGCTATCCGCGCTGTACACGATATCCTTGATGACAACGCTTTTGGCGATGCAGGGTCATCCGTGGTAATTGAGGAATACTTAAGCGGAGAAGAGCTTTCATTCATGGCGTTTGTTCACGGAAGTACAGTGATTCCGATGGTAACAGCGCAGGATCATAAGCGGGCTTATGAAGGAGACATCGGTCCAAACACAGGCGGTATGGGTGCCTATTCTCCGGTTCCGCATCTGGACGGCAAATGGCTGCAGGAGGCAGAAGAAAGCATTCTCCGTCCCGCAGCGGAAGCAATGATGCAGGAAGGCGTGCCATTTACAGGTGTTCTTTATGCCGGCCTGATGATTACAGAAAATGGACCAAAAGTGATCGAGTTCAACGCTCGTTTCGGGGATCCGGAAGCGCAGGTCGTGCTGCCGCGCTTGAAAAGCGATCTCGTGCAGCTTCTGCTTGATGTCCTTGATGAGCGTGAGACAACTCCGGAGTGGAGCGATTGTGCATGCGCGGCGGTTGTCGTTGCTTCAGAGGGGTACCCCGGCAGTTACGAAAAGGGCCAGCCTTTTACGATGCCGATGACCCGATCCAACGAAACACAGCAGTTTTTTCATGCTGGCTCAGTAGTGAACAGCGAGCAGGTAGGCTGGAAAACGGCAGGAGGACGCGTTTTCCTACTTTCCACTCAGGCGCCCACTCTGGAAGAAGCGTTCAGCCTGACGTATGACGTGCTCGGACAAAAAGAATGGCCGGGGCTGTTTTATCGCCGCGATATCGGCCACCGCGTCATCAACCGCTCAGAAAACAAATCTCAATGAACGAATGGAAACCGCCCGGATTCTTCCGGACGGTTTCCAGGCCGTTGACAAAGTCAATCAGCTTACATGATTATTCGGTTGATTGTATTTCCCCTCTGTTTACCGAGCCTGCTGTGGGCTTGCCTTCGGCTATTTCTCAGGGGGACCCCTGTATGAAGGGAAGAAAGGCACGTAGGATGGCGCGGCTTCCACGGGCACGCCGGACACGACGGGAAAATGGATTTGTTTGTTGGAGAAAAACATTCCGATCGGTAGATACGACTATTTTATGGTATATACGTTGAAGCACAGGTAATCCCTATTCGACATCGAAGCGTTGCCTAACGAAAGGTTCCATCCTTATAGAACAAGCTCGTGTGAAGCCTCACCAGGCGTTTCAACCGGACTGCCAGCTGCCAAATCGGAGGAACTCGACTCCGGGGAATCAGAACGAGGCGAAGATCCAGCGCTTCTGACGAAAGGAAGAAGCGGTTAGCTGAGGCCGTTCCCTCCGGAAAGCGAGTGTCCGCAGATGCAGGCAGATGCAAGGTTATTCACCTGAAATTACTTTACCAACACTCTGAAAACCGCCCGGATTCTTCCGGGCGGTTTCCTGCTTTTCTATATTGTTATTTCAGCATGCTGTGCGGATCGATGACAAATTTCTTGGAAGCGCCGCCGTCAAATTCTTTGTAGCCGTCCGGTGCCTGATCCAGCGAGATCACGGTTGCGTTTACGGCTTTGGCAATCTGGGCTTTGCCGCTTAAGATCGAATTCATCAGCTCCCGGTGGTAGCGCATCACTGGTGTCTGACCGGTTACGAACGTATGCGCTTTTGCCCAGCCGAGTCCTAAGCGAATCTTCAGCGTTCCTTCTTTTGCATCTTCATCAACACCGCCCGGATCACCTGTTACATAAAGACCAGGTATTCCGAGTTTCCCGCCGGCGCGGGTCAGCTGCATGATCGAGTTCAGTACAGTCGCCGGTGCTTCTGTGGCGTTTGCCCCGTGGGCAGAAGCTTCGAAGCCGACAGCGTCAACCGCGCAGTCTACTTCACTCGTGCCGAGAATTTGTTCGATCTGTTCGCCAATATCATCATGGTCGCGGAGGTTGATCGTTTCACAGCCAAAGCTCTTCGCCTGATCAAGCCGCTCCTGGATCATATCGCCTACGATGACGACAGAAGCTCCAAGAAGCTGGGCAGAATGAGCAGCAGCTAGTCCGACAGGGCCTGCTCCGGCTACATAAACGGTTTTTCCTGGTGAAACACCGGCACTGTATGCGCCATGGAAGCCGGTCGGGAAAATATCGGAGAGCATGGTTAAATCGCGTATTTTTTCCATTGCTTTATCTTTATCCGGAAAGCGAAGCAGCTGGAAATCAGCATACGGAACCATGACGTATTCGGACTGGCCGCCGACCCATCCGCCCATATCGACGTACCCGTAGGCAGAGCCTGGACGATCCGGATTTACGTTCAGGCAGATATGTGTATCCCGTTCTTTACATGCACGACAGCGGCCGCATGCAATGTTAAATGGAACGGATACAAGATCACCGACCTTCATAAATTCAACATCACGTCCGCACTCGATTACTTCTCCAGTGATTTCGTGCCCAAGAATCAATCCTTCAGGAGCGGTCGTCCGTCCGCGAACCATATGCTGGTCACTTCCGCAAATATTCGTCGTGACAACCTTAAGAATGACCCCGTGCTCACATTTCCGTCCGACGTTAAGCGGATTTACGCCCGGTCCATCCCGTAAAATGAGCTCCGGATAATCAATGTCCTGCACTTCAACTTTGCCTGCCCCCATATAAGCAACAGCTCTGTTTCCACCCATAAAGAGTTCCTCCTTTTTTTGATGAAAATGACTTGCAGTATATTTATTATGCAAAAAGGATGCCAGCATGTAAAATGCTTAATAAAAGCGCTTTCATTTCCGTTAATTCGGTAAAATGTGCAAAAAATGAACAAAGATGTCTCATATTAGCACAAAATTTCTGAATATTTAGTATGATTCAGGTAGAACCAATTTGAGAGGAGGGCCATTAATGGAGCTGTCACTGATTGGAGCATCACGGAAACGTTGTGAAGGCTACGGGATTCTGCCAGACAGCCCTGTTGAGCCAAAACGGGTGAACGCCGGAAAGCTCCGTATGATGCTGAAGCAGGATGAAGTGTTGTTGAATCATATGAAGCAGCTGTTCCGTCAGCTTGAACATGCGTTTGAATCGAAAGCCTACACAGCTGTTTTTGTAAACAGAGAGGGGTACGTACTGACTCGCTGTGGCAGTCTCGGAGCAGCAGAAAAAGACCGGTTTATGGAGGTCGGGACGAACTGGTCAGAGAGCGCCATGGGAACCAACGCGATGGGAATTGTGCTTTTCGACAGGCGTCCAGCGGTCATCCACGGCGAGCACCACTATTATAAAGAGCACCATTCCCTCACGTGTGCTGCAAGTCCCCTCTACGATGCAGATCAACGCTTCAGGGGAGCTGTGAACATCAGTACGGCAAAAGAAAACTATCATCCGATGTTGTTAAGTCTTACTGAAACGATTGCAGAAGCAGCGGCAGCGGCGATGAAGCTGGACCGCTCCAGGGAAGAAGAGCTGATGCTCGAAGAAGAACTGGCGGTTACGTCACGGCTCGCAGGAATTCCGATGATCACCGTCAAAAAAGGAAAGGTTGTGCGAGCCAACGGACTGGCGAGATCAAAGCTGGGGTCGCAAATCGTCGGTCAGGAAATTACCCGCACGCCAACCGGCAGAAGCACCCCGGTCGGCAATGATACGACAGTAGTGGCTTTGCGTGAAGCTGCCGCTCACCCCCTTCATCAATTTGATGATATTGCCGGTTCGTGCCCGAGCATCGTGCAGCTGAAAGAGCTCGGTAAAAAAGCAGCGGACTCCGATTATCCGGTGATTATATATGGAGAGAGCGGAACAGGTAAAGAGCTGATGGCTCAATCGATGCACACCGAAGGCTGCAGAAGCACCGGGCCATTCGTCGCCCTGAACTGCAGCGCCATCCCGGAAACGTTAATTGAGAGTGAGTTATTCGGCTATGAAAAAGGGGCCTTTACCGGAGCGAGTCACCGTGGACAGGCGGGTAAGTTTGAATCAGCTGATAAAGGCACGATCTTTCTGGATGAAGTAGGCGATTTATCGCTGAAGGCGCAGGGGTCGCTTCTGCGCGTTCTCCAGGAAAGAGCTGTCACCAGAATAGGGAGCGTCACGCAGGTACCAATTGACGTCCGTGTCCTGTCTGCTACGAATAAAAACTTGAAGCAGGAAGTCAGGGAAGGCCGCTTTCGCGAAGACTTGTACTATCGCCTGAAAGGGATTCACTTGACGATGCCGCCGCTTCGAGAGCGCCAAGACGTGCTGGAAGTAGCAGAGGTGCTGCTGGAACAGCTTGCTGCAGGAAGCACTTTGAGCGACGGAGCCCGGAGAAAGCTGGAAAGGTACGCTTGGCCCGGCAATATCCGTGAACTGCAGAGTGTGTTAATGCAGGGCGTCTTTTTGGCAGGCCAGAACAGCATTGAAGAGAAACATATTCAGTTTGAAGATGAATATGAACGAAGCGATGGTCAATTGAGCGGGACGCTGGAAGATATAGAAACAGAGGCGGTAGCCAGGGCGCTTAAAGATTCAGATGGCAACGTGTCAAAAGCAGCAGAATCACTTGGATTGGCGCGAAACACGATGTATGCCAAAATAAAGAAGTACGATATTTCGATAAATGAGACGTAATCGACAGAAAGAACGACTTAACAGACGGAGAAACTCTCTGAAGTTTGTATAGGAGAGTTTTTCCTTCTATAATAAGAGATAGACGTCTGCACAATGGAAGGCAGACCCTCTTTTTTTACGTTTGACTGGAATATTATGTATGTTGTGGAGAGGCAGGGATGGTCATGAAGGAATCAAGAGCCGTATCGCATGCAGTATCCGGCGAGGGGATGGTTTCAACTGCTTCCCCCGCGGCGACGGAGGCGAGCGTTGAGATGCTTCGTAAAGGTGGCAACGCGGTGGATGCAGCAGTAGCTGCAGCATTCTGTATTGGTGTGTCAGAGCCGCAGGCTTCCGGGATCGGGGGCCAGTCCATGGCGCTTGTTCACTTGGAAGATGAAGAAAAAACATTCGCGCTGGATGGTTCCTCGCGCGCTCCTTACGTGTTGTCCCCGCATAAAAACCCGTCGAAGGCGATTAAGCTTGGATTGAAATCAAGCACAGTACCTTCTACGCCGGCCGCTTTAGGTTACTTACACGAAAACTACGGCAGCCTCTCGCTTGCCGAAGTGCTTGAGCCATCTATTCGTGCAGCCGAAGAAGGGGTGGAAGTGACCCCGCTAATTCACAGTAAAATTGTGAAGGAAGCAGAGCAGCTGCGAAAGGATCCGCTTGTGCTTAAGCGATATTTTACTAAAGGAAAACCTCTTCAGGCTGGAAGTCTTTTAAAGCAGCCGGAGCTGGCGGCGACGTTTCGAACGATGGCGGCAGAAGGCTGGCGCGATTTTTACACCGGCAGTATAGGAGATAAGATTTTACAGGATATGCAGGAGAGAGGCGGCTTAATCACGGAAGTGGATTTGCAGCAGATTCCGATGCCGGTGGAACGAGAAGTGCTTGAGAGCAGCTACCGCGGGATGGACATCATGACGTATCCACCGCCGGGCGCCGGCAGAGTGCTGGTGCAGATTTTAAATACACTGGAAGGCTTCGAGCCAGAGGAGCTTGATCCGGACACCCCGGCAGGTGCCGTCATTCTCGCTCTTGCTTTCCGGTTCGCGTTAAACTACCGGCAGCGGATGCCGGTATCACCGGATCATTATCTGCAGTCCGTCTCTCAGATGATGGTGGATAAAGGATATGCCTCTGAAATTACGAAGCGGATACGCGATATCCACAAGCTCGCTCTGCAGGACACCTTTGCAGCTCCGCCGGTTTCAGGCGAAACGACGCACCTGTCTGTAACAGACAAAGACGGCAATACCGTCGGGATTACGCAGTCGGTGGAGCTTGTTTTCGGCAGTAAACGAATGGCTAAAGGACTCGGCTTTTTTTATAACAATTATATGAGTGCATTTGAATATAAAGACAAGACGCATCCTTATTTTCTGCTCCCAGGCGGCGTGCCGTGGAGCAGCGTTGCACCTGTCTTATTAAAAAAACGGGGCAAAATTCAGTATCTTCTCGGCAGCCCCGGGAGTGCGCGCATTTCCACGACGCTTGCCCAGGTGATTGTCCGGCTCGTTGATCAAGGTGAATCGCTGGAAGAGGCGATTGCAGCGCCGCGCTTTCATGCTTCCGACCAGGGAGAGCTGATGATTGAGAAAGACCGCTTTCCAAAGCAGGTGTATGAAGCATTGCAGCTTGCTAGCTTCAAACTGCAGCGAAAAGATGCCTACAGCTTTTATACCGGGTGCGTACAGGGCGTGCAGCTGCCGGTCCGTTTCTGGGAAAAGTATCAGGGAGTGGCGGATCCGCGCCGCGACGGAACTGCAGCAGGACCGGAACAGGCGCATTGATGACCATTAAACAAAGAAAGGTGTGTTCGCGTGAAAATTGCAGTTGTGTATAACAGGGAAAGTCAGGCGGTCATTAACTTGTTTGGAACACAGAACCGGGAAAAGTACGGACTTGAGACGATCCGCCTTATCCGGGAAGGGTTGAAAAAGGGCGGGCACGAAGTAAAAACGTTTGAGGGAGACAAAAACCTGATCCAGAACCTGGAGGACTTTATGCCCTCTGTTATTTCAGGGGAGCGTCCCGGACTCGTCTTCAACTTAAGCTACGGTATTCAAGGACGCGGCAGGTATATGCACGTTCCCGGTATGCTGGAAATGCTCGGTATTCCGTACGTAGGTTCCGGTCCGGAAACCCATGCACTGGCGCTTGATAAAGTTGTCACGAAAATACTGCTCATGCAGCAGGGACTGCCTACACCTAAATTTGCCGTTCTCGATAAGCCGGACAGTCCGCTTCGGGAAAACCTGACGTATCCTCTGATTGTGAAACCGAAAGATGAAGCCGTTTCATTCGGTTTGAAAATCGTACACAACGAAGACGAGCTTCGCGAAGGTGTGAAGGTCATTTATGAAACGTACAATGAGCCGACGCTTGTGGAAGAGTATATTGAAGGCCGCGAAGTGAACGTAGCCTTGATCGGAAATAACCCTGTGGAGGCGCTCCCGCCGGTTGAACTCGTGTTTGGAGAAGGGCCTCAAATTTACACGTTTGAAGATAAGAAAAACCAGAGCGGGCGCACCGTTGAAAAAGTGTGTCCCGCACCTCTTTCAGATGAAGAAACAGAACGTGTGAAGGAGCTTGCCGTTCAAACGTTCAACGCCCTTCACTGTCATGACAGTGCCAGAGTCGATTTCCGCATTGACCGGGACGGGAATCCGTATATTCTGGAAGTGAACTCGATGGCAAGCCTCGGAGCGGATGGATCACTCGTGTTTGCAGCGGATAAGCTCGGCATGGATTACGCAGCTCTCGTCAACCGGCTTATCGACGTCACGTGTGAACGCTATTTCGGAAAGGATTTCTTTGATCAGGAATCGCACGAGATGAATACGACAGCAGATAAGCTGTTTAAGCGCTTAACGACGACGCGCGGCAGACTGGAGGACGAGCTGAAAAGCTGGACCAACCTTTCTTCAAGAACGGAAGACGCTGTAGGACTAAGCAGTGTGCGGAAACGGCTGGAGGAAAGACTGGCAAAGCTCTCGCTGAAGGAAGTACCGAAGCTGACGAACGGCAGATCTGCCTGGACTTGGGAAACGAAGGCAGGCCTTAAAGGCGGCACGCTTCTCGTCGTTCCGATTGATGTGCCGGGGAAACGAACCGGCTATCCGCTCTCTTTCCGAAAGGAGCAGGAGTGGATTTACGGGGAAGGGGTCGCCTCGAGCAGAGCCGGCATCACGACGGCGCTCGCAGCATTAAAAGCACTGAAGGACGACAAGAAGCTTGCCGGTACGAAAACAGGCGTCTTCTTTTATGCGGATGAAGGCCGCGGCATGAGGTATTCGTCTGCCATGCTGGAAAAGGCCGCATCAGAGGCGGCAGATGTCATCGTGATGCAGCCTGGATTCGTAGAAGGAAAAGTGGTGGATCAGCGCCGCGGGTCGCGCGAATATCATATTATTGCAGAAGGCGATCCGGAGCGGGTCGGAAGAAAGAGCGAGCCGCTCGACGTGCTGACCTGGTTTCTTGATCAGACAGCGAGTCTGCGGGAGCTTAGCAGCCGTAGAAAGAAGATCGCCGTCTCGGTTCAGGATATTCAGTCAGAACGATACAGCGTCCTGATGCCGCACCGCGTAACGGCTACGATCGCCGTCACGTACCTGGACGATAAGCTAGCCGAACAGGCAGAGGAGCAGATGAAAAAATTATTCAGGCCCGGCCGTACCGGCATGAAAACGTATATTGAACAGATTACGGCGAGACCGCCGCTCAGGCAGAAGAAAAGTCATCCTATCCTGGAACGGCTCGAGCATTGGGCAAAAGCCTATCAGCTGCCATTCGGAACAGAGTCGAGCCTGCTGGCGACGGCATCGGGAGCTGTTCCGGACGGGACGCCGTGTATTTGCGGATTTGCGCCGGCAAGCAGAAGACTCTATACGCCGGACGAGGCGATGCATCGAAGTGAACTTGTTCAGCGAGCTGTGTTATTAGCGTTATACTTGCAGGAGGAACCCACATGAACAACCCGCTTCTCCCGGTGCTGATCTCCGTCCCGCACGGGGGCTCAGTCATTCCGGAACATTTAGCCGAAAGACTGCTGTTGACAGATGTGGAAGTGGCACTGGACGGCGATACGTGGACTAAAGATCTGTTCGATTTTCGCGGTCGGGTTCAGACGTTTATTACGGCCGATACAGCGAGAGTGGTAATCGATTTGAATCGGGATCCGACGGACCGCCCTCCCGCAAACCCGGACGGCATCGTCAAAACGCTTACCGTGGCTGGAGAGCAGGTGTGGAGCCGTGAATTAAGCGACGAGGAGACAAACGAGCTGATCGAATCGATTCACGCTCCGTATCATCAGCAGCTGATGCACGCTTCCGGTGAAGAGGGGCTGCACTTTGCGCTTGACTGCCATACGATGCTTGATATCGGTCCGTCGAAGAGCGGTACAGCCTGGGAGCAGCGGCCGTTAATCTGCATCAGCAACCGCGGCAGTGCAGGTGGAGGGAAAGAATCAGAAACGATCACGGCACCTCCGGAATTTATGCAGCTTCTGAAGCAGGAGCTGGAACAGGAATTTGCGGATGAAGCTGTCGAAGGAGTTCCGCTTGTTATGGTAAATGCCCCGTTTAAAGGCGGCTATATTACGCAGCTGCACGGTCCGCGTACAGAAATACCGTGGGTGCAGCTCGAGCTGAACAGACGATTGTACCTGCCCGGGGAGCCTGGTGCACTTCCGTCCGCAGCTGACCGGAAAAGACTGGGCGAGCTCCGCGACAAACTGCTGCGCGTCATGGAGCGCACAGCTGCACCTGTACAGCCTGAAGTAGGGGAAGAACCAGCGTCCTGATGGGGGACTTTACAGAACCCCGTTCGTAAAGGTACAATAGACATACAATTCGATACGGAACGCACTGGGGGTGCACCAATGCTGAGAGACGGGTCTTCCCGTTAACCCTTTGAACCCGAACTGGATAATACCAGCGTGGGGAAGTGCAGGCGGCTTTTTGCCGGTTACCTGCATCTTCTGAGATTAATCATGAAGATGCTCTTTTTTTCGGCGCCGCCTGTCAGAACAGATGAATTTTCAGCATGCAAGGCAGTCCCGCAGGGGGACTGCCTTTTTTTCGGTCGAATCGTAAAAAATCTGGCGTCATACGCCGGCTGGAGGAATGTATCAATGAATCAGGTAAGTTGTGGAACGAGCAGAATCGTTGGAGTCCGCTTTGCAGTATATCCAATGTCAGATCAATTTGCGGACATCATCAAATCGGCGTTGAAGCAGGTGGATACGTCGAAGGTATGGATGCAGACAGATGATATTACAACGTGTGTCCGCGGACGCAGCGAACACGTCTTTGACGTAGCAGAAGCTGTGTTTGTTCAGGCTGCTAAAAACGGAACGCACACGGTCTTTAACGGAACGTTTTCGATCGGATGCCCTGGCGACAGTGAAGGAGACACGTATATGTCAGAAGACGGGGTTCGGCTTAATAAAGAAGCCTCTTCCCAGACCGAGGTGGAAGCGTCCACTCATTTTGCGCTCTATCCGATGAACAACCCGGACTATATGCAGGTGATTGCCGATCAGGTGGAAACAGCGAAAGAGCACAGTACGTTCACGAAGGGGGTCCACTACGCCTCCAGACTGGACGGCTCGGCGAACGATGTATTCGGTACGCTCGAGGAGATTTTCGTCGATACTGCGCAGTCGAGCTCGCATGGGCACGTCACGATGACAGCGACCGTTTCTGCGAACAGTCCGTCGCAGAAAGATAATAAGAGGAACGACTGATGCTGCTAAGAGAATGGAAGCTGAAAGAAATTGTCCTGATGTCCATTCTCGGGGTTGTATTTGCCTTTATTTATTTAGGCTTCTACTTCTTCGGGCAGGGGCTGCGAAACGCACTGATGCCATTCGGGCTTGCTCCTTTTGGCTATGAGCTGATCTTCGGCATCTGGTTTATCGTCTCCATCGTAGCTGCCTATATTATTCGTAAAAAAGGAGCGGCCTTCTGGTCCGAGCTGATAGCAGGTACGGTACAAGTGCTTGTCGGCAGCCCGGCCGGACCGCAATTGATTATTTCTGCGGCGATTCAGGGGCTTGGTGCCGAAGCCGCATTTGCAGCGACGAAGTGGAAAAACTATTCTCTCTGGGTGCTGGTAGCAGCAGGCATGTCCGCCGCGCTGTTCAGCTACGCTTGGGGATGGTTCCAATCCGGGCTTGCGGCACTGCCGGCCGGACTGATCATTGCCACACTGCTTGTCAGACTGGCAAGTGGAGCGCTCCTTGCCGGTGTCCTAGGCAAGTGGATCAGCGATCAGCTGGCTAAAACGGGGGTGCTCCGAGGTTACGCACTAGGGAAGGTGAAACAGAATGGACGTATCCGCAAAGCATCATAAACCGCCTGTCATTGAGCTGAAGCACGTCAGTTTTTCCTATGAAGAAGAAGCACCGCTGCTTCACGATATCAGCCTCCGGTTTGACGCCGGTGAATGCTGTCTGATTGGAGGGGCGAGCGGAAGCGGTAAAAGCACACTTGCCCTGATCATGAACGGCCTGTATCCGGAAGCAGTCGAGGGCACGATGAAGGGGGAAGTCCGGCTGCACGGACGCCCCTTGTCGAGCTACGATAAAGGAGAAGCAGCGCAGCATATTGGCGTCCTGTTTCAGGATCCGGAGAGTCAGTTTTGCATGATCAAAGTAGAGGACGAGCTTGCATTCGTGCTTGAAAATATAGCGGTTCCCCGTGAAGAAATGGATAATAAGATAGCAGGCGTCCTCCAGGAGACAGGCATGTCGGATTTTCGCCACCGGGCGATTCATGAGCTTTCCGGCGGACAGAAGCAGAAAATTGCGCTCGCTTCGGTGCTTTTGCTTGATCCGGAAGTGCTGATCGTGGACGAGCCGGCAGCGAATCTGGATCCGGCTTCCGGTCAGGAGCTGGTGCAGCTGATAGGCCGCATCCGGCGCACCCGCGGCTGCACGGTACTGATTATTGAACACCAGGCAGACAGGTGGCTTCCTCTGCTGGACCGTGCGGTGTTTCTTGCAGCTGGTAAAGTCATGCTCGACGGCTGTCCGGATACGCTGTACCAGACGAAACGAGCTCTGCTGAAGCAGGAAGGCATCCATCTTCCTTTCAGGTACGACCCAGTCCCGCCGAGAAAGCCGGATCCTCACGGTGAAGAAGTCATCTTTGACGTTCGGGAGCTGACAGTTTCCAAACGAACAAAAACAATCATCCAGCATCTGTCCTTTTCGCTGCATCGCGGGGAAATGCTGGCGATCGCAGGGGAGAACGGCTCCGGAAAAACGACACTGCTCCAGGCAGCAGCAGGGTTAGTTCCGCTCAAGACAGGTCAAATTATGCTAAAGGACAAAACGCTTGAGCAAATGGGAGAACAGGAGTTCCGCCAGCGTACCGGCTTTGTGTTTCAAAATCCGGAGCACCAGTTTATTACCGATACAGTCGAGGAGGAGCTGTTATTCGGACCGGAGCTTGCAGGGCGGAAAGATGCAGGGCAGTGGATGGAGAAGCTGCTGGAGCGTTTCCGGCTCAATAATCACCGCCATCATAACCCCTTTATGCTATCCGGAGGACAGAAGCGGCGCCTCAGTGCAGCTGTCATGTTAGGGGAGGTGTCTGACGTGCTTTTTCTGGATGAACCGACGTTTGGCCAGGATGCAGCATCATCGGATGACTTAATGAACATGATTGATGAACTTCGTAAAGAAGGAACGGCCATCGTCATGATCACCCATGATATGATGCTCGTCGACCGCTACTGCCACCGGGTGCTCGTGATGAAAGACGGAGAGGCGGCATTCGACGGAGAACCGGGAGAGTTGTGGAAGCAGCGGGACCTGCTTCATTCCTGCAGTCTGATGCAGCCGGAAGAGGAGGCGGTGACAGGATGACAGCTTCCCTGAACCCGGCGCTGAAAGCAGTAACCGTTCTGATTCCCGGTATCCTTCTCAGCTTTAGTTTTGATATCTTCACACCGCTCGTGTTCCTCTTGTTCATTATCGGCTATACGATTTTTTTCAGCGGGGTACCGTTGAAAAAGTGGCTCATGTTTTTCCTGCCGTTTATGATTTTAGCTGCCGGTTTTGCCTGGATGAGCATGCTGTATGCATCAGGATCATTTGCGGAAGGGCGAACGCTGTTCACGGTCTGGCGCTTTGACGTAACGACCGGATCGGTAGCAGTCGGGATCAGCCTTGCGCTTCGCTCCCTCTGCTTTGGCGCCCTGTCGCTGCTTTTCATTTTAACAACCGACTCGACCAAGTTTATGCTGAGTCTGATGCAGCAGTTTAAGCTTCCTCCTTCGATTACGTACGGAGTGCTGGCCGGCTACCGGTTTCTGCCGCTGTTCCGCCATGAATTTCAGCTGCTGCGCCAGGCACAGCGAGTTCGCGGTGCCGGTCGGGCAAAGGGGATAAAAGCAAAGATTCTGCAGTTCCGGCGCTATGCGGTGCCGCTGATGGCCAATGCGATCCGCCGTGCTGAGAGAACGGCGAATGCAATGGAATCAAAGGGCTTTACCGGCTCCTATGAGCGCACCCATTATCATCATATGCAGATTACAGCAAAAGACTGGTCGTTTTTTGGGATGGTGAACGGTGCCCTGCTCATTACCTTCGCTGTTTCATATTATTTAGGCTATTTATCCATCTTCGGCTATCAGGCCGGTTCATAACACGGATAACAAGTCTGATGAAGGGCATATACAAAAGCCGGATCAGGCAGCTGCCCGGTCCGGCTTTAAGGCTTATCGTCTAGTCATTCACATAACGCTGCATCGTTGGGGGATCATACTGCTCCATCATATCAATTAACCTTCCGGAATCCCGGCCGATCGTTAGCATGGATAGATAGCTCTCATGAAGAAACCCTTCCCGGATCATATGATCAAACATCGTCAGCAGCGGCTCATAATAATTATCGGCGTTCAAAATACCGATCGGTTTTTTATGAATCCCGAGCTGGGCCCATGTAAACACTTCAAAAAACTCTTCCATCGTACCGGCACCGCCGGGAAGGATTAGAAAGCCATCGGCCATGTCCGCCATGCGCGATTTTCGCTCATGCATGGAATCAACGACGATAAGATCTGTCAGCATCGGATGGGCAATTTCGCGCTCCTGCAGCATGCGGGGCATAATGCCGGTTACTTTTCCGCCTGCTGAAAGTGAAGCGTTGGCTGTGACGCCCATCATGCCGACAGCACCGCCGCCGTAAATCAGCTCGATTCCCCGCTCGGCTAGCGCTTTTCCAAGCTTCGTCGATTCCTGTTCGTAGATGTCAGAACGTCCAGTACTCGAACCGCAGTATACGGCAATACGCCTCATAATGCTGACTCCCCCTTTATTCAGACTGATATATCTTATACCCTTTATCATACCACTTTCAGCACAAAAAACACGAATTTTCTGAAAGGAACCCGACAGAAAAATGGAAAAAACGCAGCTTTTTAATCCGGTTGATGCAGTAACGTCATAAAATTGTCACGTGCGCTTTACCGCGTGCCTGTGTTACAATTATGAAAACGTTTTCTTTTCTTTTCTGACAAGGGTTTTGCAGGGAAGAAAGAGCGGCTTATCAGGCCGTTTTTCTTTTTTCTGCGTGCTTGTGAAAAAGAAAACAATCATCCGAATGTGCAGGTGATTTCGATGTCAAAAGGATTTTCCCACTACTGGACGAAAAAACAAATAAAAAAACAGCTGAAGGTCGTGCGCGGGGAACTGGCGCCTACGATGGTCTTAAAAGATGTGACCTATTTAAACAGTTTCAGGCGTGTCTGGCTGAAGGCCAATATATGGATCATGCACGACAGAATTGTTTACATCGGTGACGATATGCCGGACCCGTCTGACGAGACAGAAGTGATTGAAGCAGAAGGAAAGGCGGCAGTGCCGGGCTATATCGAGCATCATTCGCATCCGTTTCAGCTGTATAATCCGCTGACGCTGGCAGAATTTGCGGCGGTTCGGGGCACCACAACAATGATCGGGGATAACCTGCCCTTTTTCATGCACCTTCCGCCGGAGAAGGGACTGGAGCTTCTCGATGAGCTTCAGAAAAGCCCCGCCTGCCTGCTCTGGAGCGCACGCTATGATGCACAGACGGAGCTTGCAAACGGTGACGACACGTTCTCCTATGCTAATATACGCCGCTGGCTCGATCATCCGTACGTCGTACAGGGAGGCGAACTGACCGACTGGCCGAAAGTGCTTCAAGGCGATGCACAGCTGCTGCACAGCATGCTGGAGACAAAAGATATGCGAAAGCCGATTGAAGGTCATCTGCCTGGAGCTGGAGAAAAGACGCTGACGCAGATGGCGCTTCTCGGCGTAGACGGCGATCATGAATCGATGACGGCAGAAGACGTATTTAAACGATTGAATGCCGGATTGAATGCGTCACTTCGGTATTCATCCATTAGACCGGACCTGCCGAATCTGCTCCGGGAACTGCATGAGCAGGAACTGAGCTGCTATGATTCGCTGATGATGACAACCGACGGATCGCCTCCGCACTTCATGCAGCATGGTGTGATGGAGCACCTGATTTCACTTGCGGTGGAGGGAGGAGTTCCATTTATCGACGCTGTTCACATGGCGTCCTGGAACGTAGCGCGTCACTTTTACATGGATGACGTGACCGGCGTTCTCGCTCCCGGACGGTTAGCGAACATCAATCTGCTTCCTTCTACTGAGGAGCCGTTTCCGGAAGATGTACTCGCAAAAGGAAAATGGGTCCGTCGTCACGGCAAAGCTTGTTTTCCTGAAACAAAAGTGGACTGGGAGTCTTTCGGGTTCAAACCGCTGGAACTGAACTGGGAGCTGAAGGAGGTTGACTTTCACTTTTCTATGCCGCTCGGGATGAAAATGGAAAATGAAGTAATCATGAAGCCTTATCAAATCGCGCATGATCTCACAGAAGAAGAGCTTCCTGACGACAGCGACGAATTGTTTATGGTGATGCTGGATCGCCATGGGAAATGGAATGTATGCACCGTCATCAAAGGGTTTGCTGACAGTATTTACGGCTTTGCGAGCAGCTTTTCCACCACGGGTGATATTATGCTGATTGGGCGGAGCAAGCAGGGCATGCGCGCAGCTTTTGCGGAATTGAAGCGGCGAAAAGGCGGCATTGTACTGCTGGAACGGGACGGCTCGGTAAGCGCCGCGGTTGACCTGCCGATCGGGGGCATGTTCTCGGGCCTGAGAATGGAAGATGGGCTGCTTGCTCAGGAGCAGAATTTGCGCGAGAAACTGGCAGAACACGGTTATCGATTCGGCGACCCTGTCTACAGTCTGTTATTTTTTTCTGCTACACATTTGCCGTTTGTACGCATCACCCAAAAGGGAATTGTGGATGTAAAGAAGAAAAGGGTACTCTTTCCCGCTCTTATGCGGTAAACTAGTAAAGTACAAGGGTACGTCATTCCCTTCTCAATCAGGAACCGGGAGCTATAGACGAAGGAGCTCTTTTGCTTATAAAGGAAAGATTTTCCCTGGCTGCCTGGAATTACGAGAAAGAGGTGAGCGGTCACTATGCAGATCGATAAACTGCGCGGAAAAGAGCTGGATCAGCTGTTTGACGCTATTTTAAGCTTGAAAGACCGGGAAGAGTGCTATCAGTTTTTTGATGATTTATGCACCATGAACGAAATTCAGTCCCTCGCTCAGCGTCTGGAAGTAGCCCGAATGCTTATGGACGGAGATACGTATCAGCGGATCGAGCATCAGACAGGTGCCAGCACAGCAACAATCTCCAGAGTGAAGCGATGCATCAATTATGGAAATGACGGCTATAAGTTCACACTGGACCGGGTGCACGCTCCTGAAGGACAGCACGAACGCGGATAACGTCTGACAACTATATAAAAAAGAGCCGCCCCGGGCAGATGTCCGGGGCGGCTTTGCAATGGAGTGGCACTATTCTGAAGCGGAAAAAGTGTTTTGACAACATAAAACGAGGAGGCTTTCGATGTTCTCCTCGAAAGCCTCCAGGAGTGTCAAACAGTCGGTTCAGGTGAATCGTTTTGCATCTGCCCGTAGCTTCGGGCACTCGCTTTCCGGAGGGAACGGGCATTGCTAGGTGCTTCCTCCTGCTGGCAACCGGATTTTCGCCTCGTTCTGATTTTCCCGGAGTCGAGGCTCTCCAATTTCGGCAGCTGGCAGAAGAGGTAGATCGCTCCATTATTATTGACAAATGCTTGTTCAAATTGATTGTACCTTCCCTGTGCGATTTCTCTTACAGGAACGGTGATGCCGATGCTTCGCAGTATTCGCCAGGAGCGTAACAAGCAGCCTGCGGATTATTAATCGAGGCTCGCGCATATTTTTGATATACTACATAACAGACGGTCTGAGTAGCAGATCAATTTATACGTAGGAGCATCGATTATTATGAAACAATTAGAAGAATGGGAGCACGTCTTTAAGCTGGATCCGGCGAAGGAAATCAGCGATGAACAGCTGGAACAGCTTTGTGAATCAGGGACGGACGCCGTAATCGTAGGCGGAACCGATTCGGTGACAGAGGACAATACCCTGGATTTGCTGATGCGGATCCGGCGCTTCAGCGTCTCATGTGTGCTGGAGGTGAGCGGCGTGGAAAGCCTCGTGCCGGGATTTGATTATTATCTCGTCCCGTCTGTCCTGAATGCCCGCTCTGTGACGTGGGTGACCGGATTGCATCACCGTGCCCTGAAAGAATTTGGGCATTTGATCGGGGAGGAGGAGCTGATCGCAGAAGGCTACTGTGTGTTGAATCCTGAAGCCAAAGTGGCGTACCGTACCGATGCCGATACGATGCTGGACGCTGATGACGTAGTGGCATATGCTCGCTTAACGGATCAGCTTTTCCGGATGCCGGTTTTTTACATGGAATACAGCGGTGCGTACGGCGATCCCGAACTCGTCCGCCGGGCTGCAAACGTGCTGGAAAACGCCAGGCTGTTCTATGGGGGAGGCATTGCTTCTCCGGAGCAGGCCTCTGAAATGGCTGCTTTAGCCGACGTTGTGATCGTCGGCAACGTCATCTACGACGATTTCAAAGCAGCGCTGAAAACCGTCGCCGCAGTCAAAGCATATACAAAACGGAACACATAGCGTATGATACAAACTAGAACAAACGTTTGGGTGGTGGCAGCATGGAACACGCATTACTGACAGGATTAAACCCGGAACAGCAGGAGGCTGTCCGGCATCACGAAGGACCGCTGCTGATTATGGCAGGAGCGGGAAGTGGAAAAACGAGGGTGCTGACGCACCGCATCGCTTATTTGATCAGCGAGAAATGCGTACCGAACTGGTCGATTCTGGCGATTACTTTCACGAACAAAGCAGCGAGGGAAATGAAGGACCGGGTCGCATCGATTATTGGCGGCGGTGCAGAGGAAATGTGGATTTCCACCTTCCACTCGATGTGTGTCCGAATTTTACGCAGAGATATCGACCGCATCGGCTATAACCGCAACTTTACGATTCTCGATTCCGGGGATCAGCAGACGGTGCTGAAGCGGATCATCAAGGAATTAAATCTGGATCCGAAAAAGTTCGATCATCGCGCAATGCTCGGCTCGATCAGCAGTGCCAAGAACGAGTTGAAGACAGCTGAGCAGTTCGGAAAGCAGGCAAATGGTTTTTATGAAGAAACCGTTTATGAAGTATACAAGCGGTATGAGAAGGAATTGAAAAAAAATCAGTCGCTTGATTTTGACGACTTGATTATGGTGACGATCCGCTTGTTCGAGCAGGTGCCGGAGGTGCTGGAATACTATCAGCGCCGCTTTCGTTATGTGATGGTCGATGAGTATCAGGATACGAACCGTGCCCAGTATAAGCTTGTGCAGCTGATCGCAGACCGCCATAAAAACCTTTGTGTCGTGGGAGATTCCGACCAGTCCATCTACCGCTGGAGAGGTGCGGATATCCAAAACATTCTTTCCTTTGAAAAAGATTATGACGACGCCAAAGTTGTGATGCTGGAGCAGAATTACCGCTCGACGAAGCGGATTCTCAATGCCGCTAATGCCGTGATCGAACGGAACCCAAACAGAAAAAAGAAAAATTTGTGGACTGAAAACGTCGACGGAGAAAAAATCACGCTTTATGAAGCCGATAATGAGCATGCAGAGGCGCGCTACGTTGTCGGTCTGATGAAGGACTATATTGATTCCGGCAAATACAAGCCGTCTGAGATTGCCGTGCTTTACCGCACAAACGCTCAGTCCCGGGTGATGGAGGAACTGCTTGTGAAATCAAGCATGTCCTATACGATTGTAGGAGGCACGAAGTTCTACGACAGAAAGGAAATTAAAGATCTGCTTGCCTACCTGCGTCTGATTTCCAATCCGGATGATGACATCAGCTTCCGCCGAATTGTAAACGTGCCGAAGCGGGGAGTAGGTGCGGCGTCGGTCGATAAGCTTGCCGGTTATGCCGCTTACCATGACCTGTCGCTGTACCAGGCCGTACAGGAAGTAGATCAGGCAGGTCTCAGTGCCCGCGCGGTAAAAACTCTCCGGGAATTTGCCGCACAGCTGCGCGGCTGGGTGGAAATGCAGGAATATCTGCCAGTGATGGAGCTTGTCGAAGAAATGCTTGAGAAAACAGGCTACCGCGATATGCTGAAGCAGGATAAGAGCCTGGAATCGGAAGCGCGGCTGGAAAACATTGATGAATTTTTAACCGTTGCCAAGGAATTTGAAGAGGCGAGCGATGATAAAACGTTGACAGCCTTTTTAACCGATCTTGCGCTGATTGCTGACATTGATCAAGTTGATAACGAAGAGGAGAAGGCGGAGGACAAATCGCTGCTGATGACGCTGCACTCAGCGAAAGGCCTTGAATTTCCGGTCGTCTTTCTCATCGGTCTTGAGGAAGGAGTATTCCCGCACAGCCGGTCTCTGATGGAAGAAGTGGAGATGGAGGAAGAACGCCGTCTTGCTTACGTCGGCATCACGCGTGCGGAAGAGCGCCTTTATATCAGCCGGGCAAAAATGCGGAAGCTGTACGGACGAACCAATATGAACCCGCCGTCCCGCTTCCTGCAGGAACTGCCTCAGGAGCTCTTGCGCCGGGAAGGAGCGGCTCCGGAAGTGCCATGGAGCGGAAGTGGATCGTCTGCGAGACCGGCTTCGGGTATGAGCCGCCGGCCGGCAGCGAATCCGAGAAAGCCTGCACGGCCTCAGCCTGCAGCTACCGGAGGGTCTTCCTTCAGCTGGAACGTCGGTGACAAAGCTTCCCATAAAAAGTGGGGCACAGGCACCGTCGTCAGCTTGAAAGGAAGCGGAGAGGACGTTGAGCTCGACATCGCGTTCCCGCAGGTCGGTGTAAAGCGTCTGTTTGCTAAATTTGCACCAATTACAAAGGAATAAGCTTCAGGAGGCGGTAAGGCGGATAGTTCCGTTCATGCCGCCCTCTTCTGAAACATAGAGGATTTTTCGCGGAGGTGGCAGAGCATGTCCAAAAAAGAAATCGATGAACGTACGCACATCCTGAAAGACTATGCGTACCATTATTACGTTCTCGATCAGCCCAAAGTGCCGGATGAAGAATACGACCGGCTGCTGAGAGAGCTGGAGGAGCTGGAAGCACGTTTCCCGGAGCACCGGCATGAAGATTCACCAACCGGACGGATTGGCGGGGAGCCGCTCGATCAGTTTAGAAAAGTCCGGCATGATGTTCCGATGATGTCCCTGTCCAATGCGTTTAATGCAGACGAGCTCCGTGATTTTGACAGACGGGTGCGCGATGGGATCAGCGGCACACCGGTTTACAGCTGCGAGCTGAAAATCGATGGTCTGGCCGTGACGCTTAAGTACGAGAAAGGATCTTTCGTTCTCGGAGCAACCAGAGGAGACGGTCAGACGGGAGAAGATATTACCCATAATCTCCGTACAATTGGCTCGATTCCCCTGAAGCTGAAGGAGCCGGTGACGCTCGAAGTACGCGGAGAAGCGTTCATGCCGAAAAAATCGTTTGAGCGGCTGAATAAAGCAAAAGCCGAACGAGAGGAAGCGCTGTTTGCCAATCCGCGAAACGCAGCTGCCGGCTCTCTGCGTCAGCTGGATCCAAAAATCGCAGCGGACCGCC
This sequence comes from Alkalicoccus luteus, assembly GCF_012034335.1. Lineage (GTDB taxonomy): Bacteria > Bacillota > Bacilli > Bacillales > Salisediminibacteriaceae > Alkalicoccus > Alkalicoccus luteus_A. The sequence continues at coordinate 22,459 of NZ_JAATHJ010000021.1, read as the reverse complement.
ACTTAGATATTTTCATCTACGGCATCGGAAGTTCGCCGGATAAAGATTTCGACTCCCATCACGAAGCACTCAACTATGTCAGGAATCTCGGCTTTAAAACGAACCGGGAAGCGGCGAGGCTGGAGTCGATCGACGAGGTAATCGACTACTGTGAAAAATGGGTCGACAAGCGGGCCGATCTCCCTTATGAAATTGACGGCATCGTTGTAAAAGTCGACGCGATAGAGGATCAGCAGCAGCTTGGATTTACCGCTAAAAGCCCTCGCTGGGCAACGGCGTACAAATTTCCAGCTGAAGAAGTCGTCACGACGCTGAGAACGATTGAGCTGAGCGTCGGACGTACAGGCGTTGTGACGCCGACGGCTATCCTCGATCCTGTTTCCGTTGCGGGCACGACCGTTCAGCGAGCTTCCCTTCATAATGAAGACCTGATTCGAGAGCAGGACGTCAAAATCGGGGATAAGGTTGTCATTAAAAAAGCCGGAGACATCATTCCGAAGGTAGTCCGCGTCCTGACAGACGAACGAAACGGAGATGAAGAGGAGTTTCATATGCCGACACACTGTCCTGAGTGTGAAAGTGAACTCGTTCGTCTTGAAGGAGAAGTAGCCCTTCGCTGCGTGAATCCGAAATGCCCCGCACAGATCCGGGAAGGATTGATTCACTTTGTTTCCCGTAATGCGATGAATATTGACGGCCTTGGAGAAAAAGTGATTGCCCAGCTGTTCCGCCACGAGCTCGTTTCCGATGTAGCTGATATCTACCGTTTAAAGCGGGAGCAGCTTCTCGAACTGGAGCGAATGGGGGAAAAATCAGCGGATAATCTGCTGAGCGCCATCGAAGCATCAAAGGACAATTCGCTTGAGAAGCTGTTGTTCGGGCTCGGCATCCGGTTTGTCGGTTCAAAAGCAGCGGCCACGCTCGCCATGCATTTTGAAACGATGGAGCGTCTGCAGCAGGCAGATGTGGAAGAACTGACCGCTGTTGACGAGATCGGCAGTAAAATGGCCGATGCCATTGTAACCTACTTCGAGCACGAGGAAGTGCAGGAGCTGATCCGGGAGCTTGCATCGCTTGGCATCAACATGACATATAAAGGGCCTAAGCTGCAGGAAACGTCCGACATCGATTCACCGTTTGCAGGCAAGACGGTAGTGCTTACGGGGTCGATGGAGAAGATGACGAGGTCTGAAGCAAAAGCGGAAATTGAAAAGCTGGGCGGCAAAGTGACGTCGAGTGTCACGAAGAAGACCGATATGCTTGTCGCCGGTGAGAAAGCCGGTTCCAAACTGACGAAGGCAGAAGAACTTGGAATCGAAGTGCTGGACGAAGAAGCGTTTATACAGGTCCTGGATCAAAGCTGACCGAATCGTATCAGACTGCAGCCCGTATGAGCCGGAAGCCCTCTTTTCAGCAAGGAAGCGGATGCAGGCTGGCTAAGAGCGCTTCTTTGTGAGAAAATGCTTAGAGGAAACTTTGTGCTTCAAGGAGTGGAACAGTAAACATGAAAAAAAAGCTGCTTTTAACCGGTACGGCCTCTCTTTTCCTGCTCGCCGGATGTATGCCTTCCCTTAACCAGACGGAAGAGGAGGTCATTGTCGTAGAGGAGACAGAAGAGGAAGAAGAACAGGAATATGTGATCACCCCTACGATTGACTCACCGGACAGCTATTACCGGAACGTCCTTGAAGACGGTACATATCAGCGCAGCGAAGCTCGCGGCAGCGTAGCAGATGCGATGAACAACCGTGTCGATATTGAGCACTTTGAGCTTGGACTTATGGAAATAGCGAGCGGAATATACGATCAGGAAAACTACTATTTTCAGGAAGGTACCCACCTTTCCAGCGATCTGATTAACAGCTGGCTCCGCCGGTTCGAGCCGGAGCAGTCAGATGAAGAGGCCGACGAAGATGGAGATGTTGAAGACGAAGAAGCAGCGGAAGAAGCTGTGGAGATCGACAAAATGGCAGGCCTGAACCCGCCGCTGGCAGATGAGGGCGATGTGGACAACGCCGAAGATCTGGAAGACTGGGAAGTGATGGAAGAACGCATGCGGAGCAACCCGCTCGTTTTGTCCAACATTAAAGAGCAAAACTACTACGTTGGCAGTGAGGATGAAGGAGTCCGGCTCGGTGGAATGGTCATTGGTATTTCCATCCGCTCCGTGTATTACTTCCGTACGGAAAACGACGAAGGCGGTATATTTAACCACGAAGAACCGGTGGATGAAGAATTTGCACTGGAGTATGCCGAAGAGCAGGCTCAGGAAATTCTCACGCGGCTCCGCAACCAGGAAGAGCTTGCAGATGTGCCTGTAACATTCGCTGTTTTCCGAGAAGAACCGCGAGGCTCTATTGTACCTGGTGAATTCCGGCAGATGGCTTCTGTGGGTGAAGGAGAAACAGAGATCGGGGGCTGGGAGGCAATCAGTGAGACGAATCTGGTCTTCCCGTCGAGCGAAGCGCGCGAACAGCAGCCGCAGCTGTCCGAGAACTTTTTATCTTTCCGTGACGATCTGGAAGACTTTTTCGATATGCCGCTCGGTATCGTAGGAAAGGGCCGGTATAAAGATCAGTCTCTTGATGAATTTAAAATAGAGATTAACCTTCAGTCCCACGGAAAAGCCGAGATTATCGCACTGACGCAGTTCATCAGCAGCCGTGTCGGACAAGCGTTTCAAATGCAGGCACCGGTATATATTTATATCGATTCAGTCGAAGGCAGAGAAGCCGTTGTCATCCAGTATCCGGACGAAGACCCGTTCATGCACGTGTACCGCTGATCCGTATAGCACGACAAAAAGCACCAGGGGATCCCTGGTGCTCTTTTTGAAGCCCATTTAGTAAATGTGGGTATCCTGCAGTGAAAAAGTGCGAGTTTTCCGGCAGCGGCGACCGCTGACGATTGCCTGGGGGTCGCTTCTTTGATATCATCATACTATTGTAGAGTTTGGAGAGGAGGAAGCAGAATGGAACGAATTACAGAAGAACAAATTCGCCATGTTGCAGAGCTTGCGAGACTGGAGCTGAAAGATGAGGAAATCCGCCATTTCGGTGAGCAGCTGGATAAAATCATTGATGCTGCCCAGCAGCTGAATGAACTGGATACAGAAAACATAGCACCGACATCTCACGTTCTGGATGTCCGAAATGTGCTTCGCGACGATGAAGTAAAACCGTCCCTGCCGAGAGAAGAAGCACTGAAAAATGCACCGGATCAACAGGATGGCCAGATCCGTGTGCCGTCAATTTTGGAATAGAGAGGTGGACCAGCTGAATGGAAGCATTTGAGTATTCGTTAAAAGAACTGCAGCAGCAGCTACATAGCGGGGAGACGACTGTAGAAAATCTGGTGAATTTGTCGTTTTCCCGAATTGAAGAAGTCGATGATCAAGTCGGCGCTTTTTTGCGTTTAGATAAAGAGCGTGCAGTAGAGCGTGCACGAGAACTGGACCGCCAGCTGAAGCAGGATGAGATTTCCGCGCAGGATGCCTTGTTCGGCCTGCCGGTCGGCGTGAAGGACAATATCGTTACTAAGGGACTCGTGACAACGTGTGCAAGCCAAATGCTGAAGAACTTCGAGCCGGTTCATGACGCGACCGTAGTGGAAAAACTGCGCGATGCAGGCACGGTTACGGTCGGCAAACTGAATATGGACGAATTTGCAATGGGCTCTTCCAATGAGAACTCCGGCTACAAGCTCTGCCGGAATCCGTGGAACCTGGATCACGTTCCGGGAGGTTCAAGCGGCGGTTCCGCAGCTGCAGTAGCTGCAGGGGAAGTTCCGTTTTCACTGGGGTCTGATACTGGAGGCTCTATACGGGAACCAGCAGCTTACTGCGGTGTCGTTGGTATGAAGCCGACATACGGACGGGTGTCGCGTTTCGGACTGGTGGCGTTTGCCTCTTCTCTTGATCAAATCGGACCGATCACGCGATCCGTTGAAGATAACGCTTTGGTCATGCAGCATATCGCAGGATTTGACGAGCGCGATTCCACTAGTGCAGATATGGACGTACCGGATTTTCTCGCCGGTCTGACCGGGGATATTAAAGGAATGAAAATTGCTGTTCCGAAAGAATACCTCGGTGAAGGGGTGGACAAAGGGGTACGTGAAAAAGTACAGGAGGCGCTTCAGCTGCTGAAGGAACTGGGAGCGGAATACGAAGAAGTATCGCTGCCGCACTCCAAATATGCCCTTGCTGCCTACTACGTGCTTGCGTCTTCAGAAGCATCCGCAAACCTGGCGCGCTTCGACGGCATTCGTTACGGCGTTCGCAAAACCGAGGACAACCTTCTCGATACGTATAAAAAATCCCGCAGCGACGGATTCGGAGACGAAGTGAAACGAAGAATCATGCTCGGGACATTTGCGCTCAGCTCCGGCTACTATGATGCGTATTACAAAAAAGCACAGCGCGTCCGCACGCTGATAAAAGAGGATTTTGAAGATTTGTTTCTTCAGTATGATGTCGTGATCGGACCAACTTCCCCAACGACTGCTTTCAAAATTGGGGAAGCCGTCGACGATCCGATGACGATGTATGCCAATGATATTCTGACGATTCCGATGAACCTTGCCGGTGTTCCGGCTATCAGCATCCCATGCGGTCTGTCAGAGGATATGCCGGTCGGACTGCAGATTATCGGACGTCATTTCGATGAAGCAACGGTATACAAAGTGGCCCACGCTTACGAGAAAGCGGCGTCCCACAATGCCAGACCGCAGTTTAAAGGAGGGGCCCAGGCATGAGCTATGAAACGATAATCGGCCTCGAAGTTCACGTAGAGCTGAAAACAAATTCAAAAATCTTCTGCAGCTGCTCGACAGAGTTCGGGGCACCTGCAAATACGCACACGTGCCCGATCTGCCTTGGTCATCCGGGAGTGCTTCCTGTGTTAAACAGACAGGCCGTCGATTTTGCGATGAAAGCATCAATGGCACTGAACTGTGACATTGCAGAACGGACTAAGTTTGACCGGAAAAACTACTTTTACCCGGACAACCCGAAAGCGTATCAGATTTCCCAGTTTGACGAACCGATCGGTGAGAACGGCTGGATTGACATTGAAGTGAACGGGGAAAAAAAGCGAATCGGCATCACGCGTCTGCACCTGGAAGAGGATGCCGGAAAGCTGACGCATCTGGAAGGGGAAGGCCACTCGCTTGTCGACTATAACCGTGTCGGCACACCGCTTGTGGAAATTGTATCCGAACCGGACATCCGCACTCCGGAAGAAGCATATGCCTACCTGGAGAAGCTGAAAGCAATTATGCAGTATACGGAAGTTTCCGACTGTAAAATGGAGGAAGGTTCTCTGCGCTGTGACGCCAATATTTCAATCCGGCCTGTCGGGCAGGAGAAGTTCGGCACAAAAGCGGAGCTTAAAAACCTCAACTCTTTCACTCACGTGCAGAAAGGGCTTGAGTACGAAGAAACTCGTCAACGTGAAGAAGTAGAGAACGGCGGAGAAATTCTGCAGGAAACACGCCGCTGGGATGAACAGGCGAAAAAGACGATTCTAATGCGGGTAAAGGAAGGATCAGACGACTACCGCTACTTCCCGGACCCAGATCTCGTCAATCTCTATATTGATAAAGAGTGGAAAGAACGTGTAGAAGCAACGATTCCGGAGCTTCCTGATGCACGGAAAGACCGCTACATGAAAAAGTATGATCTGCCTGCTTATGATGCCGGCGTGCTGACACAGCAGAAGGCGATGAGCGACTTTTTCGAGCAGGGACTGGCTCTGGGCGGGCCGGCGAAGCCTTTGTCCAACTGGCTGATGGGAGAAGTGAATGCTTATCTGAATCAGCATGACAAAGACATTCAGGACGTGCCGCTTACGCCAAAGGCGCTCGTTGATATGATCGCTCTTATTGAAAAGGGAACAATTTCGTCCAAGATCGCAAAACAAGTGTTTAAAGAGCTGATCGAGAATGGCGGAGAGGCAGAAGCCATCGTCGAAGAAAAAGGGCTTGTGCAGATAAGTGACGAAGGTGCCGTGCGCAGCATGGTCAATGACGCACTGGATCAGAACGAGCAGTCCGTTGAAGATTACAAAAACGGAAAAGGCAAAGCAATCGGCTTTCTCGTCGGACAGGTGATGAAAGCCTCTAAAGGAAAAGCCAACCCGCAGCTTGTAAATGAGCTGTTAAAAGAAGAAATCGACAAACGATAAGGAGCAAGCCGTCCGCATGTTACGCCGGACGGCTTTTGCTTTCGGAAAAATCACCCGCTCAAATACTGATTCATGTTCATATAGTCAGGCTTCGCTGAACCAGTCTGCGTTGACCTTACCTTCGGCTCCCAGGTAAATATGTTTCAGAAGACACAAAATAGTTCCCCTAAAAGATGAAGGTATGCGTGAAAGCGTTACCTTTTGAAGATATACGGAGCTAGGTGTGGTTGAAGGTGGTATGATCGCAGCCGGCACGCGCAGACTCTGCGGCAGACGGGCTGAGACAGCTTGTCAAAGGCTCGTTTTCTTCGTTATACTCATAAGCATTCGTGAAAAAAACTGACAAACGAAAGGTGTTTTTCGAGTGATGACGAAGCAGATGCTTCATTTCTTTATACGAACGGCTGCGATGCTCCTGATTGTAACAGGCGGCACCGCAATGATTGTGCAGCTTGCGTCCCTGGCGCTTGGCAGTGAGGTGCTGATCAGTTCCTGGACGTCGCTCGCGGTATTTTCAGCCGCGGTCGTACTTTGGGTCATTCCGGTTCAGATCATCGACTGGCTGAAGCTTATCCGGGTTCAGCGGCGAATCCGTAGAATCATGTTCCCTTATGCTGTTTCTGCTGTTCAACTTGGTTTTTTTGCAGGCTATCTGGCGACGGTCAGCAGTTCACTGACTGGTATCACATTTTCCACGCTCGGGCTTGCCGTTGTCATTACGGCTATCGCAGCTGGAGCGAGGCTGCTGTACGCAGGCATCGTGAAGCAGGTCCGCCATTTAAAACAGCCGCGGGTGCGGATCACAGCTGAACAATCATAAAAAGCATCTACCCGTCCTATAAAGAAACCACTGATATTCCAGCAATTTGCGTTTCCGATCTGATAGCGCCTTTAAAAACCGCTTTTTCTTCATTTTTGTGGAGAAAGAGCGGTTTTTAGTTGGTTAACCAGTTTAACGCAAAAACATTGTCTTCTTACTGGCTGAAGAAAAACCCTGCGGCCGCCGCTTCTGCACGACAATGAACAAGTGTTTTATAACTAAACTGCGGAGAGCAGCGCGGAATTGCTGCCGGTGGATGAACAAGGTTGCAGGCAGAGTTGGAATCGTCAGGTCCTCAACAAGCATTAATGCGAGAGAAGCTGCATTATTCCGCCGCTGCGCGAATGTCCTCTGCGTTGTGCGAGCAGCCTCTCCATTCTGAAAAATTTTCCTTTTTCCACTGGTTCTCCTGGCGTGACTGCTATAAACTGGAGATACGTTGAAACCTTCTCACCATGATGGGGAGGTGCCTGTCACGAAGAAAAAGGGCTGCTGTGGGAACTGCCCTGCAGGAGGTCGAAGGGGGTATTCGGGATGGATGTAAAATATCTGGATCTGCTGGCAAAAAAGTACGACAGTGAAGAGGAAGTTGCTACGGAGATTATTCACCTGGAATCAATTCTGGATTTGCCGAAGGGAACAGAGCATTTTGTAAGTGACCTTCACGGCGAATACCAGGCGTTTCAGCACGTGCTGCGGAACGGCTCGGGCAATGTGAAAATGAAGATTGCCGATGTATTCAAGGGTGAGCTGAGCGAAGCGGAGATGAACGAGTTTGCGACGCTCATCTACTATCCGGAGGAGAAGATAAAGCTTGTGAAAAGCACCTTCACGAGCAAGGAGGAGCTCAGGGAGTGGTATGAGAAAACGATCGCACGCATGCTGCGGCTGATTTCACGTTCTTCCTCGAAGTATACGCGGTCCAAGATTCGCAAAGCGCTGCCGCAGCAGTTTGTCTACATCGTCGAAGAGCTGCTGTACAAAAAGGATGAGGTTGAGGACAAAAAGGAGTATTACGAGAAGATACTCGAGCGTACAATAGCTTTCGGGCAGGCGGATAAGCTGATCATCGGCCTCGCTTACACGACGCAGCGGCTCGTCGTCGACCACCTGCACGTTGTCGGTGACATTTACGACAGGGGACCGGACCCGCATAAAATCATGGATACGCTCATTCACTACCATTCGCTCGACATCCAGTGGGGGAATCACGACGTGCTCTGGATCGGCGCCTATGCCGGCTCTAAAGTGTGTCTGGCCAATATCATCCGCATCTGCGCACGCTACAACAACCTGGACATCATTGAAGACGCTTACGGTATTAACCTGCGGCCGCTGCTGAACCTCGCTGAAAAATACTACGGGGACAACCCGCCGTTCCGCCCGAAGCGGACTGACGACGATCAGCTGACCGGGCAGGAGCAGCTGCAGATTACGAAAATCCATCAGGCGATCGCCATCATCCAGTTCAAGCTTGAAAGTCCAATCATTAAGCGGCGCCCGTGCCTGCGTATGGAGGACCGGCTGCTGCTGGAGCGCGTCGACTACGGTAACAACGAAGTAACGATTCACGGGAAAACGTATCCGATCGAAAACGGCTGCTTTGCCACCGTGGATCCGGACGATCCGACAGCGCTTCTGGACGAGGAGCAGCAGGTGATTGACAAGCTGCTTTTCTCTGTTCAGCACTCTGAAAAGCTGACGCGCCATATGAAATTCCTGATGAAAAAGGGCAGTCTTTACTTGAAGTATAACGGCAATCTGCTGATTCATGGCTGCATTCCGTTGGAAGAGGACGGCAGCATGAAAGAAATGGATATTGAAGGCACGTCGTATGCCGGGCGTGAACTGCTCGACGTGTTTGAACGGTACGTGCGCGACTCGTTTGCCCGCCCGGAAGAGACCGATGATTTCGCGACGGACATGATCTGGTATTTGTGGACAGGGGAAAATTCATCCCTGTTTGGCAAGCGGGAAATGACGACATTTGAGCGCTATTTCATTCAGGATAAGGCGACGCATAAAGAGCGGAAGAATCCGTATTATTCGCTGCGGGAGGATGAGGGGATGTGCCGGCGCATGCTGGAGGAGTTTGATCTGGACCCGGAGCAGGGGCGCATTATTAACGGCCACACCCCGGTGAAGGAAATCGACGGGGAGGATCCGATTAAGGCCGAGGGGAAAATGATCGTAATCGACGGCGGCTTCTCGAAGGCGTACCAGTCGACGACGGGAATTGCGGGATACACGCTTCTGTACAATTCGTACGGCATGCAGCTCGTCGCCCATCAGCATTTCAACTCAAAAGAGGACGTGCTGACGAAGGAAACCGACGTTCTCTCGGTGAAGCGCTTAGTCAATGAGGAGCTCGTACGGAAAAAGGTGCGGGAGACGAACAACGGGGAAAAGCTGAAGCAGGATATCGAAAGTCTGCACCGGCTGCGGGAACACCGGTACATGACATAATTAAAGCGCCGCTTCTGTGACTGGGGGCGGCGCATTATTCAGCAGTATCGGTATCCCAAAAGAGTCTGCCTTTGGTTATGGGCGAATCGTTAATGGCGTTAGATCGCGAGCCCCTTAGCCGATTGGCAGTTTTTTAGATGCAGCGTCTCCTGACGTTAAGGGAAACGGTGCCTAGGGAGGACAAAAGCCAGTAACTTAAAAAAACGAAAAAGAGAGAAACATAAAGCAAACGGGAATAAAAATAAGAATGACGGCGATTTCCTCTATTAAATTAATAATTCTGAATATTTACAATAAAAAGTTTATCGGATAAAATAAACTCTACACAGCAAGGAGCTGTGATATCCATAGGAAAGGGGTTTTGCGATCGATCCAGCCACAGCACTGATTTCCATACGTGAAGGAGGGATTGCAAAACAGGATGAATAGCGACATACGAACATGAGCAGGCCTTTGTCAAAAACGATGCTGTTGACAAAGGCCTGCTTTTTGTATGCTTTAAGCGTCCATATTATGGTATACTGACTGGGAAAACTGGGGATGACGGGGGACGGTACCATGACGAAACGAGCCAGGCTGATTTATAATCCAACTTCCGGCAGGGAACAAGTAAAGCGTCATCTGCCGTTTATTTTAGAAACGCTTGAAAAGGCAGGGTACGAAGCATCCGCTCATGCCACGACCGGGGAAGGCTGCGCCCGCCGAGCTGCGGCGCTCGCCTGTGAACGGGAATTTGACTTTGTCATTGCAGCAGGCGGTGACGGCACCATTCATGAGGTCGTCAACGGTATTGCCGAGAAAGACTACCGGCCTAAGCTCGGACTGCTGCCGGGTGGTACCACGAACGATTTTGCACGAGCGCTTCATATTCCAAAAAACATAGAGGAAGCGTGTGAAACGCTCGTTTCCGGGAAAGAACGAGCCATTGACGTCGGCCGAGTCGGAGACAAATATTTTATTAATATCGCAGGCGCAGGGACGCTCACGGAACTTACATATGAAGTACCAAGCCGCCTGAAAACGATGATGGGGCAAATGGCGTACTACGTAAAAGGGTTTGAGAAGCTGCCTCGAATTAAGCCGACACAGGTTACGATTCACTATGATGGAGAAACGTTCGAAGGAGAAATTATGCTCTTTCTCGTCTCTAATACGAATTCTGTCGGAGGCTTTGAAAAGCTGGCGCCTGAGGCGCATCTGGACGACGGCAAATTCGACTTGATTATCGTGAAAAAAACGAATCTGGCAGATGTGGTTCGTCTGACCGGAGCGGCTATGCGCGGCGAGCATTTAAAAGATGACCGGGTGCTCTATGTACAGGCCGGGGATATTGAAATTATATCGGAAGATAAACTGGAGCTGAACCTGGACGGCGAGCATGGCGGCGCGCTGCAGGAGCGCTTTATCAACCTTTATCGTCACGTGAACATGATGGTGCCTGACAGAATTCACACGTGTTTACAAGCGGATAATGAAGCACAGGTGGAAATAGAATAGCGAGAGAGCTGTCCAGCCCTATTGGCCTGCGACAGCTTTTTTGTGCAACCAAAAATAAAGAGCGGTCCGGCAGTTTCACCGGGCCGCTCTGTAGCATCATTTCGATCAGGAAGCTGATGTGACGTCTTCCGCTACTTTGTTCGATTCTTTCTTAATCTGGCGCAGGTAATACACGAACGCAGCGCCGCGAAGAATACCTTCAAGGTGCTTTTTATCAATGTAGTTAATGCCGGCTGTTGCACGGTCGTGCTTTACGGACGTATAGCTTGCGAGCGTGCCTGTCAGGTGATGAGCAGCTTCGCCGGTGTCGTGAATGATATCAAACAGCGGGTTCAGCTTGCCGATTTTTTCGTTAACATCCACGAGTGTTTCGTTCGTGTTATAAAGAATCAGCGTCGTTTCACTCGTGATTTCCCCGAGACTTTTGTTCAGTGTTGACACCGTATCGGCCGTGTTTGATAGCGTGGCGGCCAGATTGTTGAGCACCGGACGCAGGAACAGTACGGCGACAAAAAATGCAATTGCTAATACGAGAACTCCAATGCCTAACCAATCCATATGTAGCACCTCATTTCAAAAAATTTGAACTTCTTACTATTCATTATCCCGATTTGCTTCGACAATATCAAGCAGGTTTGCAATATATTCGCCGACAAGCGGAGCTGAAACGAGCTGAGATAAAATTAAAATCAGTAAACCGATAAAGATCGCGGTACCGACGGTAAGGCCGACGCCCCGTGCTACACCTGCAATCAGGTTCGTTTTAATGACCTGTTTCGTATCCGTAAAATGATACGCCATGTCTTTTAAACGGCCGTTCGTCGTAATGTCCTCAAGCTTGTCCAGCAGCTGTTCAAACCGCTGATTCTCTTCCTGGCGCTTCTCGTCCCCGCGGGTTTTGGACGGGACTTTTCGTTTTTCCTGCTCCTTCGAAAGCGGCATCTAGTCAACCCTCCTCTGCTGCATCTGATGATTGAATACGGACTGCTGTTTTTATTCCCTGTATGCGCCATATGTAAACAACAGGCAGAAAAAAGGGCGATCGGTGGGGTACATCACGATCAGTGAAAATGAACTTGTGATTAAAGTAATATTTACATATGTTCAAGATTAGTGGTATAGTGGCAAAGTCAGAAGAAAACGCTAACATAACGGGGGATTCACAGATGAACATTTTGTGGGGAATTGCCGGAATTGCAACGGTGCTTGGTATTGCACTGCTGCTGTCATCCAACCGGAAAGCGATTAATCCGCGGACCATTTTCGGCGGATTAGCCATCCAGATCTTATTTGCTTTTATTGTGCTCTATTCCACAGTCGGACAGCAGGCGCTGTTTGCTTTTACGGAAGTAGTCAACGCGATCGTCGGTTTTACAGGCGAGGGAATTGATTTCCTTTTCGGCGGATTGTTTGAGGCTGAAGGCGTCGGCATGATTTTTGCGTTTGAAGTACTTACGATCATTATTTTCTTTTCTTCACTGATTTCCATCCTTTACTACCTGGGAATCATGCAGTTTGTTATCAAGATTATCGGCGGTGCCCTCGCATGGCTTTTGGGAACAAGCCGGACAGAATCGCTGTCTGCTTCTGCTAACATCTTTGTCGGCCAGACAGAAGCACCGCTCGTCGTTAAACCGTTCCTGCCGCAGATGACGCGCTCCGAGCTTTTTGCTGTCATGACCGGTGGACTCGCATCTGTAGCCGGTTCTGTGCTGATCGGGTATTCACAGCTTGGTGTACCGCTTGAATACCTTCTTGCAGCAAGCTTCATGGCAGCACCTTCCGGACTTGTTCTCGCGAAGATCATTATGCCGGAAACCGAACCGGAAAAGGCCTCTGATAAGCAGGAAATCGATATGGAAGATGATAAGGAATCGTATAACGTCATCGATGCGGCCGCAAGAGGGGCAAGCACAGGTCTGCAGCTCGCCTTGAATATTGCTGCGATGCTGCTCGCGTTTATTGCGCTTGTGGCCCTCGTCAACGGAGGTCTCGGCGTTGTACAGGTTGGTATTAACTGGGTGCTTGATTTCTTTACAACGTTCCAGCTGGAAGGGTTAACACTTGAAAACATTTTCGGTGTGATCTTTGCACCGCTCGCCTTTGCGATCGGCGTTCCATGGGCTGAAGCGTTCCAGGCCGGTAACTTTATCGGACAGAAGCTCGTTCTGAACGAATTTGTTGCCTACGCTTCCTTTGCACCGGAAATCGAAAATCTCGATCCGAAAACCGTGCTCGTTATCAGCTTTGCGCTTTGCGGATTCGCAAACGTATCGTCTCTCGGTATTCTGCTCGGCGGTCTCGGAAAGCTTGCACCAAGCCGGCGCGGTGACATTGCTCAGCTCGGTGTCAAAGCTATTTTTGCAGGGATGCTCGCTTCTCTCCTGAACGCATCGATTGCAGGTATGTTCTTTTAAACCAATCTACTATAAAAAGGGGTAATGTATCATGACTAAATCAGTTGCATCGATGATCGACCACACGCTATTAAAGCCGGAAACAGTAGAAGACCAAATCGTTACACTTTGCCAGGAGGCAGATGAGTACAAATTTGCTTCTGTCTGCGTGCAGCCTGTATGGGTGGAGAAAGCGGCGGAGCTATTGAAGAATGCAGAAGCAAAGGTGTGCACGGTTGTCGGTTTCCCGCTCGGCGCCAACACGCCGGAAGTGAAAGCATTTGAAACGACAAATGCAATCGAAAACGGAGCAGATGAAATTGATATGGTTCTCAATATCGGTGCACTCAAGCAGGGCAACCTGGAGCTTGTGGAACGCGACATGCGTGCTGTCCAGGAAGCAGCAGAAGGCAAGGCACTGACGAAAGTAATTTTAGAAACCTGCCTGTTAACAGATGAAGAGAAAACAGCAGCATGCAAAATTGCAGTGAAGGTCGGGCTTGATTTTGTAAAGACGTCCACCGGTTTTTCCACTGGCTCTGCCACGGTGGCAGACGTCGCCCTGATGCGCAGAACCGTTGGTGAGAGCGCAGGGGTAAAAGCATCCGGCGGTGTCCGCTCTCTCGAAGATGCGAAAGCGATGATTGAAGCAGGCGCAACGCGGATCGGTGCCAGTGCCGGAGTCGCGATTGTAAAAGGCGAAAAGAGCGAATCTGATTACTAGACAGACAAAGCAGAAGGCCTTGGAATGACGTTCATTCCGGGGCCTTCTTTCTGCTTAAAATGCGAAGAAAGAATTAGCCGCATTCTGTTAGAAAGCGATTGCATTTTACGAAATTGCGTGAAATAATGTTCATAGATGGAATAACGTTAGTTTGGGTGCAGGGGGAAGCAGCATGGCAAAAGATAAATTATCCCGGGTCGTAAAAGCGGCCAAAATGTATTATCAGCTGGATTACAGCCAGCAGGCAGTGGCTGAAGAGCTCGGTATATCCAGGCCCTCCGTGTCGAGGCTGCTGCGTGAGGCGAAGGAACAAGGCATCGTTCAGATCCGCATCGTGGATCCTTATCAGGATTTGCAGCAAATCGGTGCGGTGATAGAGGAACATTTCGGTCTCAAGGACTGTATTGTCGTTGATGCTCCGGTGCACGATGATTATATTATTAAAGAAGAGATCGGCAGACAGACGGCCTCTTATTTACAGCAAATCGTAAAGGACCATGACATCATCGGTACGACGTGGGGCTCGACCATGTACGAAGTTGCCAGACAGCTGCAGCAAAAAAGCGTGCACGATGTCGTTGTGACCCAGCTGAATGGCGGAGTGAGCTACTCAGAGGCAAACACGTATGCGTCAGAAATCATTCACTATCTCGGTCGGGCGTTTCACACATCTCCATATTTTCTGCCACTTCCGGCGATTGTGGACCATATTGTTGTAAAGCAGGCCATTGTATCCGACCGTCACATCCGCCACGTGCTTGAACTCGGCCAAAAAGCGAATATTGCAGTCTTTACGGTGGGAATGCGCTATGAGGACTCTGCACTTTATAAAGCAGATTACCTGACAGATGACGATATGAAGGTGCTGAAGGAAAAGCAGGCTGTAGGAGATATCTGCTCGCGTATGTTTGATATTAACGGCAACCTCTGCGACGAGGATTTAAACAATCGCACGATCGGGATTGAGCTGGAGGATTTGAAAGAAAAGGAATATGCCATCCTGGCAGCAGGCGGACTTCAGAAGCTCGATGCCATCATCGGATCGCTTCAGGGAGGCTACTGCAACGTGCTCATTACCGACCTGTTTACGGCAGAAGCATTGCTTGCCTGGAAGCAGAAGCAGGAGACGAGCGCTTGAGAAGAATAGGCTCATGAAAGAAAGCATAGTCTAACGATGTTTAACAGCAGAGTGTTGATAAAGTCATTTTAGTTGAATAAGATTGCATCTGCCTGTATCTGCGGACACTCGCTTTCCGGAGGGAACGGGCTCAGCTAACCGCTTCCACCTGCTGTCGGAAGCGATGGATCTTCGCCTCGTTCTGATCCTCCTGGAGTCGAGGTCCTCCGATTTGGCAGCTGGCAGTCCGTTTCAAGTGCCTGGTTAGGACTTCACGATCGGCTTCCATACAGATAGAACCTTCCCAATAAAACGTTTTGATGTTAAATAGGGATGCCAGTCCTTCATCGAATTCATGATAAACGTAAAAAAACAGTCGAGTCTGCCTAGTGGGAAGTTGTTTTCCAAGAAGCAGAGCCGTTTCCCCGATGTGTCCGGCGTGCCCGTGGAAGCCGCGCAGCCTGAAGATCCTTTCTCAGGGGTCCCCCTGAGAAATAGCTGAAGGCTAGCCCACGGCAGGCTCGGTAAGCAGAGGGGAAATACCATCAAACCAATAAACATGTAAATTGAAAGATTTTTTCAACAGCCTGGAAAGCCGGCGATCTGCTACAGATCGCCGGCTTTGCTGATTCAATATGGTTTTTCGTCTTCCATTAAGATTGCTCAAAGGCAGACAGCTGCTTAACCTTTGCAGAGATCGTGCTTTTTGAAACGCCGTACTGCTCCGCACAGGTCTGCTGGGAAACAGCTTCTTCATCCGGGAGCTCTCTTGCTGCCCAATAGTGCAGGGACGCTGCATAGGCTGCAGGTTTCGTAATACGGGGCGCCTTCTGATAAAGAAAGCGGCGCAGTATAGATGCAGAGGCTGCTCGGACACGCTTTCTGGCAGACAGCTCTGACAGAATCGTTTCGTAAGCCTCCTGTTTATCGAAGACAGGCCCGGTTTCGAGAACAGCACCGAGCAGCTGCAGCAGCTGATCAAACTGCTTCGTAAAATGCTTCTGCTTCGAAATATCAATTCGGCGGCACTCTGTGAGAAACGCCTCGGCAAGCTGAGCCGGCAGCTCAACCGCATCGCTGCCGAGAGCAGGGCCGTCCGGCGTCGGATACAAATAGCCGATGACATAGGAGCCGCTCTCGATCGTCTGGGAGGAAGGCGTCTTCTGAATCGTCTGCGACTTTTCCGACCAGCAGTTTTTCAGCGCGATGTATTCACTGTCTGCATGGACGACTTCAAAAAAGCTCGGCTCAAGCTTTTGCCACGTTTCAAGAAATTCCTGGAATGCGGGCGTATAGCCGTCGTGATGCTCATCGACAAACCGCTCCAGAATTGTTTTCTCCTCGAGCTTCCAGTTAAACAGCATCCAGTGAAAGAGGAGCTGGGAGAAGGCACGTGCATCCGGCACAGCCAATGATTCAAACGCAGCTGTTTTTCTGTCGTACTCGGCTTTTATCTGCTCATCAAACTTCTTGCTGAAATCAAAAAGCTTTGGCAGCAGTTCGTTGAAAGCACGCATATCGGCCATATCAAATTTAGACTTCGTTTCAAGCTTTTTTAAGCAGCATTTTTTGTATTTTTTCCCGCTTCCGCACGGGCAGGGATCGTTTCGTTTTAACGTTGCCATGATTCCACCTCTGATTTTCTGTTTGCGTCATTGTCCTAACCTATCATAACAGCTTCCAGGTCGTTTTCAAACAGCCGGAATGTGTTACAATCGGGTAAGCTGAAAAGAGAAAGGACGTACGTACATGAAACAGCAGGCACCAGTGAAAAAAAACGAACAGTACCGGGTGTTAGTCGAGGATTTAACGCACGACGGGGCCGGGGTAGCAAAAATAGACGGTTTCCCGGTATTCATTAAAGGCGCGCTTCTCCGGGAAGAAGCCGACATTAAAATCGTGCAGACGAAAAAGAACTTCGCTTTTGGCAGACTTCTGACGCTGCATGAAACGAGCGAAAACCGGACCGATCCGCCGTGCCCGGTGTTTCAGAGGTGTGGAGGCTGTCAGCTGCAGCACCTCACGTATAGCGGACAGCTTGCTTATAAACAGAACGTCGTAAAAGAGGCACTTGCCCGAATCGGCGGGTTAACAGACGTTCCAGTGCATGAAACACTCGGCATGACAGATCCGTGGCGCTACCGGAATAAATCGCAAATTCCAATCGGCGAGCAAAAGGGGAAGATCGTCAGTGGCTTTTATGCCGAGCGGAGCAAAGACATTGTCGATACCGACGAGTGTCTGATTCAGCATTCGGACGCAGACCGGGCGATGAATCTCGTAAAAGCAGCAGCGTCGGAACTTGGCATTCGCGCCTATGATCCGCAAAAGCACAAAGGACAGCTTCGCCACGTCGTCATCCGGCACGCCAAAACGACGGATGAACTGATGATCGTGCTGATCACAAAAGATAAGGGGCTTCCAAATAAAAAACAGCTGGCCGAAAAGCTGTGCGAAACCTTCCCGAATTTAAAATCGATCATGCACAACGTAAATCCGAAACGCACGAACGTTATTTTTGGCGAGGAAACAAACATCGTCTGGGGAGAGAGCGTCATATACGATGAAATCAACGGAGTTCGCTTTGCCATTTCCGCCCGCTCGTTTTACCAGGTAAACCCGGAGCAGACCGATGTGCTCTACGGAAAGGCGCTGGAGTATGCAGCTTTAACCGGCACAGAAACGGTGATGGACGCCTACTGCGGCATCGGCACGATCAGCTTGTTTCTTGCAGGCAGAGCGCGACGCGTATACGGGGTGGAAATCGTTCCTGATGCCGTCGATGACGCGAAACGAAACGCAGAAATTAACCATATTGAGAACGCTGATTTCTTCGTCGGGGAAGCAGAAAGCATCATGCCCTGGTGGCAGGCGCAGGGAATCCGTGCCGACGTTATCGTCGTCGACCCGCCTCGAAAAGGCTGCGACGAATCGCTTCTCACTACGATGGCAAAGCTCGCACCGGAGCGAATCGTCTACGTCTCCTGCAACCCGGCGACCCTCGCGCGTGATCTGAGCATCCTCGCAGAAAAAGGGTACGAAACAAAAGAAGTCCAGCCGGTTGATATGTTTCCGCATACGACACATGTGGAGTGCGTTGCATTGTTAACGTTCAGCTAGCTTGATAAAATGAAAAAAAGTCGAATTTCTTTTTGATATTTATAGTAAGTGGAGTTGATTGATTGTGAAAGAGAATTTTTGGCGCGACCTGCCGCGGCCGTTTTTTGTATTAGCACCGATGGAAGATGTGACGGATGTCGTGTTTCGGCACGTCGTCAGTAAAGCTGCGCGTCCCGACGTCTTTTTTACTGAGTTCACGAATTCAGACAGCTACTGCCATACAGAGGGCAGAGACAGCGTGCGCGGGCGTCTGTTATTCACTGAAGATGAGCAGCCGATGGTGGCGCATATCTGGGGAGACAAGCCCGATTATTTCCGGCAAATGAGCGTAGGGATGGCGGAAATGGGCTTTAAGGGAATCGACATTAATATGGGCTGTCCCGTGCCGAACGTGGCATCAAGCGGAAAAGGCAGCGGGCTGATCCGCCGGCCGGATGTCGCAGCAGCGCTCGTTCAGGCCGCAAAAGCCGGCGGGTTGCCGGTAAGCGTGAAAACCCGTCTCGGCTTTTCTGAAGTGGAGGAGTGGAAGGGATGGCTTACGCACATTCTCAAGCAAAATGTGGCAAACCTGTCTATTCATCTCCGCACGAGGCAGGAAATGAGCGCAGTGGATGCCCACTGGGAGCTGATTCCGGAAATAACCAAGCTGCGGGATGACATCGCACCGGAGACCTTGCTTACCATCAACGGAGATATTCCCGATCGGCAGGTCGGTCTTGAGCTTGCTGACAAATACGGAGTAGACGGCATTATGATCGGGAGAGGGATATTCAAAAACCCGTTCGCTTTCGAAAAAGAAAAAAGAGAGCACAGCAGCCAGGAGTATCTGGATCTGCTGAAGCTGCAGCTTGATCTTCAAGACTATTACGCAGAGCAAGTGCCGCGCCCGATCACGAAGCTGCACCGATTTTTCAAGATATATGTAAAAGGATTTCGAGGCGCCAGTGCACTTCGAAACGAACTGATGCAGACGAAGTCGACAGATGAAGTACGGGCACTGCTGAAGCAGTTTGAACAGGCCGAGCAGCCGGTATAGCTCGGTTTTGGTGCATCAGCGCTTATAGCAAATCATATATGAATAAAGCAGCATGTCGACTCGGCATGCTGCTTTTTCATTTTTATCGGAGACAATAACTATCTCGTTTATATTAACATTAGCGAAATTTGAACTTACCATGTTTCATATGATCAGTGAGTTGTTTTATCCGTCACTTCAACGGTTAGGCTTAACAAAGGCAGTTAATAGTAACCATGATTCGATGATTTAAATAGTAGAAGGATTTAAAATCGAATCGTATTTCAAAATGCCTATGAGTAGCAATTCATTTACGTAAACGTGTTAAAATAGTTGTGTGAATTCATTGAAGGAGTGTTTAGAAATGGGAGCAGAGTTAAATTCAAAGCTGTTCAGTGCTGCGGATAATCTTCGCAGTAAAATGGATGCATCAGAGTACAAAAACTATTTATTGGGACTGATCTTTTACAAGTACTTATCCGACAAACTTTTGTTAAAAGTAGTCGAACTGGCAGATGAATCACTGGATACATATGATACACCTGAAAAACAAACGGAATTATATCAAGAGCTATTAACGGATGACGATACGCGCGAAGATTTGGTGGCGACAGTAGTAGATACGCTAGGGTACGATATCGAACCTCGCTACTTGTTCAACGTACTTGCAGAGCAAGCAAAAAAGAATGTCTTTCAATTAAACGACTTGAACAAAGCGTTTATCCAGCTTTCAACGAAGTATGATGCGTTCAGTGGGTTGTTTGATGACGTGGATCTGCAGTCGAAGAAACTAGGGTCAGATGATCAACAACGAAATGTCACCGTGACCGATGTGATTAAAAAGCTAAATGATGTTGATCTCATTGGCTATGAGGGTGACGTCATTGGGGATGCATATGAGTATCTGATTGGTCAGTTTGCTTCTGAAGCCGGCAAGAAAGCGGGGGAGTTCTATACGCCACATATGGTATCGGATATGATGTCGCAAATTGTGGCGATTGGACAGGAAGACAAGAAGTGGTTCAGTGTCTTTGACCCGACGATGGGATCAGGGTCGTTGATGTTAAATGTGCGGAACTATCTCAACCACCCGGATAAGATGAAGTACCATGGCCAGGAACTCAACACAACGACGTTCAACCTGGCGAAGATGAACCTCATCCTCCATGGCGTTGATCCGGAAGAAATGCGTGTGCGAAATGGGGATACGCTCAATAAGGACTGGCCAACAGATGAACCGTATACGTTCGATTCAGTTGTCATGAACCCACCATACTCAGCGAAGTGGTCGGCGGATGATACGTTTCTCGATGATTCACGGTTTAACCGCTACGGCAAGCTTGCTCCGAAATCGAAAGCAGATTTTGCCTTTGTACTGCATGGCTACTATCACTTAAAAGAGACTGGAACCATGGCAATTGTATTGCCACACGGGATTCTCTTCAGAGGAGCTGCGGAAGGCACGATCCGGCAGAAGTTGTTGGAAGACGGCAGCATTTATGCGGTGATCGGCATGCCACCAAACCTGTTCTTTGGAACATCGATTCCGACAACGGTATTGATACTAAAAAAGAATCGAAGCATCCGTGATGTTCTATTTATTGATGCGAGCCGTGAGTTTATTAAAGGCAAGAACCAGAATAAGCTATCCAAAGAGAATATTGAGAAGATCGTGGATACGTATAACAAGCGGCAATCCATTGAGAAGTACGCGCATATTGCGACGTTTGAAGAGATTAAAGAAAACGATTACAACCTCAATATCCCACGATACGTCGATACGTTTGAAGAAGAAGTACCTGTCGATATGAAAGCTGTTGGGTGTGAAATGAAAGAGATTCAAGAGAAAAAGCAGACACTGCAAAAAAGTTTGTTTGAGGATATTTCATCCCTTCATTACAGCGAGGAAGATGCGGAGTGGATTCAGGGTGCGGTAGAGGTATTTGGTTATGACAAATAAGCTGATGCCGGAGATTCGTTTTAATGGGTTAGATGGTGAATGGGAAATATATAAGCTCAGTTCAATCGCGGAGTTTTCGAAGGGACGAGGTTATACAAAAAAAGATTTAACGGAGAATGGTTCAAAAATAATTCTATATGGACAGTTATATACGAATTACCAAACAGTCATTTCTGAAGTTGAAACTTATGTCGAAAGTGTTGATAATTCAGTTGTTAGTCAATGTGGAGATGTAATAGTACCTAGTTCAGGAGAAAATTCAGAAGAAATATCGAGAGCATCAGTCGTATATTTAGATGGTGTAATATTGGGTGGGGATTTAAATGTAATTAGAACCGATCAAAATTTATTATCACCTGTTTTTTTAGCATTAACGATTTCAAATGGCACTGAACAGAAAGAATTAATGAAAAGAGCTCAAGGAAAATCTGTTGTTCATTTACACAATTCAGATCTAAAGGAAGTTAAAGTATTTATGCCGAAAATACAAGAACAAAAAAAAATAGGCGAATTCTTCAAGAACCTGGACGACCGAATCGCCCTTCAGCAACAACACATCACATTATTAAAAGAAACCAAACAAGGCTTTTTGCAGAAGATGTTTCCGAAGGATGGCGAACGTGTGCCGGAGGTTCGGTTTGATGGGTTTAGTGAGGAATGGGCTTTATTAATGTTTGGGGATGTTGCTGATATTGTTGGTGGTGGCACTCCTGATACAACTATAGATGAATATTGGAATGGTGATGTTAATTGGTTTTCACCTGCTGAAATAGGAAAACAACGATTTGTGAGAACGAGCCGTAAAAAGATAACGAATATAGGCTTAGAAAAAAGTTCAGCTAAACTTTTGCCCGTCGGAACGGTTTTATTCACATCTAGAGCAGGGATAGGAAATACAGCTATTTTGGCCGATCCCGCTTCAACCAATCAAGGTTTTCAATCGATTGTACCTAAAAAGGGAATACTCGATAGTTATTTTATATATTCAATGTCAAATAAACTTAAGAAATATGGAGAAATAAATGGCGCTGGTGGTGTTAGTCTCTAAAGTGGACGATGATAGGCGTGACAGGTAGACTCAAAGGTAACGCACGATCACGGAGTTCAAAATCTGGGAAGGACGTGAATAGATTGAGCTATCATGTATCGCCAGAATATA
>NZ_JAATHJ010000020.1 GCF_012034335.1 Alkalicoccus luteus | reverse complement strand
GCGAGCTCGTCCCATCTGTCAGCTTGAAAACCGGATGAAGGAGGTGAGCGCCGTCAGACGGGGAAAAGGAACGGATGACAGGAGCAAAACGTGATAGCGATTTGTCTACTTTATTGACAGAACCACAAAAAGCATTAACCTCGCCTGTAATATCTTTAACTTTCGTTTCAAAAGCGTTAAGAACCCTTGTAATATGTTTACGAGCATCAACTGACGACTGTTATAACGAAGAAATCATCATTTGCGGAAAGAACATGTTCAACTTCTGCCTTAAAATGTTCAACTTTTTTTGAGGGTCACAGCAGTAATGAAGTAAAGACGACTTTCGCAGCAGGAGGTCAGCATTTTATTGCTGCTTATCTAACATGTAAGCGATCTGATTTTCATAAGACATTTGGCCTGAATCGTTAAAATAATCTGACTAATCGACGATAGTAACCGTAGGGCATGTAAAAATGTAAGTCAAAAGTCTTGTGGAGGGGGAGATAATGCGAGTATGGAGGCGGTAAACGTTCAGGAGCACGAGCTGATAGAGGTGAAAGAGGCGGCTGTGAGTCTGAAAGAAAAGTCGGATGAGTCGGTCGCGGTGTCAAAGGAAGGAGCAGCTTCTTCTGAGGAAACGGGGGCGAAAATAGCCGGTATCAAAGACGCTGTTGACGAAACGATGGCGGTTATTCACCGGCTGGAATCACGGTCAAATGAAATCAACGATATCATCCGGGCGATGACAGATATCAGCGACCAGACAAATTTACTCGCGCTGAACGCGTCGATCGAAGCAGCGAGAGCCGGTGAATACGGGCGCGGATTCGCTGTC
This sequence comes from Alkalicoccus luteus, assembly GCF_012034335.1. GTDB lineage: Bacteria > Bacillota > Bacilli > Bacillales > Salisediminibacteriaceae > Alkalicoccus > Alkalicoccus luteus_A. The sequence goes on along the minus strand of NZ_JAATHJ010000020.1, from coordinate 61,851 downwards.
GTAGCCGATGAGGTACGTAAGCTGGCCGAGCAGTCCGGCCGCTCCGCTGATAAAATCAGGGGTATGATCACGGACGTACAGGAGGATACGCATTCATCGGTCGAGGCGATGCAGCTCGTAAGCCGGGAGGTTGAGGCCGGCGTAGGCTCTGTGGAAGAAATGAAAGGCATGTTCCGTTCTGTCGAGACAATCAACGCTGATGTGGACAGTCACATCTCCAACGTACTCGGCGTGATTGAATCAATGACGGAAAAGGCAGCGGATTTAAACGGACGGATGGAGGAGTTTTCGTCCTTTGCCGGACAGATGACTGAAAGCACCGGCACGGTCGCAGCAACATCAGAGGAATCGCTCGCCTCGATGAACGAAATTGCACTCACGTCAGAAGAGCTGAGCACAATCGCGCTTGATTTACAGGAAGAAATCAGCGGCTTTAAAACGAGTTAAAAAAATATCGCGGGACCCGGCCACATGCCGGGTTCTTTTTTTGCGTTTGAGTAGGAAAGGGTTCGCTCATTCGGGGAAGACACGGCCGGACGAACGTGTTCAACTTTTGCTGCAAAAGCATGAACCTCGCCTGTAATATCTTTAACTTTCGTCTGCAGACGTTTACCTGTTTTGCGGTCACAGTCGCTGTGACGTCAAGATATAAAATGTTCGTTTTGAGGGCTGACCGCAAAGCGAACGGGACCCTTGCCTGACAGGGGTCCCGTTTCCTTATGCCTGATCCGACTGGCGTGCTTTCCATTTGTAATACCCGCTTTTCGATACGCCGAGCACTTCGCACATCTGCTCGACGGAGTAAGTTTCTTCAAGGCTGCGGATGTGCGCAAAAATGACGCGTGGCTTTTCGTAAAGAATGCCGGGACAGCTCGGAGAATCGCACCTTCTGTTTTTAACGATTGATCCTTCTTTCATATGTTCGCTGCAGTTCTCTCATTCCGGCCTCGGTTTTGAATTCGCCGGCTGATTGGTTCTGTTTGTAGTCCTTCACCCATTTCCCGACGGTGGCCCGGTGTTTGCCGATTTGGTCGGCCATTTCTGTAACGGTGCGTTTTTCTTCCACGATCTGCCTGGCAATACCCTGGTTAAACGAAAGCGGTACATGCTTTGGCATGACGTCATGTCCTTTGTTTACTGCCTGGTTACGAGCTGGTGCTTTGTCGGCTGATGCGCCTGGCGACGTAACGTACCGTGTAAAAGGAAGCCGAGACAGTTACGGTAAACAGCAGTGCGGCAAGTGCCGACAGGGCAGCCATGACGAGGTAAAAAACGGTGTCACGAACCATCGCCGGGTCGCTGGTGACGGACAGATAGCCGAAGGTGACAACGGCGAAAAAGAAAAACATGGCGATATGTATGCCGATCGCGAGACGGTACGGTTCCATCTATCTGCTCCTTTCATCTATTCCTTCCTTCCAGTTTACAGGAGAAACCTGCAAACGAAAACGGTTTTTAGCCAGTTGAACAACGTTTGTGGCGCAGACTGTCGAATGTTTTTGTAAAATCACGGCAACAGGTTTCATTCCCGTCTCCAGGCGGGAATGAGCCCGTCAGAATCGATGAAGGCGTCAGGCTGAGCTTTGGCGCCAACGAAAAAGGAGGCTTAACGATGATGCTGCTCCAGCTGCTGCCGGCGTCACTCAGAAAATATTTTACGATGTCGCGGCGCGAGCGGAAGCATGAAATCCAGTCGACGCTCTGGTATATGCCGCTGCTTTACGTATCCGTATCTGTTTTTCTCGTTGTATTTGCATTGTTTTTAGATATTCAGCTGGACATTGAACGGCAGCTGCCTCCGATCGTATCCATTACAGCTGAAACAACGCAGATGCTCGTCAGTACGCTTATCGGTGGTATTCTCACACTGAGCGCGTTCACGCTGAACTCCCTGCTCGTCGTGCTGACGACGTTCAGCGGGCAGTTTTCACCGCGGATGCTGCTAAATTTCGTGGCGGATCGTCGGACGCAGCACGCGCTCGGCGTATTTAACGGCAGCTTCGTCTACGTTCTGCTCGTGTTTTTATTTATCGGCAGCACGGAACGGGAAAATTTTGCGGCTGTACCGATCACAACGATTTTTCTCGCGTTTTTAACGGCGATGACGTTTATTTATTTTATTAACCACGCGACGACGTGGATGCAGGTGCACAACATAACGAACACAATGAAGGAGAATTCACAGCGGATCATAAAAGATACGCTGAGCCGGGAGCTTGAAGTGTACCGGGCGGAAACGTCTGGCGACATGAAGCTCGAATATGAAGAAGATACTGTGCGCGTGCAGGCGAAAAAAAGCGGCTACGTGCAGCTTGTTGACTACCGAAAAATGCTTGAGCAGGCACGGCGCGATGATATTATCGTGCAGTTTCACCGCCGCATGGGCGAATACGTGCTGGCTGGAAACGAGCTGTTCAGCTACTGGGGCCCTGGAGCAGACGACGTGGAGATGGACGACTACTCGGCGATGGTGCAGATCGGTCATAAGGAGCTTGAGCTGCAGGATTTGCAGATGGGCATGTACAAGCTTTCCGAGATTGCGATTAAGTCGATCGGCAACAAGGATCCGAAAACGGCGATGACGACGATGCACCAGATGGCAGAGCTGATGCTGGAAGTGGTGGAATATATTACGTTTACCCCGTACTTACAGGATGAAAATGGGCAGACGCGGATCGTTCTCATGGCGGAATCGTTTGAGTCGTATTTATATAAAGGCTTCGGCTTTATCCGTCATTACGCCGAAGATGATCACGTGCTATTGACGGAGCTGATCAACTGCATGGCAAAAATCGCAGAGTCCCTTGATGAAACGAAACAGGAAACGATCTGGGCGTTTGCATCCGACATTTTCCGTCATCAGTCGCCGGATCAAATGTACCGGCTCGATTTAACGTTTATGCTCGAATCGCTGCAAGTACTCAGCCGCGTCACCGATAGCGAGGAAGAGTTCAAGCAGATCGAGGAGCGCATGCAGCCGGTATAGACGGAATGATTCCTATCGACGCCAAACCCGTTTCAGCGCCCTTTTTTAGTGGTACACTGACTGTAAAAGGAGGTTTTGTTGATGAGCCATCATACGCATGACAACCATACGCACGAGCATTCTCTTTCCTGCGGACACACGAAAATCCGCCACGGTGATCATATTGACTACGTGCACGACGGACATCTCCACCACAAGCACGAGGAGCACTGGGATGAGTGTAAGATCGGCGTGAGTGATGAAAATCCTGATTCATGCACGCCTGTGCAGTCGGACTGTGAGCACAACGAAGACTGCGGACACGAGCTTGTTCCGCACGGTGATCATTATGATTACCTCGTTGACGGACGCCTCCATCACGTACACGGCGATCACATTGACGACCACGGACCAGTTGACGTCATTAAGTAAACGAACAGGGAACCTGTCGGAGGTAATCCGGCAGGTTCTTTTATTCAGTGCGGAAGGACTTGCTGAACAGAGTTTCATAAAAAGACAGGCTGTCGGGCAGAAAGTCCTTTATTTAGAGAGAAATTTCTGAGACGGGATAATGAACAAGCGTTCAGTATGTTGAAAAGACAACCTGTTCCGATTATTCTGAAAAAACACCGCGGTGGTGCAGACTAATTCGGAAAAGGGGTTTTGCGATGAAGAAAGTACTTTTTATGACAGCAGCGGCAGCGCTTTTCGCCGTACCGATGAGTGCAGGGGCAGTCAGTCCGCAGGGAGATACGGAAAAGCAGGAATATTTAGTGGAGTTTTCAGGTCCGGCTGAAGCAGGACTGATGCAGGCATTCGGCGTCAGCGAATCCGACGTGCTGCATACATACAATTTGCTGGATGTTCAACTGGTGGAGCTGTCAGAAGCACAGGTGCCGCTTCTGGAAAGCCATCCGCACATTGAAGCGGTTGACGAAAATGCGGAAGTGACAACACTCAGTCAGACGGTACCCTATGGCATCGATCAGGTGCAGGCAACCGATGCATACGCCCAGGGAATCAGCGGTGACGGCGTCAGCGTAGCAGTGCTTGATACCGGCATTGATGCAGACCATGAAGACTTGGCAGATAACGTTGTCGGCGGCTATTCGGTTTTCAGCGATGCAGATAACAGCAATCCGTTTTTTGACGGGAACGGTCACGGAACGCACGTTGCCGGTACAGTGGCGGCAGTTGATAACGACCTCGGCGTGATCGGGACAGCACCGGATGCGGATCTTTACGCTGTGAAGGTTCTGAGTAACGAAGGAAGCGGTTCGCTCGCCGGAATTGCAGAAGGAATTGAATGGTCGATCGAAAACGATATCGACATCATCAACATGAGCCTCGGCGGATCATCCGGATCGTCGGTTTTGGAAAGTTTTACGGATCTCGCCTTTGAAGAAGGGTCTTTAGTGATCGCAGCAGCCGGAAACAGTGGAAACCGCGGCGGCAATAACGACACAGTCGGCTTCCCGGCGAAATACGATTCCGCGATGGCGGTAGCAGCCGTTGACGAAAACAACAACCGGGCGACGTTTTCCAGCACCGGGCCGGCAGTTGAAATTTCTGCACCGGGCGTGGATGTATTAAGTACAGTTCCAGGTAACGGATATGCGTCGTTTAACGGAACGAGCATGGCAGCACCGCACGTAGCTGGTGTAGCGGCACAGGTGTGGCAGGCGAAGCCGGAGCTTTCAAGCGCCGAAGTGCGTGATCTGCTTAACGACACGGCCGTTCCACTCGGTGCTTCTCATCAGTACGGAAGCGGACTCGTCCAGTCGCTTGACGCGATCAACGACTAATCAGTAAAAAAACAGGCAGAGGCGGGAGAACCGCTCCTGCCTGTTTTTTTATGTGGTGTCATGTTTCAGGGTATACTGACAGAGGGAAAAGAGAATTGTCAGGAAAGCGCGTGAAAGCAGTCAGTATAACTAAGAGGAGTGATGAAGTGGCGAAGGCAAGCATCAGGATGAACGTGCGCACCGGAGAAATTGAAATTAAAGGCTCGGAGGAATTTGTCCGTGAACAGATGGAGCAGCTGGATGACCTCGTAGATCGGGTCAGGAGCGGGCCGTCACAGGCTGCCGCGGCAGAATGGCCGCAGCTGCAGCCTGAAGATGATGCGTTCGGGGAATGGCTCTACCAGTTTCACGATGATCTGAAGGACGTCGACAAGGCGCTTGTCGCGGGAAAGTACATTCAGGAAAAGAGCCAGGAGCGGGTATTTAAGTCGAGCGCCGTGGATGACCTGCTAAAAGACAACGGCATCCGGCTCACCAATCCGTACCGGGCGATCAGCGTCCTGCAAAAGAAAAAGTACATCATCACGATCGGCAAGGACAGCCACTCCAAGCTGTATAAAATATCGCGCGAAGGCGAGCAGCAGCTCGAAAGCCTCGCGCGCACTCCGCCGGGATAAGGCGCCACTCCGTCTGCATGCAGACGGAGCTTTTTTAATTTGGAAAACGAGCACATCTACTTTTGCCGGCAGCTGCCGGCCTTTGCTCAGGGCAGGTGGGTTTAGCGGGCACCGGCCCGGTTTCCGTCTGAGGGTTAAGTTGCAAGTAAGTTACTTTCCAAGGCGGGAGCTTTCGGCAACGGCGCCGAAAGCCTCTATATTAGGCTTAAGTTGCAATTGGGTGTCGTTAAGTTACACTTGGGCCCGCTTAAGTTGTTTTATTCGTTATAACGGCCTGTTAAGTTGCCTTTGTCCGACGTTAAGTTACTTTGCCCCGCCAATGGCCTTTCGGCAACGGCGCCGAGCCCTTCCATTACATAAAAAGCTGTCTCCCGTCAGTCGGGAGACAGCTTTCTTCGTTATGAACGTGCTGTTTTTGGCTTTCCGAAGAGGAGGGCGCCGCCGATGCCGGCTGCAGCGAGGGCGATCCAGATGGAGAACGGTACGCCAGCTGCTGTGTCAGGCAGTTCGTCGCCTTCGAACTGGTAGTTGTCATACGTGGTGCTGCCCGCATCAATCACGCGGATGTCGATTCCGTGCGGATCGGTGCCGTCGATGCCGGTAAAGTCAATCGTATGGGCGATTTCCAGCGTTTCCACGTCAATGACGGAAATGCCAGGAGAGTCGCCAGCCATGTCATGCGTGCCAGTTGCAGGCTCTGGTCCGCGAAGCGTCACGTAGAAGTATTTGTTATCCGGTGACGTAACGGCTAAGTCCGGTGCATCTCCGACAAATTCCTGTTCTGCTACAATTTCTTTTGTTTCGGTATCGATGACGGTCAGGCTGTCCGATACGCGGTGAACGGTGTAGAGATACTTGCCGTCTGTTGTGAAGTTTTTGCCGTGCGTATCGAGACCGCCGGCATCTGCTTTATGGATCATTTCATCCGTTTCGGTATCAAATACGTAAAAATAGCCGTCATCCACGGAGCCTGAGTTTGCGTACATTTCCGATCCGTCAGGGGACAGGAGCGTGCCGCAGCCGTGTGGATGAACATCGTTTTTATCAAACTGCTCGATGACTTCAAGTTCTTCGGTATCGACTACGACGAGTCCGCCGCCGCCAATCGTTACGTAGGCTTTGCTGCCGTCTGCGTTAAAGTCGAGGCAGATCGGCCGGTGATCCGGAAATTCGTCTTCGTTTTGCAGGGAGTCCACCTCTGTCAAATCAAGCTCCTGTGCCACTTCATATTCCCCGTTCTCATGATCCAGGGAAATTTGCGACAGGCTCTCGCCAGGCGTGTTGGCGACGAGCACGGTTTCCCCGTTTGGATTTGGAACGGCAGCGTGAGCACCTTCATCTGTTTCAATTGTTCCAACGACTTCCCGGCTCTCCCCGTGAATGACGGAGACGGTACCGCTGCCCATGTTTGCAGCATACGCATATTCGTAGTCATCATCAAAAAGCAGCATGTGCGGGTTTTCACCGACGTCATCAAAATCTATCGTATCAATTTCTTCGTGATCCTCGTTATAAATATGGATCGTATCCGTCCCTTGATCGGCCATCCACACTTCGTACTGGGCATCACTCTCCGCTGCTGCAGGCGTCGCACCTGCAATCAGCAGAACTCCGCCTAAAAGGCCGGCTGTCCATTTCTTCATAAAGAACTCCCCCTTAATAGTAGTTAAAACATATCAGCTTAATCGGTTATATAGACTTTATCAGAATTTTTCATACGATTCAAGTAACATTCCCAAAATGACTGCACGGTCCCAAGCAGAAAGTAGGAGGGAATCGATTCCTGAATCTGTGCACGCGCGTGCACTCCTAGTCAGGTCGACCTGAATATTGCAGGAAAGACTGAGCCGAAGTCATATTTGTTCCGGATTATGTTGAATTGTCAAAAAATATACGGTATGCTAATAGGCAACGAAAGCGCTTGCAAATCATTCTGAAAAAGAATATACGGCTGCGCTTTTATTTATGGCGTTAGTGCAAACGTTTTCGCAAGTTGCACAACGTTGCACGTCCGGATTCAAAACGTGCAGGAAGGGGCTGAGTAAGACGACAGGTTCAGGGTCACTTATTCACGAGGGGAGAGAAGAGCGTGTATAAACGAAAAACGAAACGAATGGCAACGATGATGGCCGGGGTGATGGGACTAAGCGTATTCTCGTCATTTGCACCGGTAGTGACAGCAGAAGAGAGCGCGGACGACACGAACAGCCTTCGCGTCCACTACGACTACGGCGATCTCGACGTATCCGAACTTGGGCTATGGTTTTTTGGAGAGGGTATAGAAGAAATGCCCGGTGAATGGCCGGAAGGAAAGTGGTTTTCGGACTACGGGACGACCGACTACGGCGCCTACGTTGACATAGAATTTGAAGATGGAACTGAAGAATTAGGTCTCGTTATCAATAACCGTGATGGAAATAATGTGTCAGAAGATGATATCACGATCGACATTCTCGCAGAAGAAATGGACGAGGTGTGGATTTCGCACGAGGAACACGTGTATTACTACGAGCCGATCGAGTTTGACGATCAGGTAAGGCTCCATTATCAGCCGGAAGGCGACACGGTTGAACCGCTCGGCTTCTGGGGCTGGGGTGGTGTAGCACATTCCTTTGACGATTGGCTGGATGACGCGCTGCGTTTTTCTGACGATCAGGCCGGAGCATACGGCCCTTATATTGATGTTGATGTTGAATCAAACGCCAATGGATTTGGCTTTCTGTTAGTTGATACGGAGACGGGAGACCAGACGGACGATCTCAACTTTAACGAGCGCGACGTGCACAGCCAGATCTTTATGCGTGAAGGGGACGATACGGTTTACACGAACCCTTACTACGTAGCGCACGAAGAGGAAGAGCGTGAGTATAGGGAAGGCGAGTACGACATTGCCGTTTCCGGTTCGGCTGACGATGCTTTTCATTATGATGAAAATGCGGTCGTGGACATCGACATCGAGAACAACAGCGATGTGGAAATAGACGAGCTTTCGATTGACGCAAGCCAGCTTGGCGGAAGCAGCGAGCTGAACGTATCGACGGAGTTAAACCGCGTGACGATCGCAGCGACCCATGACACGGATCCGGGCACGTACGAGCTGCCTATTCGCGCAGTCGATGAAGAAGGCGGCGTGTATGAGGGCAGTGCAGCGGTCGAAGTAGCGGCACGTGAGAAAGCAGAAGGCGACTTTGACTGGGACGAAGCGATGATTTATTTCATGCTGACAGACCGTTTTTACGACGGCAACCCGGACAACAACGATCCATACGGCCTGGACTACAGCCAGTATGACGACGAAAATCCGCGAGGCACGTACCAGGGCGGCGACTTCGCCGGGGTAACGCAGAACCTGGACTACCTGGATGATCTCGGCGTTAACACGGTCTGGATTACGCCGATCGTGGAAAACGTCGCACATGACGTGGAGTGGGACGCTCCTGACGGAAACTACTTCGGCTACCACGGCTACTGGGCGAGCGACTTTGAGGAGCTGAATCCGCACCTTGGTACGTTGGAAGAGTTTCACGAGCTGATTGACGCAGCGGCAGAGCGCGACATGAAAATCATGGTCGACGTTGTGCTGAACCATCCTGGTTACGGGGTGAAGGCAGAAGACGCGCTGCCGGAAGACGAAGCGCCGGCCGGCTATCCGGATGAGGAAATTGTGGAACGATTTGACGGCATGATCCGTGATAACCCGGGCAGCGACGATTTAACGATGGAGCTTGCCGGTCTGCCGGACTTTGAAACGGAAAATACGGAAGTCCGTGAGCAGCTTGTCGACTGGCAGACAGCGTGGCTCGACCGCTCGACGACGGAAAACGGAAACGCGATTTCCTACTACCGGGTCGATACGGTCAAGCACGTCGATGATACGACGTGGCAGCACTTTAAAAATGAACTGACAGAAAAAGATCCGTCCTTTAAGATGATCGGTGAATCGTGGGGCGCAGGTCAAAACAACGACCACGGTTACCTGCGCACAGGGACGATGGATTCCCTGCTCGACTTCGAGTTTAAAAACAGCGCCCGTGACTTTGCACGCGGTGATATGGAATCCGTGAACAATGATTTGATTGAACGAAATGAAGGCATGGACAGTGCTGCGCTTCTCGGACAGTTCCTTGGCAGCCATGATGAGGAAGGTTTCCTCTACAATCACGGCGAAGAGGCGCTTATGATTGGCTCTGCATTGCAGATGACAGCAAAAGGGCAGCCGGTGATCTACTACGGTGAGGAGCTCGGGCAGTCGGGCGACGATAACTGGCCGGAGTATGACAACCGCTATGACTTTGCCTGGGATGACGTGGAAGGCAATCCGTTCCACGAGCATTACGCGAAGCTGCTTGATTTCCGAGGCGAGCATTCGGAGCTCTTTGCCCGGGGTACCCGCTCGGAAACAGCAGGATCAGATGACGAAGGCTACCTCGTCTTTGAGCGTGCCTATGAAGGCGAAAATGTCTTCGTCGGACTGAACACAGCAGACGATGCACAGGAAGTGACGCTGAACACGACGGAAGCAGACACTGTCGTCACGGATGCGTATTCTGGTGAAAGCGTCACAGCAGAAGAAGGAACGGTCACGATGACGATTCCGGCACCTGCGGACGGCGGAACGGTTCTTTTAACGACGGAAAACGGAACGATCGCTGACGGTGAGGAAGCGGACGCACCGGTGGAAGACAGCGACATTCCGGAAGATCACCTGCGCGTGCACTTTGACGCGGGAGACAGAAACATTTCATCTCTCGGCGTCTGGTATTGGGACGGCGCAGCAGTACCAGCTGAAGAGAATGCAAGCTGGCCTGGCGAGCAGCGCTTCAGTGAAGATCGCATGTCCGACTTCGGTCCGTACTATGACATTGAGCTTGAGGCAGGAGCAGACCGCCTCAGCATGCTCGTGAACAATACCGGAGGCGACAACATTACCGGTGATGTGAATGTCGATTTGATTCACGAAGACATGAATGAAATCTGGATGTACGAAGACGGAAGCTACTCGCTCGCGGAACCGGCTGACATCGGCGACGATGAGGTACGGGTTCATTATTACAGCGAGGACGGCTATGATTTTGACAGCATCTGGCACTTTGGAGATACGCTGAGCCCGTCTGAAGACTGGCCGACAGGCGCGACGCCATTTGCCGGCGAAGGCCGCTACGGTCTTTACGCTGACATTGAGCTTGCCGAGAATGCAGAAGAAATCGGCTTCCTGTTCCTGGATCAGGAGTCTGGAGAGCAGTCGGGGGACATGAGCTACAGCGATCTGGAGCGTTCGAACCAGATTTTCGTGAAAGCCGGCACCGATCAGGCATTTAACAACCCGTATTATGTCATGATGGACGGCGTACAGAGTGCCGAAGTCGTGTCAGATGAGCGGATTGAAGTCCGCTTCAGCGGTACGGGCGGATTGAGTGAAGAACAGCTGATGGAAGAGCTGACGATCACGGACCGCGACGGAGAGGCTGTTTCCTTTGAGAGCGTCACGATCGACAGCGATACAGTTGTGTCCCTGCACGGATCGTTTGATTTAGAAAAAGCACCGTATACGATTACGTTTAACGAACGGACAGCCCAGGCGATTATCGGCTGGCAGCTGAAGGATGAGCTCTACAGCTATGAGGGCGATCTCGGAGCTGATTTGCACGAGGACGGCTCGGTGACGCTGAAGGTCTGGTCGCCAAGCGCAGATGACGTATCCGTTCGTCTCTATGATAAAGACGATCAGGACAATGTTATCGGTGACGATGTAGCGATGGAGCGTCAGGACAGAGGCGTCTGGGAAGTAACGCTTGATGAGAATACAACAGGCGTGTCCGACCATACGGGCTACTACTATCACTACATGATTGAACGCGACGGCGAAACGGTTGAAGCGCTGGATCCATATGCGCCTTCCATGGCAGCCTGGGACAGCGGAGCTGACGATGCCTATATCGGCAAAGCAGCGATTGTCGATCCGTCTGCTATCGGACCAGAGCTTGATTTTGCAGACATTGACGGCTTTGAAAAGCGCGAGGATGCGATTATTTACGAGCTGCACGTCCGTGATTTCACGTCTGACCCGTCTATTGAAGACGAGCTGGATAGTGAGTTCGGAACGTTCTCCGCGTTTGCAGAGCGGCTCGACTATCTGGAGGAGCTTGGCGTAACACACGTACAGCTGCTTCCGGTGATGAGCTATTTCTTCTCCAATGAATTTGCGGCAGATGAGCGGATGCTTGATTACGCATCGACCCAGACGAACTACAACTGGGGCTACGACCCGCACAGCTATTTCTCGCTGACGGGCATGTATTCTGAAGATCCGGAAGATGCAGAAAAGCGGATCGAAGAATTTAAGAATCTGATCCATGAAATCCACGAACGCGATATGGGTGTGATCCTCGATGTGGTTTACAACCATACGGCCCGCGAGCACATTTTCGAGGACCTGGAGCCAAACTACTACCACTTCATGGACGCTGACGGCACGTCCCGCATCAGTTTTGGCGGCGGACGTCTCGGCACGACGCATGAGATGTCACGACGAATTCTGGTCGACTCGATCATGTACTGGGTTGAAGAATTTAAAGTGGACGGCTTCCGTTTTGACATGATGGGCGACCACGATGCCGAGAGCATTCAAATCGCCTATGACAAAGCGAAGGAAGTGAATCCGAACGTCGTTATGATCGGCGAAGGCTGGGTGACGTACGTCGGAGATGAAACTGATCCGGACGTGCAGCCGGCTGACCAGCAGTGGATGCAACATACGGAAAGCGTCGGGTCTTTCTCAGATGACTTCCGTAATGAGCTCAAGTCCGGCTTCGGCAGTGAAGGCGAGCCGCGCTTTATTACAGGCGGCGCGCGTGATATTGAGCGGATTTACAACAACGTAACGGCGAATCCGTCCAACTTTACGGCAACGAACCCGGGTGACGTCGTTCCATATATCGCAGCGCACGATAACCTGACGCTGCACGACGTGATTGCCCAGTCGATTCAAAAAGATCCAAAAGACCATCAGGAGGAAATTCATCAGCGCATCCGTTTAGGAAATGCGATGGTGATGACGGCGCAGGGCACAGCCTTCGTGCACGGCGGTCAGGAATTTGGCCGGACGAAGCAGTTCCGTGACGATGACTTCATCGGACCGGTAGCGGAGGAAGATGCACCGTACAAGTCGACATACATGGAGGATGCAGACGGCAATCCGTTTGAATATCCATACTTTATCCATGATTCGTACGATTCCACTGATGCAATCAACAAGTTTGACTGGGAGCTCGCCACGAACGAAGAGGCGTACCCGCTGAACAGCATGACGCGTGAGATGATGACCGGTATGATCGAGCTGCGCCGTTCCACGGATGCGTTCCGTCACGGCACGATGGACGCGATTGATGAGCACGTGTCCTTCATCGATGCACCGGAAATTGAAGACGAAGATCTTCTGATCGGCTACCGGGCGGAAGATTCGGAATCCGATGCAGCGTATCACGTCTTCATCAACGCAGACGACAGCGAGCGCACGCTGACGCTCGACATGGATCTGACAGACGGCATCGTGCTTGCAGATGCAGATGAAGCCGGTGTGACAGAAGTCGCGGATCCGAACGGCTTTAACCTGACGGAAGAGTCACTGACGATCGACCCGCTGACGGCGGTTATCGTGCAGACGGGCGGCGAAGAGCCGGCTGACGAGCTCGATCCGGAAGAGAGAAAGCTGCAGGAAATGACAGAGCTGTACGGAAAAACGGACGCGTATATTGAAGAGGGCTATATTACCGGCCCGATGCGCGGACAGCTTTCCAATACGGCAAGACAAGCTGTGCACCATCAGGAAGCAGGACGATCTGATCAGGCACGTTCCTTTATGGAGCGCTACGCCGACAGGCTGGACTCTAATCATGCAGAGCGTCATGTCGAAGAAGAAGCACGACAGGAGCTGAAGGAGCAGGCAGAACGCATCCTCAGCGAAGAAGACTGATATCTATTCCCCCTATAAATAGATAGACGAAGGCCCTCCGTGATTCACGCGGAGGGCCTTCTCGTGGTTAGAGTGTCAGCAATTTTGCAGATTGCAGCTTCTGCTTTTCGGAAAATGAGCGGGTGCGGATTAGTCTCGGCGGAACATTTCTGCTTCAAGCGTAACTTCGAGCATAGGCTTCACTGCGTTTTGGTAAAACGGCTTAGTATCCAACTAGAACACAGCAGCGGCCGAACGTGATTGACGTAACGTAACAGATCCTGATAACGAATAACATATCGTAAGCTTCCTTAGCTGTAACGTATTACGATGTAAAGAGAACAACCTGCCGAAACTGCAGTCTGCCAGGATGGAGGCGGTCATTTTAAGAGAGGATCGTCTGAGAAACTATCGGTTGCCGACAGCGTCCTGGAATCTTGTAGGCCAGGGTTTCGCGCGACTTCAACTTCGCATCAGAGAGAACTGGCAGCCAGCAGATACGTGTATGTTGCCATTTCTGCATAGGGAAATATGCATGCCTTTAAGGTGAGTGAAACGGTTATGGCAGAGGAATGAGCCATTTTACATAATAAAACTACATGAAAGTCCTGTTATGAATCGTGGAAATCCAGCCTCGAATCTGATTTAATAAGAGGAGAAGAGGTGATCATACAAATGGAGTGGGTCTATATTCATCGTCACGCGTATCGTGCGCTTGATCGCAAGCTGGTCGAAGACGTATATTCCAAACATAAAACGCTGCTGCTTAAAGAAGGGACTGTCGTCACAGCAGCCCATATCCAGCTGCTTTTTCAGCATGGTATCAGCCGGGTTGCCGTTGGAGGAACAGCGTCGGTGCTGGAGCAGCTGGAGCAGAAATGGGAAGGACGGCACAGCGGTTTTGTGCGTGCCTACCGGCTGCAGTATGAAGAAATTAAGCGTGTATTTGCCGCAGCTGCAGAAGGGAGCGAAATCGACGTCACTGCCTGCTCGCGTCAGTTTGAGCAGCTTGCCGAGGAAGCACTGGCAAGCGGCAGCATGCTGGTTGCTCTTCAGCAGCTGCAGGGGCACAGCGACTATACGTACCGTCACAGCATTCACGTTGGCATGCTTTCTTCGCTGATCGCAAGGCTTGCCGACTTCCCGCACGACATGGTGATGGAAATTGGGAAGGCAGGTCTTTATCATGACATTGGCAAACTGCGTATTTCGCAGAGTATTATTCAAAAGCCATCCGCACTTACAAAGGAAGAGTTTCAGGAGATGAAACGGCACCCGGAGCTTGGGGTTGCTCTCCTTGAAGCAGGCGGAGACGCCCCGGGTATTATCCGGGACGGCGTGCTCGAGCATCATGAACGTCTTGACGGAAGCGGATACCCGCAAGGTCTAAAGGAGGCAGAGCTTTCTGCTGCCGGATTAATCGTTGCAGTAGCGGACGTATTTGATGCTATTTCTTCAGACCGCAGCTATCAGAAAAAGTCGTCCCCGCTGCGAGCTCTCCGAATTGTAACGGAAGAAATTTTTGCCGGAAAGCTGTCGAGCCGGTTTGGATTCCCATTTACCGCCCAAATGCTGCAGTTGTACACGGGAGCGGACGTCTATTTATCGGACGGACGAATCGGGAAAATCATTCAGCTGGCACCAGATGATCTGGAGCATCCGCTCGTACTCGTCGGGCAAAACGCTTTTCATCTGCGCGGGAGCGGACTGTCCATTATCGATTTTGCTGATCCGCATGTACGTGACAAAAAAGAAAAGCAGGAATCATAAAAAACGGGCTGACAGGTCCAAAACAGAATGCTATACTTTACAAAGTGATGCGGCGTTCAGGAAGAACTTCCCTTCAAGTTCGGAAGAGCCGTCACCGGGGAGGCAGATCGGAAGGGACAGACCTGCACCAATTGCCGTTATTGATACACCGTTTAAATGCAGCTGCCATACATAAGTATACAACCAGTACATACTGCCGCCTCCCCGGAGTTCTTCCTGAGCTGCCGCATTGAAAAGACCGCCGTTGTGGCGGTCTTTTTCAGGCTGTTGACAAAGTCAATCAGCTTACATGATTATTCGATTGATTGTATTTCCCCTCTGTTTACCGAGCCTGCCATGGGCTTGTCTTCAGCTATTTCTCGGGGTGACCCCTGTATGAAGGGAAGAAAGGCACGGCTTCACTCGGACACAGGCTTCTCACGAGAAGCCTTCAAGACCCAGTCCGGCTCCGCTCGTGCGGTGATGCCGTTCGTAGATCTGAACGGCACGGAATCTTCAGACTGCGCTGATTCCACAGGCGTCCCCGCCGGACACATCGGGGAAACGGCTCTGCTTGTTGGAGAACAACGTCACAACAGACAGACACGACTGTTTTTTTACGTTTATCATAAATTCGATGAAGGACTGGCATCCCTATTTAACATCGAAACGTCTGATCTGGGGGGCTATCCATATGGAACCGGATCGTACCTTCATAACCAGCACATGAAACGCACTGCCAGATGCCGGCATCGAAGGATCTCGACTCCGGGAGGATCAGAACGAGGCGAAGATCCAGCGCTTCCGACAGCAGGAGGAATCGGTTAGCTGAGGCCGTTCCCTCCGGAAAGCGAGCGTCCGCAGATACAGGCAGATGCAACGTTATTCACTTAAAATGACTTTATCCACACTCTGGAAAAGACCGCCGTTGTGGCGGTCTTTTTTTTGCAGTTCACTTATAAGTAAGTGCTTAAAGTAAAAGCTGCCTTGGAAATAGGTCGTTCAACCAACGTACATCAAGCTGTTCCACTCTCGGCGAAGGCTTACCCAAGGGCTTGTTCCCGACTACTATTGGCGAAAGAGTGTGTCGCCAACATGAATTCTCGCACTGCGCTGATCCTTTGGGTGTTCTCGCCTTTGTTCCACAGCGTTCGTAATGTTCATCTTTCATGGTGCAGGTTGTCATTGCATGAGTGCCTCTGTTCATGTTTATTGCTGATGAAAGGACATGTCACTGCAGCTCGGCAAGCTTGCCGTGGACGAGCTTCTTCGCTGCGCTGCGGGATCTTCCCGGCTCACTGGCATCCGCCGGTTTTCGCTGCTATTCGATCATACAGAAGAGAAATCGTTTCGTTCTCCACCTTTCCACTCAAAAAAAAGGAAAGACAAGGTGATCTTCAAAATGCCTGCGGGAAGAGAAAGCGTAATTATTATCCCGTACGCAAGGAAAGAATAGTGGAAGGACTTCTATGCTGTAAGCGAAAAATCAGCGGCAGGTGTAGTTTGTTTCTATCAACACCAGTCATTAGAGAGCCAAAGTAAAAGCATCGATTAAAAAGACAGCGGCTTTCTCCGCTGCAAGTAAAGAACGAAGAAGCTGTTCGTTTCTTCAAAAGCAAGCAGCTGAGGCGCGCGCCTTACCGCCCAAATGCGCTGTGCGCTATTAGTCTACCATTCCAGCTTCTGCTGATGGGCGAGTGCCCGCAGTTTGTGCAGCGCCTGTTTGCGCCATCCTTTTACGGTGTGGACGGAGACGCCCAGGCGCTCCGCAATTTCGCTCGGTCCGCTTCCTTCGGTTACATAAAGCCGGAGCCATTCCATTTCACGGCCGGACAGCGGGAGGGACTGGATAAAGCTGAGCAGACAGATGAGCCCGGCTGTGTCCTGCTGATCAGGGAGCATATGCTCGTGCTCCATCGCGACCGATCGTTCGCGCCGGCGGTTCTGCCTCGTCAACTCCTGCTGGATACGGCCGTACACGTAGCTTTTTGCAAGCGGCGCAAACGGTCCGCTCTCGGGATCATACTTCTCCCACGCTTCATGGAGCGCAATTCGCCCAATCTGTTCAAATTCATCCAGCTCCCCGTAGAGCCGCCAGCGGCTGATACATCCTTTAATCATCGGCGTAAATTGTTCCAGTACATCGTCAAACTGCATCGTACACAACCAGTGGAAGGTGCGCACCTTCAAGTATTCCGCGGTAAAATCAGTGTAGGCGGAAAAGGAATGCACGTCCTGTAGGTGAACATGATGTTTGTCTGAGGAAACGTCACGGATCCAGTGAGTGAAATACATGTTAATAAGGGAATTGAAAGAAAAATTAGAAAAAATATGAAAAATGAATTGATATTCATTTTTTGTTCGTATATGATAAAAAAGAAGCAGAATTAGTCATAAAGTCTTGGGTGATTTTGCTTTGAGAGATAAAGAAAAACGGGCTCCCGAGGGCGGGAGGCATGACCGAGGAAAGGAATGAGGCACTGGGTACCAGTCTGTTGATTTGCCGACTCCACATGACATATTCATCAAACTTTAGATGCAGCTATTATTTGAACAGGGAGAGTAGACGATGAAGACATATCGATATGTGATTACATGTGATACCCAAATGCTGACTCCTGCCATACACGAGCAGGGAGGCACGATCGTTCAGGAAACAACTAAAACGCTCCACGTCTACCAGACGCCTCTGCAGATTATCGAGGAGAACTGCTGGCGCCAGGGGTATGCCACGTATAAAGGCAGGATCGATGCTGCCCGCAACATGCTAAACTATCAAAAGCGAGTCCCGGTCGTCATTAACGGCAAGGATACCGCCTGCTTTCCGACTCATTCCCCGGAAAGGCACGAATGCGCCTGGGTCTTCGCGTCCCACATTTCCATGCTGACTGAAGAGCCGCTGTCTAAAAAACTCGCGACTGCGGTGACGTGGAACGGAACGCGGATGCCGCTGAATATATCCTTACACACCGCCGAAAAACAGTTCAATCGCACAAACAATCTCCTTCGCTTTATGCAGACGTCGCACGCGGCAAATTAAATAGACAGAAGAACCGTTCCCGTATTTTTCAGGAACGGTTCTTTTTTTAGAGGTCCAAGTGGCGCTTCAGTTCAGATGAGATCCGTTCCTGCTCGGCTTCATCGACAATGAAATACCAGACGCCGTCAATCGTGTCTCCTGTGCCTTCAATCGCAAGTTGTTCCTTCGTTTCAAGAGCGGGGCGGTAGTGCTGAAATAGTGTGGTGACGTCGCCCATGTCCATGTTGGTGCGAATGTGATCGCCGGCGATATCAAGAAAACCGGGAATTTTAGTGATCGACTGAAGCGATGCAGCCTCCTGCAGCAGACCTTGAATCACGAGCTGCTGACGGTCGTTCCGGCCCAGATCGCCGCGGGGATCCTCGCTCCGCATCCGCGTGTAGGCAAGCGCCTGCTCCCCGTCCAGATGCATTTCCCCTGTCCGGAAAACATGTTCGTTATACTGAAAATCAATCTCGTTCTGCACCGTTACACCGCCGACGAGGTCAATCATTTCCTGAAAACCAGTCATGTTTACAGAAAGCACGTGATCGATTGGAATATCAAGAAAGTGTTCTACCGAAGCAGCCGTCATTTCCTCACGCCCAAACGCATACGCGTGGTTCAGTTTGTCGACCGTACCGTGCCCGACAATGTCAGTGCGCGTATCGCGGGGAATGCTTACCATGTAATAAGAGCCTTTATCCGGATTGAGAGTGACAACGATCATTGTGTCGCTTCGTCCTGCTTCCCCATCTTCAGCGTCTACCCCGATAAACAGCAGCGAAAGCGGATCGCCTTCCTGCACCTCGCCATAGCGGTGGGGAGACTGATAGCGTTCGAGGCCTTCCTGCATTTCTGCAGATACTGTCCGCTGCAGCGAATAATACAAATAACCGCCCATCCCGACAACGCCAACGACGACAACAAGAAATGGAATGACGAGAAGCAGCACCAATTTTTTCATCAGACTCCCTCTTTCTTAGTAAGCTGCGAATTGTTCGTTAAAAAGAACGGATGTATGCTTTCATTGTATTCGTTATTGCGAACATAAGCAAGGACTTTTTGACTCAATTTCCTGAAAAACGGGTATAGAACGAAACAGAGGCGGCACGGCTGCCAGGAAGGCGGTGACGGGGATGGAGGACTGCCCGGTCTGCGGATCGGAACGGACGGAACGAGTGTGCAGCGGATGTGGATACGGGAAGAAAAAAACCGCGCAGTGGATCAGTTTTGGAGCGGTCGGAGCGGGACTGCTGTTATTTATTGCTATACCACAGCTGCTTTCAGCCGGCAATCCGCCGAAGGAAACAGTGGCGGAGCTGGAAGAAGCCGTCGCGCAGGGGGATACGGAACGAATAGCGGAATTAACCGTTTTAGCGAACAGTGATGAGCAGCTGACGATCAATCAGGCAGCCCCTATGAGCCTTTATCTGCAAGAGGAGGGGCACGACGTTTTCGACCGGCTTTACGATCAGGCAGCTGAAGTCGCAGATGGAGCACAGATTTCTGAAGACGAACCGTGGCGTATCGTCCGCGAAGGAAATTTCTTCTCCAGCTACTCGATAGAAGTAACGCCTGTTCCTTTTTTTACGGCAGGGGGATTCGTAGGACTTGAACTGCTAATGGAGGACGGAACGGCTGTCACCGTTTCAGAAGACGTTCACGCCTTGTACGGACCGGTGCTGCCTGGTATTTATGAAGCAGAGCTTTTCTTTGAAGGAGAATATACAACAGTGGATCAGACGGCCTCATTCACGATTGAAGGGCCGGATACGGCGGTAATCGAACTGGAACCGGGTGCAGGACGACTCGATATAGAAGTGCCTGACAGTGCGGTTCTTACGATACGACGGAACGGTCAGGAGATCGATCACCGGCTGACGACAGACGCCGTTTTTCCTTTTGACGAAAGCTTTTCGATCGAAGCAGCTCGTCCGTTTCCGGATGGGAGGGCCTCCACCGGTGACACAATCGTGCAGGACAGCAGTCCGGATTTGAGCAGCCTGGATGCGGATTCGGAGCTTGCTGCTCATTTGGCGGAAACATTTGAAAACTACGTGTGGGGAGTGGCAGCTGCAGAGTCACGGAACGATGAGAACCTTCTGACGAGTGCGAAGGATTCTCTACGCCGGGCGATCGAAGAAGAGATGCGTATCCGCCGCGCTCAGGGGTTTATGCGAAAAACGGATGAACTGCTGCTGGAAACGGATCCTGAACAGGCTGAAGTATTCGAAACAGAAGGAGTCTGGATCGGGCGGATACCGTTTCACATAGAACGCACAGATACTTGGTACCGGCATGGAGATGCGTTCGAACAAAGCAGTTCAGAAAGAAGCGGAATCGTACATTTAGAGTTTGATGAAGAAACAAAGCGCTGGCTCGTCGGCTGGGTAGCGGACCTCGGATCGGCATCCTTCAGCACAGAGACCCCGAAGCAGCGTGAAGAAGTGTTTGACTGGAGCGGAAGCTGACGGGTATGCTTAATACCATCTATTGGAAAGGACTGCCCACAGCGGTGGTCGAAAAGGAGTTAACGATTGAGAGGCATTTACTTTTTTATCTGGCTGGCATTGTTTTTAATCGGTATGTGGACAGAGAGCTCCACCCGCCTCATTTATGATCAGCATGTCGCCTTTACATTGACGAGAAACGTATCGTGGGAAAACTTCTGGTCCACGGACTACGTAGAGGCGCTGCGTCACAGCGGCGGACTGCTCGTGTCGAAGGTCGCGCACGTCGTCAGTTCATTTTTGCTTGGACTTTTGTTTTTCCGCTGGATCGGTTTGAAGCTGGACGCACTCGTCTGCCTGCTTCTCGGCGTAGCGGTAGTAGAAGTGCTGCAGGAATTTTTCACGCGCGAAGCTTACGCGCTGGACATTATGCTGAACGCTACCGGCGTGTTGACCGCGGCACTGCTCGTTAGCCTGTGGCAGGTTGAAACCGGACGTGCGATTGAGGATACAGACTAAGGGAGGTGCGGAGGCGATGGAATGGTGCCGCTACATTCGCGATGATAAAACAGTGTGCACGAATGCGGCCGGAGCTGCTACTGATCATCCGGGCTTTGGCTACTGTGCCGACCACGAATGGACGGAGATAGCGGAAGCAGACCGAGCTGCATTCAAACAGCTGCTGGAAGAAGGAGATATGACCAGCCTGGATGCGTTTCTGCAACGCAAAGATGTGCATCCCGATCTGTCTGTCGGAGGGTTTCCGACGATGCTCGTTTATGCGGTGCACGCGGAAAACGCAGAGGCGGTATATCTGCTGCTTAAGCACGGCGCCGATCGCCGCATTTTTCGAAACCGGCTTCGGAATGAGGATATTGTCACTATGGTCGAACAGGGTCGCAGCGATGAGCTGCTCGCTTCAACTGAAACGGGCGGAAAAGAAAACAGTGAGTTCTTCCGTGCCTCCGCATCACACCGGGAAGACCAGCGCGTGCGTACCCAGGTGCTTCGCTACGCGCTTCCGGGATCGCTGCTGCTTATCGCCTCTTACGTGTTTGGCGTCGTGGAAGAAACCGGTGTCTTTTTTCTGCTGGCGGGTATGATCTGGACAGTCGTCCGGCTCGTAAAGGGACTCGTGCAGAAGCGCCGCTTTGACTACCGGCTGCCGGTCTGGATGACGATGGCAGGCATGCTGCTTACCTCGGCCGGAACCGGCTTCACCGGCGGCTGGGACGTTCTTTTCACAGCTGCCCTCGTATTCTTTCTGGGCTACCTGTTTCTGTGGCTGATCAGTGTCCGGCGGCGTTCGCCGGAAAAGCGTCAGCGCGGCTGGATCGTCCTTGTCTCTGTTTTTCTCATGATCGTCTCCGCAGGCGGGATTTGAGCGAACTGGAGAGTTCAAGGGCACGGCTTTCGGCTGGTGCCGAAAGCTTCTTTTGTGATTGCGTTTGAGGCACCTTACCCATCCTTCTGCGATCCCGCCCCAAAAACCCCGCTGCGCAATCGCAGCGGGGCAGGTTTCAACTGACTATTTCATAATTTTGCAGACGTCATTCGTAAAGGAGACAGGATCCTCCACTGGCAGACCTTCAATGAGTCGGGCCTGGTTGTAAAGCAGGTTCGTGTACAGCTCAAAGGTGGCTTTGTCATCCTGCTCGTAAGCCTGCTTCAAGGACGCAAAGACCTCGTGCTGATGGTTAATCTCCAGCACTTTATCGGCTTCTACGCCTTGATTTTCCGGCATCTGTGCGAGAATTTTCTCCATCTCGATAGTAACTTCACCTTCAGCGGTGAGGCAGACCGGATGAGATTTTAACCGGTTGGAAAGACGAACGTCTTTTACCGCCGTGCCGAGCTGGTCTTTCATCGCAGCGAACAGTTCCTTGTGCTCGCTCGCTGTTTCTTCGGCTTCTTTTTTTTCCTCGTCGGATTCGAGACCCAGATCACCGCTGGAAACGGATTTGAATTCTTTGCCGTCATATTCGCGCATCATTTTAATCGCAAATTCATCGACTTCTTCTGTAAAGTAAAGCAGCTCAAAGCCTTTATCCTTCACGAGCTCTGCCTGAGGCAGCTTTTCCAGACGGGAAACGGAGTCACCGGAAGCATAGTAAATGTACTTCTGCTCTTCCGGCATGCGCTCGGTATATTCTTTCAGGCTGACCAGCTTGTTTTCGTTGGAAGACGTAAACAGAAGCAGATCCTGCAGCTCTTCTTTGTCCTGGCCGAAGTTGTTGTAAACGCCGAACTTCAGCTGGCGGCCGAATGACTCGAAAAACGTCTCGTAGTTGTTACGGTCATTTTTCAGCATGCTCTGGAGTTCTTTTTTGATTTTTGACTTAATGTTTTTGGCAATCAGCTTTAGCTGGCGATCATGCTGGAGCATTTCCCGGGAAATATTAAGGGACAGGTCCTCAGAATCGACCATTCCTTTCACGAAACTGAAGTAGTCCGGAAGCAGATCCGGGCTCTTTTCCATAATCAGCACACCGCTGGAATAAAGCTCAAGTCCCTTCTCAAATTCCTTGGAGTAATAATCAAACGGTGTCGTCTCCGGAATGTAGAGAATGGAGCTGTAGCGGATCGTGCCGTCGACGTGAATATGCACGTGACGCAGCGGCTTATCGAAGCCGTAATGCTTCTCATGGTAGAAGTTCTCATAATCTTCATCCGTTAGCTCTGACTTATCTTTGCGCCAGATTGGCACCATGCTGTTTACGGTCTGTTCTTCGTGTTTTTCTACGGTTTCACCGCTGTCATCGTCCTTCGGTTCATGTACGGTGACATTCATGAGAATAGGATAGCGGATAAAGTCAGAGTACTTTTTCACAATCTGCTTTAGCCGGTGCTCTTCGAGAAATTCATCGAAGGAGTCGTCCTCCGTGTTTTCCTTCAGCTTGATCGTAATCGTCGTACCAGTCGTTTCCTTCGTGCCGGGTTCAATCGTATATCCGTCTGTACCGTTCGACTCCCAGCGGAATGCTTCCGTCTGGCCTGCTGATTTTGTTTCTACGGTCACGTGATCTGCGACCATAAACGCAGAGTAAAAGCCGACGCCGAACTGACCGATAATGTCGCGTCCGTCTTCGGTTTCGGTCTGCTTTTTAAACGCAAGCGAGCCGCTTTCCGCAATCGTTCCGAGGTTGCGTTCGAGCTCCTCTTCATTCATGCCGATGCCCGTATCTTCAATTGTCAGCGTTCGTGCGTCCCGATCGGCACTGACGCGGATGAAAAAGTCTTCCTGGTTAAACGCAATGGTGTCATCTGTTAACGCACGGTAATACATTTTATCAATGGCGTCGCTGGCGTTAGAAATCAGCTCGCGCAAAAATATTTCGCGCTGTGAATAGATGGAGTTGACCATCATCTCCAGCAGCCGCTTGGATTCGGCTTTAAATTCTTTTTTCGTCATGGTGGATCCGCTCCTTCGCTGCAATTTTAGCACTCTGACTATCTGAGTGCTAATCCACTTTCTATTGTACTGATTCCAGCCGGTGTGTCAATTAGCGAAACGTTGGAAAAAAATATTCCTATATGAATATTATCGGAGCAAATAGCATGTGACAGTCTGTTTTTAGTGGCTAATCCGCTTTTTTGAGTGAATATGCACTCTGCATGAATTTTTACTCTCTTTTATACTAAGAACAAGCGAATATGAGGGCTATGCAGCCTCCATATCCACTGTCTTACCCCTCGGGTGCCGGATATGCCCAGATCTGGACCCACTCTCGCCTTAAGCCTGCCCAGCTTAAGGTATTTTTTTGTGCATAAATCCGGTATGCTGAAAAGAAAAAGCAGAGCGAAGGGGTGGGCATATGCAGGCAATTGGCATTGATATCGGCGGCACATCGATCCGTGCGGCAAGCGTTGATGAAAGTGGTCACGTCACGACGTTTGAACAGATCAGGACACCGTTTGATCCGGAGGAAGCAGTTCGCTGGATCGCGCAAACGATTGACGGCTGGGAGAGCGGAAGCACCATAGGAGTTGCAGCACCTGGACCATTGCAGGCAGAGAAAGGGCTCTTTCTCGATCCGCCCAATCTGCCCGGATGGCATGGCTTTCCGTTTAAAGAAAAGCTGGAAGCAGCAGCCGACCTGTCTGTGATCATGGAAAATGATGCGAATGCTGCAGCCGCAGCTGAATGGGTGCACGGCGCAGGCAAAGGGACAGCGTCGCTCGCCTACGTAACGATCAGCACTGGAGTAGGTGCCGGGCTGATCGTCGATGGCCGCATTATTGGCGGCTTTCGCGGTAACGGGGGCGAGGTCGGCAACATGATCATCGCCGACGACGGGCCTCATCAGCAGGGAATGAACAGAGGGTCATGGGAGTCGCTTGCATCCGGGACCGCGCTTGGCAGACGGGCACATGCTGCGGGCATTCGCGGCGGCGCACCGGAACTGTTTTCGCTTGCATCCAGCGGGGATCAGGCGGCGGAAGGCCTGATCGCCGAGTGGATCGATTTCACGGCTCGCGGGCTGGCTAATTTGTTTCATACGGTAGACCCGGATTGCATCGTCATCGGAGGAGGCGTTTCCGGCTCAGCACCGTATTTTATGAAGCAGCTGAGGGAGGCGGTTGCTGCTAAGGTGTATAAAAGTGCTGCAGAGACGATTGATCTGCGCACTGCAGCACTCGGGCGTTCAACCGGGGTCATCGGTGCTGCTGTCCTGCGCCGGTTGATTCGCGTGTAGCAGTTTCTCTCATAAGCATAGAAAAAAGCATCGGGAGAGATCCTGATGCTTTTTTTCAGTGCGGAATCAGCGGGTTTTGGTCGGAAGCGGTTCTTGCTCGAGAATGTTTCGAAGCTTCGTTCCGAGACCGACTCGACCGCCAAGTTCTTTTAAGTAAGGGCTCACGTACATATGGCTTTCGTGACCGTGGACGATTCGCGGGTCCTCAGCGTGCACCCACTCAAAGACCGGGTCGTTGTTTTCATTCAGCAGGACTCCGGAATAGTAAGTTTCATCAGGTGTGCTGCGTTCAATATCGAGAATGACGAGCGTTCCTTCATAGAAGTCGCCCCGGAAAGATCGGAGTCTTGCCAAATCGTTCATTCCTTTCTGTCTGTAAGGTGTTTCTATTGTACCATAAAAAGTCGAAATATGAATCTTTTTTCATCCGTCTTTGTCCTTTATTTAAGTCAAAAAATAACAGTATTATTTCAGGTAAGGACGGATCGCCTCGATGGCTGCTCGTTCAACCGTAGCTCTCGTATCGCCGGTACGATCCGTGGTGATCGTCATATCGGCGCACGGAACGTCTGCCTGTTCAGCGAGCTTTTGAATATATGGGACGACATGGCTCGTATGCTCCGGCATTCCATCCTGGCTTTCGCCTGTGAGGATGAGGGAAGCGTGCTGCAGTTTAGCAGCGAGCTGGTGCACGCCTGCCGTATACACAACGGCTTCATGCAGCTCGGCACCGAGGCATCCGAGTGCAAAACCGATTCCGCCGCCTGCGCCGCTTCCAGGTTTAGCGGCAGCGTCAGGAACCGGGAAGAGCGGAACGGTATTGAGCACAGCCTGATGCAGAAACTCCATGACGCTGTCGGATTCACCGGCCTGTCTTCCGGTACGGTACACAGCGCCATCCATGCCGGTAAGCGGGTAAAAGGATGTACACAATACACGAATGGGCGGGAGTTTCTTCGTCGGAAATTGAATGGCGGCGGCCCCTGAAATATCTTTCGTACGCAGGTGCTGCAGGCGGGAGCCGTCTTCTCCGCGGATTTTTGCTCCCAGTGCTTCCAGCATGCCAAGTCCCATATCGACCGATGCTGTGCCTCCAAGGGCAATCGTGATCGATTTCGCCCCTGCTGCATGAGCCATCACCTGGCCCAGGCCGGTGCTGGACGTATCGAGCAGCTGGCGTTCGTTCGGCTCCAGCAGCTGGAGTCCGAGAATCGCTTCGCTGTCGATGAAGGCATGCCCGTCTTCATCGACATAGTAATCGGCGGTGCGTTCCCGTAAATGCGGGTCTGCGGCTGTGACGCTGACGGTTTCGTAGGATTTTCCGTACAGCAGTGCCCGGGATGTGCCGGCGTGCCCGTCTGCCATCGGACAGATGACAGCCTCGATTCCTGCTGCCTTCCGTACTCCTTCCGCAGCCGCCTCTGCTGCGTCGGTTGAGGTCATGCCTGCGCCGAACTGATCAGGTGCAATAATCACGTTCATCCTCTCGTCCCCCTCTGTATGCCTTCTTTTTCATTATAGCTCATTCGGGCAGAAAGCGGGGAAGCCCTGTTCATGAGCGTCAAAGTTTTGTAAACTCATGGAAGAAGACATTTTTGCACAGGAGAGGATGAACCGATTTATGGCGATGCAGCAGGCAGAAGATGTCCGTACGCTGATCGAAGAGCTTGTATTGATTCCGAGCCCTTCCGGCAGTACGACAGAGGTCATCAGTAAAGTAGAAGCCTATTTTGAGGATCTGGGCATCCGGACAGAGCGGCTCCGCAAAGGCGGGTTGCTGGCCGAGCTTCCAGGCAGAGAAAAAGCCGAGCAGCGCATGATGACAGCGCACGTCGACACGCTTGGTGCGATGGTAAAGGAAGTGAAAAGTGACGGCCGGCTGAAGCTCGATCTGATTGGCGGTTTTCTTTACAACGCGGTTGAAGGGGAGTACTGTGAAATTGAGACGGCAGGCGGTGAGCGCTATACGGGCACCATTTTAATGAAGCAAACGTCCGTACACGTCTATGACAATGCAGGTAAAGCAGAGCGCAGCATCGATAATATGGAAGTGCGGATCGACGAAAAAACGTCCTCCAAAGAAGAAACGGAAGCACTCGGCATCGGACCGGGAGACTTTATTTCCTTTGATCCACGCGTACAGGTGCTGCCGAACGGCTATATTAAATCACGGCATCTGGATGATAAAGCGAGCGTGGCTGTTCTGATGCGGCTTGCCAAAGAGATCATGGAGGAAGCCATTGAGCTGCCGTACACCGTGCAGCTGCTGATTTCGAACAACGAAGAAATCGGCTTCGGCGGAAACGCCGGCATCCGTCCGGAAACGGTAGAATATTTGGCCGTCGACATGGGAGCCATGGGGGACGGCCAGACGACCGATGAGCATACCGTATCGATCTGTGCCAAAGATTCCGGCGGCCCGTATCACCTCGGGCTCCGAAAGCATCTTGTGGAGCTGGCAGAAGTGAACAGCATCGGCTATCAGGTCGATATGTATCCGCATTACGGATCAGATGCAACGGCTGCTGTCCGCGCAGGGCACGATGTGATTCACGGGCTGGTCGGTCCCGGAATTGATTCCTCCCATGCATATGAGCGCACGCATATTGAAAGCCTCGAAGCGACGTACCGGCTTTTAAAGGCATACGTGCAGTCGCCAATGCGTGCCTATTAAAAAACGAGAGGGCTTCTCCAGGCTGTTGAAAAAGTCTTTCAACTTACATGTTTATTCGTTTGATTGCATTTTTCTCTGCTTACCGAGCCTGCCGTGGGCTGGCCTTCAGCTATTTCTCAGGGGGCCCCTGTTATGAAGGGAAGAAAGGCACGTAGGATGGCGCGGCTTCACACGGACACAGGCTTCTCGCGAGAAGCCTTTAAGACCCGGTCCGGCTCCGCTCGTGCGTTGATGCCGTTCGCAGATCTGAACGGCACTGAATCTTCAGACTGCGCGGCTTCCACTGGCGTCTCCGCCGGACACATCGGGAAAACAGCTTGGCTTTTTGGAGAACAACGTCACGACAGACGCGACTGCTTTTTTACGTTTATCATGAATTCGATGAAGGACTGGCACCCCTATTTAACATCAAAACGTTTTATCGGGAAGGTTCTATCTGTATGGAAGCCGATCGTGAAGTCCTAACCAGGCACTTGAAACGGACTGCCAGCTGCCAAATCGGAGGACCTCGACTCCAGGAGGATCAGAACGAGGCGAAGATCCATCGCTTCCGACGAAAGAAGGAAGTGGTTAGCTGAGCCCGTTCCCTCCGGAAAGCGAGTGTCCGCAGATACAGGCAGATGCAATCTTATTCACCTAAAATGACTTTATCAACACTCTGGAGAGCCTCTCCGTCTGAAGAGGCCCTCTCTTTTTTTATTAAAAGGGATATTCGCGTTTGCCATCCTGAATCGAAAGCCATTTTTCGGTCGTGAATTTATCAAGTGCCCATTCTCCGCCGAAACGGCCGATACCGGAGGCTTTTTCACCACCAAAGGAAGCATGTGCTTCGTCGTTAACCGTCTGATCATTGACGTGGATCATGCCGGTTTCGATCTGCTTGGCAAATTCGGTTGCACGGTGAATGTCGGTCGAATGAACTGCGCCGCTCAGGCCATAAGGCGTACTATTTGCGAGCTTGACGGCCTCTTCCTCCGTGCTGAAGCGGATTAACGGCGCTACGGGACCGAATATCTCGTTTTTTGCGATTGGCATGTCTTCCGTCACATCTGTTAGGATAATCGGGTGCAGCAGAGTTCCCTCGGCATCACCGCCGAGAATCTGTGTCGCGCCCTGCTCGATCGATTCGTTTACGTCTTTCATAATGCGCTCGACCTGATCCTCTTTAATCAGAGGACCAACGACCGTTTCACGTTCGGAAGGGTCTCCTGCCTGAAGCGCAGCTGTCCGCTTTTTAAACGCCTCAGCGAACGTATCGTAAATCGAATCGTGAACCAGGAAGCGGTTGACGCTCATACATATTTGACCCTGATGCAGAAACTTGCCAAATACCGCAGCTTCTACAGCGCGGTCGACATCCGCGTCTTCCAGTACGATAAAGGCGTTATTGCCGCCGAGCTCGAGCGCTGTCTCCTTAATATGCTTTCCGGCAAGGGAAGCGATATGGGATCCGACTTCTGTCGACCCGGTAAAGGAGATGACTTTCGGGACCGGATGCTCTACGAACGCATCGCCGATTTCAGAGCCTCGTCCGGCTGTCACGTTAAGCACGCCGGCAGGGGCACCGGCTTCATGAAAGATGTCGGCGATCAGGCTGCCTGCCGTAACAATCGTGTCCGTTGCCGGTTTTAATACTACCGTGTTGCCGGCTGCAATTGCAGGTGCTACCGAGCGCATCGACAGGTGGAACGGGAAGTTCCAAGGTCCGATGACCCCGATGACGCCTTTCGGAGACTTATAAACGCGGTTTTCTTTACCAGGGAAGTCAGATGCCATAATCTGGCCTTTCATTCTGTATGGGAACGAAGCAGATTCCTGCACGATGCGGAGTGCTGCACCGAATTCAATCTGGGCTTTGATGCCGGAGCTGCCCGCTTCTTTTACCAATAGCCTGACAATCTCGTCTTTTCGTTCCTGCATAATTTCTGCTACGCGGTGCAAGAGCTGCTGCTTTTCGGACGGGAGCGTATCTCTCCACGCCGGGAAAGCCTGCTCCGCTGCGCGATACGCACGATCGAGGTCTTCTTCAGAAGAAGAAGCCATCGTAAAGAGCGTTTCCTGGTTGAACGGGTTGACGTTCTCCAGCGTTTTGTCGCTGGTGCCGTCTGTCCATTCTCCGTTAATAAACTGCTTGGCATATTTTTGCATGAGCGAAATCTCCTTTCAAAAAGTAAGTCACATTTGCTCGTTTTCCCGCTATTGCCTGCGTTAAAACGTCTATGCACGATGTGCTACGAAAGGAGCAAATCATCTCTAGTGTTTTCATAGCGTTCAGATTATAATAGGAGCATAGAGATAAAATGTCAGACTATTAAAAAAGGAGGGCGTTTCGGCAGGAACACCATCTTAAAAGGGGGTATGTAACATGGTAGAAGGTTCTTTACCAATTATTATTACATTTGTCGTGTATCTCATCGGTATGATTGCATTAGGACTTATCGCTTACAAAATGACGGACAACCTATCTGACTATGTACTTGGCGGGCGTCGTCTTGGTGCGGGTGTAGCAGCCCTGTCAGCCGGTGCTTCGGACATGAGCAGCTGGCTTCTGCTCGGGCTGCCTGGCGCACTTTACGCGGCAGGCCTGGTGGAAGCATGGATTGCGATCGGTCTTGCGATCGGGGCAGTTGTCAACTGGATGCTGGTAGCGGGCAGGCTGCGGGCATATACCGAAATCGCAAACGATTCGATCACGCTGCCGGACTTCTTTGAGAACCGGTTTAAGGATAATTCCCGTTCCCTGCGAATTGTTTCTGCACTGCTTATTCTTATTTTCTTTACGTTTTATACATCGTCCGGTCTCGTTGGCGGTGCTGTTCTGTTTGAAAGCACGTTTGGTCTCGATCAGACGACGGCACTCTGGGTCGGTGCAATTATTATCATCGCCTATACGTTCCTCGGCGGCTTCCTGGCCGTCAGCTGGACTGACTTTGTGCAGGGGATTCTGATGTTCCTGGCCCTTATTGTCATTCCGATTGTGGCCATCATGGACTTTGGCGGCATCGGTCCCACGTTCGATCAGATTCGTTCAATCGATCCAAACAACCTGAGCCTGTTTAGCGGGGTTGGCATTATCGGAATCATTTCCCTGCTTGGCTGGGGACTTGGTTATTTCGGCCAGCCGCACATTATCGTTCGTTTCATGGCGATTCGTTCGATGAAGGAGCTTCCGAAGGCACAGGGCATCGGGATCACGTGGGTTGTTCTCTCGATGACAGGGGCTGTATTCACTGGTCTTGTCGGGATTGCCTACTTTGCGGATGCACCGCTTGATAATCCGGAGACCGTGTTCCTGGAGTTCACCCAGGTGCTGGTCCATCCGGTCGTAGCAGGGGTGCTGCTTGCAGCGGTGCTTGCCGCAATCATGAGTACGATTGACTCCCAGCTGCTCGTCTCCTCGTCTGCACTGACGGAGGACTTTTACAAAGGCTTTATTCGTCCGAACGCCTCTCAGAAGGAGCTTGTCACAGTTGGACGGATCGGTGTACTTGCCGTAGCAGTTGTAGCCCTGATTCTTGCGCAGAACCCGGATGCGACGGTACTCGAGCTCGTCAGCTACGCCTGGGCCGGACTCGGTGCTGCCTTTGGACCGCTCGTACTGTTCAGTCTCTTCTGGAAGGATATGACGCGAAACGGGGCGCTTGCCGGAATGATCTCCGGTGGTGTGACCGTTATCGTCTGGGCGCTGCTCGAAGGCGGCATCTTCGACCTGTATGAGCTCGTTTCCGGATTTGTCATTTCGTCGATCTTCATCATCATCTTCAGTAAAATTGGTGCTAAGCCGACGAAAGAAATGCAGGAAGAGTTCGAACGCGCTCGCGCAATGGACAAAGGTGCATAAGCAACACTCGAAGAACCGGCTGCGGCCGGTTCTTTTCTATTTTGAAAAGATGTCACGCTGTCTGCTTTAGACTTGCCTTCAGCCATTTCTCAAGAGAAACATCTTTAGTATAGGAGAATGGCGCGGCTTCACGCGGACACAGGCTTCTTAACGAGAAGCTTTCAACACCCGGTCCGGCTCCGCACGCGCTCTCATGCCGTTCAAGATCAAACGGTGATGAATCTTCAACCTGCGGGGACATGCTTTTAGCAGAGTCAGGAGCGTCATCGGGGGATTGGGAGCGATGACGTGGCTGTGGCGCCGGATTTCTACCTATATGTATAGCTTTCATAAAATAGTGAGAAAAAATTGATTATTTTTTATGATTTCTGTTACTATAAGGTCTAACGAGTGTCCTATGGCCTGGGTGGGACAGTTTGCGTCACTTAGGACACAAACTGTCCCATTCCGACTGCCGCATGCTGGCGGTACTGTCATCGGGCGCTCGATGATGCTGTAACAGGAGGGAATCATCTATGTCGGAAACACAAGATCAGAACCTGCAGCTTCGCAATGACGTGAAAAAGCTGGGAAGTATTCTTGGTGACGTGCTGAAAAAGCACGGCGGGGAGGAGCTGTTTCAGAAGGTTGAGGATATCCGTGAGTTAACGAAAGGTCTTCGGGATAATTACGATCCGGATAAATACGAGCTTCTGAAAAAAGAAATTTCTGAGCTGGAGTCACCTATGCGTCAACAGGTGATCCGCGCCTTTTCGATTTATTTCCACCTCGTCAACATTGCCGAGCAGAACCACCGGATTCGCCGGTCGCAGTTTTACCGGCTGGAGCGTGACAGCGACGTGCAGAAGCATTCCATTCAGGAAGCGATTCTCGCACTGAAAAACGATGAGCACGCAGATGAAACGATTCAGAAAATTATTGATGATCTGTCGATTGAGCTGATTATGACGGCTCATCCGACCGAGGCGACAAAGCGGACGGTTCTGGAGATTCAAAAGCGGATTTCCACCATTCTGCAAAAGCTGGATCATCCAACGTTGCCATATAAAAAGCGCCGCAATCTGGAGGAGAGCCTGATTAACGAAGTAACGGTTCTCTGGCAGACGGACGAGCTGCGCCACCGCAAGCCGACTGTCCTGGATGAAGTGAAAAATGGTCTGTACTACTTTGATCAGACGTTGTTTGACGTGCTGCCGGCTGTCCATCAGGAGCTGGAGGATCAGCTGAGCGACTACTTCCCGGGTAAAACCTGGAGAGTGCCGAATTTCCTTAACTTTGGTTCATGGATCGGAGGCGACCGCGACGGCAATCCGTTCGTGACGCCTGATGTGACGTGGGAAACGCTGAAACTGCAGCGTGACCTTGCTGTGAAAAAGTACGATGATGGCCTGACCGAGCTCATGAAGCGGTTCAGTCAGTCCACGTCACGTGTGGCGATTCCGGATGCGTTTATTAAGCACGTAGCCGAACAGGAGAAGAAATATTTAACGAGCAAGGACAAGTGGCAGATCGAAGGCGAAGTGTACCGCCGTATGTTTGCGGTGATGCTGAAGCGCCTTCGTCAGGTCGGCTCTAAGTCAAAGGGTGCATATGATCATGCAGAAGAGCTGTTACGCGACCTGATGCTGATTGAAGAAAACGCACTGACGCATCAGCTGGAAAACGTGAAGCTGAAAAAGCTTCGAAAGCTGATCCGGCAAGTGGAACTGTTCGGCTTCCACCTGGCAACGCTCGATGTGAGAAACCACAGCGGGGAGCATGAAACAGCTGTTTCCGAGATGCTGAAGGTTGTCGGGCTCGCTGACGACTACGCGTCGATGGACGAAGAGGAGAAGCTGAAGCTTTTGGAAAGCGTGCTGAAGGACCCTCGTCCGCTCATGCTCTTGAATGAAGACTACTCGGAAGAAACGCAGAAGATTTTCGAAGTGTTTAAGATGATTCAGCGTGCGCACGAGGAATTCGGCCGCCGCTCGATCGAAGTATATCTGATCAGCATGACCCAGTCGTCAAGCGACCTGCTGGAAGTGCTCGTGCTCGCAAAAGAGGCTGGAATTTACCGCGTACACGTGGACGGTACCGTGGAAAGCAACATCAACGTTGCACCGCTTCTGGAAACAGTAGACGACTTGATTGCCGGACCGAAAATCATGCAGACGCTGTTTGATATGGATCTATACCGCAGCCACATTCAGCAGCGCGGGGACCATCAGGAGATTATGCTCGGCTATTCCGACGGAAGCAAGGACGGCGGAACGCTTACAGCCAATTGGAAGCTGTATAAAGCCCAGCAGGAAATTCATAACATGGCGCGCGACTACAGCATCGGCCTGAAGTTTTTCCATGGCCGGGGCGGCTCACTTGGCCGCGGGGGAGGACCGCTGAACCGCAGTATCATTTCCCAGCCTGCTGAAACGCTCGGCGACGGCGTGAAGATTACCGAGCAGGGTGAGGTTCTGTCATCCCGCTACATGCTTGGCGACATTGCCTTCCGTAATCTGGAGCAGGCTGCGTCTGCGCTGATTCAGTCGACGTCCAAGGTGCATCATTCGTCTGAACAAGCGACGGGATTAAAGCCGGAATACGAGCAGGCAATTGAACAAATTTCAGATGCTTCCTTGAAGAAGTACCAGTCGCTCGTATTCGGCGATAAAGACTTCCTCACGTACTTCAAACAGACGACGCCCCTGAACGAGCTGCGTGAACTGAACATCGGCTCCCGTCCAATGAGCCGTAAAAACAGTGAGAAGTTTGAAGACCTGCGCGCCATTCCGTGGGTGTTCGCGTGGACGCAGTGCCGCCAGATGATTCCGGCATGGTACGCATCCGGGACCGGACTGGCAGGCTTTGCCGAAGAAAGCAGCGAGAATCTGGAACTGCTGCAGGAGATGTATGAGAACTGGCCGTTCTTCCGGTCTACCATCAACAACCTGCAAATGGCACTGATGAAAGCGGATCTGATGACGGCGAAGGAATACGTCAACCTCGTGGAGGATAAAGCGATCGGCGACCGTATTTTCGGCGATATTTCAGAGGAGTATAACCGCACAAAGAACGTGCTGCTCCAAATCTCCAAGTCCGAGGAGCTGCTCGATTTTTCACCGAACATTCAAGGGTCTGTTCATCTGCGAAATCCGTACGTCGATCCGATGAACTTCCTGCAGGTGGATCTGATTCAAAAGCTTCGTGCTACAGACGAAGAAGAGCATACAGAAGAAATCTTAACGGAAGTACTGCTGACAATCAGCGGTGTGGCAGCAGGACTGCTTAACACAGGCTGATACCAGCGAGAAGCCGTCTCCCTTCGGAGGCGGTTTTTTGATTTTGTTTACGATAGTCCGAGAGGGTGTGAAGCAATGACGGGCTTCCCGCATTCAATGGCAGGTCACCGGTCTGAACGTGGAGCACCTGCTTGCGCAATTAAATATAAACGCAGGCTTCATTTATTCCGATATGTCACTGCTGTTCACTCGAATAACAAACTCGGCTTGTTTTACCACCTCATCATCGACTGCCCGGGTGAAGCCTTGATGAAGACGGAGGCTTGTTAATTCATCAATAAGATTCTTAGCGGCATTTAAATTTTCAAGATCAGGGTCTTGTAAAACAATGGCCATCAGTGTTCCAAAGTTTCTTACATCGGACTTAAGTTTGGAATCTTCCAGCTGTTCGATAGCCCGTTCCACTTGTCTGGCAAAATGTTCACTACCGTACTCTAACGCCTGTATATCGTAAATCTCATTGGAAATAACTGCATCGTTATGTGTTTTCACGATTTGATGGAAGGACTCGTACAAATCATCGAGCTTTAATAAGAAGACGTCCTCGGGCGGCAGGTCGTCAGGTGCGTGAATATCTGTCCTTCTCTCGGCATACTGTACATTCTCTGCGTCAGAGGAACGAGTGATTTCATGTACACTGCCGTCTGCTAATTCTACATACTCCGGGCTTTCATAAGTTACAAAGAAATAAAGCGCAATGCCAGTTGTTATGGTAATGACCGCTGCAATTCTGTTCTTCATTGTAACCATCCTTGCTTAACGGACTTTACAAGTGAGAGCTTCGTAAAGTCGAAAACGGGCTGCTTTTGATTCAGGTATTTCATTCATTTCCAACTCCTTTGTAACTACTCCATTCGAACTTGCTGCGACTGAAAGACACTGGCTTACCCGCGACTCCAGAGGAAAACAATGTCTAAGATCATTGATGAACGCACGGGTCAAACCGGACTATCTATACATGGCTTTTTGCGAGAAATCTTTCTCAGAATGGAGAAGGACATTGCTATTGAAAAAAGTGCCCTGGCAAGCGTCTCTCAAAAGGGAGTGAAATTAATACGGAACTTTTGTAAATTAGCTTGGTAATTCGGCTGTTCTTATTGTTTTTCCACGTTTACCTTCTCAGACATGTAAATAGTTGTAAAATTAGTCTTGCTTCTCTTCATCATTTGCATAGCAGTGTGTGTAAATAAAATGATAGAATCAGGAAGCTTTTCCATAACAGGGCGTACATATGAAGGGCGCTAAAATCAAGCAGGAAATAAACAATATACCTAGACGAAGCGCTTTTTCTTCCTGTAAACTATAAAGAAATAACTCGAACGATGTCGATTGAAGGAAGGGAGGTTTTCGGATGCGTTCTGCTTTCCGGCAAAGTGTGATCGTGCTGACTGCAGGGGCAGCGGTTGCGATTATCATCGTGCTGTCCATGCAGCTGTTGTCCAGCAGGGTGATTACAGAAGAGTCGAACCAATCGGAAGCCTCAGGTCCGAATATATCAATTTTAACGTCGGATGCGATCCGCGATCAGAGCTGGGGAAGCTTTGCATTTACGAGTCAGGTGATGATCCGCGATGAGTTTGGGATCCAGGCGGAGCTGCATCCGGAATTAACGACGGAAACGCTGCGTGATTACCGGACAGCAAAAGAAGCGGAAGACGGTGCTGATATGATTATCGGGCACGGACGTGAATTTGCGGCAACGTTTGCCGAGTATGCGCCGCAGTATCCTGAAGTGGAATTTGTCTCGCTGCACGGCGAAACGAATCATGACAATCATACCGTCTACACGTTTGACGTGGCTCCTACGGAAGTGCTTGCGATGACGGCGGCCACCATCAAATCAGAAAGCGGCAGCGTCGGAGTGCTCAGTAAATACGGAGACTGGCGCAGCCGCGAACTGGTGGAAGAACGCCTGCAGGAGCTCGATACGGAGCTTCATTACGAAGTCGTGGAAGATCGCAATGATACGGAAAAGGCAATGGAAGCGCTGGAAAGACTTCGTGACGCTGGTGCAGACGTCATTTACAGCCGCGGCAATACGTTTAACCGCTACGTGATTCAGCAGGCAGCAGAAGATGACTTTTATGTGATCGGCTTCATTGATGATCAAAGCTACCTAAGCCGGGAACATGTGCTGACGAGCATCGTCAACAACGTGCCGCTCGTCTATGAAAAAATCATGACTGATTATCTGTCGGAAGAAGGACTGACGGGAGGAACTGTCGAATTATCAGCAGAGGATGGCGTCTTTTATCTGGCGCCGTTTGGACCGATGTTCAGCGAAGCGGATATGGACGAACTGAAAAAACATGACAGCCGCGTGCTCCGTCATCTTTACGATGGATCACGCTGATGAGAAAGGAGGGCCCGGATGGACGGAGAGAAGCGAACGTGGAGTTTGCGCGCCAAAATTATGGCGGTGCTGCTTCTGCTGACCGGTCTGTTGGTCAGCCTTTCTTTTTTCTTTATCCAGTCGCTAGGGGAAATTCACGACGTCAGTGAGTCGATCACCGAAGATCAGGTGCCTGAGCTCGTATGGCTTTCCCACTGGGAATCCCAAGTGCTGATGAAGGAACAATACATACAAATGGGCATTCAGACTGACTTTTGCTGCGGCTTTATTGAAGGTTATGAATCGTTCAGGGACGAGGGGGAGGCTTCAATGCGTGAGGCGTACGGCCCGCCTCCTGCTCAGCTCGAGCCTGCGAATGTGCAGCTGCAGCGGCTCGATTTTCTCGTATTTAATCAGGTTAGCGGCCTGCTCGATATCGGCAATGAAGCAGAGGCGGCGAGCTTGTTAGAAACAGACTACATGGATGAGCTTGAGACGTTTCGAGTCAGACTTGCAGCTGAACGGACACAGGTGACGGAGATGCTGGAGACACAGCAGGGGAGGTTTACTTCCATCATTCAGGAGTCGCTCGACCTGCTCGTCCTGACGGCTGCAGCCGTATTCGTGCTGGCGCTCGTAGCGGCCTATCGGATCAGTTCCGGGCTGACGAGACCGGTCAACCGGCTTCAGCGCGAGCTGCACTATATCGCAGAAGGAAACTACGGCGAACAAATAAGCGGCGTGAACCAACCGGAGCTTATTCCGCTGGCTCATTCGGTCAACAAGCTTTCCGAGCAGTTGAAGCGTTCTTTTGATCTTCTTATTCTCGATAAAATGTACCGCGAGCAGATTTTGGATTCGCTTCCGGTCGGCGTCGTGACGTCCGATGAAAAACGAGGCGAAATCCGCCTGAATAAAACGGCGCGCGACGTGCTCGGTGCAGGGTTTAATAAAGACGAGCTGCCGGAGCTTGCGGCGAGGCAGGACGGCATGCAGAACTTCTGGAAGCTGTTGTCGTCAAAAGAAATTTTTCAAAATGAAAAAGTGTTCGTGACAAATGAGAAGGAGGAAGAGCAGATTTTCCTCTGCTCACAGGCAGAGCTCGTCAATGAGCATCGGGTGACGATCGGCAAGCTGTTTTATTTCATCGACATCACCGACACGGAGGCACTTGAGCAGCAGGTGCAGCATACGGAAAAGCTCGCCCTCGTCGGTTCACTCGCTGCAGGGGCGGCTCATGAAATCCGCAACCCGCTTGCTGTGATTGACGGCTTTTTGAAGCTGATGCAGCAGTCGCTGCCGGAGGAGGAGCGGGAGCGGTTCAGGCTGGAGCTTTTGCTGAAGGAAATTACCCGCATCAACGGCATCATTGAGGATATGCTGCTGCTGGCGAAGCCTCGTGACCCGTCCTATGAGGAGCTTATTCTCGAAGACGTCGTCGAAGAAATTATGCCGCTTGTGGAACGGACGGCGGAAACGAAAAACATTGCGTTCACACTTGATATGGAACGGGTGCCGGTGCAGGCAGACCCGGATCAGATTAAGCAGATTTTTCATAACCTGATCCGCAACAGTGCGGAAGCGATGGACGGAAAGGGAAAAATATCGATTTTCGGTCAGCGACGGAGAAATCTTTACTGCGTTGAGTTCGTAGATGACGGCCCTGGTATTCCGGACAGTACACAGGAGCAGCTCTTTTCACCGTTTACGACAACGAAAAAAAATGGAACAGGTTTAGGTCTGCCGATCGCAGAACGGATGATGGACAATCATCAAGGCTCGATTTATTTAATGGAATCGCAGCAAGGCAAGACGTTATTCTGTCTTGAATTTCCACTGGAGGAGGGACCGTATGAAGCCGATGATCCACGCTTACGGTGATACCGCTGTACGTGCAGCCTTTCCACCTGAAACGGCCGCCGCAGATGTGCGCATGCTGACACAGCTGCTTCAGAAGCATCGTCCGCGCGGGGTGCGCGAATGGGTGCCGGCCTTTCATGCTGTGACGATTTTTTACGATCCGCTGGAGTCTGATCCGGACACGCTGGCAGACGACATAAACCAGCTTCTTCAGGCCCAGCAGGAGACGGAATCGTCACAGGGCGTGTGCTGGGAGCTCCCGGTCTGCTACGGCGGATCTTACGGAGTGGATCTTACGGACGCGGCAGCAAAACTGGAACTGACAGAAGAGGAGCTTATCTCACGGCATACAGCGCCGGTTTATGCGGTGCGCATGCTCGGGTTTATGCCAGGCTTTCCGTATTTGGAGGGCATGGATGAAAGCCTCACCCTCTCTCGTCACGCGAAGCCAAGACGGGAGGTGCCGTCCGGATCGGTCGGGATTGCCGGCAGTCAGACCGGTATTTATCCGCTCGCTTCCCCCGGGGGCTGGCAGCTGATCGGGCGAACGCCTGTCAGACTGTATGATAACCGGCGGGAACCGCCGGTGCTGCTTGAAGCAGGGGATACCGTCGTCTTTAAGCCCGTAAGTGAAGACGTGTATACGCGCATTTGTGAGCAAATAGAAGCAGGGGCCTACGAGTACAGGAAAGGGGCGCGGCAGCCGTGATGATCGATATGAACGGCGACGGAGGCGAAAGCTTCGGCGCCTATGAATTAGGAAATGACGAACAGCTGATGAGATCGATTACCTCGATTAACATTGCGTGCGGCTTTCACGCAGGTGACCCGCAGGTGATGAAGCGGACGGTAGAGCTCGCTGCCGCAACAGATACGGCGATCGGGGCTCATCCTGGATTTCAGGATCTCGCCGGCTTTGGCCGGAGAATGATGGCAGTGAGTCCGGAAGAAATCTATGCACTCGTGCTGTATCAAACCGGCGCGCTGCAGGCTTTCTGCAGAGCTAATGGCACGCACGTCCGCCACCTGAAGCCGCACGGTGCGCTGTATCATCATGCTGCCGCTGACGAATATGCAGCAGAAGCAGTCGTCCGTGCAGCAGAAGCTGCGGGAGTACACGCGATTTTTGCACCGCCGGGCAGCCAGCTGGAAAAAGCGGCTATGGCACAGGGCCTCACGGCAGTTCGGGAAGCGTTTGCGGACCGGCGCTATGAGCCGGACGGCACGCTCAGACCGAGAACGAAGCAGGGGGCGCTGCTTGAAAGCGCGGAGGAAGCAGCGGTCCAGGCAGAGGATATTGCGTTGCGCCGGCAGGTAACCGCCTCAGACGGCCGCATCATAAAGCTGGAAGTCGAAACAATCTGCGTGCACGGAGACAGCCGACACGCCGTCGAAACCGCACAAGCTATACGGTACCGGCTTGAACAGGCCGGAGTAAACGTCACTGCACCGGAGGCGGTCGTATGAAATCAATCACGATTACGAAGCAGGGACTTTTAACAACTATTCAGGATGAAGGCCGATTCGGCCAGCTCCGTCACGGAATACCAACTGGCGGAGCTGTAGACCGCTGGGCGCTTCGCTGGGCGAATCTGCTCGTCGGCAACACAGCAGGAGCGGCTGGCCTTGAAGTGACGATGATGGGACCGGAGCTCACGGCAAATGACGATCTGATCATCGCTGTAACCGGTGCTGACTTGTCCCCGGAGCTGGATGGCAGTGCGCTGCCGATGTGGACATCGGTGCCGATGAAAAAGGGATCGAGGCTTGCGTTTCGCGAGCCGAAGCAGGGAGCAAGAGCATATATCGCCTTTCACGGCGGCATTTCCGTACCGCTTGCCGCAGGCAGCCGCTCTACGTTTGTACGTGCCGGTCTGGGCGGACTGGACGGGCGTGAACTTCGGTCGGGAGACGTCCTTGACATCGGAGCGGCGTACAAAATGCCAGGACGCAGAAGGCTGCCTTTCGAGCTGCAGCCGGATTACAGCAGGCGGACGCTGCGCATCATTGAAGGACCGGACCAGGAGCTGATCGGATCCTCTGCGCTGCAGGCATTTTATCAGACCTCTTTTCATGTCAGCAGCGAGCTCGACAGGATGGGGATCAGGCTCAAGGGGCCGGAGCTTCCGATTGCAGGAGGAAATACCGGCGTATCGGATGCCACTGTCCCCGGCATGATCCAGCTCCCGTCAGGAGGCAGTCCGGTTCTGCTGCTTGCCGACCGGCAGACTTCAGGCGGCTATCCACGCATCGGCGCCGTCATTCAGGAGGATCTGTCCACTGCGGCCCAGCTGATTCCGGATGATGAAATTGGTTTTCGTGCCGTTACACTCGAAGAAGCGCACGAGCTTTATAAAAAACGGGAGTCCATCTGGAGGCTGATGCAGCGGCTTCACGCCGTGTGACTTTCCTATAAAGTTTAATGCAATCGTATGTAAATACCCCTTTCTGAGTCTAAAGACGCAGGAAGGGTATTTTTATGAATGAATGGAAAGAGAGCGCTCAGCATGGGACGGCTTAAGGCATCGCTTTTACCAAGGTGCCGGCTCAACAGTGTATTATTTATGTGGACCGAAGGGTGAAAGAGACAGTTGTTTTCACATCCAAATTTATCCTGAAAAACAGGCTTATCTTGTTTTAGTGTGAAGCAAGGATGAATATTGTTACAGATGTAAACGGATACATAAAACAGCGCCAGCTCACAGAATTGTTCGAAATCGATGCAGGGCAAGGAATGACGAAAGTACGTTCGTATAAAGCGCAAGGGACATAAGGCACCGTCAAATAGGTCTGTCATCTGAAGTCCTGCATGGCAGGAAAAGGAGGTGCGTGCTACGCTCAACTCATACCTTAAAAGGAGGACATACATATGCATACGATGCAGCACACCGCAAAAAAACTGCTAGTTATTGTACTGGCAGCAGCGCTGATGATTTCCGGCTACCTTCCGGCCGCATCAGCACAAGGTCCGGATCGGGAAGTCCGCTCCGTTGACGTGAAGGATGAAACAAGTTTCACCGTTCAGTTTGATAAAACCTACCCGGCAGGGATTCCTGCAGAAAGGATGCTGGATATTTCCGTTGAGCTGGACAACGGAGAGACGCTAGAGCCGGAAGTAACGGATCAGGAAGTTACCCGTCAAAACCGCTCCGAGCTGACCGTTTTTCATGAGAACGACAGCCTGGATGGTCTTGCAGGTGAGCTCATCGTAAACGGTACAGCAGCTTCGTTTAACTTTGCGCCTGAAGAAGATGAAGACGAAGAAGACGGCATGTCCATCGCTGACGTCCGCAGCCAGGAAGTCGGCGCGGATGAGTTCTG
Source organism: Alkalicoccus luteus (assembly GCF_012034335.1). Taxonomy (GTDB): domain Bacteria; phylum Bacillota; class Bacilli; order Bacillales; family Salisediminibacteriaceae; genus Alkalicoccus; species Alkalicoccus luteus_A. The sequence continues at coordinate 19,289 of NZ_JAATHJ010000020.1, read as the reverse complement.
GACCGTTTCCGGTGAAGTGACGGCCGCGTTTGAAGAGGGTGGTCAGACAAACATGTACATCGAAGACGAGACGGCAGCTCTTCTCGTCCGCGGATCGGAACTCGGAAGCCGCTATGACCGCGGCGACGTTGTATCGTTTACAGGAACACTGGATGAGTTCCGTGACATGAAGCAGCTGCTTGTGACGGACTCCGAGCTCGTGGAAGCAGATGTGAACGCGATTGAACCTGAGCTGGTAGATGCTTCCTTTTTTGAGCAGGATGCAGACGATGTGCAGGCAAAGCTGATTCAAATCGAGGATGTATCCGTACTTGATAATACCGATTTTAACGACTTTGACGCACTTGACGGCGACGGAAACGATTTTCGCTTACTCGGTGCGTGGGGTGATCTGCTGGAGCAGACAGATTATGATCTGATCACCGGCGTCGTGAACTATCATTTCTGCGAAAATAAGCTGATGCCTCGCGACAATGCGGACATCCTGGAAGATGCCGGAATGGTGCAGGCAGTCACTGCTTCTCCTGATTCCGGGGAAGTTGCTTCCGGTACGGAAGTGACGCTCCGCACGGCAACGAGCGGCGCAGCTATTTATTACACGGTCGATGGCTCTGACCCGACGACGGACAGCACGCTTTATGAAGGGCCGATTGTCGTAGATGAGGATATGGAAATCCGCGCTGCGGCATTCCGTGAAGACCTGGAGCCGAGCGCGGTGCAAACCTTTACGTACACGCTTCGCGCAGAAGCTGGTGAGGTGGAAATCTACGATATTCAGGGGTCCTCCCACATTTCACCGTATGTCGATCAGGCAGTCCGCGGTGTCGAAGGGATTGTCACGCACACGCAAAACAACGGCTTTTATTTCCAAAGCGCTGAATCGGACGGCGACGTGAACACGTCTGAAGGGGTGTTTGTTTTCCGCTCCAATCACGGAACCTCTGTCGGCGATCTCGTTGCAGTTGACGGAACCGTCGTCGAGTGGGAAGAAAACGGTTTTGATGGAAATGATGATCTCACGACGACGCAGATTACAGGATCTGCGATCAACGTGATCTCAAGCGGCAACGATGTGCCCGATCCGATTGTGATCGGCGTAGACCGCGACATTCCGGAAGTGCTCACAGCTGATCCGGATACGTACGATATTTACGACCCGGCTACCTTTGATGCAGAAGCAAATGCACTCGACTTTTACGAAAGCCTCGAAGGCATGCTCGTCGAAATTCCAGGACAGGTTACCGTTACTGGACCGCAGAAATACGACGAACTGACGGTTATTTCGGAAGAGTGGGGTATTGAAAACCGGACGGATTCCGGCGGTGTCTACCTCGAAGAATCAGCTTTTGACGCAGAGCTGAACACGGAAATTATGTTTGTTAACGCACCGCGCGGCACGGTCGCAAAAACAGGCGACTATTTTGAAGAGAGCATTACAGGCGTCATCGGCTACAACTTCGGCAACTTCAAGCTGGAGCCAGTAAACGGCCTGCCGGAGCTCATGGACGGCGGAAACGAGCGCCGTGATGAAACGACGATCTCATTTGAAGACGATCAGCTGACTGTTGCCACGTACAACGTGGAAAACTATTATCCTGGTGTTCCGCGTGAGAAAACAGAGCGTCTAGCCAACTCCATGGCGAACGAGCTGAACGCACCGGATATTATCACGCTCGTCGAAGTAATGGATAATGATGGTACGACAGACAGCGGTAATACAGATGCGAGTGAAAGCTATCAGAGACTGATTGATGAAATTCGCAGCCAGGGTGGACCGCAGTACGCGTGGACGGACGTCGCGCCGGTTGACGGCATGGACGGCGGTATTCCGGGCGGCAACATCCGCGTCGGTCACATTTACCGCACCGACCGCGTCCAGCTGGCAGATGACAGCGTCGCTGATCCGGAAGAAGCGGTGCAAATTGCCGAAGACGGCAGCCTGAGCCACGGCACCGGCTTTATTGACCCGGGCAACGATGCATTCCGCAGCTCCCGCAAGCCGGTCATTTCGGAATTTGTCTTTAAAGGCGAGCCGGTCTACGTGATTGGCAACCACTGGAACTCGAAGCGGGGCGACCTTGCTCCATTCGGCATGGTCCAGCCACCGGTACAAGGCAGCCGCGAGCAGCGTCTGGAAATTGCGAACGTTATCGGGGACTTTGTCGCAGAGCTTAATGAAAAGGCGGAAGATCCGAACGTCGTTGTGCTTGGAGACTTTAACGATTTCCCATGGTCCCCGCCGGTTGAGGCGCTTGTGGATCAGGGCGGGCTGTACAACGCGATTTACGAGCTGCCGCGCAGCGAGCAGTATACGTATAACTACAACGGAAGCTCCCAGTCACTGGATTCCATTCTCGTCTCCGACCATCTGCAGGATGGGCTGGATGTCGATGCGATGGCGATTAACTCCGAGTTCATGGAAGTGCACGGTCGTGCGAGCGACCATGATCCGATCATGGTCCAGCTGACGATTCCGGACATCGACCCGGACTACGACATGGGCGACGTAACGCCTCCGGAAATCCGCTTCGTGGATGAGGCGCTGAACGAAAATCCATACGTGGAAATCAATGCCGGCGATTCTTTTGACGTGCCGGAAGTGACAGCCGTCGATGACGTTGACGGCGACATCACGGATCAGGTGGACGTAACGAACAACGTCGATCCGGACCGTGCCGGCAGCTATACCGTCCGCTACGAAGCGGTCGACAGCTCCGGAAACCGCGGTCTGCTCACGCTGGACGTGCGCGTTCTCTCTAACGAAGCTGCACTGGAAACATTGGAAAATGCTGATTTCGAACAGTGGGAAAGCGGACTGCCCGTTGCCTGGTTCGGCGGAGCGAGCAACATCGCTCAGTCGCGGGTAAACGAGTCTGATGATGCTTTCTCCGGTGAAAAAGCAGCGCAGCTTGTGAACACGGGCACGTCGCACAACCGCTTCACATCCGAGCGCTATCAGATTGAAGCAGATGCGACGTACACAGTGACGTTTCAGGTGAAGGGCACCGGCGAAATCCGGAATGCGATGTTCGCGGAAGGACTGCACGGAAACAACTACAGTAACTACTCTCCGTATACGGTGCTTGACGGCAGAGACTGGACGGAAGTGACGTGGGAATACACAGCACCCGGCGATGCAGAAGCCGAGCTGATCTTCTCCGTACGCAGCACCGATGACGAGCATCTCGTCATCGATAATGTACAGATTGAAAAACAGTAAGAGGGAAGCACGCTGCGGATCTCCTCCGCAGCGTGTTTTTTCGGGATTCGGGTGCGGCGGCAAGCTTGCAAAGTAACGTAACAGGGAGGCAACGTAACTGACGCAACGTAACGCCGATCAAAAGGAACATCCGGACCAATCATCCAACTGCTTGATAAGGAAACCGGGCAGGCACCCGGTCTGATCCTTGCAGAAGGAAGCGTTTCGGTACAGCGGCCCGAAACGCTGCCGATCGATGAGAAATTTTCCAAGCGGCGGGGAAACATAGTATAGTAGAACGTGGAACGTACAGAAAAGGGGTGTGGGAGGCATGCGTGGAGTCGAACAACACGAGCGGGTGGAGACGCTCGACATCATCCGCGGGATTGCGCTGATGGGGATCTTGCTGATTAACGTACATATTATGACGTCTCTTGATTTTTTCAAAGAGGCGTACGGAATTCAGGCGCAGCCGGAAACGGCGTTCGATAACATTCTGGCGGCACTGATTGAATTTTTCATTGAAGGATCATTTATTTCGACGTTCTCGATTTTATTCGGGATCGGTTTTTACTTATTTATGACGCGAGCAGAAGCGAAGGGGTGGCCGGAGCGGCGCTTGTTCGTCAAGCGGCTGCTGGCACTCGGTGTGTTCGGCCTGCTGCACCTGATCGTCTTCTGGGTCGGGGACATTTTGCTTTACTACGCTGTCGGCGGATTTTTCCTGCTGCTGTTTTATAAAGTGAGAGAGAAGTTTCTGCTCGTCTGGAGCCTGGTGCTGCTCGGGGTATTTTTCTTATTTTACTCAACGCAGCTGCTCATTCCGGACTCGTTCATGAAAGCGATGCAGGCAACCGGCTACAACGTGTTGGACGAAGCAGAAGCTGCCTATGAAGTGCCGTTTTTTAGCGCGGCGTACTGGCAGTTCCGGTTTCAGGAAGAAGTGCTGCTTGTGCTTGGGCAGATCCCTTTGTTGATTCCCTACGTGCTCGGCCTGTTTTTATTCGGGTTTTATGCAGCAAAAAAAGAGTGGTTTCAGCGTGCTGCTGAAAAGCGGATCGTGTTTAAGCGAATGCTCATCGGCGGACTGATCGCCGCGGTGCCGTTTCTTGCGCTGATGATTCCGATGCGTTTATCCGATACGTTCTTTACGGATCCGGGAGTCATTTATCAGTATGACCTGCTGCTCCGGATCGGCTCTCTGCCGCTTGCGCTCGTCTACATCAGCGCGATTACGTTGTACGTCACGTCCCGCGGCGCTGGGCCGCTGCTGAACCGGTTCGGTGCGATGGGGCGCATGGCGCTGACGAACTATTTGAGCCATACGGTATTGATCGTCCTCTTCATTCACGTCAGCGGCCTGTTCAATACGCTGACTGTCACAGGCAACGTCATCGTCGTGATCGCCGTGGTCGCCCTCCAGCTCTGGTGGAGTCCGATCATTCTGAGGCGCTGGCAGTATGGCCCAATGGAGGCGCTCTGGCGTAAGCTGACGTATGCCGGCAGCTCTAAAAAAGCAACAGACTCACATACGTGATAAGCGGAATCGTCGCAAGGGATAAAATCGTGGAAAACGAGATCGTCATGACCGCCGTATCCTCCTGATCGGTGTAGCGGGAAAAGAGGATTGCCGCGAGCATAAAGGTCGGCATGCTTAACGAAATGATCAGCACGTTGCGCGTGAGCTCGGCCAGTGGAAGCGCAGCGAGCAGGAGCAGCATGAGCCCTGGAAACAGAAGCAGCCGGAAGACGAGCGGGAAGAAGACGGCTGCTTCGATCCGGAACCCGGTTCTAGCAAGCAGCTGCTGCAGCAGAATGCCGATATAGAGCATAGCAAGCGGCGCCGCGAGTCCGGAAAGCAGCTCAACCAGCTGGCGTACGACGGCAGGCGGTTCAAAGCCGATAAAGGCCGAGCTGATTCCGACAATGACGGCGGCAAGCGGCAGGTTCAAGAGCGACTTCAGCTGACGCAGACGAAAGCTGCTGCCAGCCTGCAGCAGATAGATCGCGACGGTAAAAACGACAAAGTCGAGTCCCGCGTCGACGACAGCTGCGAGCAGGCCGCCGACCGGACCGAAGATTGTTGCGCAAAGCGGGATGCCGATAAACCCGGTATTGCCGAGTGCGGCAAGCACGGTCAGCTGCCGCGCTTTTGTGCTTGTAAAGCCGAGCAGTCTCGCCATGCCGAGAGCGAGTACGACGGCAGCAAGATGCAGCCCGACGGAAAGACCGAATATGATCCCTACCTGGCGGAGCAGGTCATCGGACACATCAGTGTTGAATACACCGTTTAAAATGACGGATGGGACCGCGACGTTCAGCACGGTGATGACGAGAACCTGTTTTGCCTGCGTGCCGATTTCCATTCTGGAGGAAAGCAGCACGCCTATTCCAATAATAATGCCCATCACAGAGATGGCGGTCGCGACGGTGATGACGTCCATAAAGTCCTCCTCAGCGGCTGAAAATGATAAATAGAAAGCAAGGTTTTATGTATGTGGATCGAACTGTTACTGATTACCATTATTCTACTGGCAGGAAGCTTTGTCCAGGGGGTAAGCGGCTTCGGATTTGGCCTGATTGCGATGAGCTTCATGCCGCTTATTTTTACCGTTAAGGACAGCACGCTGCTCGTCGTTTCTCTTGCACTTGTGGTGTGTACAAGCATCGCCTGGCAACTGCGCCGGCATATCGTCTGGCGCTCGCTGCTCGTCATTCTATCAGCAGCATTCGTCGGCCGCTTTGGCGGATTTCTCGTTCTCTCCGCGTACGGAGAGCTTGACGTCATGCGCGACATACTCGGCTTGTTTCTTTTGCTCGTAACGGCCTACTTATTTTTCGGGAGTAAATATGCGCAGATGCTTCCAAAGGAAACGATCTGGATTCCGGTCGTATTTGGCTTTCTCGGCGGATTTGTCGGCGGCATTTATGCCGTCGGAGGCCCATTTTTCGTCGTCGTCATGATGCTGCTGTTCGCAGACAGCAAATACCGCTACAGCGCCAACCTGCAGGTCACGTTTTTCGTGACCAATTTAACGACGGTGCTGCTGCATGCGTTTAACGGAGATTTCTCCTCCGAATTTCCATTTTATTTCGCAGTCGGACTGCTGACGGTGCTCGTCGGCACTAGGCTCGGCGTCGCCTGCTTCAAGAAGCTGTCGCAGGATAATATGCGCCGCATTGCAGGGATCACCGTTGCGCTCGCCGCGGTTAACCTGATCTTTTTCCAGTAATCTGTCCGAAACGAAAACACCACCGGAAGCCTGATGCGCCGGTGGTGTTTTTCCTATTGGCGGTATAAATCCGTTCGTCTGTCCTGAAAGACGGGAATGTTTTCGCGGATCTCCTGCACGTCTTCGGTATCAAACTCCGCGTAAAGCGTCGTTTCCTCTTCGCCGGTTTCAGCGAGTACTTCACCGAGCGGGCTGATCACGAGGGAATGGCCGCCGAACGCATTGTTTGGATCCGAACCGGTGCGGTTGCAGGCGACGACAAAGACCTGGTTTTCAATCGCGCGGGCAATCAGCAGTGCACGCCACTGCTCAATCCGCGCTTTCGGCCATTCGGCGACGACGTAAAACACGTCCGGTGTAAACTTCGGATGCAGCATGTGCGTGCGCATCCATTCCGGAAAGCGGATGTCGTAACAGATAAACCCGGCCGCATAGCCGTGCTCCAGCTTAAACATACCGCCCTCGTCTCCCTGCGTCAGGTGCTTTTCCTCATTCATAAGCCGGAACAGATGCGCTTTGCTGTATTCCTTGCGGAGACCGCCGTGGCGGTTAAACACGAGCAGCGTATTGAACGTACCGTCTTCCGTTTTTTTCGCCACAGAGCCTGCAATCAGGTTCACACGATGGCCGCGGGCAAGTTCCTGTAAAAATAAAATTGTGTCCGAAGCTTCGTCCTCGAGCTCTTCTTTAATGAAATCAAAGTCATAGCCGGTCGTCCACATCTCCGGCAGGACGATCACGTCAGCTTTTTCTGCGACGGCGTCTTCCACCGCTTGTTTGACCTTCCGCCGGTTCGCCCCGGGATCACCGAAGACGACGTCCATTTGTACGAGTGCTGTTTTGATTTTCATGTCTCATCCTCCTCTGTCCTGCTTCTTTTTCCCTGTCTCCATTATACATAATCCAAGACTGCTTGTTTCTTTCCCGGCACAGCGGGGAATAGAGCACGTAACAGAAGCGAGGTGAAAAGGCATGGAACTGGTTTGGCTGCGCAGCGATTTGCGCGTACATGATCACGCTCCGCTCTCAGAGGCGCTCGAAACCGATACCCCGGTAATGGCAGGCTATCTATTTAATCGGCGGCGTCAGGAGCTGACGGAAGCAGGGTTCGCGCGTGAAGATACGAAACGGCATAAATTTTTAATCGAGTCTCTGCTGGAGATTCACCAGCAGCTGTCCCAAATCGGCGTACCGCTTATGCTTGCTGAAGGAGAGGCCGGCCAGGAGGCGGCAGACTGGATTGACCGCTTTCACGTTACGCGGATCCACGCTTACACATACCCGGGAACAGAGGAACAGGTGGACGAAAAGGCGGTGGCGGAAGCAGCGGAACAAGCCGGCATTCCCGTCATCTGGTACGAGGGCGATACGCTGCTGCATACAGAGGATCTGCCGTTTGCCATTTCCGAGCTGCCGAAAGGCTTTTCCGGCTTCCGCAAAAAAGTGGAGAAGCAGGACATTCTCCCGCGCGAGGAGGCCGCGGCGCCAAAGGAACAGCAGCCCCTTTATCTGGAAGAGCACGCCGCATCGGGCGAAAAACTGATGGAAGCGTTCCGCAGCCTCGATGTGCAGACGTTCGTCAACGGCGGCGAGCAGGAAGGGCTGCGCCGGCTGCAGGCTTATTTATTCGAATCGCGCGATATTCTCGATTATAAGGAACGACGCAATGGCATGCTCGTTTTTAACGACAGCTCGAAGCTTTCACCGTGGCTTGCTTCCGGCTCACTTTCCCCGCGTAGAGTCTATTGGGAGCTGAAGCGGTTTGAGGAGGAAGTACACGCTAACGACTCGACCTACTGGCTCTTTTTCGAGCTGCTGTGGCGGGACTTTTTTCATCTGCTCATGCGAAAAAAGGGCAGAGATATGTTTCTGGCAGAAGGGCTTCAGCAGCTGCCGATTGAATGGAAGCTCGATAAAGAGCTGTTTCAGGCTTGGTGTGACGGGATGACCGGCTATCCGCTGATCGACGCGTCGATGCGTCAGTTAAAGGAGTGCGGCTTTATGTCCAACCGGGGCCGTCAGAATACGGCGAGCTTTCTCACGAAAAACCTCGGCATCGACTGGCGCTGGGGTGCTGCCTGGTTTGAAGCGCACCTGCTCGATCACGATGTCGCAAGCAACTACGGCAACTGGCAGTATGTCGCCGGTGTCGGATCGGATGCAAAGGAATTTCGCGCGTTTCACGTCGTCAATCAAGGCAAACGCTACGATTCAAAAGGTGACTTCGTCCGCTTCTTTCTGCCGGAGCTCAACTATGTCCCGAATAAATACATTTACGAACCGTTTAAGCTCGATGAAAGAGGATTGAAGGAAGCCGCGGTCGAGCTCGGACAGACATATCCGTTTCCGATCGTCGACCTGGATGCGTCGCTTGAGGAGCGAAAGCAGGCTTTTCATCAGGCACGGAGCCAAAAAAAAGAGCGGGTCAGCCGTTAGAGCTGAACCCGCTTTATTCCTGCCGCGGTAACGGCGAGCTTTCTGCTGTAGAGTGGATCCAGCATACGGCCAGGCTGCATATTCCGCGATGAAATCGTATTATCGAGTATCGTCATTGATGCCTTCTGAAGCGGCCACGGACGGTGCTGGATGTCTCCCTGCCAGATCGACCCTGCTTTTTTCGTGAAAAAATGATAGCGTTCCGTTGCCCACCATGCGAAGCTGCCGTGTTCCGCTTCAAACACGGGACTGTCCGGACGGTAGCGGACGTGAAACGTTTCCCCCTGCTTCTGCCGGTGCTGAAACGAAACGGCTCCTTTGTCGCTTACGTGAAAGCGGGCAGGCCGGTACGGCAGCAGGAAAAATGTATTCGCAATCCGATTGGCGAGCGGGTGACTCGCATCTAAAAAGAAAAAATAAATGCCGGGCCGACCGTTTACGCGGACGTAGGTTCGTAAGTTCAGTTCCGGAAAAGACAGGCGGGACAAAGCTGGCAGACGGGTAAGCGAGATGCCCGTCATCCAGAACGGAATAATGCCGAGTACCGCCCGGCCGTTGAACGTATCGAGCTCCATTCCTTCCGGGAGCTGCGCCTGGAAGGCCTCTGCGTCAGCCTCCCAATGTAAAAACAAAACGTGCTCCCACTGCATCGTCAATAGGGGTTTCACGGCGTTAGCTCCTTTACTTATGCTTTTCCTGTATCTTTTCCCCGAGCATCGTCATGAAAAACGCAGACGGCACGAGCAGCCCGAGCGCTGCCTGAAGCAGGGCAAAGAAGCGGGCGGCGCCGATCGGAACAAAATCACCGTAACCAACGGACAAAATCGTCACTCCGCTGAAGTACAGCAAGTCCATAAAGGACGGGTCCCAGAAATCATCAGTCGGGTCGTTCACGTGCAAGATCGGACCTTGCAGATTCAGTATTTAGTAAATGAATGTAAATCCGATGGTAATCGCGGTGAGCACAAAAAAACATATGAATAAGCAGCCCCATATGAACGCGGCTTCCCTGAAAACGTTTATGTCGCAAGTAGCTGACGAGTGTCGCCCCGAGCAGGAGCAGCGTCAGACCGACAAGTATCATCGTAACCATGTTTAATCCTCTCCCTTCAACGACTCTATACCCGTCTCCAAGCCAATTATCACAGCGCAAACGAAAAAAGCTCCGCGGCGCACCGCGGAGCTTTAGCTGTTGACAAAGTAAATCTTCTTACGTGTTTATTCGTTTGGTTGTCTTTCCCCTCTTCTTACCGAGCCTGCCGTGGACTTGTCCTCAGCCATTTCTCAGGGGGATCCTGTATGAATGGAAGATAGGCACGTAGGATGGCGCGGCTTCACACGGACACAGGCTTCTCGCGAGAAGCCTTTAAGACCCGGTCCGGTTCCACTCGCGCTTTTCATGCCGTTCAAGATCGAACGGCTATGAGGCTTCACTCGTGCGTTCATGCCGTTCACAGATCTGAACGGCACTGAATCTTCAGACTGCTTGTTGCTCCCCCGCCGGACACGTCTGAGAAAACAGATCTGCTTATTGAAGTATAACGTTACGATAGGCAGACGCGACTGCTTTTTGGCTTTATTGATGAATTCGATAACGTACAGGCAGTGCTGTTCCACGTAGAAACATCGCATAACGAAAGGTTCATCTGCATCTTATAAGCTCGTGCCAACCGTAACGACACAGTTGAACCGTACTGCCAGCTGCCGACATCGAAGGGCCTCGACTCCGTGAGGATCAGAACGAGGTGAAGATCCAGCGCTTCCGACAGCAGGAGGAAGCGATTAGCTGAGCCCGTTCCCTCCGGAAAGCGAGTGCCCGTAGATACAGGCAGATGCAACATGATTCACCTAAACCGACTTTGTCTAAACTCAGAGCTCCGCGGCGCACCGCGGAGCTCTGTTTTTCTTTTTAGTTGTCGGCTACACCAAGGGCAAGCTTCGCATAGCGGGACATCATTTTTTTATCCCACGGAGGGTTGAACGTGATCTGCACATCGACCTCTCCGATTTCCTGAATTTCCTGAAGCTCCTGCAGCGCTGTTTTAATATCGCTTACGATTGTTCCTGCAAGCGGGCAGCCCATGGAAGTCAGGGTCATCAGAACCGTGACGTTATCGTTGTCATCAAGCTGGATTTCATAAATGAGCCCGAGATTGACGATATCGATGCCTAGCTCCGGGTCCACCACGTTTTCCAGCTCGGCCATCACTCTTTCTTGCAGTTCTTCTTTTTCTTCGCTCATCCGCGCCACCTCCTGTACTCTCTATGATACTAAATAACCGGGTAAAATGAAAATCGTCTGTTTAAGAAAAGACAGTTTCCGGTATACTTACAGTAACACATGGAAGGGAGTGGCTGGTTATGGTGGATATCACGTCAGTCGGCAGTTACGTTACCCCGTACGCGGTGATGCTGCTGCAAATTATCGGCAGCGCGGTCATTGGCTTTCTGATCGGCTGGGACCGCTACTCCAAAAGCAAACCAGCCGGCATCAAAACATATATGTACGTCTGCGCCTCCTGCTGCCTGATCACGCTGATTTCGATACACAGCGTCGTACACTTTTCAGAGATGTCTGACAATATCATGATGGATCCGATGCGTCTCGCGGCGCAGATCGTTTCCGGACTTGGCTTTCTCGGTGCGGGCGTTATTTTAAAAGACGGCTTTAACGTGACGGGACTGACGTCAGCGGCGATGATTTTTTTCGTCGGCGGAGTCGGCATCAGTATTGCGGCCGGATTTTACGGTCTTGCTGTAACGGCGGTTATCGTGACAATTTTGCTGGCGCGCGTCGGCAATCTGATTGAGGAAAAAATGGACGGTAAAGTAAGCTGATCGTTTGTACGAAAAAGCACAGCTTTGCCTGCGAATCTGGGCTGGCTGTGCCATTTTTACTACGGCTGTCTCCGTGTATCACCTGAGACAGCTTTTTTCGTTGTTCAGGAGGTGAGATCCAAGTCGTAGCGGATGGTTATCTCCGAAGCGGGAACGGGACGCTGGAAGAGAAAGCCTTGACCGTCCTGACAGCCCATGAGCTTCAGGGCAAGCAGTTCTTCGCGGGATTCGATTCCTTCACAGACTACGTGCAGACCGGTCGTTGCTGCGAAATCGATCATTAATTTCACGATCGCCTGATCTTCCGGGGACCGGGTCAGACGCGAAATAAAGCTGCGGTCAATTTTCAACGTATGCACCGGCAGCTGCTGCAGGTACGTAAGCGACGACAGACCGGTGCCGAAGTCGTCTAACGCAAGCCGGAAGCCGAACGCGCGGAGATCCTCCATTTGGGCAACTGCTGTTTCCAGGTTGCGCATCATCGCCGTTTCCGTGATTTCGAGTTCAATTCGGCCGGGATCGAGCCCGTAGCCGGAGACGATATCCTGAATCCGTTTGTTCGCACCGACCGCCTGAAAGTGGACCGGAGACAGGTTCAGGGCCGCTTCCCGGACAGGTACACTGGACTGATCCCACTCCAGAAGCTGCCTGCAGACGCGGTGCAGCATGTATTCGGTCAGAGGCACAATCAGTCCGGCCCGCTCTGCGGCTGGGATAAATTCACCCGGTGAAATCATCCCCAGCTCCGGGTGCGTCCAGCGGGCAAGCGCCTCTACTTTTTCTGAGCGCATCGTCTGCAAATCGACTTTCACCTGGTAATATGCTTCGAGCGTCTCTTCGGTAATCGCATGCCGAAGCTCCTGAATGATCCGTTCTTCACGAACCTGCTCGGCTGCGTCTTCATCGTAAAACACAATGTCCCGCTTCGTTCGCAGTGACGTTCTGAGCGCGTGATCCAGTTCCTTCAATAATTCAGCGAGCGGTTTTTTATCAACTGCACAGGCAGCACCTGCAGAAAAGGTAAGCTCCATGATCTGATTTGATTCCGGGAGCTCCGCCTGAATCGGCTGAGCAAGCTCGGCGATCGATTCACGCATGGCCTCTTTTGGTGCAGAGGGGAGGAATACGGTAAAGCGGTTTTCCTCCGTCTTGTAGAGCTCGGCCTGGAGCGGAAGTTTCTTTTCCAGTGCCTCAGCCGCCTGCTTTGTCAGACGGTCCGCCGCAGCATAGCCGTAGTTCAGCGACCAGTCTTTCATGTCGTTAATCTCCAGCGCACAGGCAACACCGAAGCGCTGAAGAGCGGCAGCAGAGAGTCCTTCCAGCTGGCGGCGGTTGGCCAGTCCGGTTGCGGCATCCGTAAACGTCATCCGGTTAAACCAGCGATTTTCACTGTATAGAATAAACTGTACCGCGACAAAGATAGTGCCGGCTGTAAACAGCGTTGCGGCACCAAACACGTTCGTTGAGCTTACCGGCTCCGGCTGAATAATGGAGCTCATGCCGGTGGGAAGACAGAAATCCGTACCTGCCATGCCGGTATAGTGCATCGAAGCGATCGCAAGGCCCATCACCGACGCGACCAGCGCCCGGACGGGAATCGAGCGGATATTTTTCGTCAGGGAAAACAGGAGCAGCGCCGCAAACGATACGACGACCGCGACGGTAGAGGCGGTGACAACGAGTGCAGGAGAATGAGTCACGACACCTGCAAACGTGACGGCGTGCATGCCGCTGTAATGCATCGCGACAATCCCGAAGCCTATAAAAAGGCCTGCCGCAAGAATGGTGAGCGCCCGCAGCTTCAGGCGGTGCAGCACGAAAAAGGCGGTAAACGCAGCGATAATCGCAGGCAGCACGGAAAAGGCCGTGAGCCACCAATTGTAGGTGAGCGGAACGTACAGCTGAAATGCCGACATCGCGATGAAATGCATCGACCAGATCGAGACGCCCATCGTGACGGCACCGATCCCCATCCATAAAAACTGATTCTTTGATGAATGAAGGATGGTTAATCTCGTATTAATCTCCAGTGCCACATAGGAACCGACGATGGCGACGACCACCGAGAACAGCACAAGCCTCCAGTCATAAAGCACGTCTAACACGATAAGCGATTCCTGCACGACCTCACCTGCCTTCTTATACAGTCTGTTTAAGTAAGGCAAGTATAGCATAAGTATCAGGCCAATAGTAGTATGATAACTGGCTTTTTCGTCGTTTACAGTCCTATTTATGCATGAGAAAAACAGGGATTATCAGCCGAGGGTGTGCAAATGTTATATATTGACCGTGTTCGATCCGGTAACCGTATACAGCGCTGTAAGATAAGCCTCCGAATATTCACGGAGCTGAAGGCTGGAGGCGGCTGTAGAAAGCTCGCGCTCGTGAAACCGGCAGAAGGCATCGGTGCCTCCAGGAAAGGACTGTAAAACAGCTTCACGATCGATAAAACCGTTTTCTTCCCGGATATATGCGGCGTAGCTGGAGCGTGCTCCGGCATCGGGGGAAGGATGGTAATCGTGCAAAACCGGCAGGAGATGATGATACTTGACGGTTTCGAGCAGGCTGCGGCGTGTAACAAGCGTCCGGCATTGAAAATCGCTGCGGACGAGGCCGCGGCCTGACTCTATCAGGGAGTTGTGGTAACGGGCGGCTAGCTGCTGCAGAAGGCGGAGCGGCCGAATACCTTCGTGCTGTAACGTCAGGTGAAAAGCATCGTCTAAGACAGTGTAGCTTAACAGAGAAAATGGCTGCTTTTGCTTCATGGAAGCGGTTATGTGCAAAAGCAGGTCGAGCTCGGCGGCAGTTTCCGCCAGTCTGGGTGAGCGCAGGCGCAGGGCATGGACAGCAGGTGAGGTCACAGGACATCGTTCCTTTACTGAAAATGTCATGAAGAGGCATTCGCTTAGGGGAATTCTGAAGGAATGTGGGAAAATGAGGAAGCACATAATGGTCATCACGACTTATAAAAACCAGGCTCATGCGGGCCAATGGTTTCAGCGTCTTGTATTATTCGACATAAACGCTTAAAATCCTGCCTGAACCTGCTGTTATACCGGTTTGTTTCCAGGTATAATGTGGAATATGATAAAAAAGACCTGATACAGGAGGATACAGCTGCGGAAGGCTGATATACTGTTTCACACAGCCGGCCGCAGTTTCAGACTGCCTGTACGGAAGGAGACCTGGAACATGCTTAAGAAAATCATCGCTTTTTTAACTGCAGCAGGAGCAGCCTATAAGTTTTTCCCTGCCGTACGACGCAGCCTGCTGAATTGGCTGGAGGATGAGCCGGTAAAGGCACCGGGTAAAGAAGAGGCTGATTCAAACGTGCAGGAAGAGGATTCAGCACCGGCAGAGGAAAAGGAACAGCCGGCTGAATCAGAGTCAGATGGCGGCGCAGAAGCCGCTGAGGAAGAACCGGAGAACGATGCAGCATCGGACAGCGAACCGGAAGAGGATTCGGAAGTGCCGCAGGAAGACGAACAGAGTGAATCAGAGAGCAAAGCGGAAGCTGATGAAGAGGACGATGAGGTTCTTATTCATCCAAACCGAACCTATGAAGAGGAACTGCTTCAGATTCCCGGGGTTGGTTCTGAGCTTGCAGCAAGCTTTATTCGGGAACGTAAAGAGAACGGAAATTTTGAGAGCATCGACGAACTGATCCGCGTAAAAGGCATCGGAGCGAAAAAGCTGGAAGAACTCCGCCGCTACTTTACGATGGAGGATGCGTAAGGATAAAGGAGTTTTGCGTGATGCGTCATCGACGAGCAGCAACACCCGGATTTTCTATTTTCTTTTTCTTCGCCGTTATCGTATTTGTATTCTGGTTTCCTTTTGATGAAGTAAGTGATGTCCGGGAGCAGGAGCCGGAGCTTACGACGACGATGGGATCGGAGGATGTCACGATAGACGGAGGCCTTATCCTGGACGACGTGCCGATGGTGCCGTTCCACGATACGATGACGGAGCTTGAGGCCGAGCTCACGTGGAATGAAGAGGAAAACCTGTATACCGCAGAGCGGGAAGGCGTCATCTTCCAGTTCGCGCCGGAAGACGAAGAAATAAACGTGAACGGTGATTATGTCGAACTGGAAAAGCCGGTTTACAGCGCCGATGAGGACCAGTATCTGCCGCTTTCCTTCCTGGAACAGACTCTGGATGTCGATACGGATTTTCAAGAGGGACAGGACCGTGCTGTTATTCATGACGGACGCAAGGAAGTAACGGTGATGATGAGCCGCGCTGGTTCAGATGCGCCGGAACTGGGAGAGGCACCGTCCGAGCATGAACAGGAGCCGGAGGAAGAACGGGAAGTAATTGAAGTGAACGGTGTTGCGATCGGTGACAGCGCCGAGGACGTGGAAGCGTTGTTCGGTGAGCCGGAGCGTGTGATGGAAAGCCATTACGGCTTTGACTGGCACAGCTATCATGAAGGCTATGACAACTTCCGTCTGATCGGGATGGAGGATGGCGAAGTCACGGCGCTTTACAGCAATACAGAATGGCAGCTGCCGGACGGATCGATGCCGGCGGACGAAACCGAGGCACGTGAGGCACTAGGCGAACCTGCCGCATATATAACGAAAGGCAATACGCGTTATTCTCAGGCAGAGAGCGACGAGTTTGATTTATTTGAAACAGAGGAAGGCTATTTAACGGTATTTTACGATGTGCATCAAAACATGGAAGTGGCCGCGATTCAGCTGATTGAGACCGAAACGGAGCAGTCGCTGGACGGCTACTACGGCGAAGGCTCTGAAGCAGCTGCAGAAGAAGCATCGGCGCTCATGTTTGAAGTCGTGAATGCGGACCGTGTTGAACACGGCCTTGACCCGCTTGACTGGAACGACGAGGTTGCAGAGGTGGCGAAAGCGCACAGCAGCGACATGGCGGAGCGAAACTACTTTGCGCACGAATCTCCGGAAGGCCAGTCGCCGTTTAACCGGATGCGGGAAGCAGGGTTGAACTATTCCAGAGCAGGCGAAAACCTGGCGTCGGGACAGGCGAGTGCAATTTTTGCCCAGCAAGGCCTCATGAATTCAATGGGCCACCGCGAAAACCTGCTCAGCCCTGATTTTGAACAGCTCGGCGTCGGAGCCGATTACGGCGAAGATGACCGGCCGTTCTTCACGCAAAAATTTCACACGCCGTAGCGAAAAAGCCGTCCATCCGGGCGGCTTTTTCATATGCTCGCAATAGAAAAACGCCGCAGACAGCTGCGGCGTTCGGTGATTATTCTTCGGTTTTGTCTTCTTCCTTTTTACGTTTCGGCGGATACGCCTTCCACTTCGTCAGATCAGGCTTTTCCTTTAGCAGCATGCGCTCTGGAAATACGAAATTCCAAGGCGTTGTCGTATGTGCTTTCACCTGAAGCTTCGGCTTAAGACGGAAGCCGCCGCGGGCAGCGATTTCTCCTGTTGCATCTTCTACCTGAAGCGGGAGTGTCTCAATATTCACGTTACGGTCGCTGCCGTTTCGGATCAGCATCGTAACGTGCAGTTCTTTCCGATCCCGTAAAAATGTAGCGCGGAGTCCGACGAAGTTAACCTGTCCATGCTTTGGCGGCTTCATGTTGTCGACGACCTGCTTCAGCTGACGCTTGTTTTCCGCTGTCAGTCGTTTCCGCCAAGCAGGCGTGAGTGAGAGCTGATGCTCTGGAATTTCTTTCTTTTTCTTCTTAAAGACGAGCTTCCAGCCGCTCTCCGGCACATCGTGACCGAACATATCTTTTTCGCCGAACGTAAATGTATATGGCCGGCTGCTCATGGCAGGCAGCTCGCCGAGGTCGGTCAGATCAAACTCTTTGCGGCCAAGCAGCGTGTCCGCTTCGTCGTAAAGCTCGATGACCGTATACTTAAATGCAGCGCTTTTCTCAAGCGTCTGACGAATGAAAGCAAGAAAGACATAGTCGCCGTCTTCCTGCTGGTCCCAGCGGATTCCGGCAAGCGAAAGCTGGTCTTTTTGCAATTCATTCAAATCGCCGTGCAGTTTTTCAAATGCGGCCTGGTCGGTTTCGGTTACGTCCCAGTCCGGGTGCAGCGAAAGCTCTGTTTGTGCAGGCTCGTCGTTTTCCTCTGTTCGTTTTTTCGGAGAAGCTGCGGTCTCTGCACCGAGCAGCTGAAGCTCCTCAACAGGTGTATTTTCTGGAAAATAGCTCATGATTGTCCCTCCATGCATGTAATCAAACTTTCTTATGTAAGGCTGTCGCTGTCCAGTATAGCATGAAAGCGATGCCGATGAAGCCGGACGAACGATAATCTTTCAGAAAAATAACTATTTTCCCATGATGCCGTATCAGCTCTGCAGCGGAAGAAAGCATAATGCTATAGTAGAAAAGGGAATTGAGGGTATTTCACAATCAATTCACTCAATAGAACCAGCCATTTTGATGCTAAATTAGCTCTGTAACAAACAAATAAACGGTCGTACGACAAGTTTTGTCCTAATTAAAGGACTTTAAGAACATTTAAAAGGAAATAAATGGTTCAAATAAGACGAATTGTTACATAAGCATGTCAGGTTGATTGAAGTTTGTTGTCATTTTCTAAAATAGGTTTATTTCTCTGAAGAAATTTAATATGATTAATCTCGTTAGCAGGAAACCTAAAACAAAAACAAAAAATATAAAAACAAAATAAGAAAGTGGGAGACGAAAAACATGAAAAAACTTATGATGACATTGGCAGTTGCAGGTGCGATTTTTATTGCTCCGGAAGTTACAGAAGCTTCAGTAAAGATGGGTGACCGCGGAAACAGCGTGGAAACACTTCAGCAGTCTCTGGCAAGCCAGGGCTACAACAGCTCTTCTAACATTGACGGCGTTTTCGGACCTAAGACACTCGCAGCTGTTCAGGCGTATCAGCTTTCCAACCGTATCTCCAGCCCGCGCGGTAACTTCTTCGGCGTAGCTGGTCCACGTACGCTCAGCTCCCTCGGCGTATCAGGCGGAAGCAATAACTCCACTGCGGCGAGCTCTTCCAGCTCAAGCAGCAACAGCAGCCAGTCTACTTCTGTAGCAGGCGCAAGCTCTTCAAGCAGCAACAGCGGTGTCATCTCTACAGCGCGCAGCCTCGTCGGCAGCCCGTATGTATGGGGCGGAACAAGCCCGCGCGGATTTGACTGCAGCGGATTCATTCAGTACAGCTTCGCACAGAACGGCAAGAGCGTGCCACGTACAGTAGCACAAATGTGGAACGCCGGATCACGCGTATCCAGCCCATCTGTCGGCGATCTCGTATTCTTTGAAACTCGCACAGGCCCGTCTCACGCAGGAATCTACCTTGGAAACAACCAGTTCATCCACTCTGGTTCTTCTACAGGTGTAACAGTTTCCAGCCTGAGCAACCCATACTGGAGCCGCACTTACATCGGTGCGCGCAGCCTCTAATACGCTTTTTCATGCAGCCTCCGTCCGGAATTCCGGGCGGAGGCTTTTTGTATGCTCGGTCCTGAACGGCGAGATCAGACAAACATCCAACAGCCATCCAGCTGAAACCGCCTCTGAAAGATCGTTTTTAACAAAGGCAGGCAGGAGCCTGCGGAGGTGGATGGAGGATTTGGGGATGGGGGGTGACGGGAGG
>NZ_JAATHJ010000001.1 GCF_012034335.1 Alkalicoccus luteus | reverse complement strand
TAGTGAAAAACGGGAACGACCGATAAGGTGTGTTCCCGTTTTAGCTGTTTAAATACGGTCACGTTTTCCGTCTCCTGCCGGTCAAGGTGTTCCGTCAACCTCGGGACATTTTAAGGTGTCATTAACACGGTACCGCCCAGCCTGCCGCCGTTTAAGAGCGTCTGCAGACTTCGCAGCACAGAAGGCATTCTGTCTGTTGCCTGATAAATGTCCCGCACCATGTCCGGCCCCGGCTGATACAGCTTCTCCTTCGGAATCGTGCGGCATTCGTGTTCAAGCAGGCTCTGACCATCATCTCCAAGTATCTCCTTTGTCGTCGACATACACATACCCTCCCTTTCAAATGTTATTCTTCCCTACCCCTTCCACAGATGGATGAACCTGGTTTATGGGATTTTCACAAAAAAAGACACCTGCTGTTTCGCAGGTGCCGCATGTTTAGAGGAATCAGCTGCTACGGCTTGATTCCAGCGTAGACGGTCTCCGGTCTTTCCGCTGCAGCAAAGCCATAATCGAGCAGCGCTCTCGTATCGTCGTAGCTTTGCTCGGCGGTTTCTGCATTCAGCGTGACAACAGCTAACGCAGCGCCGTTTTGTTCCGCTGTCGTCACGAGAGTATAGCCTGATCGTGATGTAAACCCATTTTTCAATCCGGTCACACGCTCATCCGTACCGATCAACCGATGATGGTTCCGGATGACGGTCGACCATCCGTCTCCTTCCCACGGGAGCTCCACGGTTGCGGCAATGTCCATAAACGTTTCGTTTTCCACGGCATATGCAGCGATCGCGGCCATGTCTGCTGCAGTTGTATGCTGCAGGGGATGATGAAGGCCGTGCGGGTTGGCAAATCTCGTCTGCATGGCCCCGGCTTCCTCCTGTACAAGCTCGGTCATTTCCTGAGCGAATGACCACTCATCTCCAGAATAATGTTCGGCCAGCACAGTTCCGGCGTCGTTTCCGGAGTTTATCACCATTCCCTGTATGAGCTGCTCGATCGGCATTTTTTCTCCCTCCAGCAAATAAACACTGGTCCCGATCGTATCTACCGCTTCTTTACTGACGATGGCTGTATCATCAAGGCCGCCTTTTTCAACGGCGAGCAGACCGGACACAATTTTTGTAATGCTCGCCGGGTACATGCGCCGTTCGGCGTTTTTACTGTATAACACTTCTTCGGCGTGCATATCCACCACAATCGCAGCTTCACTCTGCGGCGCGGGGACGGATGCTGCTGAGACATCCAGCGGCATGAACCATACTGCCGCGGTCATCAATATTGCAAGCTTCTGCTTCATCATGCTGCTCCATCCTGTCTGAAGTTCCCCCTCTGTCTATAGTTGTTGTTTAACCCCAAACCTCCAAGTTGAAACTGAGAATAAACACCATTAATGAGAGCTCCTCAAACGAACGTGCTTTCGTTTGCCGACCTGAAGAATCATTCCGTCATGCACCAGGAGGTCTTCATCAGCTGTCTCCAGACGAACGCCGTCCACCTTCACACCTCGATTGGCAATCATTCGCCTTGCTTCACTTTTTGATGCAAGCAGCCCTGATTCGACTAGCAAATCAAGTGGAGAGACTGACGCAGCCTGCGTACGATGCTCCGGCATCTCCTCTGGAAGCTGGTTATGGCGGTAGAGAGCGTCGAACCGTTCAGCCGCTTTTGCTGCAGCTTCCCCGCCATGGTAAAGCTCTGTCATCCTGGTCGCGAGCAGCCGTTTTCCTTCGCGTGGATGCAGCGCTCCGGAATTCAGCTGAGCTTCGATGGTGTCGACTCGTTCCGGAGAAAGGCCCGAAACAAGCCGGAACCACCTTCCCATTAGCTCGTCGGGCACGGACATCGTTTTTCCGAACATGTCATCAGGGTTCTCTTCTATTCCAACGTAGTTGTTTTTGGACTTTGACATTTTCTCTTTCCCATCCAGTCCTTCCAGCAGCGGCATCAGAATCACGGCCTGCTTTTCTTTGCCGAACCGGTCCTGGAAATGCCGCCCCATGAGTGTATTGTAATGCTGATCGGTGCCGCCAATTTCGATATCACTTTTAAGCACGACCGAATCGTATCCTTGCATCACCGGGTAAAAAAATTCATGCAGCCCAATCGGCTTTCCAAGCGCTGTCCGTTCGTCGAAATCATCTCTCTCCAGCAGCCTGGCCGTTGTTATCTGACCAGCCAGATGGATGACTTCCTCAAATGACAGAGATGCGAGCCAGCTGCTGTTGTAGTGAACGGTCACTTTATCCATATCCAGCACATGACTGAACTGCTTCGTGTAAGTCAATGCGTTTCGTTCCACTTCTTCAGCTGTCAGCGGTGCCCTTGCAGTCGATTTCCCGGTCGGATCTCCGATACGGCCTGTGAAATCCCCAATCAACAGCTGCACGTGATGACCATTCTCCTGAAACTGGCGAAGCTTCTGCAGAACGACCGTATGACCAACGTGCACGTCCGGTGCAGATGGATCAAGGCCCAGCTTGATGCGGAGCGGGCGGTCTTCTGCGAGCGACTGCTCCACTTTCCTGCGAAGATCCTCAGGCGGGATGACCTCTGCCGCGCCTTCGCAGTATAGGTTCATTTGTCTGTCTGCTTCCTTCTTCTGACTAGTTGTTAATGCTGCCATACTCTCTTCCTCCTTTTTTATAACGACAAAAAAACACGGTCTCAGCAAAGGACGCATCATGTGCGCGGTACCACCTTTGTTAAAGAACGTGCTTCTTTCACTCTGTCTGTAACGGGGACGCCGCCCGAAACGTATCCGGGGCGCTCTGGAATTGTAATTGACGCTGTATCTGTTTCCGGCTCACACCACCCGCCGGCTCTCTGGGAACAGGGATACAGTCGCTGAGGATTCCGTCTCTGCGCATTGCTATTCTGCTTTAATTAACTTTCGCAGCAGGCTGTTCAATTGCTGCTGCTCTTCTCTGCTGAGTCGTCCGGCAAACTGTTTTTTCCTGCTCGTGAAAAACCGGGTAAAGCTCTCTCATCAACTGCTTTCCGGCTTCCGTCAATTCAACACGGGTCCTGCGTCTGTCTGATGGATCCCGCTGGATCTGACACAAATTCTCCTGAGCGAGCCGCTTTATAACTGTGCTGGCTGTCGCTTTGGAAACGCCTGCCGATTCTGCCAGTACCCATGTTTCCCTTGGACTGCTGATCCAGCAGTCGTACAGCATAGAAAACGCGGTCCAGGAAAGGCCCTGTGGCACCAGCTGCTGCTGTTCCAGCAGCTGTACCATTTTCCGGGAGGCGGTATACAAGCTCGTCGTTAACAGCACCGCCTCCTCATCCAGGCTGCTGTCAGGCAATCCTGACAGCACCTCAAGCAGCTGCCTTTCTGCTTCCGGAAGCCGTTTATAGTCATCAATACTCCGGATGGCCATCACCACCTTTCCATTTCGTTAGTATTCAAACGAATTTACCACGCTTCTTTTTGCTTGTCAACAATCGGTTGCTTATTTATTTCCTGCTATCATTATGGAACTTGTCCTGCTTCTCTGATAGAGTGAATCCCAGCGTGCCCCGATGCTGCGCAGAATAGGAGGAAGCGCCGTGCCTTTTGACAAGTGGATTATTATAAGCGGCTTTGCTGCAGCCGGCGGAGCTCTGTTTTCCCTGCTCCAGCTTCCGCTCCCATGGCTGCTTGGAGCGGTCTGCTTTTCATTCATATGGAAATGGAGCACCAAGCAGGATATAGATGCCCCGGACTTTTTCAAACCGGCTGCCTTCATTCTGCTCGGCACTTATTTTGCTCTTTACCTTCATTCAGATACGCTGATCAAGACCATCCCGATCCTGCCGGTCTATCTGCCTTTATCGCTGATGATGATTGTATTGAGCCTGCTGCTCGGCCTGCTGATGGCAAGTCGCTTTCATATGAACAAGAAAACGAGCATGCTCGGTCTGGTTCCCGGTGCCCAGTCGGCGGTCCTCATGATAAGTGAGAAGCACGGCGGCAGAACTGCTTTAATCATGCTGCTGCATTCAATCCGACGCTTGCTCGTATTAGTCAGCCTTCCTGTACTCGTTCTGCTGTTTTCAGCCGACACATCCGCCTCTGCGTCTCTGGAACTTTTCCGACAGGAAGATCAGAACGCTTCTTACTGGTGGTATGTAATCCCGGCATTGGCATTGACGGCTGGTTTTCTGCATAAGAGTCTGCTCCTGCCTGCCGCTCCACTGGCGATGGGGCTGCTCGTCTTATCTGGTTTTCAGCCTGCTCCCTATCCGGAATCGGTGCTGGCAGCTGCCCAGCTTCTGCTAGGTATGTATATTGGTTTGAGGCTGAAGCGTAAGGATCTTTCCAGCAGCAAAAAACACGCATTGCCGTTCACAGCATTTGCACTTTTATTCATTGCTCTATCGGTAGCTGCCGGATTGCTCCTTTCCCTTCTCACGCCGCTCGATCGGCTTTCCGGAGTCATGAGCATGACTCCCGGCGGCCTTCTGGAAACAGGCTTTGCCGCCTCAGAAGCAGGAGGAAATCCTGTCAGCGTTATTATGCTGCAGCTGATTCGGTTTTTGCTCGTCTTTTACACGCTTCCGCTTTTGATCGGGTGGTATTTAAGACGTCTTCCGTAACAATCAGATGTGGAAGAAATTACGTTTATAAAGCGCACGGATTGATTCCAGCAGCAGGGCCGGCATCCGCTTTGGAAACAGCCTCTTGGAATAAAATTTATGATAAGCAGCTTTCAAATCGTCCCACTGCGAACAGTTTTTCGTCTGATTGAATCGCGCGAGATCGATAATTCTTACTGCCCCTTCCGGTGTCAGAATCAAATTATGCAAATGAATATCAGAAGGGTTCAACTGCAGTTCTTTTACGTGCATTAAAGCACGGTCTACGTCCATGATGGTTTTTGTATCGATTTTTTCGCCTCCGGTCAGGCACTGGAAAAATGTGCGGCCTTCAATAAAATCGATGACAATGTAGTTTGGACCGGAGTCATGCAGGGCAGGAAAAGATGAAACTGATTCGAGTTTGCTGTAGATAGCTGCTTCCTCCGCTGCCAATTGAGAACTGTCTGGATAATAAACTTTTATGACAGCTTGTGAATTTTGTATCCTGAATGCACAGGCACTTCGGCCGGTGCCGATGTGACTCATTCTGCTGTCGTGTGACACCACTGTGTAACGGCTCCCCTTTTTCTGATAACGCACGCTCGCAGCAAGTTCGCTGTTCTTTGGTTTCATAAGCGTTCCTCCCGTTTCCGAATTCCTCTCTGTCTCTGCCCGTTTTTTTTAACCTCTTCTAACAGAAATCGGTAACAAAACCCGGCTTCTGACCAAATAAAAAAGCTTTCGAGCGGAGAATATCCGGTCGGAAGCTTTTTCGTTTATCACTGTTGGTCGTTTTTCTGTTTCGGCAAATCAATGACAGCATGTGTCTTATGTTCCCGGGCCGCTTCCGTGATCAGGAGGACCGCGGTAACGATGTGCATGATCATGCCAACAAAGGGAATCCACCCGACGGCGGATGTAACCAGCCCGAACACCGGTCCGACTTTGGAGCGGTTATCCTGAAGTACAAGCAGCAGCACAAGAAAATGAGCGACAAACATCACCATCAGCGGAACCCAGGAGAGCGTCAGAATAAACATGCCTCCTAAAATGGGAATGCCGAGAAACGCCTCACAGGCGCCGGTGATATATTTTGCTTTTACGGTGCGATCCATGTTCCTGTCTCCTTTCGTATAAAAGCCTCTCTGCTTCTAGTATACGCAGGAAGAAAGGAATGGGTTCCCAAAACACGTGCTTGTTCCCTGCTGATTATTTTTTCTGTTAGAACGCAGCTGTCCAGCCTCCGTCGACTGTCAGGACTTCCCCGTTAACGAAGCTGGAATCGTCAGAGGCAAGAAACAGCGCAGCTGCTGCAATTTCTGAAGGTTCGCCGGCCCGCGGGGAAAGTCCGTGCGTCATGCCGCACCGTTCCATGCCGAATTCGTTGATGTTCGTCATGCTGCGGCCGATGTTCGTCTGCACAGCTCCAGGCGCGATGGCATTACAGCGGATCCCTTTTTGCGCGTACATAAAGCCGGTGTTTTTCGTCAGTCCGATCACCGCATGCTTCGTAGCAGCGTATGCAGCTCCTGCATGCGCCCCGCTGAAGCCGCCGGTAGAGGCGATGTTGATGATATTACCGGATCCTTTCTCCAGAAAAACGCCTGTTGCCTTGCGCATCGCCTTCATCACCCCGGTCGTATTAACCGCAAACAGCTTCTCCCATTTATCGTCCGGTATATCCCCCACCGGTTCAAACCCGTCCATGATCCCCGCGTTGTTCACGAGTATATCCAGCGTTCCGAATTGGCTGACCGCTTCGTCAATCATGGCCTCAACGTCCTCTGCATTCGCCATATCCACCTTCAAAAAAGCTGTCCGTCCCTCAATCGCATCTGCTGCTGCCTTCAGCTCTTCTTCATTGATGTCCGTCATCAGAACAACTGCCCCTTCGGCAGCAAACAGCTCTGCGATCGCTTTTCCCATGCCTGACGCTGCACCTGTGACAATGACGGCTTTTCCATCCAGTTTCATGGTTGTGCACCTCCCTATTTTCTTGGAAAACGCTTCCTTCTTCTTCAGTTTACGATATAGTAAGAGGAGGAGACAGATACAGTTTTATGCAGAATGTCTATAAATGAACAGCGGTTGCCCATTTTGTTAATGATCCATTTAATAATGAACATAAAGGGGATGAAAGGTTCATGACAGAGAGACGGGACAGACGTATCCAGCGCTCCCGCCATGCGTTGAAACTGGCTTTTCAGCAGCTGCTACAGGATACGTCCGTCGAGGGCGTAACGGTAAGCAATGTTGCAGCGAAAGCAGATGTATGCCGAGGAACGTTTTATAAACATTTTGATACGAAAGAAGCGCTGTATCAGGAAGTGATCGAGGACGTGCTGGAGGATCTCGTGATCAGCTACCGCTTTCCGTATCAGGACCGGACGGAGTTTGTGCCAGCTGACCTCGCACCTGGCAGTATTCAGCTTTTTGAACACGTCTACCGGCACCAGGACTTTTACCGGGCAATCGTCCTGACAGATTCGGTCCCCGGTTTCCAGGATAAAATGTGCCGCGTGCTTCGTGAAACGGCTGCCAAGGACCTCGTCGCTGATCTACCTTCATTTCAGCCCGAACTGGCTGCTGCTTACTTTTCACAGGCGCTGTTCGGTCTGACGGCAGAATGGGTTCGCGGCAACTTCATGTATACACCGGCCTACATGGCTGAACAGCTTTTACTGCTGCTTCAGGCTCCGGCTGCCGTAAAGGTCCGGGTCAGCCCGATGACGAACGAAGGCGTATAGCCGACTCCTTGCCTTATTCAGCATCGCTCTTGTCTTTCGACGGTCTTTCTTTTCGTTGAGAGACCGCTTAATTATTTTCTGCCTGCACCATCATTTTGTATATCTTTCTGGTGATATTGACGTTTCTGATCGTCATCTGCTTATACCATTTCGTTCCCGCAAGCTTGGACAGACCGCTTTTTTTCACATTCTTTCTGTCCGCTGACCAGAGAACAGCTCCCGGTACGTAGACCACCGAATCAACTTCAGGATGAACAGGCAGCTGATCCAGGATAGAAGCATCGTCAATGGACTCCCACGGAAATAAGACATCGCTTTTCATATCCTGATTATTTTGCCAGGAGTCAGGGAGCGCTTCTATGATGGTGCTCATGTCGGGAAGAGATCGAATCAGCAGTTTCAGCTTCAGCCCGAATGCGTCGTTTATGACCGTTTCTAATCGCTGCGTTATGGTGTGAACGGGCTTTCCATCATGCGAAAAAATGACGTTCCCCGTGTTCAGATACGTCTCTACCTTGGTCATGCCTTCTGCTTCAACTATTTCTTTCAGAGAGAGCATATCGACTTTATTTTTACCGCCGACATTAATCCCTCTGAGCAAAGCTGCATACATCATCTGCATCACTCCTGTCCATCAAGATAAAAAAGACTCCGTCTGTAAACGAAGTCTCCTTTTCCGGAATTCCGGATATAGCGGCCGCATAAAGAGAACTGAAGAAGCAATTACCCCTTCTCCGTTGTTCTCTCGCAGTCGGCAGCCGTGCTATTTATGATAAACCCGAATCGATGCTATATCACGATACACCCTGACGATTTCTTTATGCTCTCTGTTCCACTCATTATCAGGAGCCGGAGGAATTGAAAATTCTGCTTCCATCTCCCGCAGCACCCGCTCGATCTCCTCTTTGGATGCTTCCCGTCTGCGGAGGGACGCTGCTTGCTTTCTATATTCACGTAAACGCTCATCAATGTTCATCGCATGTACCCTCATTTCACGTAGTATTACCTTTTCCTATTCCCGTTCTGAACCATTTTTACTCCTGAATATTCCGATTCAACAGGCTGAAAGGCCGGACATTTCTACCGGTTGTATTATAGCAGACTTCCAGCACCCGTATGTATTAATTTATGATTACAAAACAAAGACCCGTACATTTTCCGCTTTATCTATGACCATTATTGGGTCATCAGTATTTTTGTTGTAAATACAACAAAAAACCGCTACACTGTATCAAAGAGGTGATGCTCCATGAAAGAAATACTGAGAGAGATTGGCATGATCGCCCGGGCGCTCGACTCCATCAGCAATATCGAATTTAAAGAATACAACCTGACGAAGGGACAGTATCTCTACCTCGTCCGTATCTGTGAACATCCGGGTATTTTTCCCGACCGGCTCGCGGAAATGATCAAGGTCGATCGTACGACCGCTGCACGTGCAATCGCCCGCCTGGAGCAGAATAATTTGATCGAGAAACGGCCGGACACTTCCAACCGCAAGATTAAATGTCTCTTTCCTACGCAAAAAGGAGCAGCGATTTATCCTTTTATTATCAGTGAAAACAATCATTCAGATGCCACCGCTCTGCAAGGTTTCACAGAAGAGGAAATCGAAACGGCTGCTTCCCTGCTGGTCCGGATGCGCAAAAACGTGGAGAAAGACTGGGATTTTGTAAAAAAAGGCGGCAAGCGAACCTATTGAGAAGGAGGAAGGGGTTATGGAGACACTTTTCCGAAAAGCAGGTGTCAAAGACGCACAGCTGCTCGCTCAGCTCGGAGCTGATACATTCCGGGAAACGTTTGCAGCAGGTAATGATCCGGAGCATTTGCAGCAGTACATCGCGAACGCATTCCATGAAGCCAAGCTTCGCCAAGAGCTGGCACATCCGGAAAGCCGCTTTTACATCCTTGAAGCTGAAGGGGCGCCTGCCGGTTACCTGAAGCTGAACACCGGCTCTGCGCAGACCGAAGCTGGTGCTGAAACAGCGATGGAAATCGAACGCATTTATGTGCGCAGCTCCTGGCAGCAGCACGGCTTCGGAAAAGCACTGCTGCAGCTTGCGTTCGACCAGGCTGCTCTGCACAATAGGCAGGAAATCTGGCTCGGAGTCTGGGAGAAGAATGAACGCGCGGTCCGCTTTTACGAACGGTACGGATTTGTCATAACGGGATCACATGCGTTTTATATGGGAGAGGAGAAGCAAACGGATTTAATTATGACCAAAACACGTTGACGTCGTGATCGGAAAGGAGAAACCTTCATGCCAGCTGCAAAAGCACCGGTGCCGCATAAGCTGGTGATCGCCCTCACACTCGCGGCCACCTTTTTATTTACATTCAGCCAGTTTCTCCTGATTACAGCCTATCCGACCATCATGGAAGAATTTGATGTGAACGCAACGCAGGTACAGTGGCTGACCACTTCGTTTCTGCTCGCTACGATGGTATTCATTCCGATGAGCGGCTACCTGATCAGCCGCTTTACGTCCAGACAGCTCGTGCTGTTTTCTCTTGTAACGCTGACTGCGGGAACCTTGATCGGTGCCGCAGCCCCTACCTTTTCGGTTTTGATCCTTTCCCGGATCGTGCAGGCAATTGGTGCCGGCATTATGCTGCCGCTCGTGCAGACGATTTTACTTAACATATTTCCATGCGCGCGGCGCGGCTTTGCGATGGGCCTGCTTGGAGCCGTCGTCAATGTCGCTCCGGCTTCCGCCCCCTCCCTTTCCGGAATGATTATTGATGTCACCGGCTGGCGTCCGCTTCACCTTGTCATGCTGATCCCTGCAGCTGTCGTGCTCGTCGCCGCCTGGTACGGCATGAAAAATGTGACTGAACAAAAACCGACGAGGCTTGATCTTCCTTCTGTTTTTTTGTCCGGATTCGGCTTTTCCCTGCTGATTCTTGCACTTAGTACGATCAGCGTCACCGGATTTTCCAGCTGGATGTTCTGGGGACCGCTTATGTCCGGTGCGGCTCTGACCATTGTTTATGTAAGGCGCCAGCTGGTTCTCGAGACACCGCTTCTTAACCTTCGGCTGTTCCGCTTTCCTGTTTTCCGGCTGGCGATGCTGCTCGTGTTTATCAACATGATGCTCCTGTTATCGGCAGAGAGCATTCTGCCGATGTTTTCTCAGGATGTTCTCGGCACCTCGGCGTTTTTGTCTGGTTTTCTGCTTGTGCCGGGCACCATCCTGCTGTCGGTCATGACCATCGTTTCCGGAAATTTGTATGACAAGTACGGGGGCCGGATTCTGGCAGTTGCAGGTTTCTTTTTTCTGTTTCTCTCTACCGCTCTGATGGCAACGGTGCAGATGGACAGCAGTCCATACCTGATCATGCTCTACTTCTGCATCTTTATGCTCGGCTGCGGCCTTACGCTAATGACGCTCGTTACAACCAGCGTCAATTCCCTTGAGCAGGAAGACATTCCGCACGGTGCTGCCATTAACAATACGCTGCGGCAGTTCGGAATGGCCTTTGGAGTGATCGTGCTGACAACGGTGATCAGCGTAACGACCGCCCAGTCTTCTGCCCCTTACGAAGAAGCAGTTTATACAGGCACCATTTATGTCTTTTGGATCATGGCCATCCTGGCACTGACGGCCACTTTTCTATCCCTGCGCTTACGGGAATCTCCCCGCTGATAAACGCTTGGCAGTTTTGGGAATTTCCGTTATATCGTTGACAGCGTTTTCACAGCATGGTAGCATAATGATAAATTAATACGTATGGCTGAGAAGATGAGCGCCGCGCACAGACCGATCCTGACGGGATCCCATTTCTGTGTGCGGCTTTTTCTATGCCTTGCGAACCTATTTCCAGGAGGAGATACTATGTCCGTGTACATTGCAGAAGTAATCGGCACCATGATTCTGATCATTTTCGGTGCCGGGGTTGTCGCTAACGTCAACCTGATGAAATCAAAGGCTCAGGGCGGCGGCTGGATCGTCGTTGCTTTAGGGTGGGGCTTCGCGGTAGCGATGGCCGTCTATGCGGTCGGTCAATATTCAGATGCGCACATCAATCCGGCTGTGACGCTCGGCTTTGCTGCCGTAGGTGAATTTGCCTGGTCGATGGTTCCCGGCTACATTGCCGCCCAGCTCGTAGGTGCCTTTATCGGAGCCGCGATCGTCTTTTTCCACTTCCAGGATCACTTTAAGGAAACCGATGATCCGGATGTAAAACTTGGTGTCTTTTCTACCGACCCTGCGATTCCGAACCGCTTTTCCAACTTTATCAGTGAGTTCATTGGAACGGCGGTGCTGCTGCTCGGACTGCTCAGCATCGGTGCCAATGAGTTTACAGAAGGCTTAAATCCGCTCATCGTCGGCTTTCTGATTACAGCGATCGGCCTTTCTCTCGGCGGACCAACGGGCTATGCGATTAACCCAGCCCGTGACCTTGGCCCGCGGATTGCCCATGCCGTGCTGCCGATTACAGGCAAACGGGATTCCAACTGGGGCTATGCCCTCATTCCGATAGCCGGACCTGTATTCGGCGGTGTATTCGGTGCTCTGGCCTACTCGACCTTTTTCCTCGGCGAAAACGTGACGGCATTCATTATCTTCACAGTCGTGACAGCTGTTGTACTGGCCGGCCTCCGCTTTACATCCAAGCCGCATGAACCCGTCGCAAGCAACCCCGATGTGAAAAACTGATCCTCGCAATAAGCCGGCATTGAGCCGGCTTTTTTTATCCAGCAGACGATCACGATCCATTGCATCCTTTCGTAAGTGTTCAGGTTCAGAGTTTAGAGAACGGTTGAAAACGTGGGTTGGCAGGTTGGACATGCTTTATCAGAGCAGAGTTCACAGCCCGTTCTGATGCAATGGAAGATTTCACAAGTCAGGGCTGATACAATGACGACAGCAGCTATTTTCTTACAGAAGGTGTTGATTAAATGAATAAGCGACTTGTGATAGCCGGAACGAACAGCGGAGCGGGAAAAACGACCGTTACGCTTGGATTAATGGCGGCTCTGCGCCGTCAGGGAATGGAGGTGCAAGGGTTTAAATGCGGCCCCGATTACATAGATCCCTCCTACCACACCGCCCTGACCGGAAGACCTGCCCGTAATCTTGACAGCTGGATGCTGGAGCGCAGCCAGCTGCTGGAAGTCATGCAGCGCGGCATGGATGGAGCTGATATTGGCATCATCGAAGGAGTCATGGGCTTTTATGACGGCAAAGATCCCGAATCAAACGCCGGAAGCACAGCTGATATCAGCATGCTGACCGATTCACCTGTTCTCCTCGTCGTAAACTGTGCGGCGATGGCGCGCAGCGCTGCCGCTGTTGTGAAGGGGTTTCAGCTGCTTGATCCAAATGTACCTATTAAAGGCGTTATCGCGAACAACGTTGGCAGTGAAGGACACGCCAAGCTGATTGAAACAGCGGTACAGCAGGAATGTGGGATCCCTGTCGTCGGCTGGCTGAAGCAAAACCCGGACGTTACGCTGCCGGAACGCCATTTAGGACTCATTCCTGCACTTGAACGAGGTGAATTAGACGGCTTTTTTGAACAGCTGGCAGATGCCGTAACGGCCTCGTTTGACCTGGAGCAGATCAAAAAACTGGCGGAAGCACCTCCTTTACCGGTACCTGCCCCGACGTTGTTTCAATCCTCGGTAGAGCCGTCCGTTGTAACTGCTGTGGCAAAGGATGAGGCTTTCTCATTTTACTATCCGGAAAACCTGGAGCTGCTGGAGCAAGCCGGCTCCAGAATTGCCTTCTTTTCACCGCTTAAAGGAGAGCCGCTTCCGGCTGATGCTGACGGCCTCTACATCGGGGGAGGCTTTCCAGAGGAGTTCACAGAACAGCTTGCCGAGGAAGGAACGAGCGCCGCTTCGATCCGACGTGCAGTGGAGAACGGGATGCCGGTCCTTGCCGAGTGCGGAGGCTTCATGTATTTAACTGAATCGATCACAAAGCCGGACGGAACGGAGCATCCGATGCTTGGTCTCATTCCGGGTAAAGTGACGTTCACGAAGCGTCTGGCCGCGCTCGGCTATCGGGAAACCACCCCGGAGCGCACAAATGCACTGTTGACGAGTCCAGCAAAAGGACACGAATTCCGCTATTCGACCTATGAACCAGGGCACGAAAGCCCTGCCTGGCAGCTGGACGGACGCTTCGGATCGGGTCCTGACGGCTATGCTTCCAGCACAATCACTGCCGGCTTTGTCCATTTGCATTTCGGCTCCAACCCGGAGCTTGCAGATAACTGGATTTCCTTGCTGCAGAAGTATCACGCCCGAAAAAAATCCGACTGAAGCACCTGTTTAGGTTATACTGGGACTGGGTAAATAAGGAAGGACAATTCCAGAAAAGGAGCGATTGCAATGGCAAAAAGCGTATTGATCGTAACTGGTGATGCTGTTGACTGTCTGGAAATTTACTATCCGTACTACCGCTGTCTGGAAGAACAGGTGGAGGTCACGATTGCCTCTCCAACGCAGAAAAAGCTGCAGACGGTCGCGCATGATTTCCTGCCGGACATGGAAACGTTCACGGAAATGAAGGCGTATCAAATTGAATCACACAAATCAGTCGATGATATTAACCCTGCGGACTTCGATTCTCTCATTCTGCCCGGCGGACGGGCTCCGGAATACATCCGAATGAATGAAAAAGTGCGCGAAATCACGGCTCACTTTCTGGAAGAAGACAAACCGATGGGCGTCATCTGCCACGGCCAGCAGATTCTGACAACGGTCGGGCACCTGATTAAGGGGCGTAAAATGACGGGCTATACGGCCTGCCAGCCGGAAATCGAAGCTGCCGGGGCTGAATACGTAAAGGCCGGCACTCACGTTGACCGCAACCTCGTAACCGGGCACGCCTGGCCTGATCTGCCGGACTTTATGCGGGAGTTCTTTTCCATCCTGCAAGTAAAAGAAGCCGGCCGCGCTTAACGAAAAACGCCCTTCCTCACGTCGAGGAAGGGCGTTCTTCTTTTTAGAGGGCTTTAACGAGTCCGCCGTCGATAAGCAGCGTCTGACCGGTGATGTACGTATTGGATCCGGAGCCGAGAAAGACAACTGCCTGGGCAAATTCGTCAGGGGTTCCGTAGCGTCCAGCCGGTATTTCTGCCTGCGCCTGATTTTGCAGCTCTTCGACAGATGTCCCGGTTCGCTCTGCTCTGGCAGTATCCATCTGCTTCAGCCGGTCGGTGCCGATCCGGCCCGGCCCGACAATATTGACGAGGATATTTTCTGCCGCCAGCTCCTGTGACAGGCTTTTCGCGAGTCCGGAAAGTCCTGCCCGAAAGGTGTTGGAGAGAATTAGACCATCGATCGGCTGCTTCACAGACGAAGACGCAATCATCACAATCCGCCCCGCCTCTGCTTTTCGCATCCAGGGAAGTGCTTCGCGCACGAGCCGGGTGACGCTCAGCAGCACCTGCTGAAACGACTGCTGCCACTGCTCGTCCGAGATACTGTCAAACGTCCCGGGCGGCGGACCGCCGGCATTGGTTACGAGAATATCAATCCCTCCGTGCAGCTCGGCTGCTTTAGATATGAGCGCACGAATGGACTCCAGATCGTTAACGTCACATGGAACGGCCTTCACGCGGCTTCCGGTTTTCTGGCGGATTTCCTCTGCCGTTTGCTCTAGCTCTTCCCTGCTTCTGCTGGCAATGACTACTGAAGCCCCTTCCTGTGCATACGCTTCAGCCGTAGCCTTTCCAAGTCCTTTACTAGCTGCCAGTACAACGACTGAGCGGCCTTTCACCTTCATATCCATGCGTTCTGCCTCCTTTTAAGCTGCACCCGCCATCCGTTTTCCGGATCGTTTCGTCTGCCATACCGTGAAGGCGATCGAGAGCACAGCTAGTATTAAAAATGTAATCGAGATCGGTCTTGTGAAAAAGAGCGTCCAGTCCGGATTTGTCATAAACGCCCGGCGCAGGTTTACTTCCGCAAGCGGACCGAGAATCACGCCGATGATGGCCGGAGCCAGAGCGAATTTATACTTCGTAAACAAATACCCGATCAGGCCCATCATCAAAAGAATGTACAGATCTGACACGCGGTTGTTTAACACAAACGTCCCGACGACACAGAGGACGAAAATGATCGGCACAAGCAGATGCACAGGGACGTTGGTTACCTTCACGAACAATTTCATTCCCGCGAACTGTGCGATCAGCATCCAAAAGGATGCAACAAAAAAGGCGAAGAAGATACCGCCGACGATGTTTGGCTCAGATGTCACAAGCAGCGGTCCCGGGGTAATCCCGTGAATCATGAGCGCCGATAACAGGACTGCTGTTACAGCTGAACCCGGGATACCGAGTGCCACGGTCGGAATCAGATCACCGCCGACAGTAGAGTTATTCCCCGCTTCTGATGCGACGACTCCTTCTTCACAGCCGGTTCCGAACTTTTTTGGATCCTTCGACCATTTTTTTGCCTGGTCATACGCAATAATGTTTGCGATACTGCCGCCTGCGCCAGGAATTGCCCCGACAACAGAACCGATGATGGACGAACCGGTCAGAGTGCCTGGCTTTCGCAGTACCATGCGCAGCGTCTGGAGCGGCTTCAGCACTACTTTCATATCCTTCAGCTCATCTTTTTGCTTCTCTTCTTTATCTTTGGCCATCTCCGTGCGTTCCAAAAAGACGAGCAGCCTGGAGATCGCAAACATGCCGATCAGTACGACTAGAAAGGGGATGCCGGCGCGAAGTATGCCAAGATCAAACGTAAACCGTGACACACCGGCAATTGGATCTGCGCCAACTGTCGCAATCAGAAGCCCGAACAGTCCGGCAATCAGGCCTTTCAAGATCGACTCTCCAGTTACACTTGCGATGATCGTAAGCGACAGGACGATAAGCGCAAACATCTCCCACGGACCGAACATGAGCGCGAATCTCGCAATTTGCGGCGCAATGGTAACGAGCAGAAGCAGGCTGATAATGGAGCTTAAAAACGATGCCCAGATCCCGATCGAAAGTGCCTTGCTCGCTTCTCCCTTTTTCGCCATCGGATAGGCATCGAAGGTCGTTGCAATCGATGAAGGCGTTCCTGGAATGCCGAGAAGTGTCGCACTGATCAGACCGCCGGACATACCGCCGACGAAAACACCTATCATCGCCGCCACACCGGTGACCGGATCCATACCAAACGTCAGCGGGAGGGTCAGCACAATTGCCATCGCGACGGTGAAGCCTGGAATCAGTCCGGCTAAAATTCCGACGACAACCCCGACGAAAATGATAAGCAGAATATGTAGTTGAAAAATTTCATTCATGCCGAGAATTAACAGATCAAACATGGAGTTACCTCCTTTCTATAGTAAGATGCCACTTGGGAAACGCACGTATAACACGTTCTGGAAAAACAAGTACGTACTGAATGTAAGAACGACAGAAACGCAGACGAGGATTACTATGTTTTTCCGCTTCTTTGGTCCAATCAGAAGTCCTGCGGCAATCACAAATAACAGCGTCATCACGACAAAGCCGATTACATCAATCAGCACGATGTAAACCGTCAGCATCGCGAACATAATGATGACGAGCTTGTATTCGTGAATAAAGGCACGGAACTGCTCACCCGCTGATGCACCTGTGCCGGCAGCACGCTTCATATCGATGATCTTCCTGATCAGCAACACGAGAGACAGGACGGCCAGCAGAACAGCAATCAGCTGCGGGAACGTGCCCGGTCCGAGCTGACTCTCATTTAAATGCGCAAACTCATCTCCCTGCATAAATATCAGCCCGCTGAAGATAATCAGCAGCAGCAACACAATTATTTCTCCCATTATTTATTCTCCTTTCGTATCAGACGTCCTATACGGCAGAACCGTCCGGAGAGCATCACTCCCGGACGGCACACTGTCAGTTATTCCTCAAGCTCATCTCCCAGTTCCTCAATGATGCCGCTGATGATGTCATTTTGCTCATCAAGGTGCTCCCGGTACGCCTCTGGTCCCATAAAATCTACCTGCGCTCCGACATTTTCCACCGCATCGATGTAATCCTGATCTTCAGCTGTCGCCTCAAACCATTCTCCGAGACGCTCAATGATCTCGTCGGGCGTTCCTTCAGGCGCTACATAACCACGGTTTAAGCCCATCGTCAGCTCATAGCCTTCTTCCACGAACGTCGGTGTATCCGGCAGGTGATCGAGCCGCTCCTCGGTTCCAATTGCGATGAACTCCATGTCACCTGCTTCGACAAAATCAGAGGCAGATGGATAGTCGACGATCGCGGCATCAATATGCCCGCCGGCAAGTGCCTGAATGGCCTCTGCCAGACCTTCGTACCCAACCATGTTGTAGTCAATTTCAAGCTCCTGGGCCATTTGTTCGACCCAGATACGTGGAATTCCGGACACTGTGCCCCCGAAGTTAATTTCCTCCTGCTGCCCCAGTTCGACGAATTCATCGAGTGTGTCCACACCAAGGTCGGTCGACACGGCGAGAATCTGATCAGCTGAAGACATCGCTGCAATCGGTTCGAATGTATCGTAGTTAATCTGCGTGATATCTGAATGATGAGCGACGATCAGTCCTTCATGCACCTGCCCAAGCGTATAGCCGTCCGGCTGCTCTTCTGCAAGGTCTTCCAAACCGACCGTTCCGCCGACGCCCGGTATGTTGACGTTAACGAAATTCGTATCAATATGATTTTCCGCATGCTCTGTGACAAGACGGCCCTCAATGTCACTTCCTCCGCCCGGATCCCACGGAATAATCATTTCGATTTCCCTGCTCGGATAATCCTCCACCGCTTCTTCCCCGCCTCCACAAGCTGCGAGTGCTGTAACAGCGAGGATGGATCCGGCTGCTGTTGAATAGGTGCGTGCACGCTTTTTCATGTTCTCGTCCCCTTTCGAAATGGGCTTTGTACCCACCTGCATGTTTACTCAATTATCAAATAAATCAAAATAATTGATTAATGAAAACAATTATATAGGAGATAAGAATAAAATGCGACATTTTCTCAGAATTATTTTGTAGTTCTGAACATTTTGTTCGCTTTCTCGCTGAATAACATAACAATTAATCCCATTTTATCCAACTTCACGTGTATGATCATGCAGACGTTTAGATTTTTCAATAAAAAGGTAAACGTCGAAGGAAGCTCGAAACGAGGAGGAGTAAAAATGACGATCTTGGATGAGAAACTAAAGAAGAAAATAGGATATGGGACAGCACCGCTCGGAAACCTGTTCCGGGACGTACCTGAACAGGAAGCAGAGGATACGGTGCGTGCGGTATGGGATGCAGGCATCCGCTATTTTGATACTGCTCCGTTTTATGGAGCCGGCCTTGCTGAAGAACGATTAGGCCGTGTTCTCTCAGAGAAAAATCGCGATGACTTCATTTTAAGCACAAAAGTCGGACGCGTTGTCCTTGATGAAAAAGAGGACAAGGAGGGACTGTTTGAGGACGGTCATCAAAATAAGCTGTTGAATGAATATACAGAGGATGCGGTGAAGCGTTCGATCGAACAAAGCCTCGAACGACTGCAGACAGACCGTCTCGACATCGTGTATGTCCATGACTTATCGCCTGACTTCCTTGGGGATGAGTGGATTACTAAATTTGATGAAGCCCGAAACGGCGCGTTTAAAGCTCTCACTAAGATGCGGGATGAAGGGATTATTTCCGCCTGGGGGCTCGGTGTGAACACGACGATTCCGATCGAGCTCGCACTGGAGCTGGAGGAAACGAAGCCGGATATCAGCCTGCAGCGCTCCAGTATACGCTGCTGCAGCATGAGCGTGCACTGACCCACCTGATGCCCCGTGTCAGTCAGCAGGATTCCCGTATTGTTGTCGGCGGACCTTACAATTCCGGCGCCCTGCTCGGCGGCGATCACTTCGACTATGCTCCGATCAACGACGAGCAGCGAAAGCATATAAAGAAGGTGCAAAAAATTGCCGACCACCACGGCGTCAGCTTAAAAGCAGCGGCCCTGCAATTTTCCACCGCAAACCCGAACGTGTCGGCTGTTATACCCGGCTCGACTCGTCCCGACCGGATTCAGGCTGATCTCGATGCTCTATCCGAGCACATTCCGTCCGCATTCTGGATCGAGATGATCGACGAAGGTCTCATCTCACCGGATGCTCCGCTTCCTTCTTAAATGAATAGATTGGCTTTGGCACTGGAAATGGGTCTGTACCTGTTTTCAGTGCTTTTTTGCGAACACTCCTGCCACAAGCCCGTCCGTTTCATCTGATTTCGCACTCCCCAGAGATCACATGTCCGCAGCCGATCACTTTATACGCATGGAACTCTTAGCTTGTGATTACATGTCAGGGCTCCTTTCTCTGCCATTGTTCACAAAATAGATGTATTTTAAATACATCTTTAATCACTGAATATGGTTCAATAGAGGTAGATTATGTGGAGGTGGATAATGATGTTAACAGAGGCACAGAAAGAGACGATTAAGGCGACGATTCCGGTTTTGGAAGAGCATGGCGCCACGGTAACGACCCATTTTTATAACACGTTGTTTGAAGATCACCCGGAGCTGCTTCATGTGTTCAATCACGTTCATCAGAAAACCGGGATGCAGCCGCGGGCGCTAGCTTATTCTCTCTACCAGGCCGCTGTGCACATCGACCGCCTGGAAGCGATCAGTCCGTTTGTGGAACGTGTCGCTCATAAGCATCGCAGCATTGGCGTCCGCGCCGAGCACTATCCGCTGGTTGGTGAGTATTTGTTACGGGCGATGCAGGAGAAGCTAAACCTGGAAAAGGATCATCCGGTGATCGAGGCCTGGGGTGCAGCCTACGGTGTGATTGCTGACATTTTCATTGAAACGGAAAAGAAGATGTACGAGGATGCCGGATGGGATGGCTTTGAGGAGCTTGAAGTCGTGGAAAAACGACTGGAGAGCAGCGAAATCACATCGTTTTACGTTAAACGCGCTAATGGCAAGCCACTTCCACCGTTTGAGCCTGGACAATACATCAGCATCATGGCGCAAATTCCGGGAGAGCAGTATACGCATATCCGTCAATACTCTCTTTCCGATCAGCCTGATACCGGCTATTACCGGATCAGCGTGAAGCGGGAAAGCGGCCCCGATGGCATCGTTTCCAGCTGGCTGCATGACAGCGTCCGTGTCGGCTCCACGCTCCCGGCCAGTGCGCCAGCCGGAGATTTCACGGTTAAATCGTCCCCCGCTCCCGCCGTTTTTATCGCCGGCGGAGTTGGCATCACGCCGCTGCTCAGCATGATGAAGCAGCAAAAGAAAGCCGAACCGGAACGTCCGATGACGCTGATTCATGCCGTCCGGGACGGCCGCACAGCTGGATTAACAGCAGAAACAAAAGACTGGGCCACTGCTCCTCACAAACGCTTCCTCGTCATTGAACATCCTGCGCACAGCGAGGACGGGGATGCACAGGGACGACTGACAGCCGACACGCTTCGTCGCTTTATGCCGGAGCAGCCCGCAGATGTTTACCTGTGCGGACCCGAAGCGTTCATGCAGACAGCCGCCGGACTGCTCAGCCAGACCGGTGTTCCCGACGATCGTATCCACTACGAGTTTTTCGGACCGGGAACCGCTCTGGAGCCAGCCATGGCAGAAGAATACTAGAAACTAAGCCCTAAACAACAAGCCGGGAGCAGTGATGCTCCCGGCTTGTTCGTTCTTCATGATAGAAGCCGCTTCAACGCAGCTGTTTTGCGGCCTTGATCAACGTTTTTCCGCCCCACAGAATAAGCCCGACTCCGGCAAACAGGAGCGCTGCCAATGAGCCAAAAAACATAATTGCTCCGCTCATCGTTCACACCATCCTTTCATGAAACATTTAGAGATAATCGTTTGCTGTACAGAAGCTGTTTACAACGCCAACGTGACTCCAGCGGTTGCAGCCTTCTGTTACGCCCCATGTGTAAAAGTCACTCGTGATTTCAGAGGCCAGTTCCCAGCCGACGAAAGCCGCCAGACCACCCAGGAACACTACAACCGCAACGGGAAGCGCCTGCGTGGAAATGTCGCCGGGATCGTGATAGACGGCTCCGTAATACTGCAGTGCCTGAGATATATCAGCGATTTCCTCTTCAGTGAACGAAGCGGCAGCCGCCTTTTCATCCAGCTCATACCAGCCGTTTACCGGAATCAGATACGGTTCAAGCTGCTGCTGGACCTGATCCAGCTCTGAGGTAGCCGGCAGCTCCTGTTCCCCGTTCGTTTCAGCAAAGGCCGGGGTTACAAGACTGAAGATAAGCAAAAGCGAAGACATCAAAACGACAACGTTTTTTCCTAACTGCTGCAAGATGAAAATCTCCTCCTTTATCTATGTTACCGTGAAGATAAAACAGAATCAGAAAATGTGCAACGTTTGGAAAAATGTCCATTTGAGGTTTTGCTCCATTAACAGCCAAATTGCACAGATTTTCCAGATGACGACTTGACGATCCCACTATTAAATTCCTTTATATGGAATAGTTGCTTACTTTCGTTTGATTCATTTTGGTGAAACATACGCGCTGTTTTTCGATTTTTAAACATTCTCAAAAATATGCTGCCGCGTCACCATTAAAAACAAGCTGGCAAATATGACAGCTGCGAAGAAAGATCCTGCAATGTCAGATAGGTAGTGCCAGCCGTCTGAAACACGCGAGTAACTGCCAGCCGCCACTGCGAGAAAGATGAAGATACCAGCTCCCGCCCGCATCACCCTGCTTGAGCAATAGTGCAGCAAAAGCCAGATTAAAAAACCGGCCAGTAAAAGAAGCCGCATTGCATGACCGCTAGGAAAGCTGTAGGATTCCAGTTCGAATTCAAAGGAGAACAGCTCAATCATCCGTTCAGCTCCCGGACGCTCTCTTTGAATGAGGTATTTAAGCATCACCGTAAACAGCATGCCTCCGAAAAAATACGCCATCACATACCAGGCAAGCCGGCGCTTTTTATATATGAGAAAAACGCCGGCTGCCAGAAGCGCTGTTGCGATCGTAACTTCTGCGCTTCCGAACCAGCCTGCTGCAGAAACGGCGCTCATACCTCCACCTTAGCAGCTTTTTCTTTTTTAGCAGCTGCCGACCAGGGAAACCTGTTCCAGAAAAACCCTGTTGCAAAGGTGAGGAGCAGCACGCTCCAGAACAAGCCCTTCCAGAGCAGGGAATGCGGGAAATGATGATCGATGACAGCAATATCCGGATGAGCGAGCGTATAAACGACGAGCTTAAAGCCGACCCAGCCAACGATCAAATAAGACACGTGCTCCAGCTGAGGCTTTTGCTCCAGCAGACGGATAAACCAGTGAGCAGCAAAACGCATGAGCACAATGCCGATCAATCCGGCAGCCAGCACGACTGCGAACTGGCCTCCGTCCATCCCTCCAACCGATGGCAGACCGGTTTTCGGAAGCACGACTGCCAGCGCGACTGCAGCTAAAATCGAGTCTACTGCAAATGCAATGTCCGCCAGTTCCACCTTAAACACGGTACTCCAGAATCCACCGCCGCTTTTGCGGATTTTCGCCTGTACATGACGGCGGAAAAAGTGGTTCAGCGCCAAAAAAATCAGGTAAGCGGCACCGATCGCCTGGACCTGCCACACGTCGATTAACAAGGAAATCATAAACAGCGAACTGAAACGGAATAAAAAAGCGCCTGCGAGACCATAAAACAATGCCTTCTTGCGCTGCTTTTCCGGCAGGTGCCGCACCATCATTGCCAGCACGAGCGCGTTATCAGCTGCAAGCAGCCCCTCCAGACCAATCAGGATCAACAGTGTCCATCCGTACTCAAGCAGCATTGCTGTCATCTCTCATAACCTCTTTCGTATCAGCGTCTGAGGCAAAAAGAAAAGACCTTTACCTCAGCGGTAAAGGTCTTGCCGGCATATGACGCTGCCCAGCTGAACCGGGGGATAAAATCCCCGTCCTGACGACTCAGCTGAAGTGGCTACTCCCCTTTAATGTTATTAGGAGAAGTATACTTTCTGCCAGTTCCAGTGTCTGCGGAAATGTCGTGTATCAATTGGTAAAATTGTGTAGTGGCGCGTTTGGCTCGTCCTGCTGTTCACGTCAGCCGGTTCTGCTTCTGCTCACGCTCACCGTATCTCCTACACCCGCTGTGACGACGCACGTCTCCGAAAGCGGTAAAAACACTTCCGGCGCTGATGTATGCGTAAACACCGTTCGAACAGGCTGGATTCGTTTCAGCAGTGCTTTCGTTTCGTGTAAAAGCGGATGAACGAAGAACGGGACTTTTTCATACGGACCTGATTCGAAAACGGAAAGCTTTGGACCCGTGGTAAAAAGAGTGAGGCCGGACAGATCTCCGCTGGCAAGCGTCTTTTCAAGATAGAGCCCTGCGGTATGCTGATCATGTTGATCAGGTGCAGCCACTTCTGTCAGAGCAGCTTCCAGTCTTGCGGCTCCTTCTGCCCTGTACCAGCCGCGGCGCTTTTTCAGGCTGTTTAGCGTATAGGCGCGGATTTCCGGATCTATTGCCACCTTCATGTCTGCTTCTGTTAACAGAACGAGCAGCTCCTGCGTCTTAC
Source organism: Alkalicoccus luteus (assembly GCF_012034335.1). Taxonomy (GTDB): domain Bacteria; phylum Bacillota; class Bacilli; order Bacillales; family Salisediminibacteriaceae; genus Alkalicoccus; species Alkalicoccus luteus_A. The sequence continues at coordinate 274,938 of NZ_JAATHJ010000001.1, read as the reverse complement.
CCGAAAGCGGTCCGTGAATCGCAGCCGGCATCCGCTCTCTCAAGCGCTGCAGCAGCGCCTCCTCCACCTTGTCCGGATCACGCGTTTCAAGGCCGTAGGCGCCATCCATGAGAGCCAAGTCTACCGGCTTTTCGGGCGGGAGATCATATGGATACAGCGTGGAGCACATCGAGTAATCTCCTGAAAAAAAGACGGTCTCGCCGTGCACGTCAAACAAAAACCAGCAGGCCCCTTCCGTGTGTCCGGCTCTTCCAAAACAGTATTGCGCTCCATCAACCGCGTTCCAGGATCCGGCTGCAGCTGAATTGAGCTCCACGGCGTAAAAACCGTCCGGCAGCGGACCTGTTTGCGCAATCGTCGGGGCCGATGCATAGACCGGTCCGCTCCATCCTGTCTCGGCAAGTTTTCCTAATGCACCCGTGTGGTCATCGTGACTGTGGGTAAAAAAGACGGCCTTCAGCCGCTCCGGATCGATGCGATCGAACTCCGGATACACGGCGCCGCTTTGGCTTTTTGCAATGCCGCAGTCGATTAAGTAATCCTGCTCTTCTGTATGCAATAAAAAAGAGGAGCGGCCGTACTCGCCGGCCCCTCCCAGAAACGTAACGTGCATGATCATCATTCTCCTTTACGTCCGGTAGCGCTGTGACCGTTCTTTCATTTTTTCCACACCGATGAGAACAACTGTCGTTAATCCCACCGTGACAAGTGCCATAGCCATGCCCTGGGCGACCGTCCCTTGCTCAAACTGGGAGTAAATGAACGTCGCGGACGTGTGCATGTTCGGCGGCCGCAGAATGAGCGAGCCGACAAGCTCCCGCATCGAGATCGTAAAGGACATGATCCAGCCGGCGAGCACGCCCGGCAAAATAAGCGGAAGCAGCACCGTTCGCAGCACGTACCACGGGGAGGCACCGCTCGTTCTCGCTGCCTGAAACAACGAATCCCCAAGCTGGCCGTAAATGGCTTTAATATTTTGGACCGTGAACGGGATATAGAGCACGACGTATGTCGTCACAAGCATCATCCACGTATTATACACCGGAGCCGGATTCCAGTAGGCGTTCCAGAATAAAATCAGCCCGACGACGACAACGATGCCGGGCACGGTATTCGGAGCAATCGAAAGAAAATCCATTCCCTTTTCGACGGTTCCCCGTTTTTTCATGATGATGATGGTGACCCAGAGGCCGATTGCTGCGCTGATCGTTGCGGCAATTCCCGCAAGCCAGACGCTGTTCCACAGGGCCTCAAGGCCGCTTCCAGTAAACAGATCCTGCATATGACGCAGCGTCAGATTATCAAACGCAAGTCCACGTCCCTGCACATCCATAAAGGCCGTCGATGCCACGGAGAAGTAAGGCACTCCGATCGCAAGACCGAGCACGCCGGCAAGATACAGCCAGGCAAAAATCTGTTTCTTTCCAAGCGGGGTATATGCTTTCGTCTGCCCTTTTCCTGATACTACTTTTCCGTGAGTCCGGGCAGCAAACCACTGCTGAAAATACCAGACGGCCATACTCACGCTTAAAAGCATCGTCGACAAAATCGCTGCTGTGCCAAAGTCGATCGGCCAGACGGATGCGTGGCGGTGAATTTCGGACGTCAGCACGTAAAAGCCAATCCGGTTTCCAAGCGTCACCGGAGTCCCGAATTCCCCGATCGTCTTCACGAAAACGAGCAGCGCTCCCATGCTGTAGCCGGATACGAAGAGCGGCAGCACGATGCGGCGCAGCCGGTAGCCAAAGCTTCCTCCGTGAATCAGCCCCGCCTCCTCAAGCCGGCCGCCGATGTTTTCAAGGTTGTTTCGCATGATCAGATAAATAAACGGAAACAGATGCAGGCTCATCACAAGCACCATGCCGAAGTACGTAAAGAACAACGGCGTAACCGGTGCAAGAAATGGAAACAGCTGCTCCGCGTACCCATTGGACTGCATCGATAAAATCCAGCCCATTGCGCCGATATAAGGCGGCGTCATAAATGGAATGATCAAAACAATATCGATCCACCGGTGCCTGCCAAGCTCGGTTCTCGCCATGAAAAAAGCGAGCGGCGCTGCGATAAAAGACGATAGAATGACGACACCGAATCCGAGCAGCAGGGAATTCAACAGAATTTCCTGATACATTCCCTCCCCAAGTATCGAAAAGGCTCCAAATCCTTCAAACGTGCCTTCCGGAGTGACGGCCCGCATAATGACAAGTGCCAGCGGCATCAAAACGAGCAGCGTCAGTACCGTGAGCGCCAGGTATTTATTGACGCGCTGTGTCCAGGAAACGTGTGCCATTTAACGGACAATCTCCTGGAAACGCTCCAGATAAGCTTCCCCGTTTTCTTCCAGGTACTCCCACTCAAAATCGAGCTGTTCAATCTCATCAATATCCGCGCGATCTTCGTGAACGTCGATATCTTCACGGATGGGCATGAGGAAGGCATCCGCGACAATTTCCTGTCCGGCATCCGACAGAATGTAGTCGATATACTGCTGAGCAGAGTCTACGTTCTCAGCACTTTCCATAATAAATGCCGGACGAGGCGTTACCATCGTACCGCTTTCCGGAAAGACGATGTCTACCGGTTCGCCGTCCTGGATATTGTTGTAGACCATATAATCGACTCCGGCCATTACAAGCTGGTTCGATCCGCCAATAACCGACTGCAATGCTGGATTATTGGCTCCTTCCATCTGAAGTCCATTGTCTGCAAGCTCCTCAAACAGCTCCCAGCCGGCGTCGCCTTCCTGATTGACGTAAGCCGCAATAAAGTCGCGTGCCGTTCCGGACTCATACGGATCCGGAATCGCAATCTGGTCGGCGTACTGCTTGTCTGTGAGATCACTCCAGTCTTCCGGCACCTCATCGACAAGCTCGGTGTTATAGCTTAGCCCTAAAGCAGATGCACTGAAGCCGTAGTAATGAAATTCTTCATCATACCAGCCGTCGCGGAGGGAATCCGCGTACTCGGACTCATAGGCCATCGTCATGCCCCGCTCTTTAAAATCCATCGCCGGCGGCATGGAAGCCAGCACAACAACGTCTGCGATCGGATTGTCTTCCTCTGCCTGCAAACGGCCGAGCACGTCACCCGTTGTGCCCTGGAACATATCCACCTCAACGCCGGTTTCCTCTTCGAATCCTTCTACAAGCGCCTCTGCCATTCCGGCAGGACCGGATGTATAAATCGTCAGTTCGCCGGTCTCTTCATGATCGGCTTCTTCACTGTCGTTTGATTCCGCTGCCTCTTCATTATTTGTCTCATTCTGTTCAGCAGCTTCATTTAGGTCATTTTCTGCACCCTGCTCTGACTCTGTCTGAGCGCATGCTCCTAAAAAAAGAATCCCTGCTGTCCCTGCTGCTATACTAAGCTGTTTCTTCATGTGTAAGTCCTCCCTTATGCTGTATCAGATGGATGGTGTTGCGTACCGTCAGCGAAATCTCTTGACCTGGCGCTGTTTTTTCATGTGTATAAGCAAACAGCCGTTCATTACAGCCGTGCAGCTTTACGCTGACTTCATACCGTTCGCCGAGAAAGCTGACCGTTTCAACGACGCCTGCAAGACCTGCTTCTGACGGCTTTGTATCAAGCTTCACCTGCTCCGGACGAATGATCGCATGCACCCAGTCATGCGGCTTTAGCCCTTTTGTTTTTTTGCTCGAAAGCGGAATTTGCACCTCGGTGCTCACCTTCAACATCGGCACCTCTTCCACTTCCGTAACCAGCCCGTCCAGAAGCGTTCCTTTTCCGATGAAAGAGGCGACGGTATCGTTAACCGGACGCTGATATATTTCTTCCGGGGTGCCCGTCTGCTGCACTTCGCCTGCGTTCATGACGACGACTCGGTCTGACATCGCCATCGCTTCACTTTGGTCATGCGTAACGTAAACTGCCGTCATGTTCAGTTTTTTCACGAGCGACTGCAGCAAAATCCGCATTTCATCGCGAAGAGAAGCGTCAAGCGCACTCAGCGGTTCATCCATTAAAATAATTTCCGGGTCAGTTGCAATCGCACGGGCTATGGCCACGCGCTGCTGCTGGCCGCCTGAAAGCTGATGCGGATACCGTTCGTGATGCGCATCAAGCTGAACGCTCTTCAGAGCATCGGTCACCTTTTCCTTCACTTCACGCTTGCGGCCGGTTGCCTTTAAGCCATACGCCACATTTTCAAATACCGTCATGTGCGGCCAGAGCGCGAAGTCCTGAAACACCATGCCGATCTTCCGCTTCTGCGGCGGTTTATTTATATGATTTTCACTATCAAAAACAGGAGTCCCGCCAAACAGAATCGGTCCTGCTGCAGGATCTTCTAATCCGGCAATCATTCGCAGCAGCGTCGTTTTTCCGCAGCCGGACGGACCGACGAGGCTGACGAACTCTCCTGACTGAATCGTCATTGATAACGGCTTCAGCGCCTGCAGCGTTCCGAACCATTTTTCAAGCTGTCTGAACTGAATATCCATGTTGTCCGCTCCTTTCGTCTACACTCCGTATGTTACGGATAAAATGTTAAGGAAATTTAAAGACAGAATTAACATTCCTTCAATACTGCTGTGGTATTCTCTATTTACATATAGATTTTTTCTATACCTGAACCGTAAAATCAGCTTGTATTATTCAAAAAAGGAAGATGCTGAATGAAATGGAAGCAGATCGAGGTATTTTATACGTTTTCGCAGCTGCAAAACGTTTCACGAACCGCAGAAGAGCTGGGCGTCAAGCAGCCGACAGTGACCTTTCACCTGAAGCAGCTGGAGCAGTCGATCGGAACACCGCTGTTTGAACGAAAAGGGGAACAGGTCACGCTCACTCCAGCCGGTGCAGCGCTGCGGCACTACAGCCGGGAGCTGATGGCGCTGTTCCGGGAAACCGAGCGGGTGATGCGCGATTACCGGGATAAGAAAGGGGAGTTATTTCTCGGCGCAAGCTACATTCCGGCCAACTACGTGCTGCCGCCGATTTTATACCAGTTTCAGCAGAAGACACCGGATGTGCAGCTGCGTATTTCCATCCAGCCTGCTCCTCAGACAGCAGATGATATCATCATGAAGCGGCTCGATATCGGCATCGTGTCCGAGCAGAATCTGACGACGTCGAAGCTGACGGTTAAACGCCTTTGTCCAGATGACGTTGTCCTCGTTACGCCTCCCGGACATCCCCTGTTGGATTCCACCCAGCTCGAAGCAGATATTGAGCGGTTCCCGCTCTTGCTTCATCAAAGCGGATCGACGCGTGATATCGTCAACGACTGGGCAGCTGAAGAGAAGCTGAACCTGAATGTCGCGATGGAGCTGACGAATGTAGAGGCGATTCGTTCCTTAGTCCGGCTTGGAAGCGGCTGTGCGATCCTTTCCTCCCGGGCAGTGGAGGAAGATCTTGCTGCGGGCAAACTCGCAATCCGGCCGCTTCCGTATGAGCAAGCCTCGCGCTGGATCTCGTTAATTTATCGCAAAGACCGCCCCGTTACACCGATCATGGAGTCTTTTTTTACGGAGCTATACAGCGGCATCGGTTACAGTGAAACGGAAACATAAAAAAGCCTTCTCACGCGGCTGCGCAAGAAGACTCTAAAGTAAATAGGCTTGAATATCGTCTGTACTTCCCACTTCATAAAGCGTATGTGTGTCGTCTGCGTGCATGGCACTTCCGTTCTCGTCATCGAGCCACAGGTGCCAGGCGTCTTTTCCATCCAGCACGACCGTCCAGTCCGGCTCAACGACGTCCACCGCTCCGGAGAGGCGGCTGCCTTCAGAAAGCGTCTCAGTAAATGTGTTCACCGCTTCCTCGTCTTCCAGGACGATCACCGGATCCCCGCCCCAGCCATGGAAGGAAGTAAAGCTGTAAACAGCGATTTGATCTGCACGAATGTCCGGCGAACAACCCGCCAGCAGCAGCGCTATAACAAGCAGAAGCCTCATGATGCACGCAGCCTTATGACGATCGTCCAGGCGAGAAGCAGCGCCCAGCCGATTCCGCTCCAGCCAATCAGCACGTTCAATATCAGGATGAGCCGGCGTCTCGTCTGTCCAAACAGGTAGGCAAGCGCAGCCGGGAGAAAATAAACAAGCAGCACACAAACAACGGCCAAAAGAAGCAGCGGCGTAACGCTGATCCATTCCATTATGTATTCCCCCCTATTTCGCGCACGTAGCGGAAAGAACGATAGTCTTCTCCGTCCTGATTCGAAAAAGAGGGCTTTTCAGCCACAAATTGAAAGCCTCTGCTTTCGTAAAAGGGGATGCCCTTCTGATTGCCTTTTGCAACGGAGACCCACTGCCTCTGTGACCCTTTCAGCTGCTGCACGTGTGTCAGTGTCTCCAGCAGCATGGTTCCGATCCCTTCACCGCGGCGTGCCGGATCAAGGTAGAGCACGTAAACTTCGCTTTCGGCTTCACCCATCAGCCCACCCCCGATTGCACCGACGACCTCTCCGTTTTCAATAGCAACGTAATAGCCATCCCACCGATCGCTCTCCTTAAGCTCATCCTTTATTCTGGTTTCGTTGTACCAGTAGCGGTTGTTGCGCTCAATATAGGCATCCTCCTGCAATCCGCGGTAGGCGGCGCGGCAGCCCTCGCAGCAGACACGCTGAATGCCTTCTACATGTTCTAGTTCTGCACGCTTCACGTGTATCATCGTCACCCTCCTTTTTTCTATTAGGTTGATTTATTTTGCCTCCGAAACGCGATCATCAGCAGGCCGGCTGCTGTCAGTATTCCGCTTGCCGTTACGAATACCACGGCTTCAGCCGCATAGAGCAGCAGCGCGGAGGCTGCGAGCGGCCCAAGCACTTGACCAATGCCATAAAGGGCTGTTAAATTTCCGGTCGCCTTTTGGCGTTTGCCCGGAAATTCCTCATGAGCGAGGCTGATCGTCATCATCGTAATTCCCATAAACGTGCCGCCAAACAGCACCGCACTTACGAGCAGCAGGCTTAGATTTCCGGTTAACGCCGGAATCAGCACACCGATTGTTTGTGCCGCGTACGCCCAGATAAGCGCCGACTGCTTCGTCACTCTCGCCCCAATCCACGCCCAGAAAAGACACGATGGCACAGCACCGATCCCGACGAACATCCAGATAACAGCCGGATCGGTATCCAACCCGCCGGTGCCGGCCAAAATCGATACGATAAAGGTCGCAAAAATAATGTAGCCGAAGCCTTCGAGAAAATAGGCGGTGTAAAGCGTCCGCTCCCGGCGCCGGTCTCCGTCAGAGGCCGGCTGTACTGAAGCAGTATGCGATTTCGCTTCCGTTTGCTTCGGATACAGCAGCAGTATGACAACTGCGGCGATGCATACGAGCAGCCCCATCCCGATCCAGGCCGCTTCCCACGCTTCTTCAGCTCCCGCGAAGCGCGGCACGGCAAATCCGGAAAGAAAAATACCGAAGCCCACCCCGCCATACAGCAGTCCGATCCAATAAGGGGCATGCTTTGCCCGCTGCAGGATGGGCAAGATCAGGCCGGCTGTCCAGACGAAACCGACTCCTCCTAAAAAGCCGGCCGTGAATCGAAGCAGGCTCCAGGCGACGGAAGACTCTGTAAGCCCCATTAGCAGCACGGTAAGCCCGGTCAGCACGACTACCGTGATCCATCGCAGACGCCCTGCCATCAAGCTCCCTCCGGCAAACGCTCCGAGAAAGTAGCCGATGTAATTTGCAGAAGCGAGCCAGCCAGCCTTCAGCTCACCAACTCCTTCTGCCTCCATCAGCGGAAGGATCGGCGTATACGCAAAGCGTCCGATGCCCATGAGAGCAGCCAGCGCCAAAAAGCCGGCGGCGGCCGCAGCTATGTAAACCCGCATCATACGTTCCATCCCTTCCCTTGGAAATCCTTGTCTTCTCCATCATAGCAGAATCGCTTTGGTGTCTGCCTCGCAGACCCTCGGGATTAAACTTAAAAAACACCCTGCAAACGCTCTGCAGGGTGCCATCTTGCTTCTTATTTGTTTTTCACGGTCGTGTACGCCAGCATGCCGATACTGAAAATAATCACGCCGATGATGACGAAAAGAAAGACACTAGCTAAATCCATTCCGATTCACCTCGTTTATTCGTCTAAAAATCTTTCATTTCGAAAACAGGACCAAATGTTTTAACTGATTACGGTCTATTTTCTCTCATAAAGCTGCCGACATTACAGGAGCTCATAAAAATTAACTTCCTATATGTACCAACCGTATAGCAGGCTGGACTTCGTTTCAACAACGCCTTTTGACTCATATAACATTAAAAAGAGTTACAATTGCCTGCTAGTTAAGAAATGGAATAAAACGTTAGAGTGACTATATTCCATTTATTTGTTTTTATTACCATTATTTTCATATCAGTGCGTTAATCCATCATAAAACGTCAAACATTCTCTTTCATTCTAGTGAACAATGATACATTCAGGTAACCAAACGTTATGTTAGCAGCTACATTTATCGGACCGCAGACCTTCATGTTATCGCATAGGTACTAATAGCGACATAAAGAGCGGATCTGTTGAAGCATATGCATGAAAAATGCCTTGGACTTCTGTCCAAGGCATTACTTGTAATGATTTAATTAGAAAGCATTCGCTCCAGATGACGTGCTGTCGGAGTCAGGTTGAGGAAGAAATATGCTTCACGAAGCCTTCTTCCGTCTGCACTCGTCTGCAGATACGCTGAGCCGCCTGCGTGCATCATCGCCGCTTGCACCGCATCGAGCGTCAGATAGACCGCGCTGCGGCGCACTTCCAGAATCCCTTTCCACGTCACCCCTTGTTCGAGCTGATCGCGAAACGCCTGCTTGACAAGGTCAAGCCGCTCCTGAATATGCGCCGGCTGAACCGGCAGCACAGCGTTGGCGCCGTTTTGCTTGCTGCTGCACTTATTCATTGAGGTAACGGCCGCTTCTGTCACGCCAATTCCAAGCGGAACCTGGTACGTGACGAAGTACGGTCGCATTTTCGGAACGAAGCTGTCCGCATCCTCCGCTAAAATCTGTTCATCCGGGATGAAGACATGTTCAAACTTGCACGCGTACGTCGCGCTTCCGTTTAAGCCTAGATAGGACACCTTCTCCTTCAGGCTGAGGCCTTTGGCATCGCAGGATATAAACGCCATCACCCTCGCATCCTCAGCGTGCGCAATCGCACCGAACCAGTGGCCCTCGCCAAGATTGGAGACTGCGGGCAGTGCCCCGTTCAGGACGTATCCGCCTTTTACACGCTCCGCGCGAAGATGAAGCTTTTCCAGATCAGCATAAAATTTCATCGGGTTGGAAAGTCCGGTTGCACCGAGCAGCTCACCATTTTCAAGCGGCTCCAAAAACCGCTCGCGCAGCGCCTCATTGTCCGTATGTCGTACATACGTGAGAGCTGCCAAGTGACACCAGAGGTTAAAACCGGTCGTCATGCAGTCAGAGGATACCGCCCGCACGACTTCTGCCTCGGACTGCGCGGCTTCGTCGATCGTTTTCCCTTTTGAAGACAACAGGCCGTGACGGCCCAGAGAAAGCAGAAACGATTCTGGATAGTACGCTTTTTCATCCACGGCTCGAACGAGCGGCTTCAATTCCTCCTGGAGGAGACTGCTGAGCACTTCTTCCTGGTGTAATGTCTGCACGGTCGGATTCCCCTTTCGAAATGTTACTTCTTGTTGGAAAGCTGCGTGATGCTGTCGATCGGTGCTTTTACTGCTTCACGGGCACGAACGACGGCTTCGTCATCCGGTGCATCATAGAAGCAGAGGCACTTACTCATATCTTCACAGACGTACGTGCGGGAAAACTGCACTTCCGGTACTTCCGCGTAGTGAACGGAGTTTTTCTTTTTACGTTCCAGGTATGCGTCCATCGTCAGGTTTTCCGGCAGGTTCCATTCGACGAGATAATTGATTTTATCTGTCTGTTTTTTCGCTTCTTCCAGATCCTGGCCGACGATACGGACCTCTTTCTTCAAATCAACCGGTAGTCCCTGCGCCTGCAGGTTCATCTCCAGCAGCGTATCGTCATCTGCTTCAAAAATAAAAAATGCACGGCCGAAGTCAGCGGAAACCTGCACTTCAATCAGTTCTTCCTGCAGCTTCTCCTGCAGCTGTGCAACCTTTGCTTCAAATGCTTCTTCCGTTTTTACGTCCTCGTTTAATGATGATTCGATGAGATACAGTGCCATATGATAAAATCCTCCTTGAATTAATTATTCCTATCAATCTTATATGTTTTATCATACAGGACTAAGTTAAAAAAAACAACCCAATAACACTTTTTTAATTCCGAGTTTTTTGATACACTAAGTGTAACTTAACAAAAACAGGAGGCTGACCTGATGAAAAACCGCTATCCGCTGGAGTGCAACATCGCCCAGACGCTGAATCTCGTCGGAGACCGATGGACGATGCTCGTCCTGCACGAAGTGCTCGTCGGCCGGTCTACCTTTAATGCGATGAAACAGGAGTTAACTGTTATTTCAGCGAACGTGCTTTCCGATCGCTTGAAACACCTTGAAGAACTCGGATTAATTACGAGTACGATCTATTCCCAGCATCCGCCGCGCTATGCGTATGAAGCGACCGAGAGCGGCCGTGCTTTTACGACCGTCTTCGATGCCATGCTCGTCTGGGGGCGGGATCACCTGGATGAGTGCTACAAAAAACTCGTTCATACCGACTGCCGCACGGAAGTCGAAATCGGCTACTACTGCCCTTCCTGTGAAACGCGCGTCGATGCAGATGCCGTCGCACCGGAAAAGCTCACCGTAACCGAAACCGTCTGACGCACAATTCCGAGTCGATGACCCGGTGATAGAAAAGCAGGAAAGGGAGGTTCCGAATCGGGACCTCCCTTTTTCATGGTGAAAGTTGCTTTTACTCGGTTTTGTGTTTGTTTTGAGAGAGCTTAAGTTGTTTTATTCGTTATAACGGCCTGTTAAGTTGCGTAAATCACTTTTGCCTGCTGCAAAGTTGCTTTTGAACAGAGTTACGTTCGTTTCACGCGGCGTTAAATCGATTTCCGCCCGACTTACGTTACTTTCCAAGGCAGCTGCCTTTCCCCGCTTCAACCAAAAGCCTCCATATAGCTCTTTAAATGCCAGTCTACAAGTCATCGACGTCGATTTCATCACGGAAAGCTTCGTACGTTTCGCGCACGATATCGTAGTCGCTGTCTTCCGCTTCAACAATAGCGTCCCAGCGGTACACGTCGTTCATGATCTGAATCATCTCTTCCTCTTCATTGAACTGTAGAAATGCTTCCTTGATGTCATCTGCGAGCCCCTCATCAAGCTCCGGCATGATGCTGATCGTGTCATTCGGAATGTCGTCCGTATAATCGATCACCGTTAAGTCTTCCATAGCGTCTGGATAGTCGTCCAAAATAACCTCTCTTGCGTCCTCGTACGTAGTTGCCACATCCATTTCGCCTTCCATGACAGCGATCAGTGCATTGTCATGAGAACCAGCTTCTAGCACGCCGCTGAAAAATTCCGTTTCTGCGTCCTGAACACCATCGATCTCTTCACCAATATGAGCTGCCGGGAACAGATAGCCGGCAGGAGAAGCAACGTCCGGAAACGTCCACTGTGTTCCTTCCAGGTCCTCCAATGTTTCCAGTCCGGAATCTGCTCTTACAACGTATTGCGCTCGATAGGAATCCGCCCCGTCGCGCTCGGACTTCAGCATAACCTCAATGCCATACTCTTCATTTCCCTGCACGTATCCGAAGGCCGGCAGAAATCCGATATGTGCCTGGCCGTTGCCCATCGCTTCTACGAGCGCCGAGAAGCTGGTCATGACTGTCCCCTCTACCGGACGATCCAATATTTCTGAAAGTCGTTCGGCAAGCGGCTCCACAGTAGAGGCGATCTCATCCGAATCGGTCGTTGGCACGAACCCCATAACAATTTCATCAGGGGCTCCTTCTGTATCTGCTGCTTCATTATTGTCTTCTCCACAGCCTGTCAGCAGCATCGCTCCTGTCAGGATACTGAACATGTACACATAACGCTTCACACTTCATTCCCCCATCATTTATTGATTCAGCCCCCACCTTACAGGACGATTATCAAGCTCATGTAAAGCGCGGTTAAAGATTGAATCAAGTTTATGAACGAATGATGAACGGCCGGAGCTTGCCTGAACGCGAAAAAACCGGCGCTTAAGCCGGTTCTTCGTATTCTTATGATGTTTTAGCTCCCCACTGACGGCCGATCCAGCGCTCAAACAGCCCGAGGGACTTGTCGAGAATCAAGCCGAGAATGCCGATGAAGAAAATGCCTGCCAGCACGAGATCCAGATCAAGCGCGTTTCTGGAGTCGACGATTAAATAACCGAGACCGGACTGGGCGCCGATCATTTCCCCTGCGACGAGGAAAATCCAGGCCGTTCCAACCGCGATGTGCAGGCCGTTTGCGATGTACGGAAACGATGCTGGAAAGATGATTTTCCAGAGCAGCGACGTCCGGCTTAACTCCATGTTGCGCGCGAGCTTCACGTAGGTCGGATCAATTTTTTTCACCGCAGATACGGTTGAAAGCAGCACCGGGAAAAAGGCGGCGATGAAAATGATGACGATCGCGGGCATATTGCCGATACCGAACCAGAGCACGATAAACGGTGACCAGGCGACCGGCGCGACCGGACGCAGCACCTGTACGATCGGATCGACAATGCGCCATACGTGAGTGGACTGCGACAGCAGCAGCCCTAAAATAACGGCGACGACAACGGCGCTGATATAGCCGGTGAAGAAGCGAAACAGGCTGATGCGGACGTGTTCAAACAGCGTCCCGTCGACGGTAATGGAAACGATGCCCGAAAATACGGCGAGTGGAGACGGCAAGAGCGCCTCCGGATAATCTCCGACAAGGACAACGGTCTGCCAGATCGCGATAACAACAACGAATGCGATGGCTGCATACCCTAGTGATTTGAAAAATGACATCAGCTCTCCCTGCCTTCCAGATACGTCCGATTGACAAGCTCTTCATAGCGCGGCGGCTGATCAACGAGTTGCATTTCCACCAGCTTGCGTCGCAGGTAATCAAATTCCTCTTCTTCAATGTCGAGGTTGCTGTAGGAAATCCACTCCAGCGACAGCTCCAGCGCGCTCTCCTCTACCGGAAGATACGACGCGTGCACAGCTCTTGACTCCTCGGAATTTTCACCGGCACGTTCGCTCGCTGCAAAATACCCTTGCATAAATTCATCGGCTGCGTCCGGAAATTCATCCATAAAGTCCTCGCGAAGAACAAGGGCGCAGCAGAGGCAGTTATCCGGGCAAAAGTCATTCGACTGGTACAGCACTTCGCCGACTTCATTCTGCACCCCGAGCGCTCCAAAGGGTTCTGCTACAATATAGCTCGATACCCGGCCTTCTGATAAGGCAGCCGGCATTTCCGGCGGCGGCATTTCCACGACGTTTACATCGCCATACTCCATACCGGCCCGCTGCAGCATTTCATCCAGCAGCAGGTTGTGCGCGGAAAGCGTGTGCGGGATAGCCACGGTCGTCCCTTCGAGATCTTCTACGCGATCCACCTCGGGGTCTACGATAATCGGGTTTCCCTCCCGGTGTCCGAGCGCCACGGCCTCGATGCCGATTCCGCGTTCGCGGGCTTTGATCGCCAGCTCAAACAGCACGGATGCGCCGTCGATACGGCCAGCATTCAGCGCATCCATCAGCTCAATCCAGCTGCTGAAGCGGATCAGCTCGACCTCGACCCCATCGAGCAGTTCGTCCTGATAGTGATCAAGAAAATAAGCAGGGGCTGCATGCGTGATCGGCAGGTGGCCAATCCGGATCACCTGCTCACCTTCTGCCGTCTGGCCTCCGCCAGGCTGGGCACATCCTGTAATTATGAGCGAGGAGACGAGTCCCCAGCTCATGAAAAATTGCTTGCGACGTTTCATGCCATGTCCTCCTGCCTCACGTTAAATGTTGTATTCAAGCTGCTCTTCCTGGCGGCTGAAATTGAATTCATCCAGAATGAGCCTGCGGTAATACTGAAAATCCCGATCACTGCGGTCCCGCGGCTTTGGCAGCTCAATCGGAACCGTGCGGCGGATTCTGCCAGGATTCGCGTCCATGATGAACACACGGTCCGCCAAGTAAACGGCCTCATCAATGTCGTGCGTGACGAGCACGATATTCGTTTTCTCTTCCTGCTGAATCCGCAGCAGCTCATCCTGTAAATAATAGCGGGTAAATGTATCAAGTGCCGCAAACGGCTCGTCCATCAGGATCATTTCCGGCTGAATCGCAAGTGCGCGGGCGATGGCCACCCGCTGCTGCATGCCTCCGGAGAGCTCTGACGGAAATTGGCCGAGGCTGTCCTGAAGCCCGACAAGCGCTAAGTACTTTTCCGCACGGGCTCGCTGCTCGTCCGCGCTCAAACCTTCCGGCTCCAGCGCCAGCTCCACGTTTGCGAGTACGTTTTTCCACGGAAGAAGGGCGTAGTGCTGGAACAGCATAATCGCTCTGCGCGAAGGCCCCTGCACTTCCGCCCCGTCAAACAGCACGGTTCCTTTTGTCGGTTCATGAAAACCGCCGATCAAATTGAGGAGCGTGCTTTTACCGCAGCCGCTTTTCCCGAGCACCGCTACTGTTTCCCCTTTTTTAATTTCCATCGAAATATCCTTCAGCACGAGTTCGGCTTTTTCGTTTTTGACAAAGGATTTTTGCAGCTGTTGCACATGTACCAGGGTATCTGCCACGGCGTAATCCCCTCCATTATTTATAATACATACCTGTTTACTTTGCTTTAGGTTATCATAATATACCTGGTCAGAAAAAACAACCCGTTCTCTAAAAAGAGACGGGCTGTATGAGAGCAGTCGTGTGTTGCGTTATGAGGTCTGCCACTCGCTTCGAAGCAGTCCAAAGAACGTGCGATCCAGAAAGCGGCCGTGCAGCTTTTCGTAGCTGCGGATCGTTCCTTCCTCCTGAAACCCTAACCGTTTTGCAACAGCTGCGCTTTTATCATTTCCGACAGCTGCACCGATTTCGATTTTGTTTAATCCTAATTCTGCAAACGCGGTATGTACAAATTCTCTTGCTGTGCAGGTCACGATGCCTTTCCCTTCAGCTTCTTTCACGAGCCAGTAGGCAAGCTCTGTTTTTCCCGTATCATGGTCGACATAGAGCAGCCCGATTGATCCGACAAGCTGGTCCCCGTCCCAGATGAGCGCCCACCAGCCATCCTCCTCCGTCCAGCGGAGAAGCGATCGTTCGATGAAGGCCTCGGTATCGCTCACTTGCTTCGTATGCATCGGAAACGCCAGCCATGCGCCGATGCTTTCCCGGTTTCGATCAATGGCCGCAAACAAAGTCGTTGCATGACGTTTTTCGAGCAGCGTCAGCTTCAGTCCATCCCCCAGATCACATTTAAACATACGTTTCCTCCCTTTCAATCGCCATCGACAGCACAAGCTGCTTCCCTTTCGGCCCCTCGTATCGCTCCCCTTGATCTGTGAAACCATAGCGGAGGTAAAGCGACTGTGCCGCTCTGTTACGTTCGTTCACCCCAAGCACCACTTCATTCACCTGAGGAAAATGCAGCCGGATATAGTCTTTGAGCTTTGTAATAGCATTAGCAGCTACGCCTTTTCCCTGGAACGCTGTAGTGACAGAGAAAGAAGTGAGCAGCACAGCTGAAGAATTGGCCGTATAGCGGTCTTTTTTCTCTCCCTGCTCCAGGCAGAAATACCCCGCCGCTTCCCCGCCTTTCACTACGACGACGTGATGTGCATCGGGCGCCATTGCTATTTTTCTCAGCGGAAGAGAGGTAAAAACGTGCTGCTCGTCCGAAAGCTCGAACCGGCTGAGTGCATCGCGGAACGTTTCGTCGAACGGCTGCAGCTGGACTCCTGCTGCGCGTTTCACAAGCTTCCACTCGTCCCGCACCGCGATCCCGCTTTCACCGGTAAACGGAATAGACGGCTTTTGTTTGCGCGCCTCATCTGCAGCACCGATGATAACCTCCGTGAGGCGAAACCCGTTTTTCTGATAAAACGCGAGTGAGCGGACGTTATCATTTGTCGTTAAAACGGTTATGGCAGCAAATCCATCCTGTATCGCTTCCTGCTCGACCCGCTTCAGCAGCCGTTCTCCAATGCCTTTGCCCGGCACCTCGCTGTTTAAGGAAACGATCATCAGCTCATGATCGACTCTGGCGTACGTCACGATCCCCGTCAGCTGATCGTTTTCTTCATATACAAATCCATCCAGCTCGTCATAGCGGAACGTACCGGCGGAGAGCACCATTTCTTCGCCGCCCCAGCGCTCCCGCAAAAAATCCTGAACACGATCCTGATTCACCTGCTTCAATGACAGCATCTGCATCGTTTCCTTTCTCACCGATTTCCGTCTATCATTCATATTCGACTCTTTACTCTATTTTCCTTTTTTTGCATGTTTGTTGTTTTATCCTGCTTTATTATTCTCTACAATGGAAGAGCACAGAATTTTAAAGACTGGGGGCTGAACCCGATGACAGAACGTTTATTAATTAATGGCGGTACTGAACATTTATTAAAGGAGCTTACCAGCTCGCTTGAGACGTGCGAACGGTTTTATTTCGGGGTCGCATTCTTAACATACAGCGGTGCACAGCTGCTGCTTGATACGTTAAAAGAAGCAGGAGAACGCGGCAAATCCGGTCGTATACTTTCCTCCACATACTTGAACTTCACTGATCCAGAGGCGGTAGCGCGCCTGTCGGACTTTCCGTTTATAGACACAAAACTGTTTAATTCTGCTGAAAACGGCGGTTTTCACACGAAAACGTACATATTTGAGTACAAAGAGCATTACAAAATTATTATTGGTTCTTCCAATTTAACGAGAGCTGCGTTAAAAACAAATGTCGAATGGAATGTTGAAATCATCTCTAAGAAGGATGAAGCGTTCGTGCAGCAAGTGTTAACAGAATACCAAACGCTGTGGAATCGAAGTCAGCTTCCCTCAGAAGACTTTCTTGATCAATACCGAACCGTCTATCGAAGTGCACGGAAAGTGAAAGAGCGTCAGCAGACCCTTCATACACTTCCGGCTTACATCGCACCTAACAGCATGCAGAGCCGGGCAATGAAGAGCCTAGAGCGCCTCCGATCTCTTGGTGAAAACAAAGCATTGGTTATTGCTGCTACTGGTACAGGGAAAACGTACATGGCTGCTTTCGATGTGCAAAAAACACAGCCGAAACGCCTCCTGTTTCTCGTTCATCGTGAAGACATTTTAGTAAAAGCGAAAGAAACCTTTTCACACCTGCTTCACCAGCAACACTCGTTTGGCATGATGACCGGCTCCAGAAAAGATACCGGGGCTGATTATCTATTCGCTAACATACGCACGATGGCGAATCACTACAGCCAGTTTGATCCTGCCCATTTTGATTACATCGTTTACGATGAAGCTCACCATACAACTGCACCTCAATATCAGCAAGTGATGGACTATTTTCATCCAGCTTTTGCACTCGGGATGACGGCGACTCCAGAGCGCAGTGACGAAGCTTCTGTATTTGAAGTGTTTGATCATAACGTAGCAGCAGAAGTTCGGCTTCATGACGCACTGAAGGATGAAATCATTGCACCTTTTCACTATTTTGGCATCACTGATGTAGATGGCATTCGTTTAGACGACGTTGCACCGAATGATCAAGCCGAGCTTTCCAGAAGACTGCAAGTGCACTTTCGTGTGGAACATATTTTAACGAATATGTATTTTTACAAGCATGATGGCGCTGTACGGAGAGGGCTCGGTTTTTGTGTCAACATTGACCATGCTATCTATATGGCGGATGCATTCAGCCAGGCCGGGGTGCCGAGCATTGCCCTGACCGGTGATGATCCTGCATCCGAGCGGAAAAAGATGATTGAAAAACTCGAAGACGAGCACGATCCTCTTGAATTTATTTTCACCGTAGATATCTTTAATGAAGGTGTCGATATCCCGAGTGTGAACCTTGTTTTGATGCTGCGTCCTACAGAATCTCCAATTGTATTTATTCAGCAGCTTGGCCGCGGCCTTCGAAAGCATCCGGGCAAGGAATTTTTGACCGTACTCGATTTCATCGGCAATCACAACCGCGCCTTTTTAGTCGCTATCGCATTAAACGGCAGCCGCTACTACGATAAGGAAAGCTTAAAAGTTGCTGTTGCAACCGATTTTGCGACTGTTCCGGCCCCCGTTCATATTCAAATGGACCGGATTGCCAAGGAGCGGATCATTGCGCAAATTGATCAGGAATCCTTTTTCAGCATGAAATACTTAAAAGAGGCGTACCTGCAGTTTAAACAAATTCGTAATGGCAAAGCTCCTAGCGCATTAATGGATTTTTTTACGTACGACGGCGCTCCGGATCCGATACCATTTATCGAAAAAAGCGGCAGCTATCTTCATTTTTTAGCAAAAGTAGAAAAAAACGATTTGTTTCAGATTCCATTTAAAGAAGAGTCTTCGGAGCTTGTTTATAAGTTCCTTTCCAATCAACTTCCATTAAAAAGGCCGCACGAATTTGCACTTCTGGATGCGTTGATGACGAAAGACAGGTTAACAAGAGCGGATGCAGAAGCCGCGATTCTGCACTGGTTGGATACGGTGCCACCTTCATCTGTCGCCCATGCCATGAACACACTTTCGCAGCAGTTTATGGATAAAAGAGAGCAGCAACGCTCACCTGCGTTAGTAGAGTGGCAGCATGATTGCTTAGTAAGAACCGAACGTTTTACACACTTGCTAGAAAGTCCGTACAGTTATGAACGACTTCATGATGTGATCGAATATGGCCTGCACCGCTACGAGCGTGATTTTGGTTCTGCTGATTACGGACTTCCCTTTTTAAAGATAGGGGCACAATACCAAATGAAAGACGCCGCTTTATTATCAAATTTTTCTAAGACCCACTCTTCCTTCAGGGGATCCGGTCTGCTGGCTAATGAAAAGGATTATTTTTTGTATGTCGACTTGCATAAAGACGCGGACGTTGAAGAGCGGCTGAACTATCACGATGAGTTTCTTGACCGCTCAACGTTTCTTTGGGACAGCCCAAATAATATGACGCCTGATTCGTTACGAGGGCGCAATATAATGGAACACGAAGCAAGAGGCTACAGGCTGCATTTGTTTGTCCGCAAGTATAAATCAATCGAAGGAAATCGAACGGAGCCGTTTATTTATGTCGGAGAATTGACAGTGGTTGAAGCGAGCGGCAGCAGACCCATCCAGTTTCGCATGCACCTGAAGCAGCCTCTCCCGTCGATTTTGTATAAAGAGCTGACCGAAAAGGTTTAGCGGCTGACTTTTGTTGTAAGAAAATCAACTGCTGGAATATCTGCCGGAGCCCACTGCAGGGAGGTCAGGTTTTCTTTAGGCAGCCAAAGCAGCTTAGCATGTTCAGATGCGTGAGGCTCCCCTTTCTCAATCACTGCGCTCAAGCAGTTAAGCTCGACGATCGCTTTTTCATATTCATGAACGTGTGTGTGGAGGAGTTCACCAGCTCGGATGCTGCAGTGGAGCTCCTCTTTTATTTCCCGCTCCAGCGCTGTGCCAAAATCTTCTCCGTTTTCCACTTTTCCACCCGGAAATTCCCAAACGTTAGGCAGTGACATGTCGTTACTCCGCAGCGCACAGAGAAGCTCTTTTTCACTATTTTCAATTACAGCTGCTACTACTTTCACGCGTTTTTTCATGTATATACAACTCCTCATTCCAATATCGTCTTCTATTTATCTAAACGTGTTTGATGAAAAAACGCAACCGGCTACCTGCAGTATTAGGTAATTAATGCCGAGGCAGCGTTTGATACCGTTAAGTTCGGCTTCTCTTTTGTATGTATTGGCTGACCCATTAGGACAAGACTCCGAAAAAAGTTAAACGTTTGCTGGCAAATGTTGAACGTTTTGCCGCTCCGGATGAACGTTTTTTCGTTATAGCAGTCCTAAGTTGAAGCTCGTAAACACTTTCCGACCGAGGTTAATGCTTTTGCAGCTGAAGTTGAATATATTACGAACGAGGTTAACGATTTGACCGTAAAAGTTAAACGCTTTCCCGCACACAGGTGTGTCCCCGCTATAAAGCCCTGTCATCGAACGAAAAAAGACTTCCGGCATCAGCCGGAAGCCCTCTCTGCTTATGGTTTCAGCACGAATTTGATGCTGTTTTCTTCTTTTTGATCGAACATGCGGTACGCCTCCGCTGCCTGGTCGAGCGGCACTGGGTGCGTGATGATGTCTTTCGGATCAAACAGCTTGTTTTCAATCATTTTGTACAGCGCCGGCATCATGTGAATGACGGGAGCCTGTCCCATCGTGAGCGCGACATTACGGGTGAAGAAGTCGCCGATCGGGAAATTGTTGGCTTCGGTTCCATAGACGCCGGTGAGCTGCACGACGCCGAATTTCTGAACGGCCTGGGAGGCTGTGATGATCGGACTGATCGTGCCGAACTGATTGTCTCCGTCAGATCCGTGCTCAACGCCCGGCGGCACGGTGCCGTCCATACCGACACAGTCAATAACGACCTGGGCGCCGCCCTTTGTTTTTTCATGAAGCAGCTTGCCGATCTCCGGGTTTTTCTCAAAATTGTACGTTTCCACGTTATTGGTGCGGCGGGCATGCTCCAGCCGGTATTCGTAGTGATCCACTGCGATGACACGCTCTGCACCTTTGAGCCAAGCAAACTTCTGCGTCATCAGCCCGACCGGTCCGCAGCCAAGCACGATGACCGTATCACCGTAAGAGACCCCGCTGTTTTCCACGCTCCAGTAAGCTGTCGGGACTACGTCGGATAAAAACAGCACGCTTTCGTCATCCAATTCGCTGTTTTCCGGCACTTTAAACGAGGTGAAATCAGCGTAAGGAACGCGCAGGTACTCCGCCTGTCCACCCGGGAAGCTCCCGAAGTCTTCTGAAAAGCCGAACAATCCGCCCATTTCCGCGTGCGGATTCGACTCGTCGCACTGGCTTTCCATTTGATTTTGACAGAAGTGGCATTGCCCACATCCAATGTTAAAAGGAATAACGACGCGGTCGCCTTTTTTGAGGGTTTCCACGCCTGGACCGACTTCCTCTACAATGCCCATTGGCTCATGGCCGACGATATAATCCTGCGGCGCAGGGATACCGCCTTTGTATAAATGCAAGTCTGAGCCGCAAATGCCGCTGGCGGTGATTTTCACGATCATGTCCGTGTCTTTTTGAATCGACGGTGCCTCTACTTCTTTTACTTCCATGTGATCTTTGCCTTGATACGTTACTGCTTTCATCGAACCATCCTTTCATCCATCGTAATGGGCTTATTGTATGTACCATTCACGAACGAAAGGGAAGTAAAACAAAAAATGGGTATATTGAACAGTTTGTCCTAGCAGGGGTATATTCAGGCTTCATGAAGCAGCAGACCAGCCTGCTTCAGTGCCTGAACGGCTTCAGACAACTCTTCTTCACTGTCCGCCTCCAGCGTATGGAGATGAACGCCGTCGGTCAGCTCAGACAGATAGCTTGCTTCGGTCCTCCGAACTTTTTCGAGAAACTGCTGCACCTGGCGACGGTTTTTGACCATGATACTCGCGCGCAGATCGCCGTAAACAGGATGCTCCACGCGGACGTCCTTTATGGTCACGCCGTGGTCTACCAGCAGGAGCAGTTCTTCTTCCGTCCGTTCGGGCGGGTGAATACAGGCGACGGTTTTTTCAATTCGTCCGCTTCTTTCATCACTCCAGATATAGCCCTGGCTCGTCGCCGTGATCGGCAGGTTCTGCGCCTTTAACAGCGTGATATCCTGTACGATCACCTGCCGGCTGACGCCAAACTGGTCTCCGAGTGCTTTGCCGGTCCGAGCCCTTCCGGACTTCTTCAGCTCCTGAATGATAGCCTGACGCCGCTCTTCACCGAGTACTTTTGCTGACATGTTCATTCCTCCTGACTGCCTCCACGATATCACAAATTGCTTCCGCTGCCTGAATAAGCTCCTCCGGCGTTGTCGTGTGCGTAAACGAAACGCGCAGAAACCGCGATCGTTCGGCATGGCTGTCCGGATGCATCGCCTGCATCATCATCGAGGCATCGGTTTCTCCCTGTGTGCATGCTGTTCCCGTTGACACATATATCCCTTTCCGATCCAGAAGAGCCAGCAGGTACTGCCCCGACATACCAGGAATGCGAATGCCAACGATGTAAGGGGACTGCTGCTGCGCTTCATCCACCTCTGCTCCTGCAGGCCGCAGCGCCCGGATAAACAGTCTCCGCTTTTCCAATGCTTCCCGGGCTGCAGCACGGAGGTCCGGGAACGCCTGTACAGCAGCTGCAAACGCAGCCGCTCCCGGTACGTCGACCGTTCCGGGACGAAAGCCGTGCTCCTGCGTTGTATCTGGCCACACCTCTTTCCAGCACGTCTGATCCTTCAAATAGACTGCTCCCATGTGCTTCGGACCGCCTAGCTTATGGGCCGATACGCTTGCTGCTTCCACGCCGAGCTTGTTTATCGAAAGCGGCACCTTTCCGAAAGCCTGCACCGCGTCCGTATGAAAGGGAATATCACCGGCTGCCTGTTTCAATGCTGAAACCGGCTGCATGATTCCAGTCTCGCTGTTTACAAGCTGAATCGAAATCAACGCCGTCTCCGGTCGCAGCACGCGTGTAAGCTGCTCGGTAGTCAGTACGCCGCTTCGATCCGGCACTAATCTCGTCACCATTGTTCCGTTTCGCTCCAGACGCCTGAAAAAAGAAGCGGCTGACGGATGTTCAATCGTTGTCGTAACGACGTGCCCCGGCTCTTTCCCTTGCAGCAGGCTTCCGAGTGCCAGCTGATTCGCCTCACTCCCGCCGGCTGTAAAGTACAGCTGTTCCGTCTCTGCACCGAGTCTTGCCGCTGTTTCCTTTCTGGCAAGCTCAAGCAGCTGCGCGGCCCTTGTTCCCGGCTCATGCAGGCTGGATGGATTGGCTGCAAACTCTCTCTGCGCGCGGCACCACGTTTCTACTGCGGTTGAATGCATCGGGCTTCCTGCGGCGTGATCCAAATATATCATCGCTCTTCTCCTTTCCAGTACTTGTTCTTAGTGTAGTTTTATGTAAAGATAGGTGTCAAGACACTTATAAAGACAGGTGACGTATATGAACGTGATTGTAATCGGAGGTGGACTCGCTGCCTGCAGCGCGCTGGCCAACCTGCCAAAGGAGGCAACCTGCACAGTGCTGATAAAACACGACCAGCACACCGGCAATTCTTATTTGGCACAGGGCGGCGTTGCCGCTCCTTTTCATCCGGATGATTCAATCGAGCAGCACTGGCTCGATACGATGGAATGCGGCTCGTGGAAAAATAATGGCACCCGTGTGCGTGAACTGATTCGCGATGGTAAAGAGCTGCTCGCTGCAAAGCTATATGTATTCGACCGACAGCCAGACGGAGCGCTTTCGCTTGCAACAGAAGGCGCTCATGCCCTGCCGCGCGTTTTGCATGCCGGAGGAGATCAGACAGGTGCACGTCTGATGAAGCAAGCAGCGCGCGTCCTGGAAGAGGCACACGTTCTGGAGCAGGCGCAGGCAGAAGACCTGCTCGTGGAACACGGCCGCTGCACAGGCGTTGTGTATCGTCACCGAGGTGAACGTCTGCAGCTGCGCGCTGATGCGGTCGTGCTAGCTTCAGGCGGGAGTGGCTCATTGTTTCCATATACATCAAATGCCCCCGGCACGACTGGAGATGCCGCTGCGATGGCTCACCGGGCAGGTATGCAGCTGGAGGACATGGAGTATCTTCAGTTTCATCCGACTCTGTGGACAGAAAAAGGACAAACCATTCAGCTCATTTCCGAAGCTGTCCGAGGGGCAGGTGCCACGCTGCTTCGAGAGGATGGCACGAAACTGATGCAGGCCGCCGGAGGTGATCTTGCTCCAAGAGACGTCACGGCCCGGGCCGTCGACCAGGAACGTCAGCAGGGCCGGTCCGTGTGGCTTGATGTGAGCGGAGTCGATCAGCTGTCGAAACGCTTTCCGTTTCTGTACCTGGAAATGAAACGCCGTCGATCCGGCCCCCTTTTGCCGGTCGCTGCCGGCGCACATTTTCATATGGGCGGAATCCCGGCTGACCTGGACGGCAGAACCGCACTTCCCGGACTTTTTGCGATCGGTGAAGCAGCCTGTACCGGGGTCCACGGGGCGAACCGGCTCGCGAGCAATTCGCTGCTTGAAGCACTTGTTACAGGAACGCGCTGCGGAAATGCTTTACGAGAAGAGTCCGTTCCAGGTCTTTCGGGTTCGATAAAGCTCACTTCTCCTCTTCCTGCTGAAGCGCCGGATGTACAGGAGCTGCAGCGGCACATTCACGAAGGGCTCGGCGTGGTGCGCAACAATACAGCGCTTGACGGACTGCTCGATTATTTACGGTCCTTTTCCCCTGCGCTCGAAAAAACGACGGCGCTGGAGACAGCCAATATGATCGATACTGCGACTTTAATGGCGATAGCAGCCAGAGAAAATGACACGCCGCTTGGCGCCCACTGGAAGGAGAATGCATATGAACCAACTGCTTTTACGCGAACAGCTGATCCAGTTTTTAAATGAGGACATTGGCTTTGGAGACCGGTCAGCCGCTGCGCTCGGCAGCACGGAGGCTGAGGCAGCCATCACAATGAAGGCAGACGGATGTTTTTACGGAAATGAGCTCATACATACCGGTGCTTCCATTCTTGGTCTGCAGGTGGTATTTTGTCTGGAAAACGGCGTCTCCGTGAAAGCTGGAGATACAGTGGTGCTGCTTCATGGGCCCGCCGCACATCTCCTGTCTGGAGAAAGGGTGCTGCTGAACCTGCTGCAGCGGCTGAGCGGGACAGCAACGCTCACACAGCAGGCAGTGACCCGTCTTAAGGGAACCGGTGTGCGCGTAACGGACACCCGCAAGACGACTCCCGGACTTCGCATGCTTGAAAAAGATGCTGTTCGCGCCGGCGGCGGTGCCAGTCACCGTGCCAGGCTTGATGACGTCTGCATGATCAAAGAAAATCACATTGCAGCCGCAGGGTCGATCACGAAAGCAGCAGAAGCGATCCGGCGCACCGCAGGACCGCTCACCGCACTGGAAATCGAAGTGGAGAACGAAGCGGAGCTGCTGGAGGCTGTCCAGTGCCAGCCGGATGTGATCATGCTTGATAACTGCACGAACGAGGAAGCCGTCCGCTGGGTCCGTCTGATCCCGAATTCTATTCGAATTGAACGTTCCGGGTCGATCACGCTCGACACGATCCGTGAAGCTGCGGTTGCAGGCATTGATTTTATATCTCTCGGAGCACTGACGCATTCAGCACCTGCTCTCGATATGAGCATGCGCCTGACGATAAAGGAGGCAGTTCGATGAAGTCTATGCTGTTCGACCAGTTGACACCGGCACTTCCTACTGCATATAAGCAGCTGTCTGATAAGGAGCTCCAGCAGCTCGTATGCGAAAATCGAAAAGCACTTGGCAGCTCGCTGTTTCTTCCCGGCCACCACTATCAGCGCGACGAAGTCATACGTTTTGCTGATGTAACAGGGGATTCCCTGCAGCTTGCCAGACAGTCGGCTGCACGTCCCGAAGCGGATGTGATTATCTTTCTCGGCGTCCATTTCATGGCAGAGACAGCAGATATTCTGACGCCGGACAGGCAGCGCGTGATTCTGCCCGATTTACGAGCCGGCTGCTCCATGGCTGATATGGCCGATGACCGGCAGTGTGAAGAGGCCTGGAGACAGCTGACGGACCGCTACGGGGACACGATCCTTCCTGTTACCTACGTGAATTCTTCTGCGGCAGTCAAAGCGTTCGTCGGCCGGCACGGCGGCACGACTGTTACGTCTTCAAATGCCGAGCAGGTCATGGCGTGGGCCTATTCGCAGAAAAAACGAGTACTGTTTTTGCCCGATCAGCACCTTGGACGAAACACTGCGTATAAAGGAGGCATGAGCCGCGAAAAGATGGCGGTCTGGGATCCGATTCGTGCCGAACTGGTACCGGATCAGCCGGGTGCGGCACTGGACGATGCGGAGCTGCTGCTCTGGAAAGGACACTGTTCGGTACATGAGAATTTTAGAATGGAGCACATTCAGCAGTTTCGCAGCGAGGAGCCGGACAGACAGATTCTGGTGCATCCGGAGTGCACATGGGAAGTGACGCAGGCAGCCGATTTAGCAGGATCTACCTCCTACATTATTAACCAGATTCAGCAGGCTGCGCCCGGAACAAAATGGGCCATCGGAACGGAAATGAACCTCGTGCAGCGGCTTGCTGCCGAATATCCGGAGCAGTCGATCGTCTCGCTTAATCCGGATATGTGTCCGTGCCTCACCATGAACCGGATTGATCTGCCTCATTTGGCGTGGGTGCTCGATGAAGTTTCATCCGGGAAAATTGTTCATGAAATCCGCGTGCCGGAAGACATAGCAGCTGATGCAGGTCTGGCTATCGAACGAATGATGAGCCTGACATCGTAGGACGCTTCTATTTCCCGGGAAATAACGAAAAAAGCTGTCCCGACTTATACATAGGGACAGCCTCTTTGGTTGTATGTCTGCCAGCTGTTATTGACGTTCAGTGAGTGCTTTTTCCAGCACTATTTTCACCCCTTTTTCTCCTTCTTCTGTGCCGATGATGAGAAAATCATGCTGCAGCGCGAGGATCAGCATCCCACGCCAGCGGTTCATCGTTTTCATGCAGACGCTTGTATACCCCAGTTTCCTGAGCGCTTCATGCTGGCCTCTCATTAGTGCGCTGCCAACTCCGGCCCGGCGCCGGTCCGGATCGACCGCTCCAAGCCAGCTGTAAAACGTCGTTGCTCCTGTCCTATACCCAATCTTAAATCCAATGAGAGCCTCATGATCCCACGCTGCTGTAACATGCAGAGCAGGCTTTGCAGCTGCTTTTTCCTGAAGCGTTCGGATGTCGCTAAACATATGCTGGTATAGCGGCTCCAAACGAGCAAGCAGTGCCTCGTCAACCTCCTCTGTCAGCTGAATCTTCATGGCTGTTTCACCTCAAACGGAATCGCCAGCGTATATTCCCCCGAAAAACCGTCAGGGTGAACCTGCTTGACGAGACGGTATTCTCCCGCTGCGAGCTCCGGCAGCTCTACCGTTTCTTCCACGCTCTCTCCAATGCCAATGGCAATAGCTTCATCTGTAAACGCCTGCTCAGTCGGTACAGTGCGCCACGTCTCGTTAACACGCTTTTCGACCGTATAAGCGCTGCCTGTCACAAGCGGAACAGGGCCTGTATTTTCGAGCTTTATTGCATCGTTTTCATACGAGAGAGCTGCCCCAATTTCGTTCGGTGCTGTCAGCAGAAAGCCGCTCCGCGTATCCTCTGCCTCTCCCGTGTCAGGATGAAGCACGCTCAGCTCTGACAGGTAGAGCATCCCGTCCGGTCCGGGAATCTCGCCGGAAAAGAACGTTTTCTTCTGATCGAACGAGCCGATCCCGGTCCGCTCCTGTACCACGGTTTCACCGGCTTCACAGCTGCTGTAATCCACTACCGTCAGCTGCAGCTTCCGATCAACGTCTGCCTCCCCCTCTCCATG
Source organism: Alkalicoccus luteus (assembly GCF_012034335.1). Taxonomy (GTDB): domain Bacteria; phylum Bacillota; class Bacilli; order Bacillales; family Salisediminibacteriaceae; genus Alkalicoccus; species Alkalicoccus luteus_A. The sequence goes on along the minus strand of NZ_JAATHJ010000001.1, from coordinate 247,433 downwards.
CTCAAACAGCACGGCTTCATATTCCGTACCGGAAGGCATGATTCCATGAGGCCATCCATAGCCAAAGGTTCCACCCCCATCATGCAGAAACCATGTTCCGGTCCGCTTGCCCGGATCGGCTGCTTCATCGAAGTTCTCACCGTGTGTCCAGCCGTTGTCATGAAGACAAGCGAGGATATCCTCTTCATGAGTGAATTTACTTTCAATCGCATCCGGCAGTTCGCCATAGCCTTCTTCCCACTCTGTTTCAGCACTCAATTCTCCTGATCCGCAGGCAGCCAGAAGCAGTATCATTCCAAACCATGCTTTACGCATCCGCGCCATTCCCTTCTTTTATCTAAACAGACGCCGTTAACATTCTTCTGTTTCAGCTTCATCCATAATCTGTACAAAAGCAGCCGGTGCCTTCACAATCTGCAGCTTTGCATACAGCTCCGGCTTCATGTTTGCTTGTAAGTAGGACATGCTCTCTTCCACGTGATTAATACGGGTGCCGAACCGCTCCCCTGCGAGAAGCTGAGTCATCAACGCCCTTCCGATCCCATGTCCTTCCCATTCGGGGACCGTTTTCAGCCAGTGAACGGTTTCCAGCTTGCCGTACGCCTTCCACCTCGTACAAACACCGATGATTCGCTTGTCATCCTCCACAATCAACGTCTGCCTGAAAAAGCACTTCATGTCAGAGCTATAAACGCGTTTCACGTACTCTTCCATAAACGGCCGGTACGCGCTGGCATCCGCCGGATCGTCAAATGGCATTGCCATCCACGTCGGTAAATCATGCGCAGTCATCGAACGCACGTGCACGCCAGCTGGAAATGCCGCAAACGCCTTCTTGTTCGGTTCATGACAACACATAAACAGGTTTTTTTCAGGAAGCTGTTCCATCTTCATCCCTCCTCAAAGCGGGCCTGAGACAGTATTTATCAGCTGCCTGTTGCCTCCCATTCCCGCTTCAGCACGCCATACACAACATGATCCACCATGCCGCTGCGCAATTGCTCCACTTCGCGGATCGTTCCTTCCTCAATAAAACCGAGACGCTCGGGTACAGCCCGGCTCGACCGGTTTTCATCGGCTGCCCGGACCTCCACTTTGTTCATGGAAAGCTCCACGAAGGCGTAATCTGTCAATGCTTTTACCGTCCGCGTCATAATCCCGTTCCCTTGAAACTCTGCAGCGAGCCAGTAGCCGACAGAAGCAACGCCATTTGTCATATCGATCCGATTGAACCCGGCGATCCCGGCAGCCTCCCCGTGATACAAAATAACGGCCTCAAGCGATTTCTGCTCGGCAAACCGTTTTCGGCTGTTCTGAATAAATGCAGCCGTATCTTCTTCCCGCTCGACTTGATCGACCCACGGCAGCCACTTTCCAAGATACACCTTGTCTTTCGTTGTCAGTGTAAAAATATCTTTCTTGTGCTTTGCTGCGACAAGCTCTAGCTTCAGCTCTTCATCAATATCGAATGTAAACATCGGTCTTCCCCTCTCCTGTCTATGGTTCCAGCTCCTGCACTGGAGAACGTCCTTCCCGAAAGAAAAAGCTTGCGCACGCACTTCCAGCGAGCAGCACGCTGAGACCAATCAATCCAAATGCCGGTAGAAACCATTCGGATACACTTCCTGCAAATGCATTTCCCGCAATGGCAGCAGCACCTCCAATAAAGGCAGACGCCGCCAGCACGCGCGCCAGCCTGGCATCGGATGTCACCGCCGTACGGGCGGACCCATTCAGTACAAATGCCATCGACAGCGCGCCGTCAAATAAGAACATGCCGAACGCCAGAAGTACAAGTGCTTCTGTCAGGCTGATAAGGAGCAGCCCCGCAGCAGCGAGCAGCATGAGCCCCCCGTAAAGGCTGCTCCATGCCAAGCGGCTGACGCTTCGCAGCAGGAGCACCGCGGCAATATTGCCCGCTCCGGCCGCTGAAAGAACAACACCCGTTTGCCAGGCAGCAAACCCGAGCGATTCACTCGTATAAATAATGACGAGCAGCACAGCGGCCGTCGTCGTGCTGTTCAAGATGATGTGCTGCATCGTAATAAATTGTTGACGACTGTTCGTGACCAGCATGCGCAGCCCGGCAAGCATCGGCTCTCTGGACCGTGGCTGCTTCGATACCGGTTTCTCTTTCAGCGTTAAAAAGGCGATCCCTAAAAAAGAAACAGCATACGTAGCAGCATCCACCGCCAGTACAGCAGCTGTCCCATAGGCCGACAAAATCACGCCTGCTAAAACGGGGCCGGCGAAGGTGCTGATCGCATCCGCTCCTTCAAACCATCCGTGCGCTTCGACGAGCCGCTTGCGTCCTGCAACCTGCGGCACCATTGCCCCAAAGGAAACCCGAAAGAAAAGGCCCGCAGCGCCGATGACGAACAAGCCTGCTCCGAGCAGCCAGACGGTGAGCAGGTCAAACAGGACCGCCAGAGTGAATACGCTCATCACCGTAAAGCTGACTGCTTCCGCCGACATCGCCACTGCACGTTTGCTGCGGCGCTCCATCCAATTCCCGGCCGGAAGCGCAAGGATCAGCGGAGCCGCCTGGGAGCAGATGACAACGAGCGCCGCCTGCAGAGGTGATCCGGTCACCTGCAGCACGATCAGTGGAATTGCAATCTCACTGAAGCGGTTTCCAAAAATCGTCGCAAGCTGGCCGATCCACATCGTCAAAAACGATCGTTCTGTAATCAGCATCGTTTTCACACCTTTATCGATATTCAATTATTTCCTGAGATAAAGGTGTTTTTTACATCGCGTCGTACCTCCGTTTTTAGCTTGATCTATGCACTATATTGTCTGATTCGACAAGTGGGAGAAAATTCCTTCCACCATTTAGCGGCTCTTTTTCCATGTCCTATAATGACGACGACCTTCCTCGTGTTACTTGAAGCGATGAAAAGCTGCACAACATCGGTTCTTACTTTCAATTAGGGAGCGTCATGTTGGATTAATTGGGGAATATAATAACCAAAAGCGAAAGAAGGGCGCTGCCATGGATTATGCACTTCAATCCCTCGATCCTCGTCTGGAGCTGCTGGAACGAACGGAAACCGCCACGGATGTCCACCTGCATGTTCATCTGCGGTCCCCCTCGGCTGCCTGTCCTGCCTGCCATCAAACGGCCACCCGCCGCCACAGTGCCACCACCCGCCTGTTCATGGATCTGCCGGATACGAAGCGTCCCGTTCGGATGACCATTCGGTTAACCAAATGGTTTTGCGACGAGCCTGCCTGCTCGCGAAAAGTGTTTACAGAGCCCGTTCCCTGGCTGCCACCTCGCCATCGCCGCAGTGCGAGGCTGGAAGAACAGATTCGCCTCATTGCGTTTACGACCAGTGCCGTCCAGACCGAAAAGGTGTGCCGTCAGTTAGGCTGTCCAATCAGTAACGATGCGGTACTTGCGCTGATTCGTCGCCATCGATGACGTTGCGTTTCGAAAAGGGAACGATTACGGCACCTTACTGGCCGATGTCGACACGCACCAGCCGATTGCCCTGTTGCCAAGTCGGGATGCGGGGACCGTCGCAGCTTGGCTCACCGAGCATCCAGAGATCCAGTCTGTCTGCCGGGACCGATACAAGGGGTTTCAAAAGGCCATTGAGGAAGCATTGCCGAACGCCATCCAGATCGTGGATCGTTTTCACGTCATCCACAACCTGAAACAGCTACTCGACACCGCCCTGGACACGTTCGTGGATGCGACCGTGTTGTTAGAAGAGGCGCCGTCGATTGAGCCGGCGCCCCCTCTTTCGACAGAAGCCCATCCATCCAGTCTCCGGGAAAAGCGCATGGCTGACCAATGGGAACGAGCTCAGCGCTGTCAGGCCCTGCGAGCCGAGGGTCGTTCCTACAAAGCCATCGGCCGGATCATGGGCATCGATTATCGAACGGTCAAAAAAGACTTGGGCCGGGACGTCCCGCCACCGGCTCAGGTTCCACCAGCCCCGGATGCGATCGGGTGGGAACAACGCATGGTCGAGTTGGAAGGACAGCGATGGTCGGTTCGCCGCATCGTCGAGGTGTTGCGACTGGAGGGGTATCGCGGGAGCCCTAGTGCCGTGCAGAAAATGGTCGGCCTGATTCGCCGTCATCGCCGAGAAGGCCGGGCCCCTCCAGTAGCGGCCATCAGCCGAAAAGAGGCCAAGCGGCTCCTGTGGAGATGGACCATGGACGGAGACCCGGCGGATCGGGATCGGGTGCATCGTCTCGTGACGCGATTTCCTCCCCTTGCCCCGTTCTTCGTGTTTATCTACCTGTTTCGGGAAGGGGTCCGGCAGAAAGATGGGTTGGAACTGGAACGACTGATGACACAACCTGAATGGAAAAGCGTCCCGTTGATTCACCATTTCTGTCAACGGCTGTGGCGAGACCGAAAAGCGTTGGTCGCGGCCTGTGAACACGACGACTCCAACGGCTTTATGGAAGGATTGATTAATCACTTAAAATCGCAAAAACGGATCATGCAAAGCCGTGCCAAACCAGACCTTCTCGAAAAGAAGGTCTTATATCGCATGCCATAAAACCTTATCGTAAAAAAACATTGATCCTCCTCACGAGCAGAGCAGGCACCTTCTCCCTCTATTCAAGTAAGAACCATAACGACGGTTAAAAGTAATTTAGCTAACGTAACAGATCGTTATAACGAATAAAACGACTTAACTCCCCCCGAAAGTAACTTAACTCGAGGCAAAAGCAACAAGCCTCCCGCTGCGCATGCGGTGAAAGAAAAAGCTTTCGGCATCTTTCCGAAAGCTCCCCCTATTAACGTGTTCACATTCCCTTACTCCTTCACCCACGCCCTCGCTTGCTCCAGTCCATCTGGTGAGAAGGTCTGAAAATCGGTTTTGGCCAGCTTGTCATACAGTGTCACTGCTGCGGAGGCTGTCTTGGAATCCGTCACAAGTGCGTACTTATCGATGCTGTTAAGGTGTTCTTTCGCAAAGCGCAGCCGGTCATTTACAGCAGATGCTTCAATCGACGGAAACTCGGGCAGAACAACCAGCAGCCTGATCGTTCCGTATTGGTGAATCCGGTCCTTTAATTCTGTAAAAACGCGCTCATGTTCCTCCTCCGTCAGCTTGCCCTCCGCCTCATACTCCACGTAATTACCTTCCGTTTGCGGACGCATATGAATCATGCGAATCCCTCCTTTCTGTTCTGTTTCACCACGCTTTCATATAATAAACACCACTGCCTTTCTACCCGTGTCATTATGCCTTCTCTCCTGTATACTTTTTGTCAGATGCTTAGGGGATAAACGTGTATGAAGCAGAAGCTGAAAATTGCGTATGAAGTGATACTTGTGCTGCTGATTCTCTGGTCGGCTTCTACAGTTTTCTATGAATCGAATCTCGTTTTTCTCGATCATCTCGTCTGGATCGTGCTGCTTACAGATGTTCTTGTTCGTCTGTTCCGCGCAGACAACAAAGCTGCCTTTATCAAGCGGAATCCGTTTGATTTTATAGCGGCAATTCCGCTCGATTCGATCTTTCAGTTTGCGCGTCTGATCCGGCTTTTCCGCCTGATCAGAGTAGCTCTGCTGCTGAAGCGCACGCCCATCTATACTATTTTACGGACAAATGGCCTCATGAAAACACTGGGCGCAGTAGGAATATTAATCTTTCTTTCTGCGATTCCAGTCACCTATCTGGAACCTGGAGTCGAGACCTTTATGGACGGCGTCTGGCGGTCGGTCGTCACGGCCACGACCGTCGGGTACGGCGATATTGCACCGGTGACGACGACCGGCCGGGGAATTGCCGTGCTGCTGATGGTATTTGGAATCGGCCTGATCGGGATGGTCACGAGCTCAATCGCCACCTATTTTCTCGACAAAAAAGAGGACCTTGTCGATAACGACACGGTCCAGTTTATTCAGAGTCAGCTGAAGCAGTATGACACATTGTCTCCTTATGAGTACGACCGGCTGATTTATATGCTGAACTCGCTCAAAGAAGAGCAGACGGCCGAAAAGAAAGAGCAGTAGGGCGGCCGCCGTCTTATCTCTTATCTCTCCGTTAAGAGCCTGCAGTTCGGTAGGTGTTCATCATCAGCTTTTTCTTCAGCTCTTCAAGCGGCATCGGACGTGCAAAATAGTAGCCCTGTACAAACGGGCAGCCGCACTCCTTTAAAAGCGCCAGCTGCTCCCCGGTCTCGACTCCTTCGGCAATCACCGAAAGCTGGAAACGCCGTCCCATCGTCACCATCGCTTTGACAAGCCAGCGGTGCGCGCTGTCTGTATCCAGATCCTGAATAAATGTCCGGTCCAGCTTCAGTGTATGAATCGGCAGCCGTTGGATGTAGCTCATGGAGGAGTAACCTTTGCCGAAATCATCCAGGGCAATCCGGACACCTGTCTCCTTCAGCGACTCCAGAAACAAATGAAGCTGCTCGGTTGATTCCGGCTCCGGGTTCTCGGTCAGTTCAAACGTCAAGTGCTCTGCAGGAATAAGACCTTTGCCAGCCGTTTGCCGGATAACAGCTGCGAGTTCATGTGGATCAGCATGAAAGGAAGATAAGTTAATCGATACCTGAAACGGCTGAATCTGATAAAGCGGACTCAGGTTCTGTACGGCTTTCTGCATGATCCAGCGGTCCATTTCCAGAAGCATCCCTGTCCGTTCAGCTACTTCAAACACCCATTCGGGATTCACGAAGCCAATGTCCGGGTGCTCCCAGCGCAGCAGTACCTCTACTCCGGAGAATGCGCCTGTTCCAGTGTGAAACTGCGGCTGATAGACGAAAGAGAACGATTCATGTTCAAGAGCAAGAGGCAGATCTCTTGCGATAATCGATTTGGTTTCGGAGGCTGCTTTGGCCGATGGCGGTGTAAACACTGTTTTTGCCCGGTGTGTTGCTTTCGAACGGACAGAAGCCATATACGCTTTTTGAATCAGCGTATGCGTGCGCGTCTCTTCTCCATATTCCGATACGCCGAGAGCAACTGCCGGCTTAATGAAGCGGTCACCGGATTTAACCGGTTCGGTTAAATGATCATGCAGCTGACGTGCCGCATAAAGTTTGTCGACCGGCTTTTCATCATCGTACATAAGCAGCATGTACTTGAGCGGCTCCAGCTGAAATAGCGTCAGCTCCCGCTGCGTATACTGTTTTAGCCTGCTTATCAGCACATGCTCGACGTGTGCTTGATCGGCTTCCTCAAGCATCCCGTTCCAGTCCGGATACAAATCCATCCGGATGCTGTAGCAGACGAGACCGGGTATGTCCTCCGGAAGCAGAGAAAGCGCTGCCCGCTTGTAAGTTCCTGCTTTCACATGCCTGCAGTGTTCATACTCGAGCTCGATTGCAGCAGCGAGAAACGCGGCTATCGCCTTAAGGGTTTCCGCATCCTGAGCTGAAAAGGCGTTTGGCTCCGGAGCGGCTATCCCGAGGGTGCCGAAAAATACACTTCCGTTCAGCAGGATCGGGGCACCGACATACGAACGGATCTGCAGTAGCTCTGTCACTTTCAGCCGGGCTGTTTGATCATAGCTGAGCGCATCGTGAATGTGAAGGACGTCTGTGGATGAACGGTTCGTCAGCGCACAGTACGTATCGTTGAAGTCAAACGACAGGTTCCGCGGAAAAGGGGTGCCGTCTGTTTTGACTCCATCGATAATTGCATACGCATTATTGTAATGATGGGACACGTAGCGCATACATACTCCGTTTATACGTTCTGCTAAATAGAGCGCACGCTGTACAGCCGGTCGAAAATCTTCCAGTGCATCGAGTTCTGCTGGAGAAATATACATTTGACTACCCCCTCCATGATTCATTAGTACCTTAATCATAGAGGTTTGTGCCTCTTTTTGCATGGGTCTATTCTTTATATTCCCAGAAAATTTTAAAAAGACCGCCGTACTGGTTCACGACGGTTCTGTATGCGCGATAGCTGCTTCAATTTTCATCAGCCGATGCTCCAGGCGGCGTATTTTCGTTCGAATTGTAAACAGCTTATCATCATATTTTTTTAACATATGGCGACTCGTGTAGCGGCTTTTGCGGCACTGAATAATCGACATCTCTTTCTCCAGCTGCTGGATTTCCAGCACTACGATTTCTTTTTCTGCCTCCAGTATTTTGCGCTTCTTAAATTCGGCTTCTCTTCTCATATGCGTTGCTCCCTGTCCTGTAGCCGATTCCGGCAGCTTGTGAACGAAAAGAAGCGGCCGGTACGCTTCCGTGTGCTCCAGGGACGGGCCTTTCTTGTTATATAAGCGGTTGTCCCGTATCATGTTCGCGTGGATAAGCTAATAATCTATCTACCCAATATATTTATTATACAAACATTGAAATAAAGTTGTATAAAACGTTTTCAAAGCAGATGCTTTTCTGACCGGTTTAGTGGTAAACATATAGGCGCCGGTGATAAAATTCCACAAAAAACACCGGGCTCTGATAGCCCGGTGCACGATTGTTATTCTTCTTCTCTGCGGCGGCGTTTTTCTTTCATGCGCTGCAGAAGGTCTTCCATTTCTTCAACAAGTTCATTATCCCCATCTGCTTCCACAGGGCTGTCCGGCTCTGCTTCATAGATGTCCGGCTCCTCCTCATCTGGAAGCAGTCTTGCTTCGATGCGAAACGGTTCGTTCCCGGTCGTCTGCATCGTTTCCAGATCACGCCCGTAAACAACCTGACCATCCGGAGTCATGTATTTTTTATTCATGTTTCGCGTTGTCCGATCAAAAAAGCTGTAAATGACCGGTATAACAAACAGCGTCAGCAGGGTGCTGCTGATTAGCCCTCCGATAATGACAATTCCCATCGGCTGGATGATTTCTGCACCTTCCCCAATGCCGATTGCAAGCGGCACGACACCGAAAATGGTTGTAAGCGCCGTAATCAGAATCGGCCGGGCCCTGTCCTGAACACCGGCTACTATCGCTTCTGCCGCAGGCATGCCTTTTGCTTTCTGCTGATTAATGTAATCAACGAGCACGATGGCATTGTTAACGACGATACCTGCCAGCACGATGATTCCAATAAACACCATCACGCTGAGCGGATTCTGCGTCACCGTAAGAGACAGCATCACACCGATCACAAACAGGGGCACAGTAAACATAACGATAAACGGGTACTTAAATGATTCGAATTGCGCGACCATCACCAGGTAAATGAAGGTGATTCCGAGCACAAAGGCGAGAGCTATATCAAGAAAGATGTCATCGAGAAGCTCCTGATCGCCTCCGACGACAAACGATGTGCTATCGTCGAGGTCTGCTTCATCAACAGCATCTGCCACGAGAACACCTGCTTCCTGCAAGGAGATATCAGACACATAGCCGACATCAATATCAATCGTACGTTCCTGGTCGGCACGGTTGATCATGGCAGGACCTTCACCATCTTCAAATTCCGTAACGTCGGAAAGCTCAATGAATCCACCCTGCTGATCCGGAATTAAGATCGAGCCGAAGCTTTCCGTACTGCTCAGCACATCGGATGGATAACGGACGTTGAGCGGCATCGGACTCTCCTCACCGAGCTCAAGCGTACCAGCTGTCACTCCGCCTGTCGCATCCAACACCGCCTGGCCGACCTGAGCAGGAATGAGTCCCTCTTCTCTCGCAGCATCCCGGTCAACGGTGACCTGAAGCTCCGGAGAGGTTTCTTCTTCAGAGGAAGAAACCTGACGGATATCAGCTTCATCCTCCAGCAGTTCCATAATCTCATCCGCTGCTTCTGTCAACCGGGCCTCATTTTCGTCCTGCAGACTGAAGCTGTATGTGTTCGGCTCACCGCCGAAGCCTGCTTGTGCAAAAGCGAGTACGTCAATTTCCGGCGTATCATCCACCGCTTCAATATCTGATTCAATCTCTTCGATGAAGTCAAACGATGAGACGTTTCGATCGGCAGCATCGACCATCGTGACGATAATTTCTGCCGTATGAGAGGAGCTTGACATTCCTCCCCCCATTGAGCTGGACCCGATTGTACTCAAATACGTGTCGACTTCTGCATAGTCGTTCAGCTCTTCTTCGATTTGTTCCACCGTTTCTTCTGTCCGGCTCAGAAGCGTTCCTTCTTCATGCTCCACTTCGATCAGGAACGTTCCCTCATCAGAATCCGGAAGCAGATCCACGCCTGTCCCTGCCAGTCCGACAGCACCGATCAGCAGCGTCGCAAGCGTGATCCCGATAACAATAATGCGGTGTCTCAGTGTCCACCAGACAGCACCGGCCAGCCGCTTCATATACGGCTTTTCTTTCCGCCTCGCTTCCAAATCTTCATCCGGCGGCGAGAGGATGCGGCTCGCTATCATCGGTACAATCGTGACGGCCACGAACAGTGACGCCAGCAGACTGAAGGCGACGGTAATCGCAAGCGGTGCGAAAAGATCGCCAACAAGTCCCGTAACAAACACAATCGGTAAAAATACCGAGGCGGTTGTCAGCGTAGAGGCGGTAATCGCACCGGCTACTTCCTTCGTTCCGTCAGCCGCTGCCTGCCGGGATGCCTTGCCCATCGACAGGTGCCGGTAAATATTTTCAATGACGACGACGGCGTTATCGACAAGCATTCCGATCCCGAGTGCCAGCCCGCCGATCGTCATGATGTTCAGACTGATATTCGTAAAGAAAAACAGCGCGAACGTCGTAATCACCGAAAACGGAATCGCAATCCCGATAATAAACGGTGTTTTCAAGTTGCGCAGAAAGGCAAACAGCAGCACCATTGCGAGGATTCCCCCGCCAATCAGCGACATCATCACGCTGCTGATCGCCTGATCGATGAATTCTCCTTCATCGTACAGAAAGCCTGCGGTCAAATCCTCATACTCGTCTTCTTCAAGCTGGCTGTCCAGCTCGTCACGCACGTCTTGTGCGGTTCCGGAGGTGTCTGCTTCTGACTCAAACATCACATCGAGCTGAATAGAATTTTCCTGATCCAAACGAGTAATGACATCCTGGTCTTCTTCTGTTAACGACACCTCACCTGCATCGGCAAGCGTCAGCTCATCGCCGGTTTCCGGATCTTCCGTGATGACCAGATCCTCCAGTTCCTCCAGCGACGCAATTTCGCTTAGAAGACGGGTTGTAATTTGCTCTTCTTCGTCTTCATCGACGATGGTGCCCCCTGGCATAGACATGCTGCTCCCCTGAATCACATCGACGATATCGCTCTGCGTCAGGCCGTTCTCCTCCAGCACATCCAGATCGAGCTCTGCTTCATACAGTTCATCAATCGTTCCGGATTCATCAACAGAAGCAACCCCGTTCACCCTGGACAATTCCTGCTGCAGATCGGCAACCTCGTCCTGAAAGTCTGTTACATCATCTCCCTGCGAGGATATCGCAAGCTGCATGCTTGGAAACATCGACGGATCAAACTGCAGGAAGTTCGGCTGACCGGCATCATCCGGTAAATCTGCCTGGTTGATCGTGGTAATAATTTCGTTCTCAACGTCTTCAATAGACGTGTCGAATGAAAACTCCATGATAATAATAGAGCTGCCCTCCTGCGTCTGGGAGGAGAGCTGATTCAGTCCCGAAACGTTGGAGAGCTCGTTTTCCAGCGGTTCGGTTACATCATCCAGCACCTCATTCGGTCCTGCGCCCTGGTAGCTCGTCACGACCGCGGCAGCAGGTGCCTCGACGTCCGGCAGCAGCTGCACAGGAAGCCTCGTCAGCGAGACGGTGCCCAAAAGCAGCAGCACAATCATAATGACGACCGTAAATTTCGGTCGTCTGATAGAAAAATCCCATATTCTCATTTTAATGAATCCGCTCCTTCATCTGGTTGCGTTACCCAACAACGTGTTGTACGATTACGCTATCACACGCCGTTTTTCCTATCAATCAACAATCAGATGGGATCTGTCGGGTAACGAAAAGGAGCTGAACCTATGCCACGCCGACCGAAACCAGAAGAAACGAAGCAGACGCTTCTCGATCACTTCTGGCAGATCTACTGCGAAAAGCCGATTGACCGGATCACGGTCCGTGAAATTACTGATGCAGCCGGCTTTAACCGCGGAACATTTTATGTATACTTCACCGATGTGTACGATGCCCTGCAAACCATTGAAGAAGCGATTATACCCGATGAAGCAGAATTTGAACAAATGATGAAACTTCATCATGAAGGAATCGATTTTTATACGAGCATGGAGCATTTCACCTCTTTTTATGAAACGCACGGCGATAAATTAAGAGTGCTGCTCGGCCCGAATGGCGATCCGACATTCGCCCACAGGCTCAAAGACAGAATGCGTCATTATTTGCTGTATTATTCTACCTCCGAACTGGCAGGGCTGTCCGCACAGGATCGCCTGAAAATGGAGTACATCGTCGAAGCGGAAATGGCTTCCCGTCTCGGCATGCTCACCTTGTGGTTCAGCCGCGGCAAAGATCTGACGCTGGAGCAGTTTCATCAGCTGACCTACAGCCTGACGAGAAACGGCTCTCTCCGAACATCCGCTGAGCTGTACGACAAGTCGAAAAAGCAGGATTCGTGAGAGCGGAGGCTGTCTCAGCAGATTGACAGAGACAGCCTGAAGCAGACGCGGGAAATATCGCAGCTGAATGGCCGCCCTCTCACCCGGGCTGCGGCAGCCTGTTACTCATCTTGCTCCGCCAGTGAAAAGGTGCGTACGATAATATAGACGAGGCTTACCAGATAAACAATCACAAACAGCGGGAAAAACGCCTGCAGCCTGCGCGGGAAGGATATGCCTGTGATCACACCGAGCGCCAGCAGTCCTGTCTTTAAAACAGCAAAGTCTGCAACAGAATAATTATTTGCCCCGTTCATCAGCTTTGCTACGAATCCCATCTTCTTCTCCTCCTCCCTGTTATGCACCTATACCCGTTTTTGAACACATTTCTCTGATATTAATGTGGAACTTTTTCCCATTTCAAGCTATAGTAAAAAGAAAAAGGACTGACGCTTATGGCATCACATCTTCAGCAACTGCTATGGATGAAATACGGCTCGCTTCTGCTCATGCTTTTATTTACCCTGCTGCTCTTTTTCCCACAGGCGGCGTTTGCCGCTCCCGATGCATATGCAGCCCTGCTGGAGGAGCGTCTGCTTACATTCTCGCTGTTAGGAGCGGTGTTCCTGCTTTCCACGGCTGCACTTGCCGTGATTGAAGTGATCAGGCACTGATGCTTTCTGCCTGTTGAATCCCGGTTTTTCAGCTGGTACGATTGCACGAACGATGTTTGTTCGAGGAGGAACCAGCATGAAAAAGAACCGGCTTCTCATTCGCTCCAGCATACTGCTTGTCATGCTGCTGGCGATTGGATATACCTTTTATAATCATTTTTCAGAGGATCAGGGCCTTGTCGCAGAAGGGGATGAAGCGCCTGATTTTGTACTCGAAAATATGGAAGGGGAAGAAATGTACTTAGAGGACTTCGAAGGTGAAGGAGTTTACCTCAACTTCTGGGCTACTTACTGCACCTACTGCCGCGATAAAATGGAGTACCTGAATGAACATTTTGAGGAATATGAAGAACTCGGCGTGCAGGTGCTGAACGTGAACGTAGATGAGACGGAGCTTCAAGTCGAGCGCCACGAGCAGCGATTTCAGCTTGATTACGAGCTTTATATCGACCGCAACATGCTCGTGAGCAGCGCGTATGGAGTCGGCGTCCTTCCGTCTGTTTTTCTGATTGACGAAACCGGCGAAGTGCAGGAGCATCATGTCGGCGGCAAAACGGAACAACAGGTAGTAGAGTCCCTGGACAGTCTCGTGCCGGATCAATCCGCTTCCTGATCGCACTGAAAAGCACTGAAAAAGCCGGTTTCGGTTTCTTCAGTGCTTTTTCTGTGTAAAAAAGACCGGCTTCCGGCTGCGGTCGAAGCGCTGCAAGTCTGCCCGGCAGAACGAAAGTGTTCAACTTTTCCGGCAAAAGCATTAACTTTTACTGCGAGATGTTCAACTTCGTTTGCAAAAGCGTCAACCTCGCCTCGCAACTGTTTACGAGCATCAACTTAGAACTTCTATAACGAATAAACGTTCATCCGCTTCCTCAAAATGATCAACTTTTCCAGCAAAAACGTTTAACTTTCTTCTAAAGCTTAACTCAGATGGCTTCCGGCCGCCGGAAGCTTCCTTAAGAATGTGAGGAAAGTTTTCATTCTGAGGGCTGAAGTTATCGAACAGAAGCTCAAACGTTTCAATCTCGATGCTAAACTTATCAATCTCAGGCTGAAACTTATTACAGTTATCAACTTTCGTTCGCGATAGCGAAAATGTTATCATTTCCCTGCCTGAACTTTTCATTCTAGCGCCTGATCTTATCAAACTCGAGACCACTTTCAACGACGAATGTTCCGTCATTTAAAAAAAGCGCCGAGAAGCTGCTTCAGCTTTTACAACGCGCCTGCTTTTTGATCCTGATTTAGTAAAACCCCAACAAAACGGGCACCAGAGATCGTCCTCTGGTGCCCGGTCCAGCTATGCAGCCGGAATCGATTTGAATTTTCGCAGTCTCAAGGTGTTCAGCACGACGGATACGGAACTGAGTGCCATTGCAAGACCTGCAAGCATCGGATTCAACAGGATGCCGAACACCGGGAACAACACACCAGCTGCTACCGGGATGAGCACAACGTTGTAGCCGAATGCCCAGCCGAGGTTCTGCCAGATCATGCGCATCGTCGAACGAGAGAGCCTCACTGCCGTCACTACTTTTGCGACGTCACCTTTCATCAGCGTAATGTTTGCCGTTTCCATGGCAACATCTGTGCCGGTTCCGATCGCCATGCCGACATCTGCCTGTGCAAGCGCCGGTGCGTCGTTAATGCCGTCCCCGACCATCGCGACGACCCGGCCTTCTGCCTGCAGCTTTTTCACGGCATCTGCCTTGTGTTCCGGCAGCACTTCCGCAATGTAGTCGTCAATTCCGGCTTCTCTGGCGATCGCAGCGGCAGTGCCTTCATGGTCCCCTGTCAGCATCAGTACTTTCATGCCCAGCCCCTGCAGCGCCTGCACGGATTTCTTCACATCCTGCTTCAGCGTATCTGCTACAGCTACGAGCCCTGCGGCCTCTCCCTCGATTGCGGTAAACATCGGCGTTTTGCCATTCTCAGCCAGCGTCTTCGCTTCATTCTGAAGAGAGGCGGTTTCGATGCCTCGCTCTCGCATCAGCTTATCATTGCCGATTAAAATCGTCTGTCCGTTCAGAACGGCTTCGATGCCGTGACCCGTAATGGACTGAAAGCGCTCCGGCTCTTCCAGCTTATAGCCTCGCTGTTTTGCTGCGTCGACAATCGCTTCGCCGAGCGGATGCTCCGAGCTGTTTTCCACGGAAGCCGCTGCGCGGAGCAGCGCTTCTTCTGTGAAAGCTCCCTGCGGCAGCAAATCAGTAACGACCGGTCTGCCTTCTGTGATCGTGCCTGTTTTATCGAAAATAATCGTATCGACGTGCTTTACCCGCTCGAGGCTCGTCGCATCTTTAATTAAAATCCCGTTTTCTGCTCCTTTTTCCGTGCCGACCATAATCGCCGTTGGTGTGGCGAGACCGAGGGCACAAGGACAGGCGATGATCAGCACGGCAATGAAGGTCGTCAGCGCCATAATGGTCGCCGGTTCCGGTCCGATAAAGAACCACACAGCAGCGCTGATGAGAGCAATGAGCACAACAGCCGGTACAAAGTAGGCCGCAATCACGTCAACGATCCGCTGAATCGGCGCTTTCGATCCTTGTGCTTCATTGACCATGCGGATAATTTGAGACAGCACCGTATCTTTTCCGACTTTGGAGGCCTGCATCGTGAAGCTGCCGGATTTATTGATTGTCGCACCGATCACCGGGTCATCAAGCTGCTTTTCTACGGGAATAGATTCTCCCGTCAGCATCGATTCATCTACGGTTGAAGCACCTTTTAATACGATACCGTCCACCGGAATCCGTTCACCCGGCCGGACGATGAGCTCATCACCGATCTCTACGTCTTCAAGCGGGATCTCCAGCTGCTCGCCGCCGCGGACGACACGAGCGGTTTTTGCCTGCAGGTTCATCAGCTTTTTAATCGCTGTGGACGTCTGCCCTTTAGCCTTTGCTTCCAAATAACGGCCGACGAGAATGAGCGTGGTGATGACGGTTGTCACATCATAATAAAGCTCATTCGGGAATCCTAGCCCCGTCAGATAAGCCGGGAAAAGCGTTAGCGCCCCGCTGTAAAGCCAGGCTGAGGTTGTTCCCATCGCAACGAGCACGTTCATGTCCGCCGAACCGTTTTTCAGTACTTGATAGCTTTTTGTATAAAACCGGCGTCCAGGCCCGAGCTGCACGAACGTCGTTAAGATGAGCAAAACGTAAGGGCTGGCCAGAAACGCCGGGACCCATGTACCCCAGTGGGGCATCATGTGCGGGATACTTCCGACTAAGACGACCGCAGTGAGAATACTGCTCCAAAGCACACTTTTTTTCAATGAGGAGGCTTCCGATTCCTGTTTATCCGAGCGGTCCTTCACCGATCCATCTTCATCCACATCCGCACCAAAGCCGATCTTTTCCACTGCCTGAATCAGCTGTTCGGTCGTGACAGCATCACTCGTGCGAATCTGCGCACTGTGCGAGGCCAGGTTCACGTTCGCCTCTTCCACGCCTTCCACTTTTTTCAGCGACTTTTCCACCCGGTTCACGCATGACGCACACGACATACCGGAGACAGACATGTTTACTTTTTTCATAAGAGCTTCACCTTCCTTTCGCAAGAAACATATACCCCTAAGGAGTATTAAACTGAATAAAAAGCAGGGCTGCACGATTCTACCGTGTCAGCCCGATCTGCTATTTAGGAAACAACGTCAAATCCCTGATCATCAATCGTTTCTTTAATCTGTTCTTCCGTCACCTGATCCGGATTGAATACAACATCAACCGTTGCCTGATCGAGGTCTACCTTTACCTTATCGACACCTTCCAGACTTCCGACGCTTCCCTCAACAGATGATACACAGTGCCCGCAAGTCATTCCTTTTACGTTTATCGTTTTATTCAGCATGCATCGTTCCTCCTTCAGAAATTATTTGAGCAGTCGTTCCATTACATCAAGCACTTCATCGATCGCTTCTTCCCCGTTGTCATTCTGCACGGCTCTGGCTACGCAGTGGTGCGTATGATCCGCAAGCAGCGCCATCGACACTTTATGAAGCGCGGAGTTCACGGCAGACACTTGATTGAGCACATCCACGCAGTAACGGTCTTCGTCCACCATCTTATGAATCCCGCGGACCTGGCCTTCTATCCGCTTGAGGCGGTTTAAAAGCTGCTGCTTGTTCGGCTGCACGACTTTCTTCTCCGGAGCGGCCATACCGATCCCTCCTTTTTGTATTTGATTCCACTATACAATACCCCTGTATAGTATTTCAACCTTTATAGCAAAATATATTGTTCTTCTTCACGAAATAGGTCTTTCTGCCGATTAGAGAAGAGGACAGATTTGACGAAGGACGTGATGGCCATGATGGATGTGTTGCAGAAGGATCAGCTCGCTCAAATGACCGATGAAGAGATTTTACAGGCGCTGGTCGTAGCGGCGCCGATATTCCAGCAGATCTCAAAAGATGATTTTATGATGGATATTGTGACGAAGGAGCGGTTTCTCGCTCATTTCCCGGGACGGACAATCGATGTTCCGATTCAGGCAGGCGATCCGGTTCCGTCTGATGACGAAGTGATGCAGGGGGCACTGCGTGGAACGCCTCAATCCGGACGTCCCCCGTTTGAAGCGTACGGCGTGCATTTTCTTGGGCGCACCTGGCCGGTTCACAACGGACGCGGCGAGGTGATCGGTGCTCTCGGGATCGGGTATAACATAGAGCACTTGATTCAAATAGAGGAAAACATTAAAAAGACAGAAACTGTTCTCGAGTCGGTAACCGACTATACAAAACGGCTTGAACAGGCAGCTGCAGGGCTCAGCAGCTCAAGCGAAGGTCTTGAAATCCGCATGGAACAGGTAGAAAAAAGTATTAACAGCGTTGACGCTGTACTGAATATGATAAACAAGGTCTCTTCCCAGACGAATATTCTCGGGCTAAACGCATCTATTGAAGCAGCAAGAGCTGGGGAAGCCGGCAGAGGTTTCAGCGTCGTTGCTGAAGAAGTGCGCAAGCTGGCAGAGGAAACGTCGAAAGCATCGGGACTGATTGATTCACATATGTCTGAGATTCGGACTGCTTCAGAAAGCCTGAGCAGCTCATTTAACCAGGTAGACCGCTCCGTGGAAGAGAATAACCGCGTCATCGAACGGTTCGCCGATATCAACCGCGAGCTGACGTCGATTAACGAATCCATGACGAAATCTCTGCATTACCTGCTGGAGGCATAAGGATCCCCCGCCTCAAAAAAACCGAACGATCTGGAGACTCGTCAAGGAGTTCCCGCGATCGTTCGGTTTTTATATTTATCGTGTTTTTCAGGTTAGCAGACGCTGTACAAATTGATAGACCGTCCTATTTTCTGTGATGTACAAGTGCGGCGGCAGGTCTCCCCGCATCGGTGTCAAGGCAATGTAATACATTTTTTTGCCGGCATCTGACGATTGAATGGAAGCAGACAGACGATATGAACCGCTCTCATGCAACAGCCTGATCTCCTGCAGTGTCAAAGCAGCACCCTTTCTGGGGCAGAAGCACGCACCGGGGTGGTCCATCCGTTTCGAATGGCGGTGACTACGGCTTTTGTAACGCTGTCTGAAGCCGTCTCCTCCATCAGCTTCTGTCTCGCGTGCTGCAGGGAAGCCTGCGTATACCCATGTCTGAACCGCAGCGTACGGCTATCAGCGCCGTTCAGCAGCAACAGCAGCAGCTTTCTGGCCTGTGGATTCATTTTTTCCGGAAGATTGGTTTCCTCCAGTACAAAATATTCAATCGGCGTTCCGGGTGCTTGCAGTGCGTACATGTTAGTGACCAGTCCTTCATGCCCCTCCGGACAAAGACCCGCCGGATACGTGTCCAGGTCCTGCAAAATACCCTCCGCATTAGTTAAGAAGAATTCCCGGTTGAATATTCCAGCGATCGGAAACTGCAGCGCCGGCAAGAACGAGACGATTGCTTCTTTCGGAACGATCAGGAGAAGCGGATTATTGAGAATGCAATGTCCCGTGTCCTCAGCAAGGATTCTAATAGCGCTGTCAGCTTTATCGATAAATAGAAAAACGGCATCGTATGCGCTCACGTCGCCTGCATATTGCTGAAACGTTCCAGCGTGCATTGTCCAGCCTGGCACATCGAACAGGACTGCATGATCGTACTTTTCTTGTATCATATATCCTTCTTTCATACGATCCCTCCTGACCGTGAAACAACCGCAAAAAACAGGACTGCCTTCTCGGCAGTCCGGACCTTCCTGTTGATCGTGCTGCTTACGATTCAAGTGATGTCCGGGTTGTACAACGTGTTTAACGTGTACGTTGATTATACAAAGGACCTATTCTTACTGCAAAACCTTTGTACCACTCTTTTTCAATATATTTAAAAAGAGTCCTTTTAAACGTACCAGCACATTTATTGCTCACGGTCGTTTTCCTTATAATGGAATAGTTTGCGGCATCGATCGACTCATTCAAATCGGCTTTGATTAGTCCAGACGTCGATAAACGCGTGTTGAATAGTAAGTAAATGAAACGCTTCTTCGTAACTGCTGCAGCGGCCATAAAACTCCCCTTTAAAATAAAGGTCGATCTCTTCCCCTCTTTCGATCAGTTCATCTGCCCGCCAGTTCCATTTCAGCTCTTTATTCCGATCATAAAGATACTCTTTAAACATAGCGCCCACCCACTTCCATTATTATGTAATATGATGAATACTGTAAGTATCCTCTTTTCAGTGACAGTTGAAAATAGCTCATTCGTCAAAACTTCACTGAAATCAGCAGTTAAAAGTCCTGTTATTGTTTGCTGGATAATGTTTTGAAAATAAAAAACGATCAGAAGGCGCAGGCCCCCGATCGTTTTAGTGGAGTGATGGCACTCTTATTCTCTTTAAACGTACTCTTCCGCCTCCAGCATTCAGGCATTTCTATCCATCGGTTTCCGCTTTTCACTCTGTGCCTTCAGCTCCTGATAAAGCATCGTCCGACCTTTACCGGACTGTTTGACCTCGTACATAGCAGCATCCGCTGTTTTTAACAGCTCGGACAATGAACCGGCATCATTCGGGTACATGCTTATACCGACGCTTGCTGAAACGCTCGCGAGGTAAGTGCCAAAGCTGTAGACGCGTTCGATCATCTCGATGACCTCCGCTCCCGCTTTGCGAATATCCTCTTCGCTGTCATATGCCATCAGCACCGCAAACTCATCTCCACCGACACGCGCTGTAATAAACCGGGAAACGTCGAAATGCTCCTCAAGCCGTCTGGCAGCCTGCTGCAACAGTTTATCGCCTGTATCATGTCCCCACGTATCGTTCACTTTTTTGAAACCGTCCAAATCAAAAAACAACAGTGCCGCACGACCGTCATGCTTCGTTAGAAACGCATCAAACTGACTGGTCAGATAAAATCGATTTCCAAGCCCGGTCAACTGATCGCGATAGGCCATTTTGGATATTTCCTGATTGGCTTCCCGGATGTTCGCGAGCATCGTATTAATTTCACGCTCCAGCTGAATCGTTTCAGCATTCCTGCCATACGTGTTCACCTCTCCGCCAACTGCCGGGTCGATTTGCTTCACCTGTTCCGCAAGCCTGGTGACCGGCATGCCGATGAAATATCGGAACGCCGCGAAAAAGAGTCCTGCAATGACGAGCAGCGCCGCTCCAGCCGTCAGCTGCAGATGAATAAGGTTAGCGGACTGGGAATCGTAGTAAAACCGTTCTCCCGCAACGCTCAGAACCGTTCCCTCTGTAATCGCATATGTGCTGTTTATTTTATTCGCTTCCTGCAGAGACATCAGACGCTCATCCGACAGCAGCGCTACGTCAACGGACAGAGTATCTGCAAGCATCGCGGTATACTGCTCGTCCACGAGCCTTCCCATGAGCAGTGTCCCCTGAGGATCAGATCCGTCATTGCGTGTGATCGGATGACTTGTCATCATCATCAGCCCATGATTCGATTCCTCAAAGAAAGATGTGTCACCTGCCACCGCATGTTCCTCCAATTCTCGGAAAAACGTTTCAGGCTGATCAAGGCGATCCCCTTCCCCGTCAATCCCTTTCTCGAAAAAAAGCTCCCCGTCCTGATCCAGAAATACAATTTGCTGCACCCGGATGTTGGCCAGCATATCGTCATCGAGGTTAAGCTCCTCGTAATTGTCAAAGTCACCGGTAATAAACTGGTGCGAATCATCCCACTCAGCCCAGTCGATCGTCTGCCGAAGCAGACCATCCTTTTCTTTTTCCAGAAAATTTGTTGTGCGGAGAACGTTTTCTTCCACTGCATTGCGATCTGCCTCGTTCGCCTCTGTTAAAAGCATTGGTGCAATAATCACCTGCATAATCAAGACAGCCCCTGCCAAAAGCCCGCTGACGACGAGAAGTGCCCACGTACGAATTTTCATCGTCTGCCCCTCATTTCTATTCTTTTTTTCATTATATCGACAGATTAAGACAAAAGAATTAGACCTAAAGAAGTTTGTTTATGTAGTGATTTATTATCTTGTTCTTTTACATACAGTTACACAATCCTCGTAAACACGGCCCCTCCTTTTCTTCGCAAAATCCACCCTTGTATTTTCCTGTTTTGTGACATTGTCTGAATCGATGCTAGTCATCTACTGCTGAGCATTTACTTCGTCTCCCTTAGTAATTTACGCTGAACCCGTTACATTGATTATTCGAGGAGGTACGTGTATGCAAACAACGATGAAGCGTTCAACCAAGCTTTCCCTGTCGGTTATTAGTACGGCTCTGCTGGCTGCAGCATTCGGCACAGGAGCTGCCGCTGCTGATAACGGCCAGGGGCCAAACCGAACGGTAGAAGGGGTGACTGCTGAAGACAGCACAAGCTTCACGGTTAATTTTGACAAAACCTATCCTGCCGGCATTAACATTGACCGGATGATTGAAGTAGAAGTAGAGCTGGAGAATGGCACAGTAATCGAGCCTGAATTAACAGATTACAGCGTCTCCAGCAGTGACCGATCCCAGGTTACGGTGGCGCACGCAGAAGATGATTTGGACGGCCTTAACGGCACGCTCTCTGTAAACGATGTCACGCTTGATTTCAGCTACGCCGACGAGCCGGTGACGATCGATATTTTCCATACCAATGATATCCACTCGAAGATTGACAATCTCGGACTGATTTCCCAATTTATTAATGAGCAGGGAGAAGCCGCGGATAACCACCTTTACTTAGATGCCGGCGATATTTTCAGCGGAAATGCCGTCGTTGATTTGCAGGAGGGCGCACCGATTATTGACATCCTGAACGAGATGAATCTGGATGCGATGGCGATCGGAAACCACGAATTTGATTACGGCCAGCAGGCATTTGCTGATCGTGTAAATGAATCGGAGTTTGACTGGCTCAGTGCGAACACGGAAATTGTCGATCCGGATGTGCCGATTGAACAGCCGGAGCCGTATGAAATCTATGAGGTCGACGGCGTTGAAGTTGGCGTCTTCGCATTGACGCAAAATCCACCATCCACCCGTCCTTCCGGCATTGAAGGTATTGATTTCCATGATTACGTGGAAACAGCCGAACAGTATGCCTATCTGGAAGAGGAAACCGACGTACTGATTGCGCTCACGCATATCGGGCATAGCGCGGACATCGCCCTTGCTGAAGAAATTGATTTCTTCGATGTAATAATCGGCGGACACTCGCATACACGGACGTTTGAGGAAGTCGTAGTAAATGATACGCCGGTCGTCCAGGCAGGTGCCGATTCCCTCTTTGTTGGTCACTTTAATCTGGAATACGATAATGGGGATGTCAGCTTCAACGATTTTTACCTGCAGGACGTTGACGAATTGTCAGAAACGAATGAATCTGTGCAGGAACTGATCGATATGTATAATGAAGAGGCAGAAGAACTCCTCAGTGAAGTTGTCGGTGTTACCAACACCGGTCTCAGCCGCGATGGCCGCTGGGAACGCGACACGTCTCTCGGGAACTTCTGGACGGATGCAATGAAGGAAGCGCTCGACGGTGACATAGCAATCACGAACAACGGCGGCATCCGCGCCAGCATCGAACCGGGCGACATTACCGCCGGCGACATTTACGTGATCGAGCCGTTCCAGAACGAGCTCAGTGAAATTGAAATTTCCGGTGACGAGCTGCAGCGCTTGATTGAAGACTCTTATGATGGCGGAAATGATTTGCAGACATCTGGTCTGACCTTTACGTTCTACGTTGATGAAGCAGACGAAGTGGTTGAAGCTGAACTTCTCGTAGATGGAGAGCCTGTTCAGCCGGATGAAACGTATACGCTCATCACAAACAACTTTATGGCTGAAGGCGGAGACGGCTATGACTTCTCTAACGCCGATATCGTGCAGCCGGAAGCTGGCTACGTCACAATGTCGATGTTCCAGCACCTTGACTTCCTTATGGAAACAGAAGGCGCAGTCGACTATGAAGACGGCGAAGGCCGCATTTCCATTGAACAAGCAGACTAATTGCAAGAGCAGCCGGCGGGATCTCCCCGTCGGCTTTTTTGAATGCGGTTTGAAATGATAAGTTGGTAGTCGAGAATGAAAAATTCCGGTACCAGTTTGATAAGATTTTCGCTATCAAGAACGAAAGTTGATAACCATAATAAGTTTCAGCCTGAGGTTAATAAGTTGAGCGTCGAGCTTGAAATGTTTGCACCTCGACTTGATAACTTCAGCAGTCCAAATGAAAACTTTCCTTCGCACCTGCTGAGGACTGCAAGAACCATTTGACCCTTTTCAAGCATCTTTTTTCTACTAACCCCCTAACCACACCTCAAATCCGGTACAATGTAGACAGATGTTAGTTTGGGACAGGAGGAGATTCTATGACCGTTTCCCGGAATGCACCGTGCCCTTGCGGGAGTGGAAAAAAGTATAAAAAGTGCTGCGGCGCAACGAATGTCATTGCTATGCCAGTACGGCGGTTAGAAGATGAGCTTGAGAAACTGATACAAGCCGTAATCAAATCGATTTTTGACATTATTCCGCCAGGACCCACGCTGCCGAACGACCAGGATGAGATGCGTGACAATATGGAAATTGTAGGTGCTGCTTTTTACCCTCCCAATACGCCGTCAGGTAAACGTCCGATTGACAAAATCATGAAACGTCTGCTTCCTACCGTCAAGCATGCTGAGCTGAAAAAAGCCGCTTCCAGGTGGACGGATGTGCGGCCAGGGCTTTTCGTACGCAAGGTGGAAGGAAAGAAAACGTTCATTGAAAACCTCTGGACAGGAGAACGGTTTGCTCCACCTGCCAATAAGGACGTATTGACGGCGGAACTTCCCTACGCCTTCGGAATTGCGCTTCCTGTAGGTGATACATTCACCTTTATTCCGGGCTGTTACAATTTTATCCCGGCGGAAGCTACGGCGTTTCAGGACATGATGAAAGAACAGGCAAAAAGGTATGGCTTCCGTCTGCCTGACGCCGCGGCAGCGCACTTTTTGGAAACCATTGATATAATCGAAGACCTTTTATATACGGATCACTTTTTCTATGATTCCGAGGAGTATATGTTCGACCTGCTGGATGAAATCGATCCGTCCGGGAAAGCAGCTGCCGTTATCGAAGCATTACAACTGGATCAGGGCACCTCTTCAGAAAAGGAGAATGCCATTTACAGTTTGCATCGTTTCTGGATTGATACGGTGCAGACGATGCGTCCAAGGATTCAAAAGCCTGAAGTCATGGCTGCGGCGCTTCACCACGTTTTCGAAAGTCATTTTTTCGCGACGTTTCCTGTGGATCGGCTTTCGAAAGCAGAATTGGCCCACCGCTACGGCGTTTCCGTATCTGCTATCAGCAACAAAGTAAACGAACTCAGGCAAATGATCAACCTGCTCCTCGCTGATATGGATGCTGTTCCAGCTCCTGCACAGCCGTCAAATGCGATGTCTCCGTTTCTTGCAGAGCTATACAGCCAGTTCCGACATGCAGGGAATGAGGCTTTCCGAAAAAAAACGGCCTTCGATATGGTCGACTATGCTCCAGAGGCGTATGTAGGCTGGATGTGCCTGGCAGAGGTCGAACAGGATGCTGACATGAAACGCCATTACTTAACGAAAGCCAGTGAATTGGCGTTTCGGCATATAGCCGAGCCGAACGAGCCTCACTTATGGACGAACCACGAGGCCCGTCCTTACATGACGATGCAGTATGAGCTTGCGGTGCTCTACTCAGAGGAGGGAGAATTTGATGAAAGTATTCCCATTCTCGAGAACTTAATGAAGCTGGACGAATTAGACCATATTGGAGCCCGCTATTTATTGTTCCCGCAGTATGTGCAGTCAGATCAACTGTTTAAAGCCGACCATCTATTGAACTTTCATGTGTTTGAAGAGACATGGGATGCGTATTCCAGGGTGCTTCTGCAGGCGGTCCTGTCGGTTAAAGAACTTCCACTGATGAAACCCTTAGACGATCCTGGTCCCCTTGTCAAAAAGGCTCATCGTGCGAATCCGCATGTATATGACTACCTTATTGGAAAGCGGCGCTATTCCCACCTGCCTGACACGTTTCAGCCAGGCTCCAAAGAAGAAGCGATGCACTATCACCTGGACTCTTATCGCGCCTGGAGTATTTACTTGCACGTTTTGGATAAATGGATGCGTAACCACGTGAAATAGGAATCGATGTATGACAGCCTTTGTTCGACCTCAGCTGGCCAATGGTTCTATTCCATACAAAAAAGCGCCCATCCGGCGCTTTTTTGCTCGTCAATTTCCATTCAGGGCGCTGTGCATTGTCTCCACCACAGATTCTTTGCCAAACGTTTCGGTAACGTGCCAGATGTCTTCCCCAGACTCTTCGCCGCCGTGATTCAAATGAACGTCCAAATCGTGAAAGATGCGGTGCGCGTAGCGGAGTGCCCGCTGATTTTCCTGTTGCACGCCGTAAATGAACAGCTCCGCCCCTTTATCGATGTCGTGCTGCAATAGCGACGGCTCAAGCAGGTGCTCACTCATGTAATAGATGTTTTCTGTCATATCTCCGTAGTATTCCCCTTCGTAGCCTGCGTCTTCATCCTGAATGTTGTCATAGGCAAACACCTCAACCGCACCGTAGCCGGTGATATTGTTAAACGCTTCGTGCAAATCATACAGAGCAGCGAGCGCATCCTCCTGTTTGCCGTCCCGAATGCCCACGCTGTAATCTGCATCAGAAAACGTCAGATCGAGCTCTGTATATGCTTCTTCCAGCTCACGTACAGCTGCTTCCGCCTCTTCCGCCATTCCATCCGGCTTTTCCACTGCCTGCCGCTCCGGCGCCTGTCCTGCTGCCCGAGGCTCTCCCAAAAGATCCGGTCCGAAAACCGCAGCTGCTGCCATTCCGCCGGCTGCACATACTGCCGCACCTGCAGCTATCCACTTCTTCATCATTGACTCCCCCTCGCATGCTCACTAGTTTGATGGTGCTAGTCTTCCAGTGAGGAATCAACACTTTCTGGTGCTTCCGACCGTAAAAAATCTATTTTTTCCCATTCAGGCCGGAGCAGCCGCATGAGCAGGATGTCGTGCCGTCTGCCGTTTCTCAGCAGCGCTTCCTGCATTCGCCCCTCTTCCAAAAATCCCATTTTGTTGTATAAACCGACAGCACGGACGTTATCTGCAAACACTCGGAGCTGAACCCGGTGCAGGGTAAGATCCTCGAAGGCACGATAAAGCAGCAGCCGCATCGCCTCCTGACCGAATCCTTGTCCCCAGCAATTCTTTTCTCCAATATCAAGAATACATTCTGCCGACTGATTCTCAACGTCGATCTGAATGAGTGAGGCGATACCGATCGTTCTGCCGGTGGAAAGCTCCAGCATCCAGCTTTCCGCTGCTTTTTGCCCGATGAGAACCTCCTGCACAAATTGAACGGTTTCCGAGTAGGTGGGAACGGCCGTGGTCATGCTCGTATGCTGCATGACCTCCCAATCCGTGCGCCAGCGATGGTACACGGGAGCATCTTCTTCTGAGACTGGACTCAGTTTCAGCCTGCTCATGCTTTTACTCCGCGCCAGAACACGCTCCAGATCATCTCCAGATACGCTTTCCGGTCGACCGAGCTGTGCTGGTAGTAGCGGATATCAAAGTCTGTGCCGCCCAGCATGCATAAATAGCTTCGCAACATCTGCTCAATCGTCAGCTCCGTCGTCAGCTCGCCTTCTTCTTGCCCGCGTTCAATAATGTCAGCCAGGAGGGCGTCCAGCCGTCGGGTTCCCTGGGTGGTAATGCTGCGTATTTTTTCCTCCAGTGCTGAAGGCGGAAAAAAGAGAAACCGGTAATAAAACTGACTGAGCAGATGCTCCTCTTCAAACGCTGCCACCGCTTCTTCCAGCAGTGAGCGCAAAATATGAGCCGCTGTCCCCTTCTGTTCATTGATCATTCGTTTCAACAAGTCATGATATCCTGCTTCCCCTATTTCGACAGCCTCTAAAAAGATCGCTTCTTTATTTTTAAAATGAGCATAGAGCGAAGGCTTTTTAATCCCAACCTTATCCGCAATCGCTCCGAGGCTAGTCCCCTCATAGCCTGAGGCCGTAAACAGCTCTATGCTCGCTTCCAAAATCTTCTCCCGCGTTTTCATCGTTTCACTTCCTTTAAAAGCTGTGCTATAATCTACCTAACGAACGGTAGGTAGTCTACTGTCCTTAGGAGGTGCCGTGATGTTTGACTATATATGGCTTGCTTTTACAGCCTGGTTTATGGGCTTTTTTCCGTTGTTTGAAATTTACATTGCGGTTCCTGCCGCAATGGCGATGGGACTGGATATGTATTCCGCGCTTTTCTGGTCCTGGCTCGGTAATTTTCTTGTGATTCCGTTCATTGCTTATTTTTACGATTGGCTGACTCGCTTCCCAAAAATAAATCGGTATTTCACCAGACTCGCTTCCTCCCGGTCAGCCCGGCGCATGAACAAAGGAGGATTCACGATGGTGCTGCTCGCCACTCCTGTGATCGGCGCCTGGGCGGTAGGCGTTGCCGGTAAAGTTATCGGTATGGATCGAGGCCGCTTATTTACGTCTTCTGCTGTCAGCATCGCCATCTTCGGCCTCATTCTCGCCGTGCTGACCCGCTTCGGTATTGATTTCGTGCAGTAAATGTTACGAATATTTTTCCGGCAGCAGGTCCAGCATGCTGCATACGGCCGTTTTAGATTGATACGGAATAATCACCTCAGCATCTGCAGCATAGTCGCTGATCAATTCCCGGCACATCCCGCATGGCGCTACGACCCAGCATCCGCCTTCTTCATGCGGATGCGGGTGAGCTACGGCAACGACCGCCTCCAGCTCCCTCTCTCCGGCTGTAAGCGCCTTTCCCAGCGCCACTGCCTCCGCGCACACCGCAATGCGGCCAACATTCGCTTCCAGGTGAATGCCGGTAAAGATGCTCCCCGAACTCGTTCGTACCGCTGCCCCGACGTGATGCCATCCATATGCATAATTCTGCTGAATCACCCGTTCTGCTGCATCAATCAGTTCATGGTCAGCTGCTGCGAGCGGCCTCGTATGAAGCTTACTCATCGCGCCGCCCCTGTTAAAATGGACTGGATGACGGCGGTTTTTTCATCTGCGTAATCCTGAATGTGACGCCATTTCTTTGCAGCGAGCCGGCGCTTTTCTGCAGCGTAGCGCTCCCTGTCATCTTCAGAGCTGCGAAGCCTGTCCCGAAAGGCGATCATTCGCTTTGTCTCCTCTTCCCCCTGCGAAAATACGTGCAGATTGACGTCTGTCCGGCTGCTTTTGAACAGACGGTGCTCATACCAGTCCGGTTCTCTTATGTGCAGACGGAATCCTGCCTGCTCAAGCGGAGGCACATACGCTGCTTCATCGGCCGCATCTTCCACCTCGAGCACGATATCGATCACCGGTTTTGCAGGAAGTCCTTCCACGGATGTAGAGCCGGTGTGCTCCAGCAGTTTCACCCGGTCCGCCAGCGCTCTGTTGATCCATGCTGCTTCCTGCTCGTAAAGCCTGCGCCACTCCGGCGTATACTCCTGCAGAAAAACATGGGCGTTATGCGGCTCTCGTTCGCCGACGGTTATCTCATTCATTTCTTTATCCGTACGCACTGGTAATCATCCTTTCTACGTTTAGTTTAACTGCTTCAGGGCTAAAGGGTCTTACAGATGATCATCGAAAGGAGCACGCCTATGGACCGCATTGACCGCATTCGTCAAAAAGAGATTGACTACCATGATGACTTATATAAAAAAACGCCGCTGTTTGAAGAGGGCTCGTGGCTGGCTAAGCCCGCCGGCGTCGTGGAAACATACTTTCACAAGCTTCCCGCACCTTCCACGGCAAGAATCCTCGACCTTGGTTCCGGTGTAGGACGTAACAGCATTCCGCTTGCGCAGCTGGCAGATAACGGCTCTGTGACGGCCGTTGACTTTTTAGAACGGGCCGTCTCTCAGCTGAAGCATTATGCAAAGAAGTATGACGTTGCAGAGCGGATCCAGGCCGTTCAGTCTGAGATTGAAGCGTTTCCGATTGAAGCCGGTACGTATGATTATATCATTGGTGTCTCTAGTATTGAGCACGTGAAGTCAAAAGAGGAGCTGCGCCGGCTTCTTGATCAGCTGCAGCTTGGCACGAAGCCGGGCGGCATTCACTGCTTTATTATGAATACACGCACCCAGGATGAACAAGTCGATGGCAACAAGGACCTGTCCGTAGAGGTGAACATGAGCACGAATGAAGCCCTGAAGCTGCTGAATAACGGCTATTCCGACTGGGAAAAGCTGCACGAAAAAGTGAAAACACTTTCCTTTTCCACCGACCCCGAAAACATGAATGACGACGGTTTTCAGACGCAGGCGCTGACGTACGTCGTGCAAAAACCGTTCAGCTGAGCGGTTTCCCCATCAACAGGCACGGATTCTCCTTTCCCCAGAGCTCAGGAAATTCGTGCAAGGCGATAAAACCGTTCGCCGTATAAAACGCTCTGCTCTTCCTGTAGCCCGGGTCAGGATGAGAAGCTGACAGCGTTTTAACGAGCAGCATCCGGTACCCTTCTTTCGTGAGTATTGTTTCCATCGCCTCAAGCAGCTTCCGTCCGATCCCTTGACGGTGGCTGCTTTTCTTTACGCCCATCACATATATTTCCGCTGACTGCGGATTGTGTCTCTCGATGCTGATAAAGCCAAGCGTTTCGTGTCCCTGGACAGCTCTCAGACTTTTCAATTCCGCTGACCGATGAATGTAGGTTTGCAGCGCCTCCTCGATCCCGAACCACTCCGGCAAGTCTCGTAACACGGCTTCGGCCGCCCTCCTGATTGCAACAGGCTCCTGCATTTCTTCTATTAAGACGCTCAAGCTATCTCCTCCTTTTCCTTCAGTATAAACTGCTTCATGATCTTCAAGAAACGTTTACACTTTTTTACATCTTCCTAACACGCGCTTCATATCACGTTAACATCCAGCCGGTACGATGGAACAGGAAACAGGAAAGAAGGAGGATGCGTTATGGCGGAAGGAAGCGTGCAGCTTAAGCACGTAACAAAAAGCTACAACGGCGAATCGTTCGCCGTTCGTGATGCAGAAGTGACGATTGAACCTGGTGAATTTTTCGTGCTCGTCGGCCCCTCCGGCTGCGGGAAAAGTACAATGCTCCGCATGATCGCCGGCCTTGAAGAGCTTACAGCCGGCGAAATCTATATGCACGGAGAGTCTGCGAACGATACGGCTCCGAGCAAACGGCGACTGTCGATGGTGTTTCAAAACTATGCACTCTACCCGCATTTATCTGTAGAAGAAAATATTTTATTTGGACTGAAGGTCCGCAAAATCTCGAAGCAAGAGCAGAAAAAGCGCTGCCTTGAAGCTTGCGACATGCTCGGCATGACAGACTACCTGAAGCGTAAGCCGCGCGAGCTTTCCGGCGGACAGCGGCAGCGGGTGGCGCTGGCCCGCGCTGTTGTCAGTGAAATGCCGGTCTGCTTAATGGATGAGCCGCTCTCAAACCTGGATGCGAAGCTGCGCGCCCAAATGCGGACGGAGATCCGCCAGCTGCAGCAAAAGCTCGGCATTACGATGATCTATGTCACCCACGATCAGGTGGAAGCAATGACGATGGGCGACCGTATGATGGTATTAAAAGACGGTGAAGTACAGCAGATTGGACGTCCGCTCGATTTATACAATCAGCCTGCCAATGAATTTGTCGCCGGCTTTATCGGAGCTCCGCCAATGAATCTCACCGAAGCGGTTATTGATGGCGCCGGAGAGCTCCACGTGCACGGAACCCGCGGCTTATTGCCGGATGAAAGGTGGAACCGTCCCGGGAAGGTTCGCCTCGGTATCCGGCCGGAGCATTTGCATCTTGAACCTTCTGCCTCAACAGACTGGTCGCTTCCCGTTGTGATCCGGACGGAGGAAATACTCGGCAATGAGACACTGCTCACGATGAGTGCCGGACCTGACCGGTGGAAGGCGAAGCTGCCCGGCCAGTGGGACTTTAAGCAGGAGAGCGAGGCGACCGTTTACTTAAACAGCGCCGATCTGCACGTCTTTCATGCAGAAACGGGCACTGCAATGCCGGGACAAGTGAATGTCCAAATGCAGGAGGAGGCGTCGCTGTGAAGCAGGCAGAAGAACTCCCGCACCGAGTGAAATCGGTCCAGGAGGCAGTTGAACGCTACCGCGTCCCGTCAGCTAAGTCCGTTTGGCAGAAATCGCGAAACTACCGGCTTGCTCTGCTGTATCTGCTGCCTTCGCTCGTCTTGTTCGGCGTGTTCATGTTTTATCCGATGATCTATTCGTTATACTTAAGTT
Organism: Alkalicoccus luteus; assembly: GCF_012034335.1. Lineage (GTDB taxonomy): Bacteria > Bacillota > Bacilli > Bacillales > Salisediminibacteriaceae > Alkalicoccus > Alkalicoccus luteus_A. Next base: position 215,586 of record NZ_JAATHJ010000001.1, on the reverse strand, counting down.
TTTTCTTTACTGATGCTCAAGGTTCCCCTGCGTTATTTGTCGGCCTTGAGAACTATGCTTACCTGTGGGAATCGGCTTCCTTCCGGCGCAGCGTCATTGTGACACTTCTGTTCGTTGCCATGACCGTACCTGCAGGGGTCGTGCTCGCCTTGTTTCTGGCGCTGATTGCAAATGAGAAACTGCGCGGTATCGGCTTTTTCCGGACGATATTCGCTTCAACGCTCGGGATGAGCGTCGCAGCGTCTGCTGTTATCTGGCTGTTTATGTTTCATCCGACTGCAGGTATTTTGAACGCTATGCTGCTCGGTCTGAATCTGCCGGCTCTGTCCTGGCTTCAGGACTCGACGATGGCACTCGTCTCCATCGCGATCACGACCGTCTGGATGAACACCGGCTTTTCATTTCTGATCCTGCTCGGCGGTCTGCAAAATATAGATGAACATCTGTACGAAAGTGCCCGAATTGATGGCGCAGGCTACTTTTATCAGCTCCGGCGAATTACCGTACCGATGCTTTCACCGACGCTTTTCTTCATTATTACCATTTCGTTTATTAATGCATTTCAATCGTTCGGTCAGGTCGATATTCTGACCGGAGGCGGTCCCGCTGAGGCGACAAACCTGATTATTTACTCGATTTACCGCGAAGCGTTTATTTACTATCAGTTTGGTCCGGCCAGTGCGATGGCGATTGTACTGTTCGCTGCTGTCCTTGTCCTGACGCTACTTCAGTTCAAGTTCGGCGAAAGGAAGGTGCATTATCAGTGATGCGCAAAACGATTCTGTATACGCTGTTAAGCATTGCGGCGCTGGTGATGTTTTTTCCGATTCTCTATGCGTTTTCCGTGAGCTTCATGACGAGTGAGGATATTTTAAACCGGCAGGTGATTCCTTCAGCGCCAACGCTTGATAACTACCGCGGTGTGCTGGAATCCGTACCGATTCTGCACTACTTAATGAACAGCTTCATCGTTGCCTCCACGGCTACGCTCGGCATGCTGATCGTCAGTGCCCTCGCGGCGTTTATCTTTGCCTTTATTCCTTTCAAAGGCAGACAGGCCGTGTTCCTGCTTTTTATTTCCACCTTATTAATCCCGTGGGAAGCGACGATGATCCCAAACTTTTTGACGATTCAGTCGCTCGGCTGGATGAACAACTATTTAGCACTCACCGTGCCGTTTTTCGCTCTCGCCTTTGGAACGTTTCTGCTGCGCCAGCATTTTAAAACCGTGCCGCACGAGCTCTATGAAGCCGCTCAGGTAGAAGGGTTATCCCACTTTCAGTTCTTTTATAAAGTTGTCGTTCCCTATGCGAAAACAAGCTTTGTCACACTCGGTATTTTCGGCTTTTTGACAACGTGGAATATGTATCTCTGGCCGCTGCTCGTTACGACAAATGACACGGTCCGTACTGTTCAGATCGGCCTGCGCCGACTACAGGCTGATGAAGTCGCCACCAACTGGGGCCTCGTTATGGCAGGCGTTGTGCTTGTGATCATTCCGACGCTCATTCTGCTTGCAGCAGGCCAAAAACAGCTGCAGAAAGGACTGACGAAGGGTGCCATCAAATAAAATGACTCAGGGAAAGGGAGTTTTTACGATGAAAAAATCAATCATGCTCTGGAGCGCGCCGCTCTTGTTTTTAGCGGCCTGCGGCAACAATGTGGAGAACAACAGTGAGGAAAACAGCGGGGCTGCCGAGGCAAACGAGCCGGAGAATACAGAAGAAGCGGAGGATACAAGCGAAGAAGCTTCGGATGATACGGTGGAAATTGAGTTCTGGCACGGCATGGGAGGCGGACTTGGCGATACGCTGGAGGCACTCGTCGATGATTTCAACGCATCCCAGGATGACTATCATATTCAGCCGGAATATCAGGGATCGTATGAGGAGCTGCTCACTCAGTTTCGTACCGTGGGCGGCACAGAAACGGCTCCGGCTCTCGTGCAGATGTTTGAAGTTGGTACAAAATACATGATCGAAAGTGATTACATCACCCCGGTTCAGGAATGGATCGACGCGGAGGACTATGACGTCGATCAGCTGGAAGAAAATATTCTCAGCTATTATACAGTAGATGACCAGCTCTACTCGATGCCGTTTAACTCCTCTACACCAGCTCTCTATTTTAACGTCGATAAATTCGAAGAGGCCGGGCTCGACCCGGACAACCCGCCGCGCACCTTCTCTGAAATTGCGGAAGCTGCGGAAGCACTGACCGATGACGATACGTACGGATTCTCGATGCTCGGTCACGGCTGGTTTTTTGAACAGCTGATCGCGACGCAGGGCCAGGAATATGTCGATATGGATAACGGCCGCAGCGGTGATGCGACGGAAGTGACCTTCGGTGGTGAAGAAGGGTTGAAGGTATATGAATGGCTGAACGACATGAATGAAGCCGGAACCTTTGAATACTTCGGACGCGACTGGGATGACCTGCGGGCTGCATTCCAAAACGGGGACGTTGCTATGTACATGGATTCCTCTGCCGGCACCAAGCAGGCAGTAGAGGATGCTCCATTCGAGGTGGATCTCTCCTTTGTGCCCCACGCTGATGACATCGATCCGAACGGCGTGGTCGTAGGCGGAGCTTCGGTATGGATGGGAAGCGGCATCAGCGAAGAGGAACAGCGCGGCGCATGGGAGTTTATGAAGTGGTTCAATGAGCCTGACGTACAGGCTGAATGGCACGTCAACACCGGCTACTTCTCTACGCATCCGGACGCCTACGATGAGGAAATTGTTGCAGAAGAGCACGAGCAGTTCCCGCAGCTGACCGTTCCGATCGACCAACTTCAGGAAACCGTTCCATCAACGGCTACGCAGGGCGCTCTGATCACCGTTTTCCCTGAGTCACGCGAACAGGTCGTCACGTCGCTCGAGGCGCTCTACCAAGGAACCTCTCCGGAGGAAGCGCTGCAGCAGGCAGTCGAGGGCTCGAACCGGGCGATCGACGTGTCCGGTAGAGCAGCTGAATAAACTATCACCTGCATGTTCAGCGCAGTACTGAAATCAACCTGCAGCTCAAACGTTTGCTGCGATCCAGCCGGAAACATCCGGCTGGATTTCTTGCTGTAGAGGCGGTTCAGCAGACGGCTATCTGGTATATGACATCTATTGTGAGCGGACCACTTTTTTCAAAAACCAGCGCTTGTGAAAGTATTCAACTTTTACAGGCAAATCATTAACCTGACTCGTGAAATGTTCAACTTTGGCCGCAAAAGCATTAACAACGGCCGGCAAATGTTCACGAGCATCAACTTAGGACTGCTATAACGAAGAAACGTTCATCCTGTCTGACCAAATGATCAACTTTCCCGTTCAAACGTTCAACTTTTCTGATTGCCACAGACGGACTCTCAGCAATAAATGCGCGCAGCTCACAGCGTTCTTATTTCGTCATCACGTATGGTATGGAAAGCATCTCAGAAGCGATTGGTTTATGTTAGGCTTCGCATTTCTGAAAAATAGGCTTCGGATACATCCACGGCGTCCTGAACGGAAAAGCGCTTCACCGGTGCGAGACCAATATTCCCGGTATGCACCTGCTTTTCTGCTTCAAGCTTCTTCCCTACCTGTTCAAACTCCTCGTTGTCCACCTCGATATCCTCATATGTGACCCATTGCGGACCCGCATCGGTTTGAATCGACGCGCCAGACTCGATTCGCTTCCCGCCGGGCGCCCGGTATTCGCCGAGATGAAACGCTGTGCAGGAATCGTAGCCTGCTCCGATCAGAAGCACATCGGCACCCGTTCGGTAAAGCTTTCCAAGCGGAGAGTCGTCCCCGAAGCTCCAGTTAAGCTGATGGCCGGCCGTCAGCTTTTCAGCATCCTTTCCCCATGCAGCAAATGATACAGCCGGATGAGCGCTTCGCTTTACGTCCGGCAGCGTCCGGAACAGCTCGGGTATCTTTCCCATGCCTCTCGTCGGTGTCACCGATGGATCGTACGCTGGCATCGTCGCTCTGATCTCGTTCCACCACTGCTCGGGAACGGCCGGGTTGCTCCAGTCAGCAGGGTCACTCCAGTCCCCGGACTGGCTCGGCATCACGATGGTACCAGCATCCGTTACCGTTTCCATCAGCGCCTGAATTACGGCCTGTGTTCCCCCGTTTACCCAGCCGATGCTGGATAATGAACTATGCACCAGAACTGTGCTCCCTGATTCAATTCCGATCACGCTTAAATCTCTCTTTATCGTATGTACGGTTTGCAGCTCGTTCGACCTGCTCACGATGTTTTCCATTGACATGTGTCTACCTCCCTGTTTTACCTTATACAGTAGCATGAAACTCTTTTTCCGTGGGCACTTCCTCTTAATTATCTATTTCGAGCCTGGACTTTCTGTAAGCAGGAAGGAGTTTATCCATTTCTTATGGAAACAAATAAGCATTACTTGATTCTGATACATGAAAATGCCTGACGAAATGAGGGGACCTCTGTATGTATAAATACATGACACCTGAAATTATTTTTGGCAACGGGGCACTTGAAAAATCCGGCGAGAGCTGTCTGCGGCTTGGTGCTAAACGCGTATTAATTGTAAGCGACCCCGGACTGCAGGAATCCGGTTGGACCAACAAGATTGAACAATGCTGTGAAGATATCGACCTTCCCTATTCTCGCTTTTACGGTGCCGGTATTAATCCGCGTGATGTAGAAGTAGAACAGGGAGTCGACGCCTATAAACAGGCAGGCTGTGATGCTGTACTCGGATTAGGCGGAGGCAGTGCACTGGATGTTGCGAAAGGGATATCCATCCTCGCAACAAACGGGGGACGAATTGCTGACTATGAAGGTGTCGATTTGATCGCAAAGCCGCTGCCGCCTCTCGTAATGGTGACCACAACCGCTGGTTCCGGATCGGAGGTATCTCAATTCTCCATTATTATTGATTCGAAACGACGCAAGAAAATGACGATTGTATCTAAATCGCTGATTCCGGACATTGCGATTATTGATCCTGTTCTTCTCTCCACCAAAAGCAGCAGTCTGACCGCATCTACCGGTATGGATGTATTAAGCCATGCGATTGAATCATTTGTAAGCCTGGCAGCTACACCGCTGACAGATGTTCAGGCGCTCCATGCCATCAAACTTGTTTCCTATTATCTACGACCATCCGTCGCTGCTAAATCGAACGTATACGCCAAAGAGCAGATGGCAATGGCCAGTCTGCAGGCAGGACTTGCATTCTCCAATGCTATTCTCGGAGCCGTACACGCCATTTCTCATGCGATCGGCGGTCGTCTTTCTCTCGCGCATGGTGATATTAACTCGATTCTGCTTCCGCATGTGATGAACTTCAACAGGATTGCAGCTCCAGAACGGTTTAAGCAAATTGCAGAACAGATGGGAATTACTACTGCACACCGCACTGCCGATGAATGTGCACTTCTTGCTGTAGAACTTGTTACCAAGCTCGGAGCGGATGTACGAGCTCCCCAGCGGTTAGCTGATATTGGAGTCGAACGGGAAGATTTCTCCGTCATAGCAGATATGGCAATGGAAGACGCCTGCATGGTCACAAATCCTCGAGATATCACCAAACAGGATGTGCTGGACATTCTGCATGAAGCCTATTAAGGAGGCGTAAAATGCAAAATAAACAAGCGCTGATCGACAGTCTGACGGGAGTCAACTCCTCTAAAAATAATTATTACTCGGAGCTTAAGCAGACCGTTTCAGCTCTGGAAAATAAAAATACCAAGCTGTCTATGATCAACAATGTGACGAAAGGCTTTCACGTTGCAATGCCAATGGAAGAAATGCTGGAGATGGTATTGCAGAGCCTCGATCAGCTGTATCCAGTTGCACGCATTTCGCTGAGTCTTTTATATGATGACAGCCTCCAGTTGACACAAGTATACCCGCCCGACACCGAAGTTTTTCCGGTTGGAACCACGTTTACCAAAGGCGCCTCTGTCTATTGGGAAGCCGTTCATGCCCGGACTCCAGTTCACATGCTCGTCGCTGACATGCCATCAAAGTATGCGGAGAAGCGTGCATTCGAAGCACTCGATCTTATTTTCACGGTATCTTTGCCGCTGTACAGCCGCGGCACCACTCTCGGTGTTTTGAATATTGCAGGCAAAGAAGCCGTTGAGAGCGAAACGCTGGACCTTCCTTTTCTCCAGCAGCTCGCCGATCAGCTTGCCGTACATATTGAGAACAGCCGGCTTTACACGCAGGTGCTTAAAGGTAAACAAGAATGGGAGGCTTCATTCAGCGCAGTCCAGGACATGCTCATTATCACTGATCAAGAAGGATTCGTTACACGCACGAATCCTGCTGCGGCAGACATGCTTTTACAGTCCGTTCCGGATAAAAAGCCTGTTCACATCACGCAGCTCTTTTCGCACGTACGTGTCGAGACACGACTTGCCCAGCGGCTTGATGAGCGGCTGACGATTCAGGAACGCGTATGCGATGTGTCGTCTGCCCCCGTCCCTCATGCTGAGAACGGCGTTTCCGGAATAGTCTTTTCCATCAAAGACCGGACAGAGCAGCTGCAGCTTGAGGCACAGTTAATCCAGTCCGGAAAAATGGCTGCTATGGGCGAGATGGCTGCCGGGGTCGCTCATGAGCTGAACAGTCCATTGACTGCGGTCATTGGCAATTCCCAGCTTCTACTGAGGGATACGCAGACAGAAAGTCCTGAACATCAGCTGCTAACTGATATTAAAAACTGCGGAGACCGGTGTCGTAACATTGTCCGTAATTTACTGACCTTTGCCAGGCAGGATGAATATACGATGACCTCCACGAGCTTAAATCATGCTGTTCAACAAGCTTTGTCTTTGCTTTATTATCAGATTGAGCGCAGCCAGATTCATATTGAAACTGATTTTGCGCCTTCACTGCCTGACTTTCACGGCAACAGCCAGGAAATTGAGCAAATTATCATTAATTTGCTGATGAATGCACGTGACGCACTCGAGGAAAGCACCGTTTCTGAAAAAAGACTTACCCTCCGCACTTTTGAAAAAAATGATGAGCTGCATGTTACGGTTACCGACAATGCAGGAGGGATCCCGCCTGACCGCATTGAATCGATCTTTTTTCCATTCTTTACGACGAAAGAGGTGTCCAAAGGAACGGGGCTCGGGCTGTCGGTAAGCCTTGGCATTGCTAAGGAACACGGAGGAACACTGCGTGTTGTACAATCTTCCGCTGAAGGCAGCACATTTCAATTAACGCTTCCTGCAGAAAGGGAGGAGCATCATGACTGAATCGATATTAATTGTTGACGACGAGAAAGAAGTTGGTACATTTCTGCACTACCTGCTGCGCCCGCGACCGTATAAAGTACTAAGCTGTACAAACGGCGAACAGGCAGAGCAAGTGCTGCATCAAAATCCGTTAAAGCTTGCTTTGATTGATATCCGGCTTCCCGATACGAACGGATTGGATTTGCTGCTTCACATAAAGAAAGCTCAGCCCACCTGTAAAACTGTGATTATGACTGGATATGCTACGATTGATACCGCTGTTGAAGCAATCAAACGCGGAGCAGATGACTTTATTGAAAAGCCTTTTGCCGAGCTGGATGAGCTGGAAAGGCAGCTCGACCGGTTTCTTGCTTCAGACTCCGGAGAAACGAAAGATGCCGTCATAGAGAATGCTCGTCAGGCGGGGGCAATCATTGGAAGAGACAAGCAGACGGTTCAGCTTTTCCGCTTGGCGCAAAAGCTTGCATCCAAGTCCGTCACACTCATGCTTAATGGGGAGACCGGGACTGGAAAAGAGGTTCTCGCCCGGTTTATTCATCAGGAAAGCGAACGATCTTCTGCTCCCTTTACTGCGATTAACTGCGGAGCTCTATCTGAAACACTTTTAGAAAGCGAATTGTTCGGTCACGTAAAGGGGGCATTTACTGGTGCTCACAGTGATCGAAAAGGATTGTTTGAGGTCGCAGCCGACGGTACGCTTTTCCTGGACGAAATAGCCGAAGCCTCACCTGCGATTCAGGTGAAACTGCTGCGAGTACTGGAAACACGGGAATTTATGCAGGTAGGCGGAGAAAAAACTCGTAAGACGAGAGCCAGAATCATCGCAGCTACGCACAAAAACCTGCTTCAGGAAGTACAGGAGAAACGATTTAGAGAGGATTTGTATTACCGTCTTCACGTCATTCATATGACCCTTCCTCCTCTCAGGGACCGCATGGATGATTTACCCTTGATCGCTGCACATATGATGGAAGAGCTCAATCCTGCACTTTCAATTTCCACAAAAGCCTTACTGCTGCTTCAAACCTATGAATGGCCGGGTAATATGCGCGAGCTTCAAAATGTCCTCACCCGCGCTGTCTTATCTATGGAAGATACTTCAGTTGAAGTTGAACCACGTCACCTGCAGCTTCCGGTTTCTCAGACGCTGAACCATGCAGCAGAGACAAAAGAGCCTGCCTCTTTCCCCGACACAGTAAAGGAATTGACCAATCATCTACTGTCTCTTTATGAACAGGAAGAGCTCCCCGCTCTTGAAGACATCTTGAAAATCAGCAGAGAAATTGAACGCACAGCCGGAGCTGCATTTGCAGACAAAGCACTTCAAAAAGCCCGCGGAAGCAGAACCAACGCTGCGTCTCTGTTAAAAACCACGCCCCGGAAATTGCGCTACATCGTGCACGAAAAATAAAAGGCTCTCTCCATAACCATAAAGAGCGCCTCAAAACATCTGTGGAACTTCATGCATATTTAAAGCCCCTGTCAGAGTAGCGCAGGGGCTGATTCCTATCTATTCATTAAGCCTCATCATAACTGTTCATTGCATTCACACTGTGAGCCAGGGCTGATCCTGCCTTTAATGCTGTCGCTACAAAAATCGCCTCGCTGACTTCCTCTATAGAGGCTCCCGCCTCTTTAACCTGCGCTGTATGCAAGTCAATGCAGTATGGACAGCCGGTGATATGAGCCGCCGCTACTGCAATTAATTCCTTTTGTTTTCGAGAAAGTGCCCCAGGTGCCAGCGCCTGCTGATCGAATTGAACAAACGCTTCAAAAGCCTGCGGTGCATGTTCTTTTAACTCCCCAAGTCTTGAAAAATGGGATTTCTTATACAGAATATCTTCCATTTCATCGTCCTCCTGTCAAAAGGTAGTGGCATACGACGCCTTTAAAAGAATCCAAGTGCGTTTTCACTGTAGCTGACAAGCAGATTTTTAGTCTGCTGGTAATGATCCAGCATCATGCGATGATTTTCCCGGCCGATACCGGATCGCTTGTAGCCACCAAAGGCAGCATGAGCAGGATACGCATGGTAACAGTTGGTCCATACTCGGCCGGCCTGGATGCCGCGTCCCATCCGGTAAGCAGTATTCATACTCCTTGTCCATACTCCGGCACCAAGGCCGTACAACGTATCGTTAGCGATTTCCAGAGCCTCTGCCTCATCTTTAAATGTGGTGACGGCCAGTACCGGACCAAAAATCTCTTCCTGAAAAATCCGCATTTTGTTATGTCCTTTGAACACTGTCGGCTGCACGTAGTAGCCTTCGCTGAAATCTCCTTCAGCTTCGTAGCGGCTGCCGCCTGTCAGACATTCAGCTCCCTCCTGCGTTCCGATATCCAGATAAGACATGATCTTTTCCAGCTGCTCGGAGGAAGCCTGTGCTCCCATCATCGTATCGGTATCGAGTGGATTCCCCATGCCGATCTGCTTTACTCTTTCCATCGCCTTCTCCATAAACGCGTCATAAATCGATTCCTGAATAAGGGCACGTGAAGGACAGGTGCACACTTCCCCCTGATTCAGAGCAAACATGACAAATCCCTCTACTGCCTTGTCTAAGTAAGCATCATCCTGGGCCATCACATCTTCAAAAATAACGTTTGGGCTTTTTCCTCCGAGTTCCAGCGTTACAGGAATCAGATTTTCTGAAGCGTATTGCATAATCAGTCGTCCTGTTGTTGTTTCACCGGTAAAGGCTACTTTATCGATTCTAGTATTGGATGCCAGCGGTTTTCCCGCTTCGACACCAAATCCGTTTACAACGTTTAACACACCAGGCGGAATCAGATCTTCGATTAGTTCGAGGAGAACCATAATTGACACCGGAGTTTGCTCGGCTGGCTTTAGCACCACACAGTTACCGGTTGCAAGAGCCGGAGCAAGCTTCCATACCGCCATTAAGATAGGGAAGTTCCAGGGAATAATCTGGCCGACAACACCGACCGGCTCGTGAAAGTGATATGCCACCGTGTCGTCATCCAGCTGGCTGAGCATGCCCTCTTGCGCTCGAATCGCACCAGCGAAATAACGAAAGTGATCGACCGCAAGGGGCATATCTGCATTCAATGTTTCTCTGACAGCTTTGCCATTATCCCAGGTCTCTGCAACTGCGAGCATTTCCAGATTCTCTTCGATCCGCTGTGCAATCTTCAACAGCATATTAGACCGCTCGGTTACCGATGTTTTCCCCCACGTGTGCTTAGCGGCATGAGCAGCATCGAGAGCTGCTTCCACATCTTCTTTGGTTGAACGGGCCACCTTTGTAAATGCGTGGCCTGTCACTGGTGTGACAGCATCGAAGTACTCGCCGTGAACCGGTGCGGTCCATTTGCCATTTATAAAATTATCATATTTTTCTTTGAACGTAACGATTGAATCCGGATGTCCCGGCGCTGCATATATCATGTCAAATCCCCCTTAGAAGACGGACACGAATGTGCCCGTCAGCAGTCTGGTTACTGGTGAACTTTTTCTTTCTGCGGACTTGTTTCATAAAAGGAGCCCCGGATGATCTCCTTTACCTCGTCCAATGTCGCTTTGCGAGGATTTGTGAGCGCGCACGCATCTTTCATTGCATTTTCTGCCAGAATATCAATATCTTCCTCCTTTGCTCCAAGTTCAGCAAACCCTCCTGGAATACCAACATCACGGCAAAGAGTTACAATCGCATCAATTGCTTTTTCAGCTGCTTCCCGGTCGGAAAAACCATCCGTATATTCTCCTAAGGCTTCTGCGATATCCCGGAACCGCTTCGGCTTCGACATAAGATTAAAACGCTCCACGTGTGGAAGCAGAATCGCATTACATACCCCGTGAGGCAGGTTGTAGATACCGCCAAATTGATGAGCGATGGCATGCACATAACCGAGTGATGCGTTGTTAAATGCCATCCCTGCCAGGAACTGGGCATACGACATCTGGCTTCGTGCTTCCAGGTCCTCTCCATTAGCTACCGCAGCGCGCAAATTGGAGCGGATCAGGCGCATCGCCTGCAGGGCGCATGCGTCTGTAATAGGTGTTGCATCAGTAGATACGTATGCTTCTACAGCATGTGTCAGGGCATCTACGCCCGTTGCTGCCGTTAAAGAAGCTGGTTTTTTAAGCGTCAGCTTTGGGTCATTAATCGAGATAAGCGGGGTCGTATGCTTATCTACTATCGCCATCTTTACCTTTCTTTCCGAATCTGTAATAATACAAAATCTGGTCATTTCACTTGCCGTTCCGGATGTGGTATTAATCGCCACAAGCGGAGGTAAAGGCGAGGCTGATTGATCAACTCCCTCGTAGTCATGGATGGTACCTCCATTGGAAGCAACAAGACCGATTCCCTTCGCACAGTCATGCGAACTGCCTCCACCAAGCGAAACGATCGAATCACACTGGTGATCGTTATACATAATCAGCCCCTGTGCCACATTTTCGTCTGTAGGATTTGGCTCTGATCCTGAATAAATCGTTACCCTGATGTCGGATTTGCGAATTTCTTCTGCTACCTCATCCGCGACGCCCATATCTGCGAGCCCTTTATCTGTTACAAGCAGTGCATGCGTCAGCCCCATCGATTTCATCCTGTCTCCTGCTTCCTTGACTGCATCGACACCCATCAAATTGACACTTGGAATGTAAAAACCAGCTACCATTTTTTCATCTCCCTTAGTATTTTTTTATGCTGCACAGGTATATAATGCAATTCCCGTGCCAACTATTTAAACAGCACTCATCTATTGATAGCGCTTACAATATTGGGAGACTTTATCTTTTTTCTGCCGAATTTCTGTTGTATCCTGCCATTTTTTCGGCAGCTATTGCCAATCATTCGGCCGTTTCAAGCTGCAAACAGTACCCTGCTGACGAAGGACAAGCATGTAGGAATGCCTGAAGGTTTTTAACATTAACTTGCTGCCTGAGCAAAGCAGAAAACCTGCTTTTGTTCCAGCTGTAACAAATAAAACGAGCAGCCCTTATTAATTAGGCTGCTCGTTTTATATATAGTGGCACTGCTTCAGCTTTTCGCCGGTTTATGTTCCTGGCGCAGGTACAACAGTTGCGAGCCAGAAGCTTAGAATGACGACGGACGAGCTAACAAACATGATCAGCATCCACGTCAGTGTCTGACGATGGAATACAAGCTTTACGTCTTTGAACATCGCACCAATGGAAGGAAGCTTGCTCATTTTCAGCATCAGCAGTTCAAGTCCCAGCAGGATCGTCGTTGCAGCAGCAGAAACCATGCAGAACGGGCAGATTGCTTCGATTACGAACAGCTGCAGGTAAACGAAAAAAGCGGATGAGAAAACGCCTGCGATCGTAATCGGGGTAAGCACCTTCAGGACGAGCGGATGCTTCGTGTGATACCAGAGGCCTGCGAACAAAAGCACCGTCAGATAATAGAAAGCTCCAAGCATCGCAAGCGGAATGCCCATCACATAAGCCCATTCACTCGTCATGACCGCCCACGGCGTTCCTGTCACATCAAACCCTGCCGGCAGCGGCAGCACCCAGAAATGAATACCCGTCAGAAAAACACTGACAGCCCAGCCGATAGCGGCGACTGCTGTAAATAGTGCGAACAGGTTCGGCACCGCTTTTCCATACGCGTACCCTGCATCAGCGGAAACGCTGTCGCTGTTTTTCTTATTCATCCAAATTTGCTCTTGTACCATTTCACTCATCGTTTCATTCCTCCTTGTTATATACCTTACGGGGTATCTGTTAATTATATTAATATACCCCACAAGGTATGTCAACCCCTCTTGTTTATCTTCGGCTGTACATAGGAAAAAACCGTCCACCAGCGGCAGACGGTTCCTGTTCGTTCATACAAATCATTAAAATGATGATCAGCTTTTCCAGATTTTTTCGCACTTCCTTTTCGTTTTTCCATCATCCAGCGATGCGATCAGGATCCGGGCGGTTTCAGCTGAGCGTTCATCGTTACTATGCTGATAAAGCCGCTTCAGCCCCTCGATAATGTCACTGCGAACAAGCGATCCATTCTTTTCGCTTTCCGCTTCTTCAAAGCGTTCTTTCATGTAAGCAAGCAGCGTATTCCGCTGTTCTTCCCCTGCCAAGCCAATTCTCCAGGCTGCTTGCAGCGTATGACGGGCTGTCACAAACTTCTCATCTTTTGTCACCTTCCAAAGATCGGGGAAAATGTCGATGATCCGCTGATCCGGATCGCTGATTGCCAGCTGAGCGAGATACTGGCCGGCCCGGGCCCGTCTGTGCGGGTCTGCATGGTGCAGATCATCCACCAGCTCCTCCCATACTTCATAGGCCCAGTCCACTTCCTGCTTCGTTCGCTCCATAATTATGGTGTACGCTTCGTAGCGCGCTTCCTTCGTACCGTAAGAGGAGTCGTCAAACCATTTTCGCACGTCCGGATCCATCACGTTAGTACCCCCTTTCGTATCTGCTTCTGCGCATAAACAACGATTGTTCCAGTTCCCGTATAAGGCTTGCTGCTCCAATGCTGCCTCAGCTGAACATCTGTAAACCCATTTTTTTCGAGAAGCGGACGCAGTTTTTCCGGCTCCGTGTAGCGGATGGTGAGTGATTCTATCAGGCGCTCATCGGCGTCGTACAAGCTGGAGACGAGCATGCCTGTTTGGGAATCGTACGTGTCAACTTCGCGTGTGCCGCTCGTTTCGTCAATCTGAGTCTCAGTTCCGGAACCAGGCGGGGTCCGTGTATCGAAATACAAGCTTCCTCCCGGCTTTAAATGGCGAAAAGCTGCTGCCAGCAGGCTGTTATGCTCTACTTCTGTCAGGAGATGCTGAAAGGAGTGTCCTGTCATAATAATAAAATCAGCATGAAGAGGAAGCGAAAAGGAAGCAGCATCCTGCTGAATAAATGAGGCTTTGATGCCTGCTGCTTCTGCTTTTTCAACGGCACGACCCAGCATTCTCTGATTAATATCAATACCTGTTACAATAGCCCCTGCTTGTGCCAAAGGCAGAGTCGTTCTTCCAGTTCCACAGGCCAGGTCTATCACAACGCTCCCCTCTCTAATGACACCTTTTAATAACTCCGCCTCCATCTGAATATGGTCATAGCGCCTGTCATAAAATGTCGGATCATCATACGGATTGATTGGCATCTGCTTATCTCCTATCGGTTTGTTTACCTCTTTTTTCTATATATTGGGTCCAACAGTTTTACATAGCAAATCGGTTGATTGTTAGGTGCCCGAAAGGTATTCTGTACATTAGTACATGCACTTCCGGAAGGAGCGAATTCGACTGTGACAAACGTCGACAGACTGAAAGAGATTATTTTGGATCACACGTCGCACGTGTTTCTCATTACAGATCCGAAGCAGCCTGATAATCCTATTATATACGCAAACAATGGTTTTTTTGAGCTAACAGGATATACAAAAGAAGAAGTGATCGGCCAAAACTGTCGTTTCCTTCAGGGACCAGATACCGACCGCCGGGCAGTCGCTTCCATGCGTCGTGCGATTGAGCAGAAAGATCCGTTTACGGTGGAGCTCCTGAACTATAGAAAAGACGGAACACCCTTCTGGAATCTGCTTCATATCGATCCAGTCTATGTAGAAGATGAGGGGCAATATTATTTCGTCGGCATTCAAAAGGAAATCACCGACTTAAAAAACAAGCAGTCGCGGGCCGATGCTTCTCAAAAAGAGCTGGACCTTCTTTCTACGCCGATCGTACCTATTACATCCAGCGCCTCGGTGCTGCCCCTGATCGGACGGATCGATGAACGGCGGCTTGATATGATCATTGAACGTCTGACTACCGGACTTGCCGATGCCAGAATTGACACGCTCATTCTTGATTTAACCGGCTTTCAGATGGAGGATGAAGGGGTTGCTGACAGCATCATCCGTCTTGGCAGCGTTCTCCAGCTTCAGGGCATTGAGCTGATCGTGACCGGTATTACAGCAGAAACGGCTATGAAATCCCGTAAATTGGAACAAAGCCTTTCCAGCTTCCGCTCCTTCCGTTCTGTTAAACAAGCATTTGAATGGATACAACAGCAGTAAATTAAGTTGTCCAGCGGAAGCGCTGGACGCTTTTTTGTAATGTACATGTTCATCAGCCCGTTTATCTCTTTCCCAAAATGGGAACTATGACTATTGGGGTGTATTCACATGGAGCTGACTCGTAGAGAAAAGCAGCACATATTCCTGCTTCGCCCGCTTGTCATGACGCTTGTGGCTATTGGAACCTTGTTTCTCTTGGAAGCGGGTATACCCGACTGGCCGATCATGCTCGGCATCACAACCGGCTTGTTTGCCGCGCCGCTCATTACCGCACTCTTCTTTCCGAAGCTGCTTACGAAAAAGCGCCGGGAAAATCCGACCCGGAAGCAAAAAATCGGCCGGACTGTTTTCTTCAGTGCAGGCGGACTGCTGATTTTTTTTATTTTGATTCGCTTCTTCTGGCAGCTGGCTGCCTGAGAATCAGCTTCACCCGTTGAGAATCGCTGTCTTCCCCTGTTTGAAACCCTCTAAGCCATCACCTCTGCCGCGTTTTTATCAGCAAAACGAATTATTTTTCAGCGTTTCGCTTTTTATTTTGCTTATAATTTATTATAATTATAATCTGAGAATGAATATTGTATCTTTCTCACTTTTTATGTGCGAAGGAACAATCGCTCTCTGAATCTTTTCTAAAAATGGAAAGGGGTAGTTATGAACATGGATAACAACGAAAACATGGACAAGTGCCCGGTTACTGGTCAGAGCTTGACGGCAAGTATTCCGACAAGCAGTCCGACAGGCGGCACGAAGAACAAAGACTGGTGGCCGAACCTGCTGAACCTCGATATTCTTGCACAGCACGATACGAAGACCAACCCTCTTGGCGAAGACTTCGATTACACAGAAGAGTTCCAGAAGCTCGACTATAAAGCGATGAAGGAAGACCTTCACAAGCTTATGACGGACAGTCAGGACTGGTGGCCTGCAGACTACGGTCACTACGGCCCGTTCTTTATCCGCATGTCCTGGCATGCAGCCGGTACTTACCGTACAGGCGACGGACGCGGAGGCGGCGGAAGCGGCTCCCAGCGTTTCGCACCGCTGAACAGCTGGCCGGACAACGGTAACCTCGATAAGGCCCGTCGTCTGCTTTGGCCAATTAAGCAGAAGTACGGAAACAAAATCTCCTGGGCTGACCTGCTCGTTCTTGCCGGAAACGTTGCGATTGAATCCATGGGCGGTAAAACGCTTGGCTTCGGTGCAGGACGTCCTGACATTTGGCATCCGGAAGAAGACGTGAACTGGGGTCCTGAAACCGAGTGGCTCGGCGATGAGCGCTACTCAGGCGACCGCGAGCTGGAAAATCCGCTTGCTGCCGTTCAAATGGGTCTTATTTACGTGAATCCGGAAGGTCCAAACGGCGAACCGGATCCACTCGGAAGCGGACGAGACATCCGTGAAACGTTCAAGCGTATGGGAATGAACGATGAAGAAACTGTAGCACTCACTGCCGGCGGTCACACGTTTGGTAAAGCACACGGCGCTGGTCCGGCTGAATCCGTTGAAGATGCTCCGGAAGCTGCTCCGGTTGAATCCATGGGCTTTGGCTGGAAGAGCAGCCACGAAACAGGCAACGGTGCCTACACGATTACAAGTGGAATCGAAGGTGCCTGGACTCCAACACCAACGAAGTGGGATATGTCCTACTTTGACGTTCTCTTCGGCTATGAGTGGGAGCTGACAAAGAGCCCTGCCGGCGCCTACCAGTGGGAGCCGAAAGAGCTGAAGGATGAGGACCACGCGCCTGACGCGGAAGATTCCTCGAAGAAGCGCACGATCATGATGACGACTGCCGATATGGCGATGCGTATGGATCCGGACTACGAGAAGATTTCCCGTCGTTTCCACAAAAATCCGGATGAGTTTGCTGACGCCTTCGCATCTGCATGGTTTAAGCTGCTTCACCGTGACATGGGTCCTAAAGACCGCTACCTCGGACCGGAAGTGCCGGAAGAAGACTTTATCTGGCAGGATCCGGTACCTCGCGGCAACTATGACCTGACAGATGCAGAAATCGACGAGCTGAAGAGTAAGATCCTTGACTCCGGTCTATCTGTAGACGAGCTCGTGAAAACCGCCTGGGCTTCTGCAAGCACATTCCGCGGCTCTGACATGCGCGGCGGTGCCAATGGCGCCCGCGTTCGCCTGTCCCCTCAAAAAGACTGGGCAGCAAATGAGCCGGAACAGCTTGCGAAAGTACTTGATGTTCTTGAAGGCATTAAGAACGAAACAAGCATCAACATCAGCCTTGCTGACCTGATCGTTCTCGGCGGTAACGCGGCGATTGAAAAAGCTGCGAAGGATGCCGGCTTCGATGTAACGGTGCCATTTACTCCGGGCCGCGGTGACGCGACTCAGGAGCAAACCGACCAGGAGAGCTTCGAAGTTCTGGAGCCTGTTGCAGATGCATTCCGCAACTACCAGCTCAAAGAATTCGCTGTCAGCCCTGAAGAGCTCATGGTTGATAAAGCACAGCTTCTCGGCCTGACTGCACCGGAAATGACGGTCCTTGTCGGCGGGATGCGCGCACTTGGCGCAAACCACGGCGGAACAAAGCACGGCGTCTTCACAAGCCGTCCAGGACAGCTGACGAATGATTTCTTCGTGAATCTGCTGGACATGGGCGTGGAGTGGGCTCCTGCTGACAATGGTGTATATGAAGCACGCGACCGTCAGAACGGAAATGTCGTTCGTACGGCAACACGCGTGGACCTCGTATTCGGTTCAAACTCTGTACTCCGTGCCGTATCTGAAGTTTACGCACAGGATGACAACCACAAGAAGTTCGTGAACGACTTCATCAACGCATGGGTGAAAATCATGGACGCTGACCGTTTCGACGTTAAGAAATAAACAGCTGTATGCCAGCCGCCTGTCCGGATTCATTCCGGCAGGCGGTTTTTTTGTCTGATTTTCCGGCATTGCTTCTTTCCTGGATCTTTTTTCACGGATCAGGCTGATTCTCGTTTGTACCTTCGTTTCTCAGGGAAAATGTAGAACGTGCGTTCTTTTGACAAGCCGGACGAATCCGATCGCTTGCGTTGTGAAGCTGTACATAATCATTCTTTGATTAATCGTTCAATTGGAACAGGTAAACAGAACCTCCGGCCGGGCATTTTTTGCCGCGGTTGTTCTGAAAATGCCGGTTCCAGACACCGCAATGGGTTATGAGTGCTGCGGGATTCGCAAGCGCCTGGATGACTGCTGGCAACTAATTTGCTGAGGAGAGTGTTGTGCATGAAGAAGCTAACCACTGGTCAAGGAGTTCCCATTCGGGATAACCAAAACTCGCGAACGGCCGGCGAAAACGGCCCGACGTTATTAGAGGATTATCAGCTGATCGAAAAAATGGCGCACTTTGACCGGGAGCGTGTTCCGGAGCGCGTTGTTCACGCGCGCGGGTTTGGTGCACACGGAACATTTCGCACAGCTGCGAGCATGAAACCCTATACAAAGGCTCATTTCTTGCAGGAAGAAGGGACAGAAACACCGGTCTTTGCCCGTTTCTCCACCGTGATTCACGGCAACCATTCGCCGGAAACGCTGCGCGATCCACGAGGATTTTCGGTTAAATTTTACACGGAAGAAGGAAACTACGACTTCGTCGGCAACAACCTTCCTGTTTTCTTTATTCGCGATGCTATGAAATTCCCTGATGTGATTCATTCTCTGAAGCCTGACCCGCGCACGAACATTCAGGATCCGGACCGCTTCTTTGACTTCATGTCTCTGACCCCGGAATCGACTAATATGCTGATGCACCTGTTTTCGGACGAAGGAATCCCCAAAAGCTACCGGCATATGCGCGGTTCCAGCGTCCATGCGTTCAAATGGGTAAATGAACACGATGAGTACGTCTACGTGAAGCTGCGGTGGGTGCCGAAGCTTGGAATTGAAAACTTATCCGAGTCTGATGCATCCGAGATTCAGGCAGAGGATTTCAATCACGCCACCATGGATGCATACGAGGCGATTGAACGCGGCGACTTCCCGCAGTGGGACCTCTACGTGCAGTTTCTCGATCCTGAAAAAGTCGATAACTACGAGTTTAATCCGCTGGATGCTACGAAAGACTGGTTCGAATCGGATTTCCCATACCATCACGTCGGTACGTTGGAGCTAAACAAAAACGTCGATAACTATTTCGCTGAAACGGAATCGGTCGGCTTCAATCCAGGTGTTCTTGTACCCGGCATTGAACCTTCTGAGGATAAAATGCTTCAGGGCCGGCTTTTCTCTTACTCCGATACGCAGCGTTACCGGATTGGTCCCAACTACCTGCAGCTGCCGGTCAACTGCCCGTTTGCGAACGTCCAGAATTATCAGCGTGACGGCTTTATGCCGGATAATCAGCCGACAGATCCGGTCAACTACGAGCCTAACCGGTATGAAGAAACACCAAAAGAGGATCGTTCTCAAATCGACCATGTGGCTCCTGCTGCCGGACCGGCAGGCAGGATTCCGATCGAGAAACAAGCAGATTTTCTGCAGCCGCAGCAGGTGTGGGATCATTATTCTGATGCCGACAAAGAGGCGCTCGTCTCTAACTTGACGAATGCGCTGCAGGATGTGCGTGAAGACACGCAATTACTGCAAATCTGCAATTTCTACCGCGGCTGCCCTGCATTAGGGGAAAAGCTCGCAGAGAATTTGTCTGTCGACATCAGCGCCTACCGGTAAATAACCGTACCTCTGCAAGATCTCTTATGATCAAAAGAGGTGCCGGGCCATAACGGCCGGCACCTCTTTTTCTGTGTGGGAAGCTGATTCATCGTTTCTTATTTTACTGATCCTCATATTCTTTACGCAGGATACTCATGCGAATATCATCGTGAAACGTTCCCTCCACCAGCGCTCCCTCACGTTCGATTCCTTCTTTGATAAAGCCGCTCTTTTCATAGCAGCGGATCGCGCGTGTATTATAAGCGAGCACCTTCAGCTCCACCCGGTGAAGCTGAAGCGTTTCAAAGGCATAGCCTAATACAAGCTTCGTAATTTCTGTTCCGAGTCCCTTCCCCCAGACGGACGGGTCAAACAGACCGATCGCAAATCTAGCTTTTTCGTCTTCCCAGCGGACGGTAAGCCGGGCCTGGCCGATCAGACGTCCTTCGTATTCGACACACCATTCGTGGGGATGACGGCTGATTGCCTCAAGAAATGCTGCAGCATCTGCTTCGGTTTTTAAAAGCCGCCGATGCCGGTCTTCTCCATACATATGCAGCATTTCCGGATCAAAGTCGACTCGCATATAGTCGGCATGATCCTGCTTGACAGGCTGCCTGAGCAGCACTCGTTCTCCTCGTAATTCAGGCGGTTGCTCCATGGTCATTCCTCACTTTCTCTACATCTATTATATCCTTTTATGGAATATAAAACCATAATAAAAGTGGCGAAAAAGTCGGTTTAAGTGAACCATGTTGCACCTGCCTGCATCTCCGGGCACTCGCTTTCCGGAGGGAACGGGCTCAGCTAATCGCTTCCTCCGGCTGTCAGAAGCGCTGGATCTTCGCCTCGTTCTGATCCTCTCGGAGTCGAGGCACTCCAATTTCGTCAACTGGTAGAATGGTTGAAACGTCTTATCTCTATTGGCACGACCTTGTTCGATACTGATTGGTCCTTCCCTATGTGACTCTTCTTATACGAATGATTATGCCAGTACTTCGCAGCATTTGCCAGGGACGCCGGTGGGAAGCGCAGACTGAAGATCCTTTCTCAGGGGCACCCTGAGAAATAGCTGAAGGCAAGCCCCAATGTCATCAACTTAAGATGGAATAAAATAGGGTGGTTCTCTCATTGAGAATCACATTTGCTTTGAGCTTTTTTTCTCCTGTTGCTCTTCGTCTAAAAACACTTGACTTTTCTCCCCTGCATTCAATAATCATGGCGAATACCTTCTGGTATATCTCAGGAGAATGCGGGGAATCCCATCATGACACAAAAAACATTTCTCGGAGCCGTGCAGGTCAGTCTGGACATGATCAACGATGTGATGTTTCTATGTGAATCCCGTACCAAACCGACGTATTTCACCCGCCAGGGAGAAAACAACAAACTGCCATTTGTCCATCTGGTCTGGTTCTGTTTATCGTTTGTTCGGAAAACACTGCAGCTTGAATTACATGATTTTTTTCACCAACTGCGCCCGGGCGAGACGAGTATCTCGAAGCAAGGGTTTTCTCAGGCGCGACAGAAGCTCTCGCCTACGGCGTTTATCAAGCTGAACGATGAGGTGATGACCTGGTTTTACGCAGATGGCATCCCGAACACCTTCCATGGGTATCGGCTGTTAGCTATTGATGGCACCGTCTTACAATTGAATAATGTTCCTGCTTTACGGGAGGCCTTCGGCGCTGCAGGAAACGACAAAAGAACCTATCCCCGTGCCTATGCAGCTGTTCTGTACGATCTGGAAAACAAGTTGACATTGGCATCTGTCATCACCCGGTATTCCACGCCGGAGCGAACCGTCGCGATTGACCTGTTAGAGAAGCTGAACCAATTCGCACCGCAAAAGGAGCTCATTCTGTTCGACCGCGGATACCCTTCCCGCGGCATGTTTCGCTATTTAACAACGCATGATCACCATTTTTTAATGCGTTGTCCGCGTCAAGCGATGCAGGAAATCAATCAGAGTATCCAGCCTGATCAATGGATCGAGTTAACGGATGAGGAAGGATCCATGTCCCTGCGCGTCCTGCGCTTTTGGTTAGATTCTGGACAAGAAGAGATTCTCGTCACAAATTTGCTCGAAACCGAATTCGATCGGGCCTTTTTCCAGGAACTCTACTTTAAACGCTGGGGCATCGAAGGGTATTACCGGGAGTTAAAAAGTACCCTGCAACTCGAAAATGTGACTGGTGCCACTTCCATTGCGGTTAAACAAGACTTCTACGCCGCCGTGTATTTAACCAATATGGCAGCTCTGATCAAACATGAAGCAAACGAGTGGATCCAACAGGAACACCAAGGAAAACAGCTCACCTACACGTATCAAGTCAATGCCAACCTTCTGATCGGCTGCCTGAAATCCTATCTGCTTCGGATCCTGCTCGCCAGCACCCCCGGCGAGCAGGAAGCGATTTTTCAGCAGATGATAACGGAAGTAATACGACAAAAAATCCCGATTCGCCCTGGAAGGAAATGTGGCCGGCCGCTGAAAAAATGGGTGAATAAACACCCCTATAACCGAAAACGATGCCTCTAATATAGCGTAAAAAGTAAGCTTCGAAAAAGGGACGCCCTGCGCCCCGGGCATCCTGATGCCTTTTTTTCACCTGATGGATATTCCCGCAGCGCAGGAAGCAGAAAAAGCTCGGGACGAAGGAATTTATTCCTTTTGGATGGCAAAATCATCCTTACAAAGTTGATGACATTGAGGCAAGCCCACGGCAAGCTTCTGGCGATACGCGAAGAAGGGCTGTAACAAAATTTATAAACATGTTAACAGATTCGCTTTGTCAACAGACTGCCTGACTGTTTCTTTTCCTATTCTTCCTTCACACTGATACTGAGAGAAGGAGGGAGAATATGCTTGGACTAAAACGTAATGATGTAAGGCTTGTACCGTACGATCCGCAGTGGAGCCAGATGGCAGACGAACGGATAAAGGAGCTTTCTGCACTAACTGACATGCTTGAGCACCGTATTGCTCATATTGGCAGCACGGCGATCGCTGACATGCCCGCAAAGCCGATCATCGACCTTGCCGTCGGAGTGGAGCAGCTTGACGCAGATCACAACGACTTATTTCGCCAGCTGAAGCAGTGTGGATTTCTGCGTCTGCGCGTTCAGAAGCAGGAGGAAATTGTATTTGCGGCGTTTACAGACGATTCCTATGAAACGAAGACTCATATTCTCCATCTGATGACGTACAACGGCGAGCTGTGGAACAACCTGCTGTTTTTCCGGGATTATATGAACACCCACTCTGCTGAACACAGTGCATACGCCGCTCTGAAAAGACGGGCAGCTTCCGCTCACCCGACCAGTATTCCTGCCTATACGGAAGAGAAGACCGCCTTCGTCCACCGTATTTATCAGCTGCGCACGTGATCATCTACTACCTTTTTGTCTATAACAAACGAATTATTCCCCAGTTGAAATGTCAAATTTTACTGGACTAAAGCAGGAAAAACGTGTAAATTCCGGACAATTTCGCCTCGCTCTGGTACCCTGATGTATGAATTCACAGGCGGAGGTAAGAAAATATGAAAACATCAGGCGTAACAGTTGCTATGCTCCTCCTGCTCGCAGGCTGCTCCGGCAGTGCAGAAAATGAGCAGGAAACGGAAGTGCAGGAGCCCAAGACACAGAACGAATCAACTGAAGAGGAGGAGAAGACAGAAGAGATGGAGGACGACTCGACCTCTTATTCGTTTGGAGATTTAGATCGGTTTGGCAGTGAACCGCAGGAATGGATGCAGGCAGCGCCGGGTTCCTTCAGTGAGGACGACTACGATGAAGATGAAGTGATCACGATCCTTTCTGATTCGATCGAATCCGGCACGAGCGACGACGAACTCTTTCTGCAGGCGCTTGATCTGACAGCGTTTGATTACCGGGACTATATCGAAGAAGCACTCGCACTGGAGATCGACTACGAGGAGCTTACTGCGCGTCCGGGCGATATAAGCAGCTCCGAAGAGGATCTCCAGGGACTTCACGTCCAGATTCTGTTTGATGCGAGCGGAAGCATGGCTCAGTCTGTCGGGGATGAGATAAAGATGGACGTGGCAAAAGAAGCCGTGCATGACTTTGCGGCTGACCTTCCTGAGCATGCAAATGTTTCGCTGCGCGTCTATGGCCATCTGGGAAGCAATCTGGCCGTCGATCAGGAGGAGTCGTGCGCTGGAACGGAAGAGCTTTATCCGTTAGCTCCTTATGAGGAAGCAGCATGTACTGAGGTGCTCGATTCATTTGAACCTACCGGCTACACGCCGATTGCAGCGTCGATTGAAGCTGCAGGAGACGATCTGCTGGCATATGCAGAAGACGGGGACGAGGTTGTCGTCTATATTGTCAGTGACGGAGAGGAAACGTGCGGCGGTGATCCCGTTCAGGCAGCAGCTGATCTGAACGAGAGCGGCATCAATGCGGTCGTTCACATCATCGGGTTTGACGTAGAGGATGATGAGCACCAGGCTCTTATGGACATTGCCTCTGCCGGCGGCGGCGACTACATGCAGGCAGACGATGCAGAAACGCTGCGGCAGACGCTTCGCGATCAACAAAGCGAGCTGATCAGCGCCTGGCGGGAGTGGCAGTCAGAGAATACAGACGTGAGCCGCGAGCAGCAAAGCGACTATCTCGACCGTTCCCGGGAGCTCCAGGATACGATAACGGATTTGAGCAGGGCCGAACAGGATCGCTTAACCGATCTGAGCCGGGCACTGGAGGAACAGAACGACGATTATTCGGGCATTCCTCTTCGCTCCTCTGTAACAGACCGGGGGATCGCCATCCGTTCCTACATCACCGAGTCCATGATTCAATTCCGCCAGCAGGCAGTTGATGAAGGCATTCAAAACCGCCAGGATATCACAGAAGAAGGCATCAACGAACGCCAGGATATTATCCAGGGGGATGACAATGAGTAGCAATCTGAAGGGAAAAACGCATGACCTGCAGGAAACAACACGAGCTATCACCATGTATTACGTACTTACTGCCATTCTCTTTCTGGGCGGTGCGGGTATCGTGTGGGCAGCCTACCAGACAGGTTCGGCTGCCG
This sequence comes from Alkalicoccus luteus, assembly GCF_012034335.1. Lineage (GTDB taxonomy): Bacteria > Bacillota > Bacilli > Bacillales > Salisediminibacteriaceae > Alkalicoccus > Alkalicoccus luteus_A. The sequence goes on along the minus strand of NZ_JAATHJ010000001.1, from coordinate 190,606 downwards.
GTCTCATCGTTCTAGGTGGAACAGGACTTGTCCTCATGCTCTCGAGCGTCCTGCTGGTTAATAAAATCCGGAAACTCGATCAGTTCAGTGCCTACGGCATCGATGAAGAAAAGCAGGAGATATGGATGAGTCATGAAAAAAACGGCAGCAGCGAGCCGCTCGATATCATCCGAGTTCCCTTTTCCACTATCGAAACGGTCCTGCTGGCACCGCAGCTTCAGGCGTATACAACTGGCCAAGGCTACCAGCAGCGTACCTTTTATACGTACATTCCGGTTGTACTTGTCGTCTTCCAGGAAGCCGGACAGACACGATGGATGGATATTTCGTTTCGGGACGATGAATCGGCCAACAGCTGGCTGGCTGAGGCCCAGCACGCCGGTCTGTCTCTTTTCCGCACAGATGAATCGGTGAACAAACTTTACCGCGACCCTGATGCAGCCGAGCTGATTCAAACGGACCTTTACAAAGAACCGTTTACGTTTAACGGCAGCGTGATAAGCTACATCAACCGGCAGCGTCGCGAGGACTATGCCTATCTGCCGGAATATACGCCTGAAATCGGGACACATTCTAGTCACTATGTCACGTTTTCATGGAGACTGCCGCAACTGTTTATAGGCTCCACTGCGCTGCTGCTGATAGTGATGCTGCTTGATCAGTGGTATGTGCTGATGCAGTCGGGAAGCATGGTCGGGGACATCAGCCTCGTCGGAACAATTGGTGCCACGATTGTGTTCGGCGCCTTTCACATTCTCTACGGCTACCGGTTTGAACGGGTGAAGCCGATCACGATACTGCCGATCGCGCTTTTATCCGCAGCATCTTACGGAACGGCCGTCTTCCTTCTATCGCTTTTGATTGTGATGATGCAGCCCCATGATCCACGGATGCTTGCTCCTTACGCGGTCTTGTTTTTACCGCTTATGCTTCTCACGCTGTTCATTCGCAGGCAGAAGCCGGCTCACCATCATCAAGCTGTAAAAGTAGTAAAGAAAAGCATGCGCAACACGTCTTCTGCCTAGCTGAAAGTCCGTCTGCTTCCGGACGGGCTCTTTTCTTATAGGCACTGATGCTTCTATGCGCTACAATCATCGTAACGATCCAATTGGAGGGAACAAACATGAATCAGCAGTACGGCACGTTCGAAAAGGACGCGATGGTCATCGAGTATACACAGCGGGGTGAGGGCCCTCCCGTTCTGTTTTTGCACGGCGGTCATGCCAGCTGCTTCGAGACGATCGGGACAGAGGCGCTGCTGAGTGCAGGATATTCGGTCATTGCTCCGTCGCGTCCCGGCTACGGGGCCACCTCTCCCATCAGCAATCTCGATGCTGCATGCTCACTTTATGACGGACTGCTTGCCCATCTTGGATTAGAGCGTATTCATGTGCTGTCTGCCTCGGCAGGCGGTCCTGCCGGCATCCGCTTTGCCGCCCTTTATCCGAAAAAAACTGCCTCGTTGACGCTGCAGTCTGCTGTGACAAAAGAGTGGATCACCCCTGCAGACCCTTCTTATAAAGCGGCGAAGGTTCTTTTTCATCCAAAACGGGAGCGCTTCACGTGGCGGCTGCTGCAGCTGATAAGCCGTCGTTTTCCAAAGCTGCTTTTTCGCCAGATGTTTTCCTCCTTCAGCACGCTTTCCTATCAAGAAGCAGCTGCAAGCATAGCCCCCGGCGACGCGGAAACATTTGCACGAATGATGGCCTCGCAGCGCTCGGGAAAAGGCTTCATGATCGACCTTGAGCAGTCACGTGAAGCACGAACAGACACACTCGCTGCGATTACCTGCCCCGTTCTGATCATGCACAGTCCGTTCGACGCCTCGGTTTCGTTTGCGCATGCAGAGCACGCGGCAGCCATGATACCGAATGCCAGACTGGAAAAGCTGCATGCATGGGGGCATCTGATCTGGCTCGGCAGAGATGCCGGCACAACCGACCGCCTGCTGCTCGCCTTTTTACGTGAGCATCAATAGATAAGCGACCTGTCGAAGCGTTAGATACAGGCTGTCGACCTTTTCGGATGACCAGAAAAATACGCCGCAAAGCATTTGTGTACCTCCGTAACCACTTGTATATTTAAAGAAGGGATTTCACCATGACACTCTGGTTTTTACTTGCCGCAGCCAGCGCCATTATCTTTGGTCTGGCTACCTTTTGCTTTAAAGTGAACGCGTTCAAAGGCTGGCCGCTCCTGCCGTTTTTTGCAGGCGTTTATGCCAGCGGCACTGCCGGCTTTGCTGTAACGGCGTACGTGGAAAACGCGCTGTATCTCTCTGCGGTGATTCTGCTCAGCGGAATGATTGTAGGAATCGGCTCCACGTTCGGCAATCTGCTGTTCATGCGGGCGCTCGAATATGGACCGGCGAGCCTGACCTCCCCGCTCGTGAACACGAATATTCTCTTGATCGTACTCATGTCTGTTATCGTTTACGCAGAAAGCCCCGGCGCAATAGAATACGCCGGGATCTTTCTGATTGTCGCAGCCGTGAGCCTGCTTCCGCTTGACCCCCGAGAGAAACTGAGTATCCCAAACCGGATTTGGTACATCTTCGTGTTTGCTGCGACTGCGTTGTTTTTTCTGCGTAACGGCGGTCTGAAAGTAACGGAAGAGCTTGCGCTTCCAAATACGACTATCCTTTTAGTCGGCTATGCAGTTGGCCTGCTCTGGTCGCTGCAGGCGCTGCTTCGTTCTCCTCAGAGAAATTCGCCTTGTCGGCTGAAAAGCTTCCAATTTGGACTCGGAGCCGGCTTGTTTTCCTTTGCCGGCATGCAGCTTTACGCGTGGGCTTTGCAGAGCGGGCCTGCCAGCATCGTCTCCCCTGTATTTTCGACAAACAGCCTCGTCGTGGCGCTGTTGTCGGTGCTCTATTTGCGGGAGCGCCTCACCCGGATGCAGACCATTGCACTTGCGATTGTCTGCATCGGGATCATTCTGCTGCAAATGAACTAATTTTTGGCACCAGCTGACTTTAAAAGGTGAACGTTCGCAGGAGAAAGGTAAACGTTTCTCTCCGGCATTTAACCATTTTTTGTTTATTACTGTTCTAAGTCGATGGTCGTAAAAAGTTGCAAGCCAAAGTTAATGCTTTTCCAGCTAAGGTTAACGCTTTTGCAGTAAATGTTGAAAACGTTCATTCTCACTAAACGCTGCTAGCCGCCGTGCGCAATCAAAACACCCCCATCCGGTTCACAGAACCGATTGGGGGTGTCAGCTGTTATTCTACTGTTACGGACTTCGCGAGGTTTCGCGGCTTGTCCACGTCGCAGCCGCGGTGTAGCGCTGCGTAATAAGAAATGATCTGCATTGGCAGAACGCTCACAAGCGGTGTGAGATATTCGTGCACGGCAGGCATCACTACCGTATCTTCTTCGTGCTCGCAGCCTTCCATGCTGATAAAGCAAGGATTCGCGCCGCGGGCGACAACTTCCTTCATGTTTCCGCGGATATTCAGGCTGACATCTTTCTGTGTTGCAAGCCCAATCACTGGTGTTCCTTCTTCGATCAGCGCAATCGTACCGTGCTTCAGCTCCCCGCCTGCGAAGCCTTCTGCCTGAATGTAGGAGATTTCCTTCAGCTTGAGGGCACCTTCCATGCAGACGTAATAGTCGAGCGAACGGCCGATAAAGAAGGCATTTCGCGAGACACTGAGGAATTCACGCGCTACTTCTTCGAGCACTTCTTTTTTCTCGGTGAAAATTTCCATTGCATTTGCAACGATCCCCAGCTCCTGCAGCGGGTCAAAGTCGATTTCCACTCCTACTGCACGGGCAGCATCGACGGCAAGGATAGCCATCACGGCCATCTGTGCCGTGTACGCTTTCGTTGATGCAACGGCAATTTCAGGACCTGCGTGCGTGTGCAGCGTATAGTCTGCTTCACGGGAGAGTGTTGATCCTGGTACGTTTGTAATCGTCAGTGCCGGATGTCCGAGCTCCTTGACGTTTACGAGCACGCCGCGGAGGTCTGCTGTTTCCCCGCTTTGTGAAATAAAAATAAAGAGTGGTTTTTTACTCAGTAGTGGCATGTTATAGAGGAACTCACTCGCAATATGCGTTTCTACCGGAATATGCGCGATTTTTTCGATCAGTTCTTTTCCGACCAGTCCGGAATGATAGCTCGTTCCGGCCGCAATGATGTAGATGCGGTCAGCATCTGTAACGGCGCTGCGGATCTCTTCGTCGAGCTTAATGTTTTCGTTCTCATCCTTGTACTTCGTGATGATGTTCCGAATCACAAACGGCTGCTCGTCGATCTCCTTCAGCATGTAGTGCGGGTACGTGCCCTTTTCAATGTCGGTGGAGTCGAGCTCGGCGATATAGGAATCGCGGCTGATCTCCTGGCCGTCCAGCTTCTTCACTTGGGCTGTTTCACGTGTAACAACAACGATTTCTTTGTCTTCAATTTCCATGAATTCGTTTGTTACCTGAAGCATCGCCATCGCATCAGACGCGATAACGTTCACTCCGTCTGCCAGGCCGATCAGAAGCGGACTCTTGTTCTTGCCGACGTAGATCGTGTCACGGTCGGTGTTATCGAGCAGTGCTGTCGCATAAGAGCCTTCAAGCAGGCTGAGCGTTTTACGGAACGCTTCCTCTGTGGACAGGCCGTCTTTTGAGAACGTATCAACAAGCTGGACGATGATTTCTGTATCCGTATCAGACACCATCTCCACGCCTTCAAGATACTCTCTGCGAAGCTGCTCATAGTTTTCGATGACCCCGTTGTGCACGATCGTGAAGCGGCTTGTCGTACTCTGGTGCGGGTGGGCGTTCAGCTGGCTTGGTACGCCGTGCGTTGCCCATCGTGTATGACCGATGCCGACTTCGCTTTCTTCTGATGTATCAACAACATCACGAAGAGCAGCGATTCGGCCTTTTTCCTTATATACATGAATACCTGATTCGTTGGCAATCGCGATTCCTGCAGAGTCATATCCGCGGTACTCCAGTTTCTCAAGTCCGCGAAGGAGAATCTCCTTTGCATCTGCTGTTCCAATATATCCTACAATTCCGCACATAGCTAAATGTCCTCCCTGTGAGCAGGGCAGGATCACGCCGGGGCATGTCCGCCCCACTCTTTCTCGTTTTTATGGTTGTGTGTATCAGGAAATCAGTCAATAAGCTTTTGTTCAGCAAGTCGCCTCGCTGTTTTAGCTCCTTGTTGCGGCTGTGATTTCAGGCAGCCGGGAGGCATCCGCCGAACGTTCGATAACCTCCTCCTCGTCAACTGCACATCGGCAGTCCAGGCGCTTTTAATTATCTTATTAGAGCTTTCTTTCCTCCTCTCATGTATTTGAATGACCTCATCATACTACACGGAAAAACGGTGGTCAATCGTTTTTTGCACATTCTGGAAATGTTCTGTGTCAGTGTTCGCCTCCAGATTGTGTCCGTCATCTAAATGGGCCGGACTCGCTGTGTTAGTCGCTGCTCTTCTAAGAGTGTTACAGAATGGCCTCTGTTTTCTGTAACCTGTTTCCCTCTCCGTTAATCATGAAATTTGCCGAATCGTCATCCGCCCGCGTGTCCGGCGTTTTTCTAATCTGAGACCATTTAAAGAAGGCCGTGTGTGTCCTCAAAATTCGACAAACGAAATCCTGTCAGGAACGACTGTGACGTAATTGCGTTTTCCTTTTATTGTAGACAGCATGAGAGCGCTTTACTATAAAGATACAAGCTATTTATTTTATCCTGAAGGGGGATTTCACATGAGCCAGGAACAACAAAAATCGACACTGCGTACACGAATTCAGCGGGTCGGCAGCTTTTTAAGCAGCATGATCATGCCGAACATAGGGGCGTTTATCGCCTGGGGCTTGATCACTGCACTCTTTATTCCGGACGGCTGGGTACCGTATCCGACGTTTGAAGCGCTCGTCGGACCGATGATCACCTATCTCCTGCCGCTGCTCATTGCCTACACAGGCGGTAAGCTCGTCCACGATACACGCGGCGGGGTCGTTGGTGCGACCGCTGCGATGGGGGTTATCGTCGGAGCGGAAGTGCCGATGTTTATCGGTGCGATGATCATGGGACCACTTGGCGGTCTCCTCATTAAGCAGATTGACCGTCTGCTCGAAGGTAAAGTTCGTCAAGGCTTTGAAATGCTCGTAAACAACTTTACGGCAGGTATTCTTGCTATGCTCCTCGCCCTTTTCGGCGTCCTTACGGTTGGACCGGTCGTATTCGGACTGACACAGGCACTCGGTGCAGGGGTAGATGTGATCGTATCACTCGGTCTTTTGCCGCTAGCAAGTATTTTCATTGAACCAGCTAAGGTATTGTTCTTAAACAACGCAATCAACCATGGTATTCTCAGTCCTTTAGGTTTGGAGCAGGCTTCCCAGCAGGGCTCTTCGATTCTGCTGATGCTGGAAACAAACCCTGGACCTGGACTCGGCGTGCTGCTTGCGATTATGCTCTTCGGAGTCGGCTCGGCGAAGCGTACAGCACCTGGGGCAGCGATCATTCACTTCTTTGGTGGTATTCACGAAATTTACTTTCCGTACATTCTGATGCGTCCGATTTTAATTTTGGCAGCAATCGCCGGCGGTATGGCAGGTATCTTTACCTTCTCGATCTTTGATGCCGGACTCGTCGCAACACCTGCACCAGGAAGCATTATCGCGTTTACGCTGATGACGCCACAAGGCGGATACCTCGGCATGTTTGCCGGTGTGTTTGCAGCCACGGGTGTCTCCTTCCTTGTCGCTTCCATCATTCTGAAGACGACGAAGAATCCCGCTGAAGATGATATGTCCGGGGCAGCTGCGAAAATGGAAGAAATGAAAGGAAAGAAGAGCAGCGTTTCCGGCACATTTGCCGCAGGGGAGCAAGGCGCTGAAGCAGGAATCGATCCAGCAAACGTCAACCGTATTATTTTTGCCTGTGACGCAGGCATGGGCTCAAGCGCAATGGGAGCTTCGATCATGCGTGATAAGGTGAAAAAAGCAGGACTCGAAATTGATGTGACGAATACTTCCATTAGCAACCTTCCGGAAGATGCTGACATTGTTATCACTCACAAGGACCTCACGCCACGTGCAAAGGAAAAGCGTCCGGGAGCTGATCATGTATCCGTGGAAAACTTCCTGAACAGCCCGGAATACGATAAGCTCGTGGAACGCCTGAAGCAGTAAGAGACTGGAGGATCGTCTATGTATGTGTCCGCCCGCGACCGCCGCATTCTGGATGAGCTGCTTGCTCATCCGGAAGGGGTGACGGTTGCCTATCTGGCCGAAGCGCTGGATGTCAGTGAACGCACCATCCACCGCGACCTGACGACATTTGACAGCCTGCTGCAGCCGTATGAGCTGACTCTGGAGAAAAAATCAGGAACCGGTCTGCGCCTTTCCGGACCAGACAGCGAGCTTCAGACACTTACGAACGACCTTTCAGAAGCTCGCAGCATCGACTTTCTCCCCGAACAGCGTCAGCTGCTGCTCTCGTATAAGCTGCTGACAGCGACAGAGCCGGTAAAGCTGCAGGCCCTGGCCTCGGAGCTTCATATCACTGAAGCGACAGTTCGAAACGATCTGGATAAATTAACTTCGTGGATGGAAGATCATCAGCTCACGCTCTTACGCCGGCGCGGCTTTGGTATTCAGGCCGCCGGTGAGGAGGCTTCGAAGCGCCGTGCGATTCGTGCCCTGCTCGCTGATCATCTGAATGACACGGATCTGCTTCGTTTTATCCGCCGGCGAACGCTCGCGGAAACAGGCGGACGAACGAAAGCAATTGCCGACCAGCTGCTCGGCTTTGTCGATGAGGAACGGATCCAGGAGGTGGAGCAGGCAGTTGAAGAAGTCAACCGTCAGCTGCCGGTACCGATCGCTGATTCTTCCTATGCCGCTCTCGTCGTGCATCTCACCCTCGCATTAGAGCGTATTCAGCTTGGGGAACGGGTACAGATGAAAGAGGAGCTGCTGGCCCGGCTTCGTGATAAACAGGAATTTCCGCTCGCCGCATCGTTAGCAGCTCGTTTGGAAGAAAGGCTCTCCTTATCCATTCCAGAGACCGAAATCGGCTACATTACCATGCATCTGCGCGGCGCCAAGCTGCAGCGGGACACGCAGTTTCAAGCCGATCCGGATCTCGACATCTCGTTCCTCGCCGGAAGATTGATCCGGCACGTGTCTGATCGGTATGGCACGACCTTTGCCGGCCATGCGCTGGAACAGGGGCTTACCGCTCACCTAAGTCCGGCTTTATACCGGATGCAGCAGCAGATGAGCATTCACAACCCTTTGAAGGAAACGATCCAATCGAAGTATCCGGAGCTTTTCAACGCTGTTCAGGATGCAGCCGGACATGTGTTTGCCGACCTGCCGGTGCCGGAAGACGAAGTCGGTTTTCTCGTCCTTCATTTCGGTTCCGCCCTGGAGCTGGATGACGGCCGGGAATATCACGCCTACGTGATCTGCTCCACCGGTATCGGTTCATCTAAAATGATGGCCGCCCGGCTGAAGCGGGAGTTTCCGCAAATTACGTCAATGGAACAGCTGTCTGTATATGAATTAGAGCAGAAGCAGCTCGATCCGGGAGATTTAATTATCTCAACTATCGCTCTCGATGAGCAGTACGATCATATTCAGGTAAATCCGTTCGTCACTGAAGAAGAGCTCGCTGCAATTGAACGCTACATGGGCCGTAAGCCCGGAAAACGCGAGCAGCCTCAACAGTCGGAGCCTGAAGGATCTCTTGAATCGATGCAGTCACAGCTGAACGCTGCCCTGCATCTGATGCAGCACGTCGAACTCATTCAGGAATCAACCTCTGTTCCGTTTTGGACGAGCTTGTACAATACGCTGCTCTATTTGCAGGGAAAAGGCTTTGTCGGCGATGCGGAAGCTGTGACTCGCGCGCTTCAGGAACGTACAAAACTATCGGGAGTCGGTCTGCCGAATACGCAGCTTGCTCTCTACCATGCCAGAACGAGTGAAGTACGCGAGCCCGTGTTTCTGATTCTCGAACGGATACAGGAGGAACCGGTCCAGGCCATGGACGGATCCACCATTTACGTTCGCCGGATCCTGCTTATGCTCGCCCCGCAGCAGATGAACGAAATAGAAAGCAGCATGCTGAGCCGCATCAGCAGCATGATTGTGAAAAACGACACCTCCCTCCGCCTGTTTGCAGAAGGAACGGAAAAAGACGTAAAAGATTTTATGAGCGGAGAGTTTCTGCAGCTCATCCGCGGCATTAACTAAGATTAAAAGGAGTGCATCACTATGACAAAAGCGATTCTGCCAGAGGAAAACATTCAGCTTGGAGTAAAAGCAGCCGATCAGAAGGACGCCATCCGCAAAGCCGGCCAGATTCTTGTAGACGGCGGCTACACCGATGCCGGCTACATCGACAAAATGTTCGAGCGGGAAGAAATTACCTCCACCTTTATGGGCAATGGAGTGGCTATTCCGCACGGCACCGACGATGCAAAAAGCAGCGTTCACTATTCAGGGCTGTCTGTATTGCAAATTCCTGAAGGCGTGGAGTACGGAAACGGCAACACTGCCAAGCTCGTGTTCGGCATCGCAGGCAAGGATAATGAACACCTTGAGATTCTCTCCAAAATCGCGATTCTCTGCTCCGAGGAAGCGAATGTAGAAAAAATGCTTAAAGCGACGACGAAGCAGGAACTGCTCGACATGTTCCAAGAGGTAGAGTAAATGAAGGCCGTCCATTTCGGTGCCGGCAATATCGGCCGCGGATTTATCGGCCAGCTGTTGCACCGTGCAGGCTGCCAGGTGACGTTTGCAGATGTGAACGACGAGCTGATCAGGCTGTTGAAGCAGGAGGACAGCTATCAGATTTTTTTTGCCGCACCCGATCAAAAGCCGGAAACAATAACGAACTTTACCGGTCTGCATTCGCAGCATGAGAAAGAAGAACTTCTCACTGCGCTGCGAGAAGCAGACCTTGTTACAACAGCGGTTGGTGCACCTGTTCTAAAGCATCTTGCCCCGGTGCTCGCAGAGGCCGTTAAGGAGCGACTCGACTCTGCCCTCCCCCTAACCGTCATCGCCTGTGAAAACGCAGTCGGCGGCACCGATATGCTGCGGGCTCACGTGGAGGAACTCCTTTCCAAAGAGGAATCCAGTCAGGCAGAAGCCCTGATCAGCTGGCCAAATGCTGCCGTGGACCGAATTGTTCCCATTCAGGAACAGTCTAATCCGCTCGATGTGCTCGTTGAACCGTTTTACGAATGGACCGTTGAGAAAAAAGCGATTCACGGTCCAGTGCCGCCAATCGAAGGTATTCACTACGTCGATGATCTTGATGCCTACATTGAGCGCAAGCTGTTCACGGTGAACACCGGTCACGCTGCCGCAGCCTATCACGGCTGGCAGAGGCAGCATGCCACCGTTCAGGAGGCGATGAAAGACAACGAGGTCCGCAGTGAGGTGGAAAGCGCGCTGCAGGAAACTGGAAAACTGCTTACAGCAAAGTACGGCTTTGATCCAGACACCCATGCCGCTTATATTCAGACAACGATCAGCCGCTTTGAGAACGATGCTCTGTCTGATTCCATCGACCGTGTTGCCCGGCAGCCATTGAAAAAGCTTGGTGCACGGGAACGACTTTTGAGTCCTGCTCTTCAGCTGGAGGAACGCGGCATGAACCCGGAAGCGCTTCTCCGCACAATTGCAGCCGCACTCGCTTATGATAACCTCCAGGACGAAGAAGCAGCACAGCTTCACCAGCAGCTGGCTGTAAGCCCTGCTTTTTTCGTGCTTGGGACGATCAGCGGCCTCGATCCGGACAGCCCGATCGTACAAAAAGCAGCCGAACTGTACGAAGCCATTCAAGCCTCATAGCCGTTCGATCTTGAACGGCTGGATAATCGGAAAGGATGCAGTCAGCGTGACTTTGTCACCAGCATGGAAAAGGCCGCCCCATTTGGGACGGCCTTTTCCTTATTTCTGCAGGCTGCCAAGCTCCTGCTTTACGATGTCAACGACTTTCGCGACATACTTATCACACGTTTCAGCTGTCGGTGCTTCCGCCATCACGCGGACGAGCGGTTCTGTACCGGATGGCCGGACGAGAATACGGCCCTCGCCGTTCATTTCCGATTCTACTGCATCGATCTCCGCTTTGATGACCGAATTACCTGCGAGCGCATGCTTATCCTGCACGCGGACGTTTACAAGCTTCTGCGGATACTTTGGTACTTCCGCTGCAAGCTCGGATAACGGCTTGCCGCATGTTTTAACGATCTGCACGAGCTGAAGAGCTGAGAGCAGTCCATCGCCGGTAGTTGAATGATCGAGGAAGATCAAATGTCCGGACTGTTCACCGCCGAGGCTGTAATCGCCGTTACGCATTGCTTCCATCACGTAGCGGTCGCCGACAGCCGTCTGCTTCGTTGCGATGCCTTCCTGCTCAAGCGCTTTGTAAAGCCCCAGGTTACTCATCACAGTCGTGACAAGCGTGTTCTGCTTCAGGTCGCCGCGGGCGTTCAAATATTTGGCACAGATGTACATGATCTGATCCCCGTCTACGATTTGCCCCTTTTCGTCGACCGCAATCAGACGATCCGCATCTCCATCAAACGCAAGGCCGATATCTGCTCCTTTTTCCTTCACAAGATCCACAAGCACTTCCGGGTGAGTGGAACCGACCTGTTCGTTAATGTTCACCCCGTTTGGCGAAGAACCGATACAGGAAATTTCCTCTGCTTCCAGATCCGCAAACAAATGGTTTGCGAGCGGTGAAGCTGCTCCGTTTGCACAGTCGAGAGCAATATGAAGACCGGAGAAATCACTGTCTACTGTCTGCTTCAGGTAGCGGAGATACTTCTGTCCGCCTTCAAAATAGTCGCTGACGACACCGATATCGCCGCCGACCGGACGCGGAAGATCATCTTCCATATCGTCTTCGAGATGAAGCAGTTTCTCAATTTCGTCTTCCTGCGCGTCAAGCAGCTTAAAGCCGTCTGATCCGAAAAACTTAATCCCGTTATCCGGCACCGGATTGTGCGACGCTGAAATCATAACGCCAGCATCTGCACTGAGTGCTTTCGTTAAATACGCTACACCGGGAGTTGTAATAACACCGAGGCGCATCACCTCTGCCCCAATCGACAAAAGACCAGCTACGAGAGCACTTTCCAGCATGTGTCCGGAAATACGTGTATCCCGGCCAATTAAAATCTTCGGCTTGCTCGTCTCTTTTGTCAGAACGTAGCCGCCGAAGCGTCCCAGTTTAAACGCGAGTTCCGGCGTCAGCTCTGTGTTGGCTGTACCGCGGACTCCGTCTGTACCAAAGAATTTCCCCATCCAATATCTCTCCTATTCTTCATCTTCATTTATCGTCGAATTATCGTCTGCCGGTTCATCCGGCTCGTTATTATCGTTGGTGTTTTCTTCTTGATCGTTTTCCGGCTCGTTCACTTCTTCATTTTCTTCAGCAGCTTCATTGGTTTCGTTCTCCTGCGATTCTTCGGATGCATTTGGCTCATTCTCATTTACCGCATCGCTGCTGTTATCGTCCTCAATGGTGATTTCCACGTCGGACCCATGCTGTGGAAAGCGGACGTTCTGCGGGCCCCCAATCGCCAAAGAGACAGTATGAGTACCTGCTTCCAGGCCGTCAACGTCTACCGAAGCCTCGATATCCTCGCGGCTAAGCCGGTCAAGCTGCTCCGAACTCCCAAGTGCCCGAAGCGTAAACGTCCCGTCTTCATTTCCCGGGAAATTAAATGTCCAGGTATTCGGGAGTGATTCGACATCAATAGAGAAAGAAGAGAACTCCCGCTCTTCTTCTGCAGTCATATCAATATCAACCGTCACTTCTCCCGGCTCCACACGCTCCACCCCATCCGGTACGGGCACGGGTACTGTCAGCGTTGTATCGCCTTCTATTTCATCTAAATCAAGATCGTCAAGATCAATTACGGATATTTCGTTAAGAACATCGACTGGCCCGTAAACCGTCACTTCCTCCGGCTCAATGCTCACCGAATCAATTGCCATTCCGTCCGCAAGCTCACCGTTGCGGCTCATCCGGAGCGGAACCGATTTATTCGGACTTGTGATCGGAACGGTCACATCTACGGCTGGCGGGTCTGCGTTGATGCCCATTTCATTTCCAGACTCATCATATAATACCACAGAAGCGGTATCTGTAAAACTCTCTGACCGGCCGCTCACGTCGACAGCGGCACGTACCTGCGAAATCTGCTCCAGCATACCCGATGCGGCAGTTACATCAATCGTACCCGGAGATGCCTCAGGTTCACCAATGGTATATCCTTCGGCAAGCTCCTCTTCGTTCAGAATCTGGATATCGACCGGATAGGAAGCGGTCTGTCTCTCCTGCAGTGTCACCTGCACCGTCAGGGGAACGATCGACACTCTTAAATCCGGCGGAAAGCCCCGATGCTGAATTCGCTCATAGTGCGTTCCTGCCTCTTCATTCTCCAGATCAATATAAATTTCCTGCTGTCCCTGTGTCGCCTGTCCGAGCGTAAGCGCGCTGTTCGGCCCGCGCAGCACAACCTGCACCGTATCCGGTGCATCGGTCAGCACGTATTGTTCATCATCGTAATAGACGTTCAACGGCACTTCCTCCAGCACCCGTTCACCGTTCGTTACTCCCGGAATCGGCAGTCCTGCTCCGGCCTGCTGAGGCTGTGTGTCCATATTCACCATCAGGAAAAGCATAATCGCAATCACAATGGATGTCAGCTTAATGAACCATCCTTTGCTGAACAGCTTATCCATTTTTGCGGCCTCCCCACTGCCAGCGGGATGAACCATTTGTTTCCTGGCGGCTCAGCAGTTCTCGTTCCAGCATGCTGCGTAGCCCGTCCTCTTCCAGGTTCCGGTGCATCTCGCCGTTTTTTGTAATTGATATACCTCCAGTCTCTTCCGACACAGCAATTGTAATCGAATCCGTCACTTCGCTGACTCCTAAAGCAGCACGATGCCTCGTACCCAGCTCTTTGGAGATAAACGGATTTTCAGACAGCGGCAGGTAGCAGCCTGCAGCCATAATTTCGTTTCCTTTTATAATAACGGCCCCGTCATGAAGCGGGGCATTTGGGATGAAAATGTTAATCAGCAGCTCCGATGTCAGCTCTGCATGCATCGGGGTGCCGGTTTCAATGTAGTCAGTCATTCCTGTATCGCGTTCGATCGACATGAGCGCTCCGATCCGTCGCTTGCCCATATACTTGGCAGCTGTAATGATGTGCTCAATGGAATGGCGCACCTCCTGATCATCAGCCGACGATGTTGACTGAAAAAAGCGGCCTCGGCCCAGCTGTTCCAATGCACGCCGAAGCTCGGGCTGAAAGATAATAATAATCGCGAGTAGACCGTATGTAACTGCCTGCTGCATAATCCATTGCAGCGTATTCAATCCTAAATAGCCGCTCAAAAACCATACAGTTAAAATAACGGTAATCCCCTTAACGAGCTGCACAGCCCGGGTACCGCGTATAACCATAATTAATTTATAGATAACAAAAGCTACCAGCGAGACATCGACAATGATGGCGAGTGCCCGCAGCAGGGTGAGATCTTCCAGCATAATGTTTCCCCCAGCGCCTTTACTCAGGCAAGACATTCCAACGATTCTCATTATATCACAGTTAACCGGGCTCCTATCGTAAAATACCGTGGGAAATTCATAGAATTCAGGCGGTTCTCCGTTGATCCGAAAGACATAAAATCACTGTATATGTTGAACATTGTCTGCGCCGCTCTCCAAAGCGGTAACCAATTCATTCAGCGTCTAAACATCCGCCAGCGGACTAACGCATTTATCATCCTCGCTGCCGACCGCAGACTTTCCGGAGAAATGCCGAATGAATTACCACTTTCACTGATTTAGCAGACTAACTGCTTCAATTCTAATCCTTCATTTCTTTTAGAATGATCTGGCTTATTCCTTATGTTTATCGCAAAAAAGGCTGGCTCCTGTTTGAGGAGCCAGCCTGCAGAGTGTCGATAAAGTGTTTTTAAGTGAATAACCTTGCAGCTGCCTGTATCTGCGGACACTCGCTTTCCGGAGGGAACGGGCTCAGCTAACCGCTTCCTCCTGACGTCGGAAGCGCTGGATCTTCGCCTCGTTCTGATCCTCACGGAGTCGAGGTCCTCCGATGCCGGCAGCTGACAGTATGGTTCACATGCCTGGTTATGATTGGCAAGAGCTTATTAGGTGCTGATGGAACCTTTCGTTATGTGACGTTTCTATGTGGAATAGGGATGCCAGTTCGTCCTGGAATTCATCTTGAAAGCAATAAACAGTCGCGCCCTCCCATCGTGCCCTTCTTCCATTCATACAGGGCCCAAAGAGCTGAAGACAAGCCCACGGCATGATCGCTAAGCAGCGGGGAAATACAACCAAATGAATAAACATGTAAGTAAATTGACTTTGTCAACAGTCTGAAGGCTGGCCCATGTTTGAGGAGCCAGCCTTATCGTCTCTATTCTTCTTCAGATGCCGGTGTTAAAAACGGCACTGCATCATTCCAGAGCGTCTTCATTTCGAACCAGAGCCATTCAAAGGTCTGGTTAATCTCTTCTATATCTCCACTGATCTGGGCGGAGGAAGCCTGCAGATGACGGCCGTTGACGACCGTAATGTCGCCGGCTACTTCTCCGTTTACTTCCACATCGCCGTTACGGATAAACAAATCGCCTTGAATGGCGCTTCCTTCCGGAATGACGACGGTCCTCTCCGATTCGTTTATAATAAAGTGCCCGTCGCCTCTCACGACGATCTCCTCTTCTGCGCCAAATCCAGCTGAGAGGCTTGTCACGAAAACGAGGAAAAAGACAGCTGCCGTGAGTACGATTGGATGCCGGCGGATCCACTGCTGCCAGCGCTTTGTCTTTGACTGTTTCGGAAGCCTGTCCATGACCCCCGCAGTAAAGTCCTTCGGCGCTTCAAAATGGGACGCACTTTGAATGATGGCGGTTGTTTTTTTCAGTTCCCGGACATGCTTTTCACAGTCCGGACACGAGTGAAGATGCTCTTCAAATTGTTTTGATTCAAGCAGCGTCATTTCCTCATCTAAATACTGATTAATCACTTGCTGCTTATCCCGTGTGCACGCCATGGCGCCTGTCTCCTTTCTGCGGCTAGGCTTGTCCCAGCCGCTTGCGAAGTGCTTCCCGTCCGCGATGGATACGGGTTTTCACTGTCGCTACCGGGAGATTCATAACCTCGCTGATTTCTTTCAGCGACAGATCTTCCAGGTATTTCAGTATAATAGCAGAGCGGTATTTTGGCGGAAGTGCCATAATTTCATCCTGGATCCACTGCTGCATTTCCAGCTTCACGACCTGATCTTCAGGCAGGTCTATATCGGCCGCAAATTGGGAATGGTAATCCAGATTGTCGGTTCCGCTTACTTGGTCCTCTAAATGAAAATCCGGTTTCTTTCTGCGGATCCGGTCAATAGACAAATTTGTCGCAATCCGGAAAATCCACGTGGAAAACTTACGGTTTTCATCATAGGATTCGATATTCGTGTAAGCCCGCAGAAAGGCTTCCTGCGAAACATCCTGTGCTTCATGCGCGTTTCCAAGCATGCGGTACGCAATATGAAACACTTTATCCTTGTATAAATCCACGAGCTCAGCGAATGCATCCTGATTGCCACGCTTTACTTCACGAACGATTTTTTTAACAACTATGTCCATCCCTGCACCCTCCGCTTCGCTGCGGTTACTTCATTTACGACTGCAACCTGATAAGGTTTCAAAAAATCCTTTCTCATTTTACCATGAGAAATGGAAGAAAACACCGGAGGGACAGGATTCGAAATCACTAATATTATGGAAAAACAAAGCATTTACGGGGCCCAGAAGCTTTCTGCCATATCCATTTACGAAATACCTGCATCAAATGTTTCATTTTTTATTTATTCTTTTCAGCTTCTTTAACGAAATACATTGTTTCTCATGCCGGAACTGTTTTCTCGATCAGAAAAGCACAGCTTGTCGCATGCTCTTACAACGCCGGATGGTAATGCACTCTGTCGACGTCCCGGGTGGTCGATAACCGTTTTAAACCGTCGGCACGAATCCGGGGCACCTGCAAAAGAATATATAAAAAACACCCCGGACAAAACATGCGTCCGAAGTGCTTTCTATTATATGTATGGTGGAGCCTAGCGGGATCGAACCGCTGACCTCCTGCGTGCAAGGCAGGCGCTCTCCCAGCTGAGCTAAGGCCCCGCTTTCATTATGTAAATGGTGAGCCATGAAGGACTCGAACCTTCGACCCTCTGATTAAAAGTCAGATGCTCTACCAACTGAGCTAATGGCTCTTGCTTGATTGGAGATAAGCTGCATGTCTCTTCGTCTGCTTCGCTCTCTCACTCATGTCGTGTACCAGACGTACACTCACTCATTCTTTCCCTCGCATCCTTGATCTCTACAGCTTCTTTCCAATCAACTGACGATTGCAGATAAGCTGCATGTCTCTTCGTCTGCTTCGCTCTCGTCGCGTACCAGACGTACACTCACTCATTCTTTCTCTCGCATCCTTGATCTCTACAGCTTCTTTCCAATCAACTGATGATTGCAGATAAGCTGCATGTCTCTTCGTCTGCTTCGCTCTCGTCGCGTACCAGACGTACACTCACTTTTACGTTCTTAAGGCTGTCTTTACCCATTTTCTTTTGCGGTCAACCATGAAAAGAAAATGGCAGGGCTAGCAGGATTCGAACCTGCGAATCACGGAATCAAAATCCGATGCCTTACCGCTTGGCTATAGCCCTGCGTTATGGTGCTGGCCAGAGGACTTGAACCCCCAACCTACTGATTACAAGTCAGTTGCTCTACCAATTGAGCTAGGCCAGCTCACACCATAAAAAAGAAAAATGGTGACCCGTACGGGATTCGAACCCGTGTTACCGCCGTGAAAGGGCGGTGTCTTAACCACTTGACCAACGGGCCGTAATGGAGCTTCCTAGCGGGCTTGAACCGCTGACCTCATCCTTACCATGGATGCGCTCTACCAACTGAGCTAAGGAAGCATGGCTCCACAGGTAGGATTCGAACCTACGACCGATCGGTTAACAGCCGATAGCTCTACCACTGAGCTACTGTGGAATAAAAACAAGAAACGTGATGACACTCGCTCCTGCAACGTGCGGGAACCGGTGTCCATGATGATGACGGTATAAAAGAAAAAAAGGACCTAGCGACGTCCTACTTTCGCAGGGGGAGAGCCCCCAACTATCATCGGCGCTGGTGAGCTTAACTTCCGTGTTCGGCATGGGAACGGGTGTGACCTCACCGCTGTCGTCACTAGGTTATGGTGTTGGTGTCCCTTAGGACATTTAGTATATTACTATAAAGTGAGGCGGCTTGGCAAGGGGTTGGCCATACTTTTTTAATTTTTTTCTATCTGCCGGCTGACGCCCGCTTTCCGAAGCCGGATGGGCGGACGAAAACCAGTGTGAAACCGAGCTTTCGTCCTCCTGAACATTCTATTTCGCGCGCTTTTGTTTTTTTCCTTTTTTCTTCTGCTTTGTTGCCGCAGTGATTTTACGGTCCCGCTCCTGGTCTGCCTTTGTAGAAGGCTGTTTGCCGTTCGGCTGCTCATGCAGGCGATGCAGAACGAGGATTTGCCACGTATTCGCAACGAGAAGCGGAACGATCGCGTTAATGATAAAAGTCATGTCATTTTGTGTCAGTGCCGGCACCCATTCAATCGTCGTTACGACAACCATAAAAAACAGCGTCGGTACAAACGCCGAATAGTTTGTTTCACGGGATTTAATTACCGCTACGATCCAGCTGTAAATAAGCAGCAGAATCGGCATAACGGCATAGCCGACGATGCTTTCCCCATCTGCAAAAACAAGCCATCTGAAAAACATCAGGTCAAACAGGGCAAATGCAATGAGTACGATCTGCACCTTGTTCCACAGAGACGCCGACTTGAACATCCCAAGTCCGAACCGGTGAATCGTCAAGTATGCGAAAAAGCCCATCTGAGCAATTACAGTCCAGATCGCAGCAGTGATTGCCACGACAGTCAGGCCGGCGAAGTTAAGGTTGGCCAGGTCATTTATGTGTGTCTGAAAATCGAGGAAAAAGCCCATTAAAAAGCCAAAGCCTGTTCCGATTAACAGCGTGGAATTAAATAGAAAAACGACTTTTCTCGAATTCACGCGTGTTCCTCCTAACGCATATGTGTCCACGCTCCATTGTAGCAGAAGCCGCACAGGCGCCGCCACCGTTTTCACCGCCTTGTCACAATCTGACGGTCAAAACCTTTCTACAGAGAAAAACCGGTATGAGGGAGCCCTCACACCGGGGTAGATCAGCTGTCTTTTTTTGTCTGCTCGATTACTTTTGAAGCGATCTCGCTGTAGATCTTGCCGATCTGGTGATCTTCTTCGTAAACCGATGGAGCAAAAACACCACGGTCCATATCCGGCTGACCAAGCGGCACCTGTGCGAGTACAGTTGTCTTCAGTTCTTCAGCAAGCTTGTCGCCTCCGCCCTGTCCGAACACATACTCTTTTTCACCAGTCGTTTTACTTTCAAAATACGCCATGTTTTCAATAACACCAAGAATTTCATGCTCCGTTTTCAGCGCCATTGCGCCGGCACGCGCTGCAACGAAGGCTGCTGTTGCGTGCGGTGTCGTGACGATAATTTCCTTCGTCTGCGGCAGCATGGAGTGAATATCAAGCGCCACATCTCCTGTTCCCGGCGGCAGGTCGAGAATCAGATAGTCGAGGTCGTCCCACTCTACTTCATTGAAGAAGTTATTGAGCATTTTCCCGAGCATCGGGCCGCGCCAGATGATTGGCGAGTTATCCTCAACGAAAAAGCCCATGGAAATAACCTGAACGCCAAAACGCTCTACCGGATAAATCCGTTCGCCTTCCACGCGGGGACGTTCTTCAATTCCCATCATATCGGGAACACTGAAGCCGTAAATGTCTGCATCAATAATGCCGACCTTCTTCCCTTCACGAGCAAGCGAAACGGCAAGGTTTACGGATACCGTCGATTTACCGACACCCCCTTTACCACTCGTTATGGAAATAAACGTCGTTTTATCCGTACGATCCAGCAGAGAACCGCCTTCTTCTTCCTGCTCGGAAGCGTACTGGGCAATAACGTCGTCTGACAACTTCTCAAAGCGGAGGCCGACAGAGTCTGCACCTGCTTCTTTTAGTGCCGTCACTACTTCATTTTGAAGCTGCATCTGCTCGGCCGTTCCGGGCTGGGCGATCGCGAGCTTCAGGCTGAGAAGCTTTTCTTTTATTTTAATTTCTTTAATGGCGCCGATTTCTGTAAGCGATGTATGCAGGTGAGGGTCATTAATGCCCTCGAGCACGTTTTTGACTTGTTCTTCCGTGATCATGCGGACACCTTCCTTTACGTGTATGAATTCGATTACAACAACTGCCATTATAACACAGACACTGCTGTGCTTCAGTGTCCCGCTCTCCAAAAATTCACTTCTCCCAAAAATGACCTTCATGAAAAGGCTCATGAAGGTCACACGGATTTAATTTGTAAGCTGTACGTTTGTAAACGGGAAAAAGACGACCGTGGAACGGCCTACGATAAATTCTTCATCGATCAGTCCGAGACCGTTTCGGCTGTCCAGACTGTTGCCGCGATTGTCCCCCATCACATAAAATTCACCGTCAGGGAGAGTCACCTCGTCAATCGTTTCGTTATATTCATAAAGATCATCCAAATACGGCTCTTCAATCAGCTCTCCGTCAACGAACAGTTCTCCGTCTTCCATTTCAAGCGTTTCACCTGGAAGTCCAATGACACGCTTTACGTAATGACGGTTATTTTCACCCTCTATAATGATAACATCGCCTCGTTCAAATTCACCGAGCCACGTTGCCGTTTTGTTTACCAGAATTCTGTCACTGTCATATAAGGAAGGTTCCATCGAAGCTCCTTCCACCACATACGGAGCGATAAAAAACGAACGCACAACAAACGCCACAGCCACAGCTACAATAATCGGAACGAGCCATGACCCTTTTTTCTTCTCTTCTGCCACGTCGGCATCCTCCTCTGTCCACTCCGTGAACGTCGTTAGTTTCGCCCATCATAATAGCATATTTCCACTTGAAATACACGGTCAAAGCCTGTGAAAAATTGCATAAAGATTGTTCGCACATAAAAAAAGAACCCCTAAACCGGGGCCCTTTTTTGTACATAGTATTTCTATGTACGCTTATAAAGAGATGATAGCAATTAGAGCAGACTCAGGATCAAGCTGATAACAACCAGCGCACCAATAACCATTAAAATTGTTCGAAGCATAGTAAAAGTCCTCCTTATAAGTAATTATTGCTCCATTCCTTTTTTATGAAAAAAATAAACCGCTACCTCATTTTTTACATAGTTCAAACGATGATTTCCTTATGAACGTTCCTGTAAATAGTCTCCGATCAGCGGCCAATACTCCGGGTGCAGATGAAGGTCATTGTGTCCCCTGCCTTCGAGCAGTTGATAAACCGCTTCTCCCTCATACACCTCCATGAGCGCTTCTGTCCGGGCAGGCGTAATAATCTGATCGTCGCCTCCGGCGAGCACGAGCATGTGCTCCAGCTCGTTGATACGCGACGCCGTATCAAATTCAGAGCGCAGCAGCGTCCGCACCGGCAGGAACGGGTATGCTTCTGCTGCAACTTCTTCCAAACGGTCAAAAGGCGAAATCAGCACGACATCATCCGGTTGAAAAATGGCAGCTGTCCTCACTGCTATCGCCGTTCCTATGCTTCTTCCCATCACAGCTGTGCGGCTGTAGCCAGCAGCCGCTTCTTCAAATATATGTTCCGCGTCCTGATAGAGCGCTTCTTCCTCCGGGGTACCTCCGCTCATGCCGTACCCTCTGTAATTGACAAGCAGCACATCCCAGTCTGAAAGTGGACCGGCCATCTCCATGATCTGACCGGACACTTCTTCGCCGTTGCCTCCGTAATAAATGAGCAGCTGCTCTCCCGGATGTTCTGCTGCCTGCACCAGCCATCCGTGCAGCGTTGTGCCGTCTTCCCTGTCGAACTGCACCATCTCTGCACGCGGTTCGTGCTCTGCAGCTAGCTCTGCTTCCTGTTCGGTCATCGTCTGCGGAAAGAACAGCAGCCGATCCTGAAATAAATAAACGAGCAGTAAAAGCAAGCCGGCTGCCCCGCCGGCAGTCAGTATCAGCTTCACCAGCGTTCCCATTCGCACTCCCTCCTCATCTCTATATACCCTCCTACCCGAATCCGAGGACACTCAAAGCTGCTTTCAGCGTCAGGGATATGAAGCGACCGATGCAAAACAGATCTCTTTTTATTTATGAGTCGTTTGTATCAAAAGCTGCACAACGCGGGGGAAAGGCAACTTACCAGCCCGTCAAACCAACTATCCCTGGTGCCGGGCTTCCGGATAACGAAAGCATCTGCCTTGCTTTTCCCACACAAAAGAGGCCTTCCACAAGGGAGAGCCTCTTTCGTTCGTGCTTTACAGCATCTGGCTGATCGATTTTGGAAGCAGGTACTGAAGCAGGTAGTCCGGGCCTCCGGCCTTCGAATCCGTACCGGACAGCTTGAACCCGCCGAACGGGTGGTAGCCGACAATCGCCCCGGTACAGTTGCGGTTGAAGTACAGGTTCCCGACGTGGAAGTTCTGCTTCGCGTACTCCAGGTGGTCGACGTTGTTCGAGATCACCGCGCCGGTCAGGCCGTACTCGGTGTTGTTCGCAATATCGATTGCCTCTTCGTAGCTCGACGCCTTGCAGAGAGCAAGCACCGGTCCGAAGATTTCCTCCTGCATGATGCGCGCATCCGGTGCCGCATCGCCGAAGATCGTCGGCTTGATGAAGAAGCCGGTGCTGTCATCGGACTCGTCGCCGGTGAGCAGCGTCGCTTCCTTTTTGCCGATCTCAATGTAGCTCGTCACCTTGTCATACGCCTTCTGGTTGATGACCGGGCCGAGGTAGTTCTCGTACTTTTCGCTGTCCCCGAGTGTCAGCTTTTCCGTCTCTTCGACGACGCGCTGCGCGACCGTGTCGTACAGATCCTCATGGATCACCGCACGGCTGCCGGCCGAGCACTTCTGGCCGGAGAAGTTGAACGCAGCCGTGACGATCGCGTTGACCGCCGTTTCCACGTCGGCATCCTGGTCGACAACGACCGTGTCCTTCCCGCCCATTTCCGCGAGCACGCGCTTCAAGTGCCGCTGGCCTTCCTGCACCTTCGCCGCCCGCTCCATGATGCGAAGGCCGGTGGCCTTCGAACCGGTGAACGTGATCAGCGCCGTGTCCTTGTGATCAACGAGGTAGTCGCCGATTTCGTGCGGCTCACCCGGCACGAAGTTCAGCACGCCGTCCGGGACGCCTGCTTCGCGCATGATGTCCACAAACTTCGCGGCGATGATCGGCGTCGGTTCCGCCGGCTTCAGGAGCACCGTGTTGCCGGCGACAAGCGGCGCCACCGTCGTCCCCATCATGATCGCGGCCGAGAAGTTCCACGGCGGAATCGTCACGGCCACACCGGCCGACGTGTAGATGTACTGGTTGCTTTCGCCGTCACGGCTCTCGATCTTCTTGCCGTCCTTCAGTTCAATCATCTGGCGGCCGTAGTATTCGAGGAAGTCGATCCCTTCCGCGACTTCAATGTCCGCTTCCACCCACGGCTTGCCCGCTTCCTTGACGACCGTCGCGGACAGCTCATGCTTGCGGCGGCGCATGATCGCAGCCGCACGGAACAACAGCTCGGCGCGCGCGACCGGGTTCGTCTGGCTCCAGGCCGGGAACGCCTTCTTCGCGGCGGCAAATGCCGCGTCGATCTCCTTCGTGGACGCTTTGGAGACGCTGCCGATGACTTCATCGTGGTTGCACGGGTTGTAGCTGACGAGCTTGTCCTTGGTCGTGACGTCCTTGCCGTCAATGACGAGCGGGTACTCCTTGCCGATATCCTGCTTCACGACCGCGAGGGCCTCTAAAAATTCCTTCTGGTTCTCTTCCTTCGTGAAATCCGTAAATGGTTCGTGCTTGTAATCTGTATACATACATCCTGTCCCCTTTCATTTGTAAAAATCAGCATAAGCTCATTTCGACATCAGGACAGGGCGATCCTCCTAAACAGAAATATTCCTGCAATTCTGAATTTAAGACGTCCGGTACGTGCTGTAGCCTCCCGGTGAAATGTACATGGGAATGTGACAGCTTTCTGCTCTGCTGATCGAGAAGCTGATCGGAATGACGCTGTAAAAAGCATCCGTCTGCAGCAGGCCCCTTTCTTCAAAATAGGCCTGTACATCATAGAGCAGCTCATATTTTCCTTTTTGAAACGTCTCTCCTTCAAGAAGCGGATGAAGAAGACGGCCGGAATCATCCAGCCGTCCATCTTTTAATTTAACGTATTCCCCTCGTTCGGGCGTATACCGCCATAGCTCCACCATCAGCCCCGCAGCCGGCTGGCCGATGCTCGTATCCCAGACGCAGGTCGTCAGCGTACATCCTCCAGCAAGCTGCTGAAGGGTAAAACTTCTGTCTGCTTTTCTGCCAGCACTACCCGTGAACGGTTTCTGCATGATGATCCCTCCCGCGCCGCTGCCATTCTGTGACGATCAGGTTAGCTGTCCGGCTTCCTAAATAGCCGGAAGACGCGAACAGATCATGCGGCGGCTTAAACTCTTCTTTTATTTGCTGGTAAACGAGTGCCGGAAACAGCTTTCGCCCTGAGGAACGCCTAAACAGATCTTCTGTTCCACGGAGCCTGACCGGAGCATGATGACCGCTTCCTGCAGCGAGACGTACGTCCGATACGTCCCCCTCCATCGTAAAAGTCACCACACCAGCTGCTGTCACCCGGCTTGAACTGAACATATCCGGCTTTCCGGATGTCCGGAAAAAGCGCAGTGTTTCTCCATAAACCGGTACCGGGTGTATTTCCACTGCAAGCAGAACCCGTTTTTCATTTGTCTCTTCTTTCAACCATTCTTCCAACGGCTGCTGCCTCACCCCCTGGGGCAGTGCCCATATCAGCACAGCATCATAAAGCAGCAGAGGCAGCAGGGCCGCGCCCGATTGAAGCAGCACATCAACAGAAAACGCCGTGTCACGCTCGCTTTCCAGCAGACCTTTTCTGCACGCTTCCGCCAGAAGAGGTGCTTCCCGCTGAATCAGTGGATGATGCATCAGTTCTTCATACGTAACGAGCGGTCCGGCGTATATCGTTCCTTTGCGTTCATAAAGCCCCTGATGCAGCTCCGTTAACGCGTCCAGGGCGATCGTTTCACGCCCGGCTCCGGCTGTGACCCGGATACCATCAACAGTGTAGCAGCAGTCCTCCTGAAATTGCTCAGTCAGTTCCCAAACAGCCTTTAAATGATCCGGCTTCCACACGTGTTTCGTCGTCATGATGATACCCTCCTCTAATATGATAGGTCGCAGATGACAGGAACGGCGGAGTGTACCACTTACTATAATCCCCGCCCTTCCAAATTACCGGCATTTCGTCAGATCAGCTGACAGGAATTTTTATTTCGTCATATTTTCTGACGCACTTTTTTCACGGCTTGATTCCAGTTCTGCCAGTGCTTCATCTGCGTTACGCTATGCTCCCGTCCGCAAAAATAACGAACAGACCCTCTGCTCACGCTATACTTGTATGAAAAGCATGTGCTAACCGACAGAAAGGATGATTGACCATGGAAAAAACAGCATATACGCAGCCAGACGTTCATATAGCCGGAGAGAGGAGCGGACCGCTGAAGGGCAAGACCTTTGCAGTAAAAGATGTGTTTCACGTTGAAGGGATCGCGAGCACTGCGGGAAGTCCGGACTGGCTTCGTACGCATCCGCCTGCCGTCACAACAGCTCCGGCGCTGGACGTGCTGCTGAAGGCAGGCGCCTCCCTGCAGGGACTGACAGTGACAGACGAGCTGATGTACAGCCTTCACGGCGAAAATAAACACTACGGCACACCGCTCAATCCGCTTTCACCGGACAGTATTCCAGGAGGGTCGTCAAGCGGCTCTGCTTCTGCGGCCGCTTCGGGAGACTGCGATTTCGCAGTCGGAACCGACACCGGCGGCTCGATCCGCATTCCGGCCGCCTACTGCGGGCTTTATGGACTTCGACCGACACACGGGAGCATTTCCACCGCAGGCCTGATTCCGCTTGCCCCGTCTTTTGACACGGTCGGCTTCTTGAGCAGGGATTTCAACATGCTGAAGCAGGCTGCCTCGCTTTTTTATCCGGAGGCAGAGGAGGAACCAGCCGACGTTTATTTGCTGCAGGAAGCCTGGGACCTTGCTGAAGATCAGCAGATTATCAGTGACCTCGCCCCGCTTCCTGCTCGATCAGGCGGCCTATCTCTTCCACACCTTCAGGAAACGTTCCGGATTGTGCAGGCCGCGGAAATCTGGAAGCAGCACGGCAGCTGGGTAACACAGCACCAGCCGGCATTCGGTCCCGGCATTAAAGAGCGCTTTGACGCCGCTTCCCTCATTTCTAACGAAGAAGCGGCTGAGGCCATCGCAGAACGGAACGCGCTTCGCGATCAACTTCATCAGTTGATTGGACAAAGCGTGATAATCATTCCGACCGCTCCGGGGGCTGCTCCTGCCAAAAACCTGTCACCGGAGCAGGTCGATGAGATTCGCAGCCGCAGCCTTCAGCTTTGTGCGATCGCCGGAATTGGCGGTCTGCCCCAGCTTACGATCCCTGTTAAATCTGCCGGACGGCAGATCAGTATTTCTGTAATCGGTGCCCCGGGATCGGAAGGATCTCTTTTTAACTGGGTACGAAAGCACATTTCTAATGATGAACAAAGACTCAGCATTCTACTCTAAAAAGAAGCGGATCCTCCTGCTAATTCCTTATTTTTCCCTTTTTTCGTTTGCGGTTTCCTTCGTCAGGAAATATACCAAAGTAAGACTATTGGAAAGGGGAACACTACTTTGCAAACGACAGAATTAATTGAGCGCTCGATGCATTTGAACCACGGCTATTCATTTCAGGAATATGAGCAATGCATTGAACGAAAGCTTACCGTAGAACGCCGCCGTTCCCGCAGCTATCAGGAAGGACTGGCCCAGGTGCATGCGATCAATCAGCGCATCCGCTAATGAAAATAATCAAAATCGAAAGCCCCGGACATTTTTTCTGTCCGGGGCTTTCTGCAGCCCTTTTATAAATCTGCATGACGATGCGCTGCACTTTCCGATTGTTTTATATGTTTTCAGATAACATCGATTGCTCTTGCTATGTGACACAGACGTTATCTAAAAGCCCATTACATTAGCATTATGTAATTCCCTCTAAATACGTTTACTCCCACAGGTTTCTGGATATAGTTAACTATCACATTAATAGGAGGGAACAGCGTATGAACGATGTAACCAACGAATTTCAGGCATTGCTCAGCGATCTCATTGGCTCTCTTGCGAATATTGTCGTCGCACTTTTGCTTTTGCTGCTCGCATGGGTCATTGCACTCGCCGCAAAAAATATTATTTCAAAGGGTCTTAAAAAGCTTGGCGCTCATAAAGGCCTCGCTAAAACTCCGCTCGTCAAAAGCGAAGAACAAGGTGCAAACATACTGGAAGCGACCTCTAAGCTGGTTTATTTTCTAGTCTTCATTTTATTCCTGCCGGCTATTTTAGATGCGCTTAACATGGAGTCGGTCGCTGGTCCAATCGCCAACATGACCGAAACGTTCCTGGCATTCCTGCCAAACATATTTGCAGCTGCTATTATTCTATTTGTCGGTATATTTATTGCACGACTCGTTAAGGACCTTGTTTACCGATCTCTTGAAAGTCTGAAGGTCGATCACTGGTTTAATAAATGGACTCGCTTCGAAGGCTCTTCTTCAATGAAGCTGTCAGCGATTCTTGCTAATATCGTGTTCATTTTCCTCCTGATCCCGATCATTACGGTCGCGCTTGAGACGCTGAACATTCAGATGATTTCCGAGCCGATCACGAACGTCTTTAACAGCATTCTTGCTATGATTCCGAATGTCTTTGTTGCCATCATTCTCGTACTGGTAGGTTACTTTATCGCCCGTTTTGTTGGTGATCTCCTTATCAACCTGCTGCAGCGAACTGGTGTCGACAATGTATACAGCTTTTTTGAAATGGACGGGCCAAAAAGCAATTCCTTCCGTGTGTCCACCATTCTTGGACAGATTGTAAAAGTAGTCATCATTATCTTCTTCACGGTTGAAGCACTGAACGTGCTGCAGCTGGAAGTATTGAATAATATCGGCGGAGCAGTGCTTGCTTATCTGCCGCTGCTCGTCAGCGCCCTGCTGATCCTGCTTCTCGGTTTATTCGCAGGCCATTATCTTGGTGCACTTGTAAAGAAGTACTCCGGAAGCGGATTCTATGCTTCTCTTGTGAAGTATACAATCATCGTGTTTGCAGCGTTTATGACGTTTGATCAGCTGCAGTTCGCTACAACGATTGTGAATCTGGCATTCCTGCTGATTCTCGGTGCGGTTTCCGTCGCCTTTGCTATTGCCTTTGGTGTCGGCGGACGTGACTATGCCAAGACGAAGCTTGCAGAGCTTGATCGCAAAATGAAGAAAGAAAACGACAAGCCGGCTGACCCGTCTGCCGGACCAAAAACACCAGGCGGCCAGAGCGGTCCTTCAGGAGCATCCGGTACGGCTGGCGGTTCAGACCGTACTCCGCCGGTGAACCCGCCTCGTCCACCTGAAGAAGACGCAGCTCCAAAGCCGGTTGACCCGGACGATCCTGATCATCCGGACCACCCGCGTCCGTAATAACCTAACGACGAAAACGCCGTTCAGCTTGATGCTGAGCGGCGTTTTTTGTTTTTCATGTACTCTCCGGTTGCGCCAGTATACCCCATTCTGTATATTGGCTAGTAGCAATCCATTTACGCAAGGAGGTTCTTTTATGAACCAAGCATGGATGATCGGACCTGCTCTGATCCAGCTCAGCTGGATTTATTTCGGTATCGCCCTCACTATATCCTGGGTGGTGCTTCGCTGGCTTACCGTTTATCGTCACCATCCAAACGCACGTGAAGAAGCACTGAATGCTTTGCTGACCGGTATTCTCGTAACGGTTTTCAGCAAAATCATTTTTCGATTCCCAATACTTCTCGAAGATCCGATGACCGTGCTTACCTATCCGAGCGGCTGGCGAGAGGCCTTAGCAGGATTGGCTGCGGCCGGAGTTATCCTCTACCGCGCACAGCGAAAAGCAGCCATTCGAGAGCTGATTCCAGCTGCTGCTCTGCTGTTTCTGATGACGCACGCGGTATATACCGTCTTCTCCCAGCCCACCGGCATTGGAATACATCCAGCCGCACTTTACATGCTGATCGCTTCAGCAGGTGCCTGGATCATAGTAAGGCAAAAGCCGAATTGGACAGGATCAACGATCGCTCTTTGGGGACTCACCATGACAGCCGCAGCCTATGTGACTGCTCCGCCCGTATATTTCGTCATGATCGTGCCGCCGCCATTCTTTTTAAGCTATGCTGCAGCTGGTTTGCTCACCGCTGTTTACCTATCTGCCCGGGTGAGAAACGCGCCGTCCTATTCGTCTTAATCATCGTTAGACCCTGCGCAGCCTTCTGCTCGCAGGGTTTTATTGAATAGTCTTTTCCCTCTTCACCCTCTGCTGAACAGCTTTACATCAGGTACTCTGCACTTGAATGAATATTCAGTCAGGTAATCTGCCATTTCTCTTACCTTATTCTTATATATTACGATTTTCGAAATATATATTTAGGTATATAGACCCTTATTGTATATTTCCCCCCTTATAACAGGCGGGGCTTTTATCGATTTTATGCCTTTATTTGCACACAAAACGTGCATAGACACGGCACTTCGGTAGTATTTTCTCAATTCTAAAAATTCAATAGATTTATTGTGAAAATAATTGTAAAATTCTAATCAATGCGGCTGATCCTTCCTTGATAGGGGGAAGTTGTCTGTCTGGATATTATCCGCACATACTATTTTGAGGAAAAGGGGCGTTTTGATGAAAGCAGCATTTCGTAAAAGTGTTGTTGTTTCAGTAGCAGCGTTAGTTGCCGGTTCCGGATTCAGCGGCACCGCAGTAGCGCAGGAATCTTCTGATGAAGCTTCCGTTGCCACATTCCATCTCGATGCAGATGGCGTTACAGAGGGCGACATTTCCGTTGTCGTGGAAATTGATGAAGAATCTGTTCTCGCTGCAGAACAGAGCGGCCGCTCTCAATCGGCAGAAGCACTTGAGCAGGCACGTGCCGATATTTTTGAAGAATTGGCAGAAACCATTCCGGAGGCTGAAGTAAATTACGAGTACGATACGGTATTCTCCGGATTTTCTCTCGAGCTTCCTGGTGAAGAGCTGTATGAGCTTTCCTCTGTTGAAGGCATTAAAGCCGTATACCCGGATGTTGAATATGAAGTAGACAGCGTCCAGTCTGACGAATTCTCCATGGGCGAAGTATCACCTGAAATGGATGAGAGCGCTCCTTTCATCGGATCTGATGAAGCATGGGAGGCAGGCTATACGGGTGAAGGTGTGACGGTTGCTATTCTCGATACCGGAGTAGACTATACGCATCCTGATCTGGCACACGCATTTGGCGATTACAAAGGCTGGGACTTCATCGATAACAACGATGACCCACAGGAAACACCTCCTGGAGATCCACGCGGCGGTTCTACGAATCACGGAACGCACGTAGCGGGAACAGTAGCAGCAAACTTTGACAGCCCGTTCACCGGTGTAGCACCTGACGCGACGCTTCTTTCCTACCGCGTACTTGGACCAGGCGGAAGCGGATCTACACAGGGCGTTATTGCCGGAATCGAGCGAGCAGTTGAAGATGGCGCAGACGTCATGAATCTCTCTCTCGGAAACGCAACAAACGATCCGGACTTCGCGACAAGCCTCGCGCTTGATCAGGCGATGGCTGACGGGGTCGTTGCTGTATCCTCGAACGGAAACAGCGGACCAAACAACTGGACGGTCGGATCTCCTGGTACATCCCGAGATGCGATTTCTGTTGGCGCAACACAGCTTCCTTTTGATCTTTACACAGCTGAAGTTGTCACAGAAAGCGGATTGGATTTGTCTTCCGCTCAGGTAATGGGATACACAGACGTAGATGATCTCCTTGCCTTGAATGAAGGTGAGTACGAGCTTGTTGATGCAGGTCTTGCCAGCGAAGAAGAGGTTGCAGAAGCTGACCTTGAAGGGAACATCGCGCTGGTGGAACGTGGCGAATTTGCATTCGTTGATAAAGTAACAAATGCTGCAGCAGAAGGCGCTGTCGGTGTTGTCATGTATAACAACGTAGCAGGCTCCATGCCTGAAATTCCAGGAATGGCGCTGCCGACTCTCATGCTGAACCAGGATGACGGCCAGCAGCTGCTGTCGGATGTCCAGGCAGGCAACAACACCGTCTCCTTCGCGATCGAGTTTGACCGTGAAGTCGGTGAAACGATGGCTGATTTCTCTTCCCGCGGACCGGTTATGGACACGTGGATGATTAAGCCGGACGTTTCCGCTCCTGGTGTCGGAATTGTCAGCACCGTTCCAACTCATAATGAAGAAGAGCCGCACGGCTATGCTTCCCTGCAGGGTACGAGCATGTCCGCACCGCACGTAGCAGGTGCAGCAGCACTGATCCTGGAAGCAAACCCGGACTGGGGCGTTGATTTTGTTAAATCTTCTCTTATGAACACAGCGGAAAACATGGTGGACCGCGATGGCAATCCTTATGCACATAACTCACAAGGTGCAGGAAGCATCCGCGTGCTGGACGCGATTGAAACAGAAGTACTCGTTGTTCCGGGAAGCCACTCCTTCGGTATTTTTGAAAAGAAAAATGGCCGCCAGGTGGAGCGTCAGCACTTTGAAATTCATAACACGTCTGATGAAGCAAAGCGTTATTCATTGGAACTGACTGGCATGGAAGGCGTCCGCCTGCAGAACAGCAACAACCTGCGCGTACAGCCTGGACAGTCTCAAAACCTGAACTTCGGCGTACAGGTTGATGCATCTTCACTCGAGCCTGGCTATCACGAAGGTACCATTCAGCTGAGCGACGGATCTTCTACCATTGAAGTACCGACGATCCTCTTCGTCCAGCAGCCGGACTACCCGATCATGAGCCAGCTTTCTCTCAGCATTAACAGTGCCGGAGACCTTGCTGGAACGGTGAATCTGCCGGCCGGCGCTGATTACTTCAGTGCATGGATCGTCGAAACTACTGGTGCAGTAGCTCCTTATGAGACTGCGGTTTCAGAGGATGTCTCCAATGGGATCCACGGCTTTACATGGGACCTGACATTCGGCGGTGAAACCCCTCCTGCCGGAAGTTATGAAATTATCACCTATGCGAAGCTGGGTGAGCAGGAACTTTACATGTCCGGCGGAGTATTGACACTTAACTAATAATGATTTTATAAAAACCGTTCCGGGAGCGAAAAGCTCCTTGGAACGGTTTTTTCATTGAACGGAATTTTTAACTGCTCTTTTGTGACAGAGCAAATTTTCATATGATAAAAAACGACTTTTTAAGCACATATTATATGGATCGCTTTCGGAGTCCGGAAGCCTCCTTCTTAGCTCTTTCTTTCAGGAACGAAAAGCTGCACAACTCGTCGCACATGCAACTTACAGCTTGCCCAAACTG
Source organism: Alkalicoccus luteus (assembly GCF_012034335.1). Taxonomy (GTDB): domain Bacteria; phylum Bacillota; class Bacilli; order Bacillales; family Salisediminibacteriaceae; genus Alkalicoccus; species Alkalicoccus luteus_A. The sequence continues at coordinate 157,976 of NZ_JAATHJ010000001.1, read as the reverse complement.
AACACTGCGCCGTCTGAACGCAATGTAACGGCATGCCAAAGCGATTCAGGCAACGTAACAGATCATGATAACGAATGAAATGACACAAGGCGCTGCAAAAGCAACGTAACGAGGTCATCAACCGAACTTTCCCCGCTTCCGCTCGCATGGTCCATACAAAAAAGGCCCTCCGCATGGGAGAGCCCCTTTCATTTGTACCTTAAAGCATCTGGCTGATCGATTTTGGAAGCAGGTACTGAAGCAGGTAGTCCGGGCCTCCGGCCTTCGAATCGGTGCCGGACAGCTTGAACCCGCCGAACGGGTGGTAGCCGACAATCGCCCCGGTACAATTACGGTTGAAGTACAAGTTCCCGACGTGGAAGTTCTGCTTCGCGTACTCGAGGTGGTCGACGTTGTTCGAGATCACCGCGCCGGTCAGGCCGTACTCGGTGTTGTTCGCAATGTCGATTGCCTCTTCGTAGCTCGATGCCTTGCAGAGAGCAAGCACCGGTCCGAAGATTTCCTCCTGCATGATGCGCGCATCCGGTGCGGCATCGCCGAAGATCGTCGGCTTGATGAAGAAGCCGGTGCTGTCATCGGACTCGTCGCCGGTGAGCAGCGTCGCTTCCTTTTTGCCGATCTCAATGTAGCTCGTCACCTTGTCATACGCCTTCTGGTTGATGACCGGGCCGAGGTAGTTCTCGTACTTTTCGCTGTCCCCGAGTGTCAGCTTTTCCGTCTCTTCGACGACGCGCTGCGCGACCGTGTCGTACAGATCCTCATGGATCACCGCACGGCTGCCGGCCGAGCACTTCTGGCCGGAGAAGTTGAACGCAGCCGTGACGATCGCGTTGACCGCCGTTTCCACGTCGGCATCCTGGTCGACAACGACCGTGTCCTTCCCGCCCATTTCCGCGAGCACGCGCTTCAAGTGCCGCTGGCCTTCCTGCACCTTCGCCGCCCGCTCCATGATGCGAAGGCCGGTGGCCTTCGAACCGGTGAACGTGATCAGCGCCGTGTCCTTGTGATCAACGAGGTAGTCGCCGATTTCGTGCGGCTCACCCGGCACGAAGTTCAGCACGCCGTCCGGGACGCCTGCTTCGCGCATGATGTCCACAAACTTCGCGGCGATAATCGGCGTCGGTTCCGCCGGCTTCAGGAGCACCGTGTTGCCGGCGACAAGCGGCGCCACCGTCGTCCCCATCATGATCGCGGCCGAGAAGTTCCACGGCGGAATCGTCACGGCCACACCGGCCGACGTGTAGATGTACTGGTTGCTTTCGCCGTCACGGCTCTCGATCTTCTTGCCGTCTTTTAGTTCGATCATCTGGCGGCCGTAGTATTCGAGGAAGTCGATCCCTTCCGCGACTTCAATGTCCGCTTCCACCCACGGCTTGCCCGCTTCCTTGACGACCGTCGCGGACAGCTCATGCTTGCGGCGGCGCATGATCGCAGCCGCACGGAACAACAGCTCGGCGCGCGCGACCGGGTTCGTCTGGCTCCAGGCCGGGAACGCCTTCTTCGCGGCGGCAAATGCCGCGTCGATCTCCTTCGTGGACGCCTTGGAGACGCTGCCGATGACTTCGTCGTGGTTGCACGGGTTGTAGCTGACGAGCTTGTCCTTGGTCGTGACGTCCTTGCCGTCGATGACGAGCGGGTACTCTTTCCCGATATCCTGCTTCACGACCGCAAGGGCCTCTAAAAATTCCTTCTGATTCTCTTCCTTCGTAAAATCCGTAAATGGTTCGTGCTTGTAATCTGTATACACCGCAATCACTCCTTCAAATAGAATAAACTAACCGCTTACTTAGCAAGTACTTTTTCAATGCGCTCCAGTGCCCAGTCGAGATCCTCTTCCGAAATGATGAGTGGAGGAGCAAAACGGATCACGTTCTCGCGCGTTTCTTTACAAAGCAGGCCTTCTGCTTTCAGTTCTTCACAGTAGGAACGGGCAGGCACTGTCAGTTCGACACCGATAAACAGGCCTCGTCCACGGATTTCTTTAATTTTGTCGTTATCAATTTTAGCAAGGCGCTCGCGGAAGTAGCTGCCGAGTCTGCGGGAGCGGTCAGCAAGCTGTTCGTCTTCCAGAACGTCCAGAGCAGCAACAGCGACAGCTGCGCCGAGCGGATTTCCCCCGAAAGTAGAGCCGTGCGAACCTGGATCAAAGACGCCGAGTACATCTTCATCTGCCGCTACGCAGGAGATTGGGAACACACCGCCCCCGAGCGCTTTCCCGAGAATGTACATATCCGGCTTTACTTCTTCCCAGTCGCACGCGAATGTCATGCCGGTACGGCAGAGACCGGTTTGAATTTCATCTGCGATGAAGAGCACGTTATGCTCGTTGCAGAGCTTCTGTGCTTCTTTCAAAAAGCCTTCCGGAGGCAGCACCACGCCGCCTTCTCCCTGGATCGGCTCAACGAGAAACGCTGCCGTGTTCGGCGTAATCGTCTGCTTCAGCGCTTCAATGTCCCCGTACGGGATCGTCTTGATACCTGGAAGCATCGGTCCGAATCCAGTCGTATCATTTTCTTCGGCAGCGAGTGAGACAGCTGTCATCGTACGACCGTGGAAATTGCCGTGACAGGCGATAATTTCTGCCTGGTTGTCCGCAATGCCCTTCCGTTGATAGCCCCAGCGGCGGGCTGCTTTAATCGCTGTTTCAACTGCTTCTGCGCCGGTGTTCATTGGAAGCACAAGCTCTTTGCCTGTCAGCGCACTGACTTTATCATAGAAGAAACCGAGCTGATCGTTATGAAACGCGCGGGATGTCAGCGTCACCTTTTCAGCCTGATCTTTCAGCGCCTGGATGATTTTCGGATGGCGGTGACCCTGATTTAATGCAGAGTATGCACTGAGCATGTCAATATAGCGGTTGCCTTCCGGATCTTCCACCCAGACCCCTTCTGCTTTCGATATCACGATTGGCAGCGGATGATAGTTCCGCGCCCCGTGTTTTTCCGTTTGAGTAATAACTTCCTTCGTGCTTACTGTCGTTGCCATGTTTATCACCCTTTCCATTGATCATAAGGCGTTCATCAACAAACAGAATGCCATCATGATGTTCCATCACTCTTACTATGCAAGAAGGATGCCAACTTTTAAAGCGCTACATGAAAGGGGTTTCAACTTTCGGATCGCAAAATTATTTGTCTTAAGCAGAAAAAAGCATGCCAATCATTTTTGCGTCAGCGCATCGTTTTCCGGATGCCGAGTTTTTTCATACGGTACTGCAGACTCTGTCTGCTCAATCCGAGCGTTTCAGCCGTCTCCTGGATCTTAAAACGATGGCGTTCCAGCTGTTCGAGTACAAACCGGCGCTCGGCTTCATGCAAATAGTCTTTCAGCGTAATGTTTTCCACCGCTGCCGGCTCCGGTACAATAGCTTCACGGCGCCGTTTTTTCTGAAAATGTAGCGGAAGATGGCGAACTTCAATGCGGTCTTCTTCGGTCATCATATTCATCGCACCTTCAATGACGTGCTCCAGCTCGCGTACGTTGCCGGGCCAGTGATAGTCGGTTAACAGCCCCTCGGTCTGTGCGCTGACTCCCTGCACATCCATTTGAAAGAGATCATTGTATTTGGTGATGAAAAAATCCGTCAACACCGGCAGATCCTCCATACGCTCCCTGAGCGGCGGGACAAACAGCGCTACGACGCTCAAGCGGTAGTAGAGATCTTTTCGCAGCCGGCCTTCTGTTACCGCATCAATCGGGTCTTCGTTCATCGTTGCGATCAGACGGACGTCGATCTTTTTTTCTTCCTGCGCGCCGATCCTGCGCACCGATTTCTCCTGAATGACTCGCAGCAGCCTCGACTGCAGATCCGGACTTAACGAGTTCAGCTCATCCAGTAAAAGCGTCCCTCCCTCAGCCTGCTCAAATAAGCCAAGTCTATTCTCCGCCCCGGTAAAGGCTCCCTTCACTGTCCCGAAAAGAATGCCTTCAATCAGACTTTCCGGCAGAGCCGCACAGTTCTGGCTGATGAACGGACCAGGCGAGCGGCTGCTGCCGTTATGAATGCTTTGAGCGAACAGCTCCTTTCCCGTACCGGTTTCCCCTACGATCAGAACGGAGGAAGTTGTCCGGACGGCGCGGCGGGCGTGATCAATCACTTCTTTTAATGCGGGACTTACGCCGATAATATCCTCAAAGCTGTAGCGCCGGCTTCCGTTTCGCATGTTCTCCTGAACGAGCCGCTCCAGCCGGGTGATATCCTTCGTAACCTCGAGCGCCCCAATGATCGATTCTCCGTCCCGTACGGGAAACGTATGGTTGATCGTCGTGATCTCCACTCCGCGCTTATTCATGTATGTCTGCTTTTCGTTTCGTGCTTCTTTTCCCTCCGCCATCGCCCGGTGGAGCGTGCTGCCACCGTCATCGGTGAAGCGGAACACCTCCCGGATCGGCTGGCCGATTACTTCCTCCGGATCCATGTTTTCGATCTCGGACAGCTTGCGGTTATACATAATCGTTCTGCCGTCAGTATCAATTGCATGCACGCCAACATCAATTTCCTCCATCAGCTTTTCATACATTTTTAAGTTCCGCTCATGCTCCTTCACCGGCAAGCCCCCTCTACAGCAAATTTTTTTGTCATCATAGCAGGTAATACGGGAAAAAGCAAAAAAACCTGTCGTATCTCAAATCGCCGAATTAACAGGTAAGCTTGATGAGAAGAAGATAAATAATGTAATAGCTGCCTTGAAAATAGCTCGTTCAAACAACGTACGTCATCGGCGAAGGCTTACAAAGGGCTTGTTCTCGACTCCTATTGGCGAAAGAGCGTGTCGCCAACATGGATCTCGCACTGCGCTGATCCTTCAGGTGTGCCTCGCCTTCGCTTCACGGCTCTCTTGATTTTATTCTTTCATGGTGCAGGTTGTCGTTGCATGAGTGTCTCTGTTAACGTTCATTAACAAAGCTTATGTAATAAAGCAGACCTCCAATATGGTTTACAGCATTTCAAAAAAGAGCCGGAGGTCCATGTCGGACCTCCGGCTCTTTGTTCGTCAGCGGGGTGACGGCCTGTCTAAAAAAGGCTGCGTTTCCTTACTTTTCAGCGTGTTCCTTTACACGGAACCAGCCTGGTGTGTTTACAATCGCATTCCAGAGCGGCTCTGGTACGACCAGTTCTTCGCGGTCATCGACAGACAGCTCGGTACGGATTTCATCTTCACGACCTTCTGCCACTTTTTCAACCCAGTACGGCTCTGCGACCAGCTCGCGTCCGATTGCGATGAGCGGAACGCCACCTTCCATCGCTTTGTCCACGTCATCCGGTGTGTGCAGCGATCCGACGCCGACGACCGGGATTCGTTCACCGACCGCGTCCTGAATCATCTGCACACGGGAACGGGAGTCACTCTTGTCGCGCATCGATCCTCCGTGAAAATCCTGAACGGAAATGTGCAGGTAATCGAGCTTTTCGCTGCTCAGACGCTCCACGAGCTGCATCGTATCTTCCATCGTAATCCCCGGATTTTCCATCTCCTCCGGCGAAATACGGTATCCGACGATAAAGCTGTCATCGGCTTTTTCAGCAGCCTTCAGCACGCTTTCGACAACTGCGAGCGGGAATGCCATCCGCTTTTCCAGCGTGCCGCCCCATTTATCCGTGCGGCGGTTGGAATGCGGCGAGAAAAACTGCTGAATCAGATACGTGTTGGCGCCGTGAATTTCGACCCCGTCAAAGCCAGCTTCGATCGCACGGCGCGTTGCTTCACCGAACGCTTCAATCATTTCCTCAATCTCCTCCGGCTCCAGTTCGCGAGGTGTAACGGCCCCTTCTCTTACCGGCGCTACAGCGCTGGCACTGACCGGCTGGCCGTCCGGCAGCAGCTCTGGGGGTGCCATACGACCGCCGTGGAAAATCTGCAGGATCGCTTTTGCGCCCTCTCCCTTAATCGTATCTGCCAGCTGCTTGAGGCTCGGAACAAGCTCGTCGCGTTCTACGCCGATCTCGCCCGGGAAGCCCTGTCCGCCAGGCGTGACGTTAGCACATGCAGTGATAACGGCACCGACACCGCGGGAACGCTCCCGGTAATAATCGCGCTCGGCCTGCGTCGTTTCCCCGTTTTCAGCTGAAGAAAAATTAGTCATTGGAGCAAGCATTATCCGGTTGCGCAGCTCTGCCCCGTTTCCAAATGTATAAGGTTCCATAAATCGTCTCATGTTCATTTCCTCCTTTAAATCGTTCATGCCTTTCTTATTGTAAGCAGATTTACGGGGAATGAGAAATGATCTGCTCATTCCTCTTGCAGATTCTCAGCGAATGTGCGAAACTTTAAATCGTAATAATTTCGATTTATAACGTTGATCAGGAGGAGATGACGATGCTCTCTGCGAGACAGGAGTTTGCAAGACGGCGATGGCTCGAATCGGTTCCGGAGCCGCTCAGAAGTGTCTATGAATACGTCTATCAGCGGGAACTGCAGCTGGCCGATGCAGCTGATTCAGAAAGTGATCTGCTCGAGGCGGCCCGCCGCAATCCGCCCGTGCTGGAAGCATCCGAAGTGTTCAACCTGGATCCGATGCACGTCTACACGCTCATTCAAAAGCTTGATGCTGAATATATAGAAACCGCCCCTTCGATTGAAGAGGCGGTTCAGGTAATCGACTATACAGATGTCTATAAAAAGTCAGACGATGCTCGCGAGCGGTACCTGCTGATTCGGACTCAAAGGTAAACCGAATCGTCTTTTGACAGCCGCTCCAGCTTCAAGCTGGAAAAACAAGCTTCATACGAGGCATTCTTTCCCGGACAGCAGGCGTAAATCCCGGCCTCAAGCGGCTGCCCAGCGCTCTCCTCCAAATGGGCGATACGAATTTGAAACCAGCTGTCGCCATCTTTTGAGGTGTCAATGAATACTTCATTTCCGACGCGGCTGATCCGGAAGAAAATCGGTTTATCCGGATCAGCCTCGGGCTGGGAGGACCAGTCTGAGTAGCCGTGCGTTGTGACGACAGCTCCAAGCTTGGATGGTCCCTTTTCGATGTATTCCAGCGATACTTTGACCCAAGTCTCCTCTGAATGACGCAGGTAGATGCCTGCCTGGTCATACTGATGTTCTGCACGACCGCTGCAGCGGACCGTGAGACGAAAATCACCCTTCATCCGCCTAAATAAAAATGGTCCGTTGTCATGACAAAAGCCATAGTGCGTCCGCTGCCAGTAATCCGTTTCAGCAGCCGGGGCAATACAGAGACCTTTTTCCCCAACGTGCCATTCTGGCTCGTTTCTCCACGTGAAGCCTTCCGGAATCCCATCCTTAAAATCCGTTTCTGCCAGCAGCTCTGCCATCTCCATCCCGCCCCTTTCTGAAACTGGTATGTACTCACCTTTACCCGCTTTACGATAGCTCAACCCACTGTTTTTAAGCTTGCTTAAAGGGGAATAGCACGACGAAAGGATGTGGAGCAGATGAATCTCAAAGACAAAGTAATTATCGTAACCGGCGGGGCGCGCGGCATCGGCCGTGCAGTCGTCAGCCAGCTGCTGGACAAAGGGGCGGTCGTTGCCGCCGCTGCACGTACGAACGAATCGCTGGATAAACTGCAGCGCGAACTCAACAGCAGCAGCCTGCACACGTTTCAGGCAGACGTAGGCTCGGAAGAAGATGTTCTTCAGCTTTTTCAGGACGTTGCTTCCAGATGCGGAAATCCGCATGCGCTTGTGAACAATGCCGGCGTCGGCGTTTTTAAACCGGTTGAAGAAATGACGGCGGATGACTGGGATCAGCAGCTGAATGTCAATACGCGCGGTGCATTTTTATGTGCGCGGGAAGCGTTCCGGATGATGAAGAAAGACGGCGGCCAGATTGTAAACATCGCCTCCAACCTTGGCTACGAGGTGCGGGAAAAAGCCTCTGCCTACTGCGCGAGCAAATGGGCGCTTGTCGGCTTTTCCAAAACGCTTAATCAGGAAGGCAGGGCCTACGATATCCGAGTATCAACCGTTTCTCCCGGACTCGTGCAAACCGATTTCGCCGGCGTCAGCGCATCGGAAAAAAGCAGCGGCCTGCACCCGGAAACAGTTGCCCGGACGATCGTGCAGACATTGGAGCTTCAAGACGATGCCGGAGAGATGGAACTGATCTTAAATCCGTAATCATTTCCCGGGAAATACCGATCGGGAGGCCTGCGTCAGCGACAGCGCGTCCCGGTCGGCAATCACCGTTACATTCGGGTGCCGCTGCAAAACCGTTGCTGGCACTTCTTCTGTTACGGGCCCTTCTATCATATCCCTCACCGCCTCTGCTTTCTCCGCTCCGGAAGCGAGAAGAAGAATTTCCTCGGCCTCCATGATTGTTCCGATTCCCATTGTAACCGCCTGACGAGGCACCTGCTCTTCTTTTTCGAAAAAACGAGCATTGGCTTCGATCGTTTCTTCTGTCAAATCAACCACCCGGCTCCGTCCATCAAGCGGGCTGCCCGGCTCGTTAAACCCGATATGCCCGTTTGCACCTATACCGAGCAGCTGCAGGTCGATGCCAAGCTCGGTTACAAGCTTTTCGTAGTCGTCAGCTTCCTTTTCCGGCGAAGCTGCCTTCCCATCTGGTAAATACGTCTGTTGGGGCGGGATGTCGACGTGCTTAAAAAAATGTTCCTGCATATAGACGTGATAGCTGTTCGGATGCGCTGCCCCAAGCCCGATATATTCATCGAGATTGACCGTCGTCAGATCCTTTAACGAATGGCTGTGCGTGTTAATCCGCTCTGTCAGCCGCTCATAAAATCCGATCGGCGTGCCTCCTGTTGCAAGACCAAGCACCCGCATACCACTTTGCAGGCGCAGCCATACATATCCGGCGGCTGCTTCGCTCATATCTTCATAGTTTTTCGTCTCGATAATATTCATTTGTCCTCACCTCCGTTATACACACAGACTCCCTTAATATATGTTTTAGCTACGTCCCCATTCGGATCAAGCATTGTGAAATCTGCGTCTTTTCCCGTGGCAAGGCTCCCTTTCCGGCCGGAAATACCGAGCGCCTTCGCAGGTTGAAGCGAGGCCATCTGCACTGCTTCTTCAAATGAAGCGCCGCTGAACCTGCTCATGTTGCGCACAGCTTCATTCATACGAAGGACACTTCCGGCAAGCGTCCCATCTTCCAGGACAGCTTCGCTGCCGCGCACCGTTACCTGCTGGCCGCCGAGCTGATAGGTGCCGTCTTCTTTTCCTTTCGCCCGCATAGCATCGGTGATCAGCAGCAGCCGCTCTGCACCGAGCTGCTGGTACGTAAACGCGCATGCTTCCGGACTGACGTGCACGCCGTCTGCGATCAGCTCTGCCCGGACGCTGCCGTTCATGAGCACCCCGCCGACAACACCCGGATCCCGGTGATGAAACCCTCTCATGCCGTTATAAAAATGAGTCGCATGCGATACGCCGCGCGCCAGCGCTTCAGCCGTTTCGCTGCACGTCGCATCCGTATGGCCCATCGAGACGATGACACCCTGTCCGGCAAGTTTCTCCGTTAATCCATCCTCGTCGAGTTCAGGTGCCATCGTCACGAGCCGGATCATTCCTTCCGCGGCCTGCTGAAATTCCTCAAACAGCCTGGTTGAAGGCGGTACGATAAAGGCTTCCGGCTGCGCCCCTTTCCTCGCCGGATGGATAAACGGGCCCTCCAGATGAACACCCAGCATCTCAGCGCACCTGTTATCAGACTGAAACGAAGCTGCTGCTGCAAGCGCCTGCTTCGTATCTGCTGTTGACTGTGTGAGCGTCGTCGCCAAAAAAGACGTTGTTCCTTCTGCCGGCAGCGCCCGTGCAATCGTATGAAGTGCTTCCTCTGTGCCATCCATGACGTCAGCCCCGGCGGCTCCGTGAATATGAATATCGATAAAACCGGGAACGATCCGCAGCTCCTCAGCGTCAATCCGCTCTCCTTCATCCTCCTCCTGTGCAGGGCGCAGTTCAGCGATAACACCTTTTTCCAGACGGAAGAGCGGATCCGGGATCACCCCCTGCTCCGTATAAGCATGTGCTCCTTTAAAGATCAGCGTAGTCATGTGTGTCCTCCTCTGCGCAGTTCGGGAATGCGTGTTTCCCAGCGTCTGATCAGCCTTTCGTTCCATTCATCAGCGCCATCGATGTTGCTGCTGAGCAGCACCGGCGCTTCTTCGCCCCAATCCAGCAGCAGACGAACCGTTTCAGCAGCAACAGCATGCCCGGCCGTTGTCGCTGCCACCGTGGAAACCGGGGCAAAGCGGACGTCAAGCCGCTCGTCCTGTAATACGGCATCACCCGGAGGAACGTGCGTGTCGATCACAACGTCAGCCGCCTCGTACAGACGCATGCCGGCGTCGCCTCGCGGCTTTGTTTCCGCGGACGCCTTGACAGACGTGATGCCGATCACCGGCACCCCGGCTGCTTTCGCTGCCCGCACCGCTGCGAGCGGAGCCGGATTTCGTCCGGTAGTCGATACAACGATCATCACGTCTTCCGGACGCAGATCAAGCTGTTCGGTGAAAATTGCTTCCCAGCCGTTCTTTCGTTCTGCCTCCATCGATCGAAGCGCACCGTGCTGCGGAAGCAGCTCATCTATCCAGACCGGACGGACCGGGACGAGTCCGCCGGCTCGGAAAAACAACTCTTCCCCGATCATGTGGGAATGTCCGGCTCCAAAACAGTGCAGGATGCCTCCTTTTGCAATCGCTTCTGCTGCAAGCTGCGCCGCTTGATGAATGGCGGTCTCTTCCTGTTCCATATCGGTCAGCAGCACCCGGACTTTCTCTGTATATGCAAGCAGCATCTTACTTCCCTCCCTGAGACCGGGGCAGATCAAGATGGAAGCGGTAGCGGTCTGCCCGGTAGCGGGAGCGGACGAGTTCGAGCGGGCGACCGTCAGCAGTGTACGTCTGCCGTTCCATGACGAGCACCGGCCCTCCGGCTTTCGTCTGAAGATGCATCGCCTCTGCTTCATTCAGCACCGCGGCCTCCATCCATTGTTCCGCACGGCCGATCCGGATTCCGGCCCGCTCTTCCAGCCACGTATAGAGGGACCCTGAGGCAGCTTCTTCGGGCATCGGCCCTGAAAGCGCGGCCGACAGCCACGTTTCTTCAAGCGCCATCGGCACCTTATCTGCAAGCCGCAGGCGCTTCATGTAATAAACAGGCTCATTCAGCTCCAGCCCGAGAAACGAAGCAGCCTCTGCCGGGCATCCCTGCTTTTCAAACGTTAATACCGTAGCCGAAGGCTCCATCCCGCGAGCGCGCATGTCTTCACTGAAGCTTGTCAGGCCGCTGAGGTGCTGCTCAATTTTTTCTTCGGCGACGAAGGTGCCTGTGCCTTTTTTGCGATAGACGATCCCGTCATCTACGAGAGAAGCGATCGCTTGCCTGACCGTCATGCGGCTGATTGCAAACTGCTCCGAGAGCTCCCGTTCAGATGGCATCATATCTCCGGCCTTGAGTTCTCCCTGCTCGATCCGTCGTCTCAGCTGCTCAGCAAGCTGATAATAGATCGGTATGGACGATTCCTTGTTCACCATAGCGTTCCCTCCTGAAGTTATTGTCTTTCTGTTAGTGTAGCAAGTTTATGTATGGTTGTCTATACCACTATACATACAGGGCATTTATTTCCCTGCTCTTTCAACCATTTCGTTGGCTGAAGCCTGAAGTCCGGCAATCAGGCAGCCCTGTCCAAGCCACTCGTCCAGCGTTTCAAGCTTTATCCAGCGGGCCTCGGACACTTCCTCACGCTGCAAAACGAGGTTTTTCACAGAAAACGATCGCTCCACAAGCCAGATATCGTGGACGTAGCTGTCATGCCATGTTCGCGTCAGCTGGTCTAGCTTGGATAGCTCTAGCTCCATTCCGATTTCCTCTTTCACTTCCCGGACAGCTGCCTCCCGGGACGATTCCCCTGAAAGCGCCGATCCGCCTGGTGTTTCCCACATTCCAGGGTGCGGCTTTTCAAGAGCCCGCCGGGTTACCAGCACATGATCCTGATCGACGATCCACGTGTGCACGACTAAGTGATAGTACCCTTCCGGCAATGGTTTGCCGCGCTGGATCGTCTGCCCCGTCTTCTTCCCTTCCTGGTCAAGCAAATCCCATATTTCCATTTGTTTCCGCTCCTTTTTTCAGCTATTCATCAGGCGGCTTTCATCAAACTTTCACATTCCCGTATTATACTGGATAGCAGGAGTGATGTCGTTTGGATATTGGACAATTAACCATTTGGGCAGCGTTTTTTGCAGGAGTGATTTCTTTCTTATCCCCCTGTACGCTGCCCTTGTTTCCCGCTTATCTATCGTACATAACCGGTCGCAGCGTAAAGGAGCTGCAGCGTGAATCCGGACTTCGCAGCCGGCTGATGCTGCATACCGCCTTGTTTCTTACGGGTGTTTCCATGATCTTCTTCGCTCTCGGCTTTGGCGCCTCAGCAGCAGGCGGATGGCTGGAAAATCTGATGCTCGGTTCATCCGGCGTGCTGATTCAGCAGCTGGCCGGCATTTTTATCGTGATGCTTGGACTCATCACCGCAGGCTGGCTGACGATTCCGGCTCTGATGCAGACGAAACGATTTCACGCGGCGAAAAAACCCGCGGGGATGGCCGGTACGGTATTTGTCGGCATGGGGTTTGCGGCCGGCTGGACGCCGTGTATCGGTCCTGTTTTCGGCGCTGTATTACTGCTTGCTGCCTCGGAACCGTCTCTTGGCTTATTGTATACGGCCATGTACACAGCCGGATTTGCCATTCCCTTTTTCGTGCTGACGTTCTTTTTGGGCTCTGTCCGCTGGCTGACTGCTTACAGCAGCATTGTCATGAAAGCTGGAGGCGCCGTTATGATCGGCATGGGCATCCTGCTCTTCACCGGTCAGCTGACCGATATTTCTGTATGGATTTTACGTATGATCGAAGGAACGCCGCTTGAGCGGCTTGGATAAGGAAAGGAGAAACAACATGCTGAAAACAATTATTGTTTCACTGCTGCTTGCTGGCATGATCGGATGGACCGTTTATTCCCAGTTTGATATTGGCGAACAAGCTTCCCCGGAGACTTCTGTGTCGGATGAATCGCCTGACGATGCAGTACTGGAGGACATACCGGAAGAAGAGATCGGTCTGGACGAGGGCGATTATGCCCCTGATTTCACCTTGGAAGCACTTGACGGAGAAATCGTCTCACTCTCCGATTTTCGCGGGGAGAAAAAAGTCATGGTGAACTTCTGGGCAACATGGTGTCCGCCGTGCCGGGCTGAAATGCCGGATATGCAGCGCGTATATGAAGGCCGGGATGATGTCGAAATTCTCGCTGTCAATCTGACGGATACCGAAGCTGCCCTTTCACGCGTGGAAAGCTTCCGCGACGAGCGGTCGCTGACGTTCCCTATTCTTTTAGACGAACAGACAGATACCGCCGACTTGTATAACATTCAGCCGGTTCCGACGACGTATATGGTTGATACCGAAGGCAGAATCGCCCACGCCTCTTTTGGTCCGATGAATGAAGAGATGATTGCAAGAATTTTTGATACGATGGAGTAAACAATGAAAGCAGGGACTATTATGCAGCAGACGATCCTCCTTGCCGACCGTGATCCGGACATCCGTTCCAGTCTTCGCGAGGAACTGGAAAAGGAAGGGTACGACATCATTGAAGCTGTAACGGTCGCGCAGGCAAAAGAACAGTTTAACCGTTATATTCCTTGTCTGGTCATGACAGAGCGTACGTTCGAGGATGCTTCCGGCGACTCGTTTTGCACGTGGATTCTGGAGCAGAAGCAGCACCATGTGTCGATCATTATGGTTACTTCCCTCGCGGCCGGACGGGATAAGATTGAAGGCCTGCGCCTCGGAGCCGATGATTACATGACAAAGCCGGTGGATGCTGAAGAGGCTGCAGCCCGCGCAGAAGCAGTGCTGCGCCGCAGCGGCCAGTTCTGCCAGAAAATCAGCGACCGGGGCCTCGTGATGAAGCCGCGCCGGGGAGAGGTGCTGATCGACGGACGGACCATTCCGATGACGCGCATTGAATTTACAATTCTCTTTTATCTGATGGATCATCCCGATACAGTTCATTCCCGAAATCAGCTGATCAACCAAGTGTATCCTAACGCAGAAGATACGGTGATGGACCGGACCATTGATGCTCACGTTAAAAAACTGCGTGAGAAAATAGAAGCAGATCCGTCCTCACCTAAGCGAATCATTACCGTGCGCGGGCACGGCTACATGTATCGTCCGGAGCGTCCAGAAGAACTGGAAAAAAGCTGAACGCTGCACGGACGTTCTCTCTTTTTCCAAAAAAAGACGGCGAAGCCATATTGGCCTGCCGTCTTTTTACGTTCTACCCGTCAACAATGACGTCTTCACTTCCCATTTTCGCAAATCTGCCGAATCCGCCCATCATGTTTTTCACGTCGGTGATGCCGTTTTTCTGAAGAATACTCGCCCCGATCGCTGAACGCAGGCCGGTTCCGCACTGCACGAGCACCGGTTTGTCTGTCGGCACTTCTTTTATCCGGTGCGGCAGTTCTCCAAGCATGATGTGCGTCGAGCCTTCGACATATCCGTTTTTCCGTTCGGCTGCACCGCGCACATCCAGCACGTGCACGCTCCCACTTTCAATCCAGTCCGACGCCTGTTCAGGTGTCAGCTGGTCAAACGACTGCGGCTTGCCAATCGTCATCGCAATCGATGGATTCGCCCATCCCTTCAGCTGATCCAGTCCAATGGAACGAAGCGCCGTCTTCAGCTCGTCTACTTGGTTTTCTTCGACGATCGCGTAAATTGGATCTTCGTAGTTCAACAGCCAGCCGGCCCAGTTCGTGAATGATTTGTTCAGCGGAAGATTCATGACGCCCTCCATATGGGCAGCCGCAAACTGCTCCGGCGGCCGTGTGTCGATCACCTGTCCGGTTGAGACCGCTTCCTGGAGCAGCTCTTTGCCCATCACTTCCGGGTCGGCAAGATCCTTCAGAAACGCCGGGCCTTCTTTATTCACTCTCTTCATCTCTGCGAAATAAACCGGCGGTTCTGGCTGGTCTTCCACCAGATCCTGCTTAAACTGCTCCTTATCCGTATACTGCAGCGCCCAGTTGAAGCGCTTCTCATAGCCGACAGTCGAACTCGGCACGGAACCGAGCGACTTGCCGCAGGCGCTGCCTGCACCGTGTCCGGGGAGCACCTGGGTGAAGTCCGGCAGCTGTTTAAATTTCTCAAGCGAATGAAACATATCCTCCGCTCCGGCTGCGGCCGTATCTTTTTGTTTGGCCGCTTTTTCCAGCAAATCCGGCCGGCCGATGTCTCCGACGAACACAAAGTCACCGGTGAAAATCCCGAGCGGCTCATCCGCTTCTGCTCCGCCGTCTGTGACAAGAAAGGAAACACTTTCCGGCGTATGCCCTGGTGTATGCATAACATCAAATCGGATCTTTCCCAGCTTAATCTGGTCCTGATCCTTTAACAGCTGATGATTCAGCTTATCAATGTTCTCGTATTTCCACTCAGCCGGCCCCTCATCGGACACGTACAGGACAGCTCCGGTTCGGTCGGCAAGCTCACGTGCGCCGCACAAATAATCGGCATGAATATGCGTTTCCATCACGCCGGTGATCGTCATCCCGTGCTCTTCTGCCGCCTTGATATACGGCTGCACATCCCTCGCAGGATCAATCACGACCGCTTCATTCGCAGCCTGACAGCCTACGAGGTAAGAGGCTTGAGCCAGTTTGTCATCGTAAAAGTATTGCAGTAACATCTCCTATCTCCTCCTTCAGAATAAAATACCCATAGTGGTACTTTCACCGTTTCGTGCCTGACCTAAACGTCAATCTCACGGTTTATCTGGAAATAAAAAGGGGAAAGTCCTACCAACACACTTTTTAAGGAGGGCTTTAGATGAGTAAAGACGGCATGGAAGATAAGACGAAAGGAAAGTTTGAAAAGGCAAAGGGCAAGACGAAAGAAAAGGTTGGCGAGTGGACAGACGACAAGGAAACGAAGCGCGAAGGTACGAAGGAAAAGGTAAAGGGCAGCGTGGAAGATAAAAAAGGCGATATTAAAAACAAAGACTAGCACTGCCTGTTTAAACATGAATGCTCGCAGAGGGCTGAAGCCGTCCACAATCAAGCTGGGCGGCTCTGCTCTGCCACTAAATTTACAGTAATGTCATATAAAAGGAGTCGGTTTTTCGATGAAGGCTGTACAGATTGAAACGTTTGGAAGTCCGGATGTACTTGAATACAAAGAGCTTGATACGCCAACCCCGGGAGAACAGGAAGTGCTGATCGACGTCACGGCGATCGGCGTCAACTTCGCCGATACGATGAGACGGCAGGATGCCTATGTCGTCGAGACTCCGCTGCCGTTTATCCCTGGTTCCGAGGTCGTCGGAACCGTATCCGCAAAAGGAAATGGCGTGTCCGGACAGGTTCAGGAAGGACAGCGCGTAGCTGCCCTCATCGGAGAAGGCGCCTACGCAGAGCAGGTCACCGCGCACGAAAAGACGCTCATTCCGGTACCGGAAAACCTGAGCGACGAAGAGGCGGCTGCCCTTCCGCTGCAGGGATTGAGCGCCTACCACATTATCCATACGATGGGCCGGCTTGAAGCCGGGGAAACGATTCTTATTCATGCGGCTGCAGGCGGTGTCGGCACTCTCGCTGTCCAGCTCGCTAAGGAAGCTGGGGCCGGCACGATCATTGCAACTGCGAGCACAGAGAAAAAACGGCAGACCGCGCTCGATCTCGGAGCCGATCACGCCGTTGATTATACGAAAGACGACTGGAAGGAGGAGGTGCTCAAGCTGACCGGTGACAAGGGTATCGACGTGGCTCTTGAAATGGCCGGCGGTTCCA
Organism: Alkalicoccus luteus; assembly: GCF_012034335.1. Lineage (GTDB taxonomy): Bacteria > Bacillota > Bacilli > Bacillales > Salisediminibacteriaceae > Alkalicoccus > Alkalicoccus luteus_A. The sequence goes on along the minus strand of NZ_JAATHJ010000001.1, from coordinate 141,177 downwards.
TCTTTCACGATACGCTCGAGATTTTAGCTCCGTTTGGACGTCTCGTTTTCTTTGGCGCCGCGAGCGGAGAGCTGCCGGAATTCAGTCCGTTCAGCCTGCTCGAAAAAAACAAGTCCGTCATCGGCTTCTTTCTGCCGCAGATGATGGCAAGACCTAAAGCATTTCAGGAAAGCCTGGAGACGATCATGCAGCTCGCTGCCGAAGGCAAGCTGAAGCTGACCATCGGCGGTACGTATCCGCTGCGGGAGGCGGCTTCCCTTCACGAAGACATGGAAAACCGGCGCACGAGCGGAAAAATGATCTTGACGCCTTAACCGATCCGCAGACCGACAAACACGACTACCGCGAGCGCGAGGCCCGCAGACAGCAGCAGTGCCACACTGTAGCTGGCTGTGGCTGCCCGCGCTCCTTTTCCATGCAGCCGCTTCACTAATCTGCGGCTGTAAAGACCTGTGCCGACAGCGGTCACGAGAATGATCAGTGCCCCGGCCTGCTCCATGACGAGCATGTAAAGCGGGAGCGTCTCCCTGTTCAGCTGTAAAATCATATACACGCCTGTAAAGAGGACAATCCCTGCCGCAGGCAGAACGCCAAGATTTACAAATTTTGTAATCCGGCGGATCTGCCGCTTTTCTGTTTCCGCTAACTCTTCCTGCTGCGCCATTCCTCTGAGCAGCCAGGAGAAGGCTGCAAAGGAGCCGATCCAGAGCGCAATACCTCCAATGTGCAAGCTGTATGCTGCTTCATATACCATGTTCATTCATCCTTTCTGCTGATAACGTCCAACTCAGCGTACCAGGCGAATATGAACAGCAAATGAACAACTGTTATGCTTTCGGCAACGTCACCGTGACTGTCGTTCCCTCTCCTACACTGCTGTCGGCAGAAACAGTGCCTCCGTGCAGTTCCGTCAATGAACGGACAATTGAGAGACCGATCCCGGTGCCTGCTTTCCCGGAGCGGGAGCTGTCCGCTTTGTAAAACCGATCCCACATCTGCTCCAGCGCTTCTTTTGTCATCCCGCTTCCTTCATCACGTATCGAAACGGAAACTGATTCCCGGTGCTCCGTGAGCGTAAGCGTAATCGTACTGTTTTCCGGCGAAAATGCTGCAGCGTTCGCCAGCAGATTGATCCAGACTTGATCCAGCCGCTCTCGATCCCCCCAGACAACCGCTTCTGTTTCTCCTGTCAGCACCGTGCGGCGGCTTCCAAGCTCAGGACCGGCAGTTTCCAGAACCCGCTCGAGAGCAGGTTTAAGTGCTACCGGTGCACAATCGAGCTCGATTCTTCCGCCTTCCAGCTTCGTGAGGTCGAGCAGATCGTGCACAAGCTTAATCAGCCGCTCTGTTTCTCCGCGCATGAGTGTAAAGTAATAGGGGCGCCGTTCGTCCGGAATCGTACCGTCTTCCAGCGCCGTTAAAAACCCTTTTATCGACGTCAGCGGAGAACGAAGATCGTGGGTCACGTTGGCTAGAAACGCCTTCCGGAGCTGCTCCGTCTCGGCAAGCTCTTCCCCCATCTGGTTTAAAGAACGACCGAGCCGGCTGATCTCAAGCGGTCCGTGCTCCTCGACACGCACTGAGAAATCACCGCCGCTTACAGCAGACGCCGCCCGGCTCATCTCACGAAGCGGATCTGCAAGGCGCCTGGAAACGACCCAGACCATCCCTGCTGCAAGCATTAAAACACCGCCGATTGTGCCCGCAATCGCCGTAACAGCGCGGATGTAATCATGCTCCAGACCGGTGAACACCGTACGGAGATAGCCTTCGTCAAACGGCGATACGACCTCGTAATGCAGCTCGCCGCCGGTCCAGTAGCCGGAGGCCGCTTCGCTTCCGCTATCCAGCAGCTCTGCCTCGTAATCAGAGCCGCTCAGCACCGCGGACAGGCTCTCCTCCCGTTCATCCAGCGACCAACCGTAGCGGTCAGCTGTCTGCAGCTGGCTCTCCACTGATTCCCGGATGTCGGCATGCCGCTGCTCGAAATCGTCGTACAGCGTATAGTGAAACTGAATAATATAGGCGGCACCGAAGACGAGAAACGACCCAAGAATGACAGCAGCGTACGTGGAGAACAGCTTCCGAAACAGCGACTGCTTTCTCATATTATCTCCTCAAGCCGGTAGCCCGCCTGCCGCACCGTGACGAGTTGAACGCCGCTCTCAACCGTATCAAGTCGTCTGCGGATGCGCTTTACATGTACGTCCACCGTCCGGGGATCACCGTCAAAGTCCCGTCCCCAGACGGCATCGAGCAGCTGCTCTCTCGTCAATGTCTGTCCGGAGCACTGCATAAAAAAAGCAAGCAGCTCCAGCTCCCGCGGCGGAAACAGCAGTTTTTCTCCGGCAGCCGTCAGCTCCCGGTTTTGCATGTCCACCTGCAAGCGCCCGCTTGAAAGCAGGTTTCCTGTCGAGAACGGGTGCGCCCGGCGAAGAAGCGCTTGAATCCGCGCCATCAGTTCATTCGGATCAAATGGCTTCACGACATAGTCGTCGGCACCTGTTTCCAGTCCACGTACGATGTCTTCCGCTTCCCCTCTGCCGGTCAGCATCAAAATCGGCAGCAGCGGATTGTCTTTTCTCATTTCCCGGCACAGCTCCCAGCCGCTTCGCTCCGGCAGCATAATATCGAGCAGCACTAAGTCCGGCTCCTCGTCATAGTAAGCAGCGAGCCCGGCTTCCCCGTCCGCTGCCGTAATGAGCGCAAGCTTTGCTTTCGTTGTATAGAGCGATACGAGCTCGCAAATGTGAGCGTCGTCTTCCACCATAAGCAGTTTGTACACGTTCAGCACCTCCTGCCTGCAGTGTAGCAGATTATTATGAACACCGGATGAACAGCCTGTATGATAAACTGGAAAGAAAGATACATGAGGAGGGATGCACGATGGCAGTAGAAGATTTAGCTCTGCTTGAAGAAGCGAATCAGCAGTTTCAAGGCTTCGGCCTCATCCGCAGCGCCAATCTGGCACAGACGAAAAAAGGCGACCCGTTTTACAACCTGTCTGTGTCAAAAGGAGCAAAAGAAATCCCCGTTAAAGTTTGGAGCGATCAGATCAGCGGCCGCGAAGATGAAGTAAAGCAGGTGCTGCAGGAAGGAAAGATCATCTACATAGAAGGCGATACGTCTACGTATCAGGACCAGCTGCAAATGACGGCGCGCTCGTTCCGGCCGATGCAGGAAAACGAAGTCGACCTGCACGAGTTTCTCGAAATGCCGCCGGAGCCGATCGAATCACTTCAGCAGGAGCTCGAGCAGGCGATCGACCAGATAGTAGATCCGCTGCTGCAGGACATTGTCTCCAGCATTTACACCCGCTATAAAAAGCCGTTCAGCAGCTACCCGGCTGCAACGAAAAACCATCATTCCTTCGTCGGCGGGCTGCTGTATCACACCGTCTGCATGGTCCGGCTCGGACTCGACATCGCTGCCCGCTACCCTGCGATCAACAAAGACTTCATCATCGGCGGCATCACGCTGCACGATGCGTCGAAGGTGATGGAATATACGAATCATATCGCCCCGCAGTATAGCGTACCCGGCGAATTTATCGGTCATATCTCGATGTCTTCCATGCTCGTCGACCGGGAAGTGCAGCGTATTCTGAGCGAACGCGCCGACAATGCCAAGCTGACCAAGCTCGAGCAGGAAGCCGTGTACCAGCTGCAGCACTGCATCCTCAGCCATCACGGCAGGCTCGAGTGGGGCTCGCCGGTCGAGCCGAAAACACTCGAAGCGCACATCATCCATCTCGTCGATATGATCGACTCCCGCGTCAACATGGTCGAGCGCGGATTAAAGGATGCACCGGAAGGCGAATTCACGAAAGTGTTTCCTCTCGGAAAGCTGTATAAGCCGATGACCGACGAATAGACGGCACGGCACCTGAAAAACCCGGCGAATGCTGTCGCCGGGCTTTTCGTGCGTTCATTTGATGAAAGGGTGTTATTAAAAAGAGGATTGGGCGCCGGCCCGATGTCCGTATGAATGGGTAGTGTTCGTTTTGAGGAACGCTGTGTAACGTTTGAAGGTGCTTGTGTTGTTTTATTCGTTATCATGAACTGTTACGTTGCGTAAATCACTTTTGCCCGCTGCTGTGTTCTCTTTCAGCATTGTTAAATCGCTTTTGAACTGCGTTGTGCAGCTTTTCCCATTCGTTAAGTTTCTTTTGATCCCAAAGACCCAACCGCCCGCTCCTTAATTCAACATAAAAAAACCCGGCGCAGCGGCCGGGTTTTGTCATGCTCGTTACAGCAGTTTGCTCAGGAAGGACTGGGTCCGTTCGTTCTGCGGATTGTCGAAGATCTGCTCCGGCTTGCCTTCTTCCTGAATGACACCTTTGTCCATGAAGATGACGCGGTCGCCCATCTCACGCGCGAAGCCCATTTCGTGCGTGACAACGACCATCGTCATTCCTTCCTTGGCAAGGTCCTTCATAACGCCGAGCACGTCGCCGACGAGCTCCGGGTCGAGAGCCGAAGTTGGCTCATCAAACAGCATCACCTTCGGGTTCATCGCAAGCGCTCGCGCAATTGCGACCCGCTGCTTCTGACCGCCGGACAGGCTGCCTGGATAGGCCTGTGCCTTGTCAGCAAGTCCTACTTTATCCAGCAGCGCTTTAGCCAGCTGATCGGCCTCTGCTTTATCTTTGCTGCTTACTTTACGAGGTCCCAGCGTAACGTTTTCCATCACGGTCATATGCGGAAACAGGTTAAAGTGCTGGAACACCATACCGACTTGGGCGCGAAGCTTGTTAATGTTCGTTTTCGGATCGGTGAGACTTTCACCGTCGATGATCACTTCACCGCTTGTAATTTCCTCAAGCATGTTCATGCAGCGGAGAAACGTACTTTTTCCGGAGCCTGATGGGCCGATGACGCAGACGACCTCACGCTCTTCCACTTGAGCATCGATGCCGGAAAGAACCTCGTTATCACCAAAACTTTTGTGCAGATCTTTAACTGTGATCATTATACATCCAACCTCCGTTCAACGCGTCGCAGAATGACCATACTCGGAATTGTGATAATCAGATACCCGAGACAGAGCATGATATACGGGACAAACGGATCCCCGGTCGTACTAACATACTGCCGCATCAGATAGGTCATCTCTCCGAGAGAAATAACCGCAAATATGGACGTATCCTTCAGACTGATGATGAACTGGTTGCCGAGTGGTGGAATCATCCGCTTGAACGCCTGCGGCCAGATAATGTAGCGCATCGTCTGCGTAGATGTCATGCCCATGGAGCGGCCGGCTTCCATCTGTCCTTTATCGATCGACTCAACACCACCGCGGACGATTTCTGCGATATACGCCCCGGCGTTCAGAGCGATAACGAGAATACCAGCCTGGATCGCCGTAAAGTTAATCCCGAGAAAATCGGAGAAACCGAAGTACAGGAAGAGCGCCTGTACGAGAATCGGCGTACCGCGGAATGCCTCTATGTATACCGTGGCGATGCCGTAAATGACTTTGTTTTTGGAAAGCCGCATCAAGCCGATGAAACTTCCGATGATAAACCCGATAAATACCCCGACGAACGTGACGAGAAGCGTCAGCTGCATGCCGCGCCACAAAAACGGGAGCGTGTTCGTGTAGTGTGGACTCGAGAAAATTTCCTGTAAATTTTCAAGCATGTCCTTCAGACCTCCTCTACGAAATAAACCCGGTCCGACGAGTGATCAGACCGGGTCAACTGCCTGCAGTGTGTTACTCGTTGTTGTCTTCTTCGTTGTCTTCTGCTGGATCGTTTTCAACATCTTCGCCGTCGTTTACTTCTTCATCTGCAGTATCCGCGTCGTCCGCATCCTCTGCATCGTCCGGCTCCAGATTCATCGCATCTTCTGCTGTTTCGGCAAGCTGATCAATATTTGGCTCCTGGCCGAACCATTCTTCATAAATTTCTGCATACGTACCGTCATCCATCAGTGTTTCCAATGCAGCATCAACGTCTTCACGCAGCTCGGAGCCTTCCGGGAAGGCAATCCCGTACTGCTCACCAGTGAGCGTATCGCCGACGGTTTCCATCTCGCCTACACCTTCTGTCTCAATGTAGTACAGCACGTTTGGAAGGTCATAAATCGCCGCATCGACACGACCCGCCTGCAGATCCTGGTACGCGTTCACGATATCCGGGAACGTGACTACTTCTGCATCTGTATTTTCTTCAAGGAACGTCTGGCTCGTTGTAGCAGCCCGCGTTGCGACACGCAGCCCGTCGACATCGTCGATCGACTGAATGTCCTCTTCACCCGGCTGGACCGCAAGAATCAGACCGGCGCTGTAGTAAGGGCGGGAGAATTCAAAGTTCTCTGCGCGCTCTTCTGTGATCGTCATGCCGGCAATTCCAATATCATAGCGCCCTGTTCCCATTCCGGAAACGATACCGTCGAATTCGACTACTTCCAGATCGATTTCGAAGCCGACTTCTTCGGCAATCGCATTGATCAGGTCAATATCAAAGCCTTCCATTTCCCCTGTCTCGTCATTCAGAAATTCAAAAGGGACGTAGTTGGAGTCTGTCGCCACCGTGTATGTAGGCATATCCCCATCTTCATTTCCCCCGCAGGCAGCAAGTGCTGTAACTGCTGCTGTACCTAAAACGATACCTGCCCATTTCTTTTTCATGTGTACTGATCCCCTCTCGTCCTAATGGTTTAATTAACTTGAAAATGATTACTGATAAAAAAGAGCGTATCATACAATTACATAATTATCAATATTCTGATAAAACATTTTTATGAATAAGCTGAAAAGTATGTCACATTACCTCACACACTTTCTGGCTCCATTAACAGATAAAAAACGGCTGATATCAGCCGTTTTCCCGTTCATTCTATGTCACATCACCTGACGAAAGCACCTTGATGTATACATTTTTAATCGAAAATGTTCGTAATTATGCACGAAGCTGAAATTGCTGGACTTTTTCCTGCAGATTTTCAGCAAGACGGGCAAGATCGGATGAGCTTGAGGCGATCTCTTCCATCGAGCTGAGAGACTGCTCGGTCGAAGCCGCTGTCTCTTCAATTCCCGCTGCAGACTGCTGCGACACCGAAGCTACTTCGCTGATCGAGCTGCGGATTTTTCCGCTTCCGGCCGTCACCTCTGCCAGCCGGCCAGTCAGTTCCTGCATCCGTTCTGCAGAAGCGGCTGCTGCTTTTTGAACAGTTTCAAATGCCTCTCCAGTCAGGCGCACCTGTTCAGCACCGGCCTCAGCCTTTTTAAAACCACCTTCGAGCCCTGCCGCTACAACGGCTGACTCCTGTTGAATCGCGTGGACGATGCTCGTTATTTCCGCTACAGATACCGAGACCTGCTCCGCCAGTTTGCGCACCTCGTCAGCTACAACCGCAAACCCGCGTCCGTGCTCGCCGGCCCGCGCTGCTTCGATCGCAGCGTTCAAGGCAAGCAGGTTCGTCTGATCCGCGACTCCCTGAATCATATCGACGAGAGAGGTAATATTTTTCGTTTTTTCATCAAGACCGCGCACATCGTCTACCGCAGCGCGCACAGCCTCGTGAATTTCCTCCATAGAAGCTAGAGAAGACACCCTACGTTCCCGTCCGATCTCCGCTGCCTCATCAGCAGCCTTCGTCTCCGTTGATGCTGCTTCACCAGCAAGACGGCTTGATTCGATCTGATCGAGAAACGCTTCGATGCTTTCTGCAAGCGTACCTGCGCTTCCGGCCTGAAGTTCAGCCCCGGACGCGAGCTCTTCCATCGTAGAAGCTACCTGTTCGCTGCCGTTCCGCATTTCGTCGACGGACTGCAGCAGCTCCTCGCTGTTCTGCGTCACGTCCTGCGATGCTTCTGTGACACCACGCAGGACATCTTTCAGATTTCGTTGCATCGAATTCGCCGACGCCATCAGCTCCCCAAGTTCATCCTTCCGGTTTACGTGAAGCGGCTCTCTTGTTAAATCCCCGGCAGCCACTGCTTTCATATAATCCGACACCTTGCCGGCTGCTCCGCCGATGGAACGTCCGAGAAAAATACCCAGTCCAGCTGCAGCCAGAACCGCCGCGACAGCCGCTGCGATCATCAGAACGCGGCTCTGCTCAAATAATGACTGGTTTGCTGCATTGAGTTCCGCCGCAACTTCCTCATTAATAACGATCAACGATTCCAGCGCTTCCTCAACCTGTGCAAACTCCATCGCAGCCGTTTCTGTAACTCTCGTGGCTGCCTCCATATTGCCCGCCTGAATTTCCTCATTCATAAATTCCAATGCACTGGAGAAATTCGCTACCTCCCCCTGAAACTGAGTTAATTTTTCTGCTTCATCAGAGGTTAAATATGTGCCTGCGTATTCTTCTAAAATAGGATCAATGTAAGCCAGTTCAACGAGTGCTTCCTCTGCCCGCAGTGGGTCATCCGTCAACAGCGACGTGAGCATTTCACCCCGGGCTCTCTCGGCAAATTGAACCACGTCAATCAAGTGGCTTAACGCCATCACCCGATCCTCATACATCGTTTCCCCGTTCTGATTCATCGAACTGAGGCTTGAAAGCGCCAGCCCTCCAATGACAAAAATAATGACAACAACGATCGAAAAAGCGCCAAGCAGCTTTGCTTTCAGCGTCACGATCTTCTCCCCCTCTTTATATGGTGGCAGAGGCCCTTGTCCTCCGGTTCTAATATCGGCACCGGAGCACTTAATTGGAAGCGGCAGACATAAAAGAAGGCACCTTTCGTAAGTCGAAAGATACCTTAGTGACTTCTGGTTTTACGTTTTTTCCTGCTTCAGAAACTCCAGCATCAGCCGGTTGATGACGTCCGGCTGTTCATGATGAACCCAGTGGGTGGCATCGTCAATATAGATCAGCTCGCCCTTCGCGCAGTACTCAAGACTCACCTTCGCCGTCGTTTTGTGCAGAAACGGATCCCCCAGCCCCCAGAGAATCCGCACCGGCACCTGCACGAGATCGGGACGGATCTCTTTTCGCCAGATGGCACGATACCAGTTCAGCATGCCGGTCAAAGCACCGGGCTGCGCCCAGGCGGTTTTGTAGCGCTCGAGATCGTCTTCGGTAAACGCTCCCGGGTTTGCTGTCATCGCGATGCCTTTTTTCATCTGCTCCAGATCATCCGTCTGCATCAGCTTTTCGGGAAGCTCCGGCAGTTGGAAAAACGCCATGTACAAGCTTTTTAACAGCTGCGGCGGATAGCGGAGCAGTGCCTTGCCCATCGCCCCGGGGTAAGGGATGTTGATCGCCGTCAGCTTTTTGACGAGCTCCGGCTTTGTGGCTGCCGCGTACCAGGCAACCGCGCCGCCCCAGTCGTGGCCGACCCAGTGCGCCTCGTCATAACCGAGCTGCTCAATCAGACCGGCGATGTCGTCGCGGAGCAAATCAACAGTGTAAAGCGATGCACCATCGGGCTTGCTGCTCAGATTGTAGCCGCGCTGGTCCGGCACGGCAACCCGGTAACCCGCTTCCGCAAGCGCTTCGATCTGATGACGCCAGCCGTACCAGAACTCCGGAAAGCCGTGCAGTAAAACGACAAGCTCCCCATCTTCCGGTCCAGCTAGTGCTGTGTGCAGGGTCACGTGATTCGTATCAATAAACGTAAACTCTATATCAACTGCCATGTTTCGTTCCTCCTCTGCTTATGGGGCCGCCGGCTGTTCACCGGTCCAGGCGGCAATTCGTTCCACCAGACCGAGCGTAAGGAGACCGTTCCCTTCAGCCGTCAATGGATGACCCAGCGGCGTCGTACGGCGAATCAGCTGTGCGTACATTTCTGCCTCTGAGATACGCCGTCCAAAGCCTTCTTCTGCCCAGTGAAGCAGCAGGACCATCGCACCGGCTACGTGCGGAGCTGCCATCGAGGTTCCGCTCAGCTCCGAGTAGCCGCCGTCGAGGTAGGTGGAGAGAATGTTATGACCAGGTGCAACGAGATCAATTTCATCGTTTGTGTTTGTAAACTCCGTCAGCTCACCTTGAAAATTGACGGCACCGACTTGAATTACTTCATTATAAGCACCCGGATAGGCAAACTCATCTGTATCCAGATTGCCATCGCCTTCGTTGCCGGCTGCAACAACTACCGCAATTCGCTCGGAAACAGCCCGCTTTACCGCCTCGTGCAGCTCCGGGATATCCTCCGGGCCTCCGAGCGACATGCAGATCACGCGTACACGCTCCCCGTCAGCACCTTCCCAGTCTACCGCGTAATCAATCGCATCGACGACGGACTGCATCGATCCGCCTCCGTTTTGATCGAGTGCCTTTAAGCTGAGCAGCTTCGCTTCCGGAGCCACACCTATTACGCCGGACCCATTTTCGGCTGCTGCGATCGTACCTGCAACATGCGTACCGTGACCGTTGTAGTCGTCATAGCTGTCCGGGCCTCCACCGTCGTCCTGTGAAAAGTTCCTTCCTCCTACAATCCGGTCCTCTAAGTCCGGATGGTTCAGCGAGATGCCTGTATCAATAACAGCTGTAACGTGTCCGCTTCCTTTTCCTGCTTCGTTCCAGAAAGCAGGAGCTTCAACCATTTCAATTCCCCGCGGCACGTTCGACATCGTCCGGAACCGCTTTTCCACCTTATATGGAATCAGCCTTACATCGCTCATTCAGGACACTCCTTTCCTGTTTCCATTCTCATTCCCTTCCATAAATTTGCACAAACCCGTTCAGATAAGCGAAACGACCTTACAACACAGCGCATTCCCGTCGACCGTCAGCACTTCTGCGAAAAAGGAAAGATTGATTTTTTCATTATTTACGTTATTATTATAGTAACGAACTATTTTTCAATAGGTCCGGAGACTTGTTTTTCTTATCAAATTTGGAGGATGAGTGCTGTGAATCATGCTGCAACTAACGCCTACACGCCGCTGCAGAAGCTGATGACCCGTTTTCTTTATTTAAACTGGTCGGTCCACTTGATTCTGATGATCCTCAACATTTTTTCTGGAGACTGGATTTTGGCGAGTGCGCACGTGGTCAGCACGATCGTCGTTTTCCTGCTGCTTCCGCTCGTGCAAAAGGAGCAGTATAAGCAGATTGCAGTCACCCAGCTCGTTAACACGATTGTCCATATTACGATCGGCTCCTACCTCGTCGGCACTGCCGCCGGCCTCCATTTGTTTATTTTGAACTTCCCAGTACTGACGCTGATTTTCCTTCCACTTGCCTGGCAGGTTGTTCTAAACACCGCTGCCGTCACGTTTTTCTTTTCTATCTTCTTCATCGCACCCGCCAATACCGGCTATTTTCCACCGAATGTGCTGCAGACCATTTTAACGGTAAACGTATTTATGGTGTTTACAATCTTTTTTATCTGCCTGCTGTTTTACAAGCGCATGCACGATCAAAAAAGCATAGAACTGGAAGCCGCCGAACGGTTTGATCCGCTGACAGGCCTTTACAACCGGCGCTGGATGTACGTGCAGCTTCAGGAAGCACTCGATCAGGGGAAATCCGGATATCTCGCGCTGCTCGATTTGGATGATTTTAAAAAGGTGAACGGAGAGTTCGGGCACACCGGCGGAGATCACACCTTAGCGCATGCGGCCGGGATTATAAAAGCAGAAATGACGGCACCCGCTATGGCGGCCCGGTGGGGAGGAGAAGAATTTCTGCTCTACTTCCCTGATGGCGAGCAGGCGGAAGTCGAGCAGGCCGTACGTCGTATGGCACTTGCGATGAATGAGCTGCCAGAGCCGCAGGGGCTTTCCTTCACAGGCGGTCTGACGGAGGTCGACTCTTCTCTGGAGCAAACGCTGTCGAGAGCTGATCAGGCGCTCATTGAGGGCAAACAGTTTGGCAAAAACCAAGTAACGTTTCTGCCTGCCCCGGGTGCGCCATAAGCGCAGTCATCGATTGTAATCCCTTCCTTCATCTAGTAATATAGACTCTGAATCTACTAAGAATATAGGTGATCAAATGACGATGTCTGTTCAGGAAGCGGAAATATTTGAGGATTTGGACGGCTTAACCGCCGATTTGATGGAAAGTCTGAGGGAAAGCTCACCATTTTTACATGAGGACGAAAACAGCTACGAGATGCATTACCGTTTATCTTATGGGTTAATGGAGACGATCCGGCGCCGGCTTGAAGGGAAAAACGGGGCCACACCGCTCGATAAACTGGACTATGATACACATAACCGCGCTGCAGAAGGCGGACTGGAAATTGAAGATATGACCGGTTACTTAAACCAGATGCGCATGGAACTGCTGAAGCGGCTGCAGGGTAAGGCGGAACATACGTCGACGAGCTGCTATCAGCTGATCAACAGCATCGTCGAAGTGTTCGATGAAGTGATTAACAGCACGACAGCGAACTACAACAGCCGCTATCAGGAGCAGCTGGAGCAGATGCGTAAAGAAATGCTGGAGTTGTCCGCGCCAATCGTTCCTGTACGGGACCGCATTTCCGTGCTGCCGCTCATCGGCAATCTGACCCAGCGGCGTACGAGCAGCCTGCTCGAGAACACGCTGCCGCGCCTGACCGAATCGCAAATACAGACGGTCATCGTTGATTTTTCGGGAGCATATGAAATCACCCAGGAGGTAGCTGATCATTTGTTTATGATTCTCGATTCGATGAAACTCGTCGGACTGAAGGTAATCGTGAGCGGCATTCGCTCCGAAACGGCCCAGATGATCATCGCACAAAACATAAGTCTCGCCGACTACCCGACGTATCAGAGCGTGAAATCCGTTTTAAACGACATCGCCGGTCACGAAAACTGAACTGATAAGCAGTCTCTATAACATAAGCGCTGAAACAAGGTTGTCCCCTGTTTCAGCGCTTATTAAGTATGAGCCGACTCCCTATTGCTGCACATAAATCGATACAGAACCGCCGTCCGTATGGAATTCGCCCCAGCCGTCGCTGTTAATGGTGACAGACGCACCGTGATTACCCGTCAGATCGGTCCACGTTTCACCGGCACGGTCTCTGCCGACGTACATCCACTTTGCTCCGCCGGGACCGTTGGACATGAGGGCTGCCATGCCGGAGCCAGGGTGGCTGCTGCTTCCTTCACGCGTCCAGCCGACCACATCCCAGTGGTCAAAGTAGTCATGCTGCGTGCCGTACGCATAGTCCTGCCTTGCTTCCAGCAGCGTATCGAGCATCTCCTGCTTTGCGCCGATGCCGTCGTTTGGAATCCCGTAATAGTCCCCGTAAAAGACTGACGGATAACCGCCTTCACGCGTCAAAATAACGGCGTAGGCAAGCGGCTTGAACCAGTCGTCCACCCATGATTCCAGAGATTCTCCCGGCTGCGTGTCGTGATTGTCGACAAACGTCACCGCATGCATCGGATGCGTTTCAACGAGCGAGCCGTCCAAAAGGTTTCGCATATCGTAGCTGCCGCCTGTTCTCGATGCTTCATAGAAATTATAGTTCAGCGGCACGTCGAACATCGAGACGTCCCAGTCCATCCGCTCCAGATAGCTTTCGATTGCGCCGAGGTCGTCCGCCCAGTATTCACCGACGACAAACAAATCCTGATCCGCTTCGTCACGCTGGAAGCCGACCCAGTCATTCATATACCAGGCGGGCATATGCTTCACCGCATCCAGCCGGTAGCCGTCCAGATTCAGCTCGTCTGTAAACCAGCTGCCCCAGCTCATCATTTCTTCCCGCACTTCCGGGTGGCTGTAATCAATATTCGATCCGAGTAAGTAATCGTAATTGCCGTATTCCAGGTCGACATCGGAATTCCAGCCCGTATGTGCCAGCCGGAAAAGGTGATCTTCTTCATATCGGGCATCCCAGTCTACGCCGTTAAAATGAAACCAGCGCCACTGAAAATCGGAATAAACACCGTCTCTTCCCGGAAAGTCGAAGCCGGTCCACGCTTCAATTTCATAAGCACCGGAAATGTCCTGCAGCCGGTTGGAACGGTTGACCTGCACCGCCTCTACCGCTTCTGTAAAATCAGCACCCATTTTATGATTCATGACGACGTCGCCGTACACCTGAATACCCTGCGACTGCACTTCATCGATGGCTGATTCCAGCTCTGCTTTTGTACCGTACTTCGTCCGTACGGTTCCTTTTTGATCAAATTCCCCAAGATCGTACAGGTCGTAGGCTCCGTAGCCGACATCCCCCTGCCCGGATCCTTTGTAAGCCGGCGGAATCCAGAGTGCCGTGATGCCGGCATCACTCAGCGCCTCAGCTTCCGCGTTCATCCGGTTCCAGTGCTCTCCGTCATTTTCGAGGTGCCATTCAAAATACTGCATCATCGTGCCATTTTCCGATTCCGCCAGCGTCGTACCCGCCGGCATCAGCATGAAGGCCGCCATTCCAGTCAGCAACGTCTTTTTCATGAAAACATCCTCCCTGTTATGAAATCGCTTTCATTTACGACGTTAGCCTGTTTTCGCGATTCATGCAACGCCGCTGGCAACGTTCAGCAGAATGTCATACGGCCCGTTGCGGCTAAGGGTGTGCAAACGATTGTGCAACAGCGCGGTTTACACAGGACTATTGTAGACATGCAGATCTTTCGGAAAGCAGATTTGCTTAATCGCAGGAGAAGGGAGCGTTATTCACACAGGATGACCGTTTATGAGCATGCTTTCTTCTGTAATGCGCACGCTATGCCTCCTTATGCGTAACTGGAGGTCCTTATTCGCAGCGGGTTCCCGCTTTATGCGTATGCTTCTACTTTTTATGAGGAGGAGACCGCACTTTATGAGGAAGTTTTCTCGTTTTACGAGGAAGCTCTGCCGCTTTATGTGAAACTGCCGACGGGGATCTTTTATTACCCATCGTTCTTTCCTTATGCGCAGCTGGTTGCGATTATGCGCACAGAACGACCGCTGATGAGCATGCTTTCGTCTATAATGAGCATTCTTCGCCTCCTTATGCGTAACTGGAGGTCCTTATCCGTAACTGGTTCCTGCTTTATGCGTATGCTTCCCTCTCTTATGCGTATCCATTCCCTTTTAATGCGTATGCTTCTGCTTGTTGTGAGGAGGTTTACTCGTTTTATGTGAAACTGCCGCCTCCATGTAAAAAAAAGGTGCCGGAATGAATCTCCGGCACCGCTCTTTTATGCTTCTTCCTGTTGTTTTGGAGCTGGATTTTTAATGAACATCGCGATCACGAAGCCGACGAACGACAGGCCGGTTGCGACCCAGAAGGAGATGTTCACCCCTTGAATCATCGCCTCGTTTTCGGAGATGCCGTTTCCGGAGGCGGCTGCCCCGACGGTCATCATCGTCACGAGAAAGGCCGTGCCGAGCGAGCCGCCGACCTGGCGGAGCGTGTTGTTCATCGCCGTTCCGTGCGGAATCAGGTGCTCCGGCAGCCGGTTCAGGCCTGCCGTTGTCACCGGCATCATCACCATCGCGAGTGCCAGCATGCGGAAGGCGTGCACCGTCGCCATGTAGGCAAACGATGTATCTTCGGTCAGTCTCGTAAACAGAAACGTCATCACCGTCAGCAGTGCCATGCCGCTGATCGACAGCCACCTTGCCCCGACTTTATCAAAAATTCTCCCGGTGATCGGATTGAATACGCCCATTAATATCGCACCCGGCAGCAGCATAAGCCCTGATTGGAATGCGCTGAAGCCGAGCATGTCCTGCATGTAAATCGGCAGGATCGTCGCTGCTCCGATCATCGACATAAACAGCACGACGCCGATGATATTGGAAATCGTGAAAATGCCGTAGCGGAACACGCGGAATTCGAGAATCGGCTCCGGCAGCTTCAGCTGACGGCTGATGAACCAGAACAGCGCCACGGCGCCGATGGATACGGAGGCAAGCACCTGCGTGCTTCCCCAGCCCGTTGAACCGGCGCTGCTGAAGGCATACAGCAAACCGCCGAAGCCGAGCGTGGACAGCATGATCGAAAGACGGTCAATTTTCGGGAACGTTCGCTTCGTGACGTTTTTCAGTACGAAGTACGCAACGATCAAATCAATGATCGCGATCGGCAGCACGATGAAAAACAGCGCCCGCCACGGATACTGATCGACGACCCATCCGGAGAGCGTCGGTCCAATCGCCGGGGCAAACGCAATGACAAGTCCGACAAGCCCCATCGCCTGCCCCCGCTTTTCCACTGGAAAGACCATAAACAGCACCGTCTGCATGAGCGGGATCATAATCCCGGCTCCGGATGCCTGTACGATCCGTCCCGCTATCAGCATTTCAAAGTTCGGCGAAAGGCCTGCAATAAGTGTACCGAGTGCAAACAGGCTCATCGCCGTCATAAACAATGCTCTCGTCGTATACTTTCCTATTAAAAACGCTGTAATCGGAATCATAATTCCGTTCACAAGCATGAATATCGTATTCAACCACTGCGCCGTATTCGCATCGATTCCGAGATCGCGCATAATCGGCGGGATCGCCGTGACAAGCAGCGTCTGGTTTAAGATCGCGACAAATGTACCTGTCAGCAGCACGGCGACGAGCGGTCCTTTTCGTATGTCGTCTGGCATGATGTCCTCTCCCGTCTGGTTCCTGGCTGGAACGCGCCTTCTTCTATCTTACTCTTTTCTCATTACCCGAAAAAGGGTTCTGCCTGACGAGAGTCGAAGCTTTTGTTTACGATACCGCTCTCTTTTCCGTACACTAAAGGAAACAGACGAAGAAAGGACCGATGCTATGAGCCGCACATTTGCACCATCAACGATGCTCCAGCAGCTGCCGGAGCAGTTTTTTGCCAAGCTTGCCGGCACTGCTGCCGCTCTGAAACAGGAAGGCCACGATGTCATTAATCTTGGACAGGGAAACCCGGATCTGCCGACACCAGGACACGTCGTCCATTCTCTCCAGAATGCTGCCGAAAGTCCGCTGTACCATAAATATTCTCCGTTCACCGGCTGGCCGTTTTTAAAGGAAGCTGTTGCCGCTTATTATAAGCGCGAGCACGGTGTCACGCTCGATCCGGAAACGGAGGTCGCCGTGCTCTCCGGTGCCAAAACCGGCCTCGTTGAAATCAGCCAGTGCCTGTTGAATCCGGGCGACCGTGCGCTGCTCCCGGATCCCGGCTACCCCGACTACCTTTCCGGTACGTCGATGGCCGGTGCAGCCGTTACGTTTATGCCGCTCAAACAGGAAAATCAGTTTTTACCGGACTTCGGTCAGCTCAACAGCAGCGTGCTGGATGAAGCAAAGCTGATGTTTTTAAACTACCCGAACAACCCGACCGCGGCGGTTGCAAACAGCCGCTTTTTTGAAGAGACTGTCTCCCTCGCCGAACGGTACGGCATCTGCGTCTGCCACGATTTTGCGTACGGGACTATCGGCTACGACGAGAAGCCCGCCAGCTTTCTGGAGACGCCGGGCGCGAAAGACATTGGGGTGGAAATGTTTACGATGTCCAAAGCGTTTAACATGGCAGGCTGGCGGATCGGATTCGCCGTCGGCAACGCCTCCGTCATCAAGCACCTGAACCTGCTGCAGGACCATCTGTACGTCAGCCTGTTCGGTGCCGTGCAGCATGCTGCCGCTGATGCGCTGAACGGACCGCAGGACAGCGTGCGGGAACTGACGGATACGTATAAAAAAAGACGGGATCTGCTTATCAGCGGCCTGCGCGACGCCGGCTGGGAGGTTCCTGCTCCGGCGGGATCATTTTTCGCCTGGCTCCCCGTTCCCGACGGCTGGACCTCGGAAGCGTTCGCTGACAAGCTGCTTCACGAAGCTCATGTCGTCACCGCCCCAGGCAGCGGCTTTGGACCTTCAGGAGAAGGATTTCTGCGCGTCGGTCTCGTCCAGCCGGAAGAACGGATTCAGGAAGCCGTCGAACGGATCAGCAAGCTGGACGTGTTTCAGCCATAGCACCAAAAAGAGGAGCGGCAGCTTGCCGACTCCTCTTCTTTTCTTATTCTGCTAGTCCCTCTGCAAACACCGAGGCATTGTGGCGCAGCATGTCAAGGTACGTTTCTGCCCCGCTTCCTTCTTCACCGACAGCATCGGTGTAAACTTCGCCGGCAATCGGCACGCCGGAGTTATCAGATACGGTCTCCATGTAGCGCGGATCCACGGTCGACTCGACAAACACTGCCGGGACGCCGCGGTCCTGAATCACGTCAATGATCCGGTTCATCTGGCCGGTTGTGCCTTCTTCATGCGAGTTCAGCTCCCAGATGCCGTCTGTGTCGATATCAAAATCAGCCCCGAAATACTTAAAGGCATTTTCACTGACGACGATCAGCCGCTGTTCTTCCGGTATGTCCGCAAGCTCTTCTTCAATCTGAGCCGACAGCTCCTTTGCTTCCTGCTTCAGCTGTTCGCCGTTTGCTTCAAAATCAGCAGCGGCATCCGGTGCCCGCTCCGACAAATCGGCAACGATGTTGTCCACGTAGTATGGAATGTTCGCCGGGCTCAGCCATGCGTGCGGGTCGACCCCATCTTCTCCTTCAAGCGGAATTTCCTCGACGCCGGTGGACGTCTCCACCACATCTGTGTCCGCTGCGTTTTCGACGACGCGCTGCAGCCACTCTTCCAGTCCCAGACCGTTGACGTAAAACACATCTGCTTCGTTCACGTTACGGAAATCACTCGGTACCGGCTCATATTCGTGCGGCTCTTCGCCGATCGGCACGATGTAATCAACTTCCGCGTGCTCGCCTGCAACCGTTGCGGCAATATCGCCGAGTACGGAAAAGCTTGTGGTAATATATAAATCCTGCTCTTCTTCACTGCCTCCGGATTCTGCTTCCCCGCAAGCGGCCAGCAACAGTGCCGGCAGCAGCCAAACCATCTTTTTCATTTGTCATCCCTCTTTTTATACAAAAGTTTATGTATAGCCATGATGTTTCCCGAAGGAAACTTTTATTGTTGAGACCATCTTATCTGCTTTCGTTAGATTTGTAAAGAGAAATGCTGCTCTCACGTATTGCTTTTTGCTCGCAAGAAAAAAAACAGCAGAAGGAATGTCTCCTCCTGCCGTCTGTTCCAAATCGATCATTTATTCCACATCGTGCTTGAATTTAATCGTCTGCCCATTCTCATATTCTACATCGATATCAAAGTCTTCTACTTCATCTTCTTCGATATCCAGCTCCGCCAGGACTTCCTGCTTCATTTCCGCAATTGTACGGTCCATCGTAATGGAAATGCTGCCAAGCAGTTCCTCAATTTCCTCTACAGCTTCAGGTCCCTCTGTTTCGGAGCCGTCACGGCGCTCAATTTCTCCTTCCGGGCCATCGGTTTCATACTCATATTCGAGGTCTTCGCCATTAAAGAAATCAATATCCAGATCAAACTCTCTGACACTTCCGAGATCTCCGGACTGCTGTCTGCCTTCATGGTCGATGACGATTTCTTCCCCGTCCGCATACTTTACTTCCACATCGACATCGTCTACTTCATCCAGCGGCGCACCTGCTGCTTCCAGCACTTCCTGAATCATCTCTTCCAGCGGACGGTCTGTCGTCATATCCAGCTCCGCCAGCAGCGTTTCGATCTCAGCAGCGGCTGCTTCTCCAGTAAGCGTTTCTTCCCCGTCACGCTCTACTTCCGTATCATCCAGATCGTTTCGTTCAAACTCGTACTCCCACTCCGTATCATCCAGAAACTCAATGTGCAGGTCAAATTCGATCACGTCCGCTGCGGCAGATTCTTCCTCACCGGCTGTCTCGTTATTTTCCTGATCTGCTGTGTTATCCTCATTGGTTTCTGTATTAGTCTCGGCTTGATTCTCTTCATTTTCTTCATTCACTGCTTCATTCTCGTCTGAGCTGTCCGCTGCCGGGTCATTGATTTCTGTCTCTACTTCATTTTCTTGGCCTGCTGTGCTTGTATTTTGCTCCGGCTCTACAGAATTAAGTCCTCCGCATGCTGTAAGCAGTGTTACTGCTGCCAGTCCTGTCATTACTTTTTTCATGTCGCGTCACCCTTTCGTTTATTGATTACAGTATAAAGCGTACCCTGAAAAGATGAGCGTACAATGAATCTCAGATTAGAAATTGATGAGAATAGATGAAGACTTTATCATTTACTGGGTCCGGGGCTATAGAAGGGACGTTTTCTGGCAACATGCTGTTGACACAGACGACTGGCATCCTGAAGTAAAAAACGCTGAAGAAGAGGAATTTCCCTTCTTCAGCGCCTGTGTAAACGTACTGAATGCTATGTCCAAACTGGTTTTTATCAGGAGGAGAGAATTGCTTCTTCGCTGCGTTTAGCAGCAGGAGCACCCGCTGTCCCGGCTTCAGGCTGAATTTTGATCCGTTTCACCTGTCCCTCATGCAACTCTGCCGCTGACCATTTCCAGTTTCCTACAGTCAGCGATGCTCCCGGACCATCAAACTGACCCGATTGCTGCATTAGTTCCCCTGCCTTAAGGCCTTCATAAGGTGCCGCTTTTGTGATACCCAGATGACGGTCGACATCCGTCACTAACATTTCTGCATCAATGATATACGTGTGTGGATCCACTTGTTTCCAAAGCACCGGTTCTTCATCAAATTCATCCTGTATGTCACCAATAAGAGCCTCTAAAATATCTTCCATCGTTACAATACCCGCTGTACCTCCGTACTGATCGACAACGCGCACCATGTGCGTATGCGTCTGCCTCATCATTTGCAGCGTCTGCTGTAAATTAGCCGATTCAGCTACGGTCGGCAGCGGCTGCAGCACGTCTTTAATATAAACATGATCCGTCTCTTTATATTGGAAAATCAACGACTTCGTATGCACAAAGCCCAGGATCTGATCCTTATTTCCATTTACCGTAACCGGATAACGACTGAAATGATGCGTATCCAGCAGCTTTGCCACCGCAGGCGTATCTGCATTGTCCGGAAGTGTGATCATTCTGACGCGTGGAACCATCACCTGCTCTGCTGTCAGTGTATCGAGTTTAAACACATTTTCAACAAATACATATTCATGCTGGTCGATTTCCCCTTTTTCCAAACTCTGAGCCATAATGATCCGTAGTTCTTCCTCCGAGTGTGCTTGCTCATGAGGTGACGGACGAACGCCGATTGTACGCAGCAGCAGTCTGGCAGCGCCATTCAGCGTCCAAATAAATGGAAACATCACTTTTCCGAACATATACAGCAGCGGTGCCAGCAGAAGGGTCATCTTTTCAGAAAATTGGATGGCAAGCGTCTTTGGAGCGAGCTCACCGACGACGACATGCAAAAACGTTACAAATGAGAACGCAATTACGAATGAAACGACGGCTGCTGCCGCAGCCGGAATGCCCAGTACATCAAAAACCGGATATAACAGTCGTTCTACTGTCGGTTTGCCAAGCCAGCCGAGACCGAGTGCCGTAACGGTGATACCGAGCTGACAGGCTGATAAGTAGTAGTCCAGATTTGATGTTACTTTTTTCGCCGTTACAGCCGTTCGGCTGCCTTCTGCAACAAGCTGATCAAGCCGCGACATTCTGACTTTCACAATCGCAAATTCTGCACCGACAAAAAAGGCGGTGAGACCGATCAGCAGTGCTACGAGCAGCAGATTCATTCCTAAGACTATGTCCATTTATTCCCCTTTAGGGGAGCCACCTCCAACATGAAATTAATTTATTATAGCACCTCTCCGCATGAAAATAATGTAAAAATGACGCTCCATTTCTGAAAAGCAGCGGACATAGATAAAAGATATGCCATTCATGTTCTTTACAATCATTTGCCCTGTTTGCCTTACCCTGCGCAGACCTTCCTGATTCATCCATTCACAATCTTCATGCTTCATTCATTATTCACGCTTTTATTCACAATCTTTCATACACCCTTAACACTGCCTTACCGCCGCCTTTACAAACCTGCTGTAGTGTAGGCACCGGATTACATAACCGAGGAGGAATTTACAATGAAAAAAGCATGGACAATTACTGGTATGTCGCTGGCGGCTATCGCTTTGACAGCCTGTGGGGCAAATGAGGAGAATGATACAGCTGAAGCGGAGGAGGCGGCAAATACCGCTCCTGAAGCGGCGGAAGATGAAGAAGCGTGGCCGGAGACGCTCCGTTTTGCCGATACTGGTGTGGAAGGCATGGAAGAACTACAGCGCGAATTTGAACCATTTAAGGAGCAGTTGGAAGAAGTACTCGATATCGAGGTAGAGTTTTTTGCGGTATCAGACCGAATCGTCGGCGCAACGGCTCTGGAATATGATCAGGTGGACGTGATGCTGGCCGGCCCTTCAGAGTATGTGCAGATTAATAATGTCGTACCGGACTCCTATCCCTTTGTCGGAATTGAGCGCGACGAATACCATGCTGCGTTTATCGTTCACGAGGACAGCGACTATGAAACGCTCGACGATATTGTCGGTACTTCCATCGCCATGAAAGATGCCGGATCAACAAGCGGTCATATTGGCCCAAGTTCCATTTTGATTGAAGAAGGATACGATCTGGATGCCGATTTTGATATTCAGCTGCTTGATAATGTCCGCATTGAAGCGTTTAAAAACCATGACGTTGACGTACTTGCAACCGGCATTAAAGATTACCACGAAATGGTGGAGGAAGACGGAGAAGGCCAGTACCGTCTGATTCATGAAGGACCGCCGCTTCCAAACGATGTGTTTGTCGCAAGTCCTGAGCTTCCTGAAGATTTCGTTGCCGCAATGCAGGAGGCGATGATTGAGGCGCAGGAAGAAATCATCGACAGCATTCTCGTGACCGGCGAGAACGATAAATACATGCAGGCACGCTTCCTCGAAGCATCCGATGAGGACTACGATCCAATGAGAAGAGCCTATGAAACATTGGGACTTTCTTTCGATGAAGAGTAACGTCACTTCCGATCTGCACGTTGAGCATGTAACCAAAACGTACCCGGATGGAACAACGGCGTTGCAGAACATATCGTTTCATGTAAATAAAGGAGAAGCTGTTGCTCTGCTCGGTCACAATGGATCCGGAAAATCTACGATGTTCAAGTGTCTCTCCGGATTTGAGCGCCCGACTTCCGGGTCGATTTACCTGCAGGGCACAGATCTTGCCTCCCTCAGCAGAAGGTCGTTTAAGCCAGTACGCAAAAAGCTCGGCATGGTGTTTCAACATTTTCACCTTGTTTACAATTTGAGCGTATTTCAAAATGTACTCTTTGGGCGGATGGGCCACCATCGCAGCATTCTGCCGGTCATGGCTCCCTTCGCTTCATCTGACAACAGGGACCGGGCCATGATGTGTCTGGACCGGGTCGGCCTTGCGCATCTCGCCGACCGCAGATCAGACCAGCTTTCAGGCGGACAGCAGCAGCGAGTCGCCATCGCGCGGATGCTCATGCAGGAGCCTGAAATCGTTCTGGCTGACGAACCGATCGCAAGCCTCGATCCTAAAGCCGGCCGTGAAGTAATGGAGTTGCTCTGGGATATCGTAGAGGAACAGTCCCTGACAGTTGTCTGTATTCTCCATCAAACAGAGATCGCCAAAAACTTTGCCGACCGTATTATTGGTCTGCATAAGGGCCAAATCGTTCTCGACACACCTGCTTCCTCCATTTCTGCCGGAGAACTTGATCAGCTTTACTACGGATCGGGCAGAAAGGCGGCTCATGCATGACGACTCTTACTGCTCCTGCCAGATTCAAACGACCATCCTGGGTGACGGTCGTCACAGTAGGTATCTTTGCCGGTTTGTTCGTACTTGGCGTGCAGCACGCACAAATTTCACTGGAACGACTATTCAGCGGAATTTTGAACATGTTTGGGTTTATCTCCTCTGCGTTTCCGCCCAATCCGGAACGAATTGCGCCAATTTCGGCAGCGATGTACGAAACCTTTCAAATTGCGCTTGTTGGCACGGTGATCGGCGTCCTTCTGAGTCTTCCGGTAGCCCTGCTCGCTTCTCATAATACGGCCCCGCATCCTTCTATCCGCTGGGCTGCGCGCGGCATGGTATCCGCGATGCGTACGATTCCTGATTTGATCTGGGCGCTTATTTTCGTCATTTCTGTCGGTCTCGGTCCGCTTGCAGGCATTCTGACCATTATCGTCGACACGATCGGCTTTTGTGCCCGCTTTTTCTCCGAGCGCATCGAAGAAGTACAGAAAGGCCCTTCCCAGGCGCTTCAGTCAACAGGCGGCGGACAGCTCGGGGTAATCTCAGGGTCGATTATTCCAATCAGCTTCCCGTCTTTTGTGGGCACGAGCTTATTCTCATTTGAAAAATCGATCCGGGCGGCTGTTGTACTCGGTCTCGTTGGGGCGGGAGGCATTGGCGTCGAGCTGTCGACTGCCTTTACGCTGCGCAACTTTGACGAAGCGCTGATGATCATTATTCTCATCCTGATTGTTGTCATTGCCTTTGAACAGCTTTCTTCTGCCATCCGTAAAAAAGTGATTTGAACCGGTGTCATCTGCACAACGGTTTTCTAATAGTATGGAGAACATTGGAGGATCGAAAGCATCTTCCGCTTTTCCAGGAATCAATGCAAAAGCCGGCTATCCTTAGGGGGATGCCGGCTTTTATCGCAGGTGCTGAATGCAGACCCAGTTAAGCTCATGCGCGCGATCCGGCTGCTGTTACTCCGTCCTGCCCGCCTCTTCCACAAGAGCCATTACCTCATCAATCGACTCCTTTCGAACCGGCTCCTCGCCTTCCTGATAAATGAAATAGGAAGGGAACTCGACTTCTCCGCCGCTCATCGCATCCGCATAGGATTCCCCGAAGCTTCCGATCGACCAGCGATCTCTGCCCCCGCTGATTTCTCTCAGCTCCTCGTGATAGGTCTGCTGGCGTGTCGCAAAATCAATCGCTTCCTGCGTCCCGTCCTCTAAGAGAGCCAGCACAAATCCATCTGTAAAATGGTCCCACGCCGTTTCCTCCACGTACGCATGAATGTCTTCCAGGCTGAGCGGCTCCAGCTCGATCCGCTCTGCTCTGACTGCAGGGAGCAGCGTCCGGTCATGAAGAATATGATTGTCCCGGTTCGTCGAGACGATCTGCTCAAAGCCTTCCTCCGGCACAACGTGTATCTGCTGGGAAACCGGGGTGAACAGATTCGGCGGGTCCTCCATTCGCTCTCCCGTTTCGCTGTCGATGATCTCCGTGTCCTCGTTATATACGACCGTGTACGCTTCTACTTCGTATTCCTCCATATTCGCCGTCAT
This sequence comes from Alkalicoccus luteus, assembly GCF_012034335.1. Lineage (GTDB taxonomy): Bacteria > Bacillota > Bacilli > Bacillales > Salisediminibacteriaceae > Alkalicoccus > Alkalicoccus luteus_A. Next base: position 116,152 of record NZ_JAATHJ010000001.1, on the reverse strand, counting down.
ACTCGTAACATGCGGAGGGAGCTCCGTTCCAAATTCGTTATCTTCCACAAATACCGTAATCTTCCCGTGTTCAAGCACGTGGCTTCCCAAATTATATCCTGTTATCACGTCCTGCTCTTCCTCCCCACAAGCAGTCAGCAGAAGCAGCAGCACCGAAGCCCATCCCTTTTTCATGACGCATCCCCTCCGAATTCTCTGCTACTTGATACGATAAAAGAGGGGAAAAGTTCCTGTTGCCTTAATTTACAGAAAAATCAGAATAATGATGGAAGCTTGCCTGCAATTCCCTTACACTTAAGCTAACAGAGAAATAGAAAGGGGATAGACCCATGAGACGAGCCGTCTGGTTGTTCACGATGATGCTGGTTGCCGCCGGATGCAGTGAGACGTATGAGGAAGCGGATGGACAGGAAGAGGCACTGCAGGCAGAAGAAGAGATCAGCGGACTGGAGGAGCAGGTGGACAAGCTGGAGGAGGACTTGGAGCGCGAGCGGAACCGCGGACGGGAACGCCGGGACGAGATCAGTGAGCTGAAAAAAGAGCTGAGCGAAGCAGAAGCAGACGACAGTGCCGAACTGGAGCAAGAACTCGCTGAGCTGCAGGAGGAAATGAGCGCGCTGGAGGAAGCCTATGACGAAATGGCGGACACCGCTGCCTCATTGGAAGAAGAAGCCGCGTCGCTTTCTTCCGAGAAAGAAACACTCCAGGATAACCTGTCTGCCTTAGAAGACGAGGTCGAGACGCTGACGTCTGAGAACAGCCGCCTGACAGCGGAGGCAGAAGCAGCTGAGAGCGCCAGTGCTTCAGACGAATCTCCTGAAAGCACCTCTGACTCCAGCGAACAAAGCGAGTCCGGTACGAGCAGCGGCTCGCTCGACAACGTCATCGCCGGTCTTTCCGCATCAGAAGTCGAGAATGAAATTCGTAAAAAAGCAGAAGCCGACTGGCCGGATGATTTTATCATGCAGGAATTTGTCATCGATGAACAAACAGCTGCCTACCATACGCTGAAAAACCTGACCATTTCAACAGACGTGGAGGCGACACAGCTTGAACGCGCCTACCGGGACTGGGGCTACGATTTTATCATGGTCGAATTCGTGTTCGAGGAACAGATGAAATCTCACGAAAACATTAACTAGTCGATGCCGCACCATTTTATCCTTTATGACCAGGATAATATACCTAAAAATGATTGTGTGCTGCGCTTCCCTCGGCTATGATTAAAAAGAAAAACGTTCATGCCGGAGGAAACCATGAAAAAAACTGTCCTACTCTCAGCGATTTGCCTGCTTGCAGCCTGTTCCAATGCGGAAGCAGAGGAGCAAGCCGCCGAACAAAAAGCAGCAATTGAAGCGTTACACGTGGAAAATGACGAGCTCGAACAGCTGCTGAGCGACTTGTCCAATCCCGATCTGCTTGCCGATCACGAGGAATTAAAAGACGCCTATGCGGCGTTAGAAGCGGATTTGGAAGAGCTTCAGGACGCATATCAGGAGCTGGAAACCGACTACGAAACGCTTGAGGATAACCACAGCAGCCTGGAATCAAAGCTGGCTCAGGCCGAGTCCGGGCAAAGCGAACCGGAAGAAGCGAGCGAAGAGGCTGCTGAGGAAGAGACCGAAAGCGGCAGCTACACGAACGTGATCGCCGCGCTTTCAGCCTCCGACGTGGAAGCGGAAATCCGAAAGCAGGCAGAAGCCGACTGGGCCGATGATTACAGCATGCAGGAATTTGTAATCGGAGAGCAGCAGGCAGCCTACAGCACCCTGAAAAACCTTTCCATCACAACCGAGGTGGAAGCCACCCAGCTCGAACGCGCCTTCAGAGACTGGGGATACGACTTTACTATGGTGGAATTCGTTTTTAACGAGCAGATGGAGTCGTATGACAACATCAATTGATCGCTGCGTAAAGAAAGACCTCAGAATGACTTATTCCGTCACCCCGAGGTCTGCTTTGATTAAATAACTCCCAGCAAAAACGCAACTCCCATCAGAACGATGCTGAAGCCCCATACCCAGAAGAACGAGTAGCGGATGTGCTTGCCCATTTCGAGGCCGGCAAGTCCGAGCGCAAGCCAGAGCGCCGGAGAGAACGGACTGACGAACGTGCCGATGATGTTGCCGATAATCATCGTGTAGGCAGCCGTAATCGAGTCGATGCCGTTCGCACTCACAATCTGCTCCACAACTGGGAGAAGTGCGAAGTAATAGGCATCTGTACTTAAAATCAGGTCAAACGGGACACCGAATACCCCCATGATCACGTGCAGGTACGGCACGATAAAGGCCGGCAGGATTGCGACCATATCAACGGCAATCGCATCCAGCATACCTGTTCCGTTCATAATACCGAGGAAGGAACCGGCTGCGAGAATGATGGAACCCATCATCAGCGCATTTGGTGCATGTGTTTTGATCCGGTCCATCTGCTGGTCCACCTTCGGATAGTTGAGCGGCAGCGCAATACTGAGGGCAATCATGAACACGAATCCAGACGGGATGATGCCCCAGACGAGCGTCACGACAACGGCGATCGCAATGAGCGCGTTCAGCCAGATCAGCTTCGGACGGCGCAAATCGTCTTTTTCGTCCTTCCACTCGGCATCTGCGGTATCAAGCGTTGCTGCCACTTCCTCCGACACTTCGTCTGCTGCGTCATGACCGCGCTTGGCAATACGCTTTTTCTCACGTAGACCGAGGAAGACAGCAAGACCGATGAGCAGCACCATCGCACTGATCTGCACCGGAATGAGCGGACGCCACAGCTCCGTCGGATCCACGCCCAGTACAGCACCAGCCCGGCCGATCGGTCCGGCCCACGGCACCATGTTCATGATACTTGCGCTGAGACCGACGAGCAGCAAAAGCAGGTAAGGACTCATGCCGAGCTTTAAGTAAATCGGCAGCAGCGCTGGAATCGTGATCAGAAACGTCGACGCACCGGATCCGTCTAAGTGCGTCACCGCTCCGATCGCCACCGTACCGACGGCAACCGCGACGACACTTCCGCGAGTGAGCGAGATCACACGGTTAATGAACGGGTCAAACAGTCCGGTGTCCTGCATGATGCCGAAAAAGAGAATCGCAAAGATGAACATGATAACGACGCTGATGACAGAATCGATCCCTTCGTTAAAGAAGCCGCCGATCGCTTCCACCGAGAAGCCGGTAAGCAGAGCGCCGATCACGGGAACGAGTACGAGTCCGACAATCGGCGTGATGCGGCCACTGATCAACAGGGCGACAATGACACCAATCGTCAGAATACCGATAATACTGAGCATAGGAAAACCCCTCCTGTTTTTTTGAAAACGCTTACGAGTTGATTGCACTAAGCGTATCAGGAGAGGTTTTGAAAGAAAATATAACGAACATAAACCGTATATTCGTCGTTTATGTTATTTTGTTCATTTTGTTCACGAGCGGATGTAGCGCCGCTCCGGACGGCCGACATCCCCGTATTTTAAGATCGCCTCCGCATTTCCTTCGGTGACGAGATACTCTAAATAACGGCGTGCTGTCGAACGGCTCGCACCGATGGCTTCCCCTGCTTCGACCGCTGTAACGCCGCGATCGCTCGCGAGCAGCTCAAAAATCTGCTCCAGCGTGATCCGGTCAATCCCTTTCGGCAGCTCGTCCTTCGCACCGGCTTGATCGGCGAGGTGAAGCAGCTGGTCAATGTCCTGCTGCGGCATCTCATCCGAAGCGTTCAGCACATGCAGCCAGTGCGCCGCACGCTTCAAGCCGCTCTCAAGCCGGTTGAATTCGACTGGTTTGATCATGTAGTCGATTGCTCCCCCAAGAAGCGCACGCCTGACAATGTCCTGCTCCTTCGCGGCGGTCACGACGAGCAGTGCTGCGTCCGGCAGCTTCTGCTGCAGCGAATAAAACAGCTGCAGCCCGCGCGTGTCCGGAATAAACATATCAAGCAGAATGATATCCGGCTTAACCTCGTCAGCCGCCTGCTCGGCTTCAGCCGCTGTCTTTGCCTGTGCGGCCGTATAAAAGCCGTCCAGCTTATCCACGTATGTCTGCGTGATTTCCGCTACCCGGAAATCATCTTCTACGATCATGACCTTCAGTGGTTCAGCCATGCAGCTTCCTCCTCTGCTTCGGAATCGTCACGACAAAGCACGTGCCTTCGTCGGTTTTCTCGGCAAAAATGGTACCCCCGCACGCCTCCACCTGCGCCTTCGATAACGCCAGGCCGAAGCCGCGTCCTTCCCCGGCTTTGCTGGATACACCTTGCTCAAACAGCGAGTGCTCCATCGTTTCAGGAATACCCGGCCCCACGTCTTCCACTTCTATGAGCACATCCGCTCCGGCATCGCTGAAATAAACCTCAATCAGCCTCTCGCCGCGCGGCAGCTCCTGCATCGCTTCAATCGCGTTATCGATGATGTTGCCGACCGCAGTGATGAGCGCCTGCCGGACATTTTCCGGAAGCTCCTCTGCCAAATGACTCGATTCATCAATTTCCAGCTTCACCCCGTTTTCATGCGCCAGGTTCAGCTTCCCGAGCAAAATCGCGCTCAGCATCGGGTCCTTCACGTTATGAATCAAGCGGCGGATCCAGTTTTTCTGATTCACGCTCTCTTCTTTAATGTACCGCTTTGCCTTTTCAATCTCTTCCAGCTGCAGGAGTCCGGAAATCGTGTGCAGCTTGTTGGAAAATTCATGCGTCTGAGCACGCAGCCCTTCAGCATATTCACGCACGCGTGCGAGCTCATTGGAAAGCTTCTCAATTTCCGTTTTGTTTCGAAACGTGGATACCGCGCCGATCAGCTTATCCCCGTCATACATCGGCACCCGGTTGACGAGGACGACGTTCGCCCCGAACGCCATTTCTTCATCATATTGAGCAACCCCCGTCTCGAGCACTTCCGGAAGCCTGGAGAGCGGCAGCACGTCCTGAATCGGACGTCCAATCCAGGCGGAAGCTTCCTCCGCGCCTTCCACGAGCTTCTGGGCAGCCCGGTTCATGAGCGTGATTTTCCCTTCTCGGTTGACGGCGATAATGCCTTCGTACGCCGACTGGAGCATCGTTTCCTTCTGCAGCAGCAGGTAGGAAATTTCCTCCGGCTCCAGCTGAAACAGGCGACGCTTAATATAGCGCGATAAAAGCCACGCGCCCCCTGCACCGAACGAGGTGATCAGCGCCAGCGACAGCAGCAGCTCGTTCCGGTACGGCCCGACGACGGAGCGCACGTCTTCCATGAGAAACCCGACCGATACGACACCGACGATCTCCCCGTCTGATATAAGCGGCGTCTTGCCGCGGATCGAGGGGCCGAGCGATCCTTCCGCCTGTGATATGTACGACTCCCCAAGTACAAGCGCCCGCTCGTTGTCTTCCCCGACCATGCGCTCGCCGATCCGGTCCGGATTTGGATGAGAATAGCGGATTTCCTCCGTGTCACCGACGACGATAAACTCCGCCTCCGACGCTTCGTGGAGAGGCGCAATAAGCGCCTGCACCGCTTCTGCCGATGGACTATCGCTTCCCATCTCCTCCTGCAGCTCGGGAATTTCCGCGACCGTGCGGGACATGCTCAGCGCGCGTTCTCCCATCTGCTCCTCAAGCGAATCAGCGAGCAGCTGGTAAAAAAAAAGCCCGAGCACAAGCAGCGTGCCTGTGATGAGCACCGCCGTCATAATCGTCAGCTTTGCAAGCAGACTGATCCGCTGCGGCGGCCGGCTGATATACTTTTTCATGTCATGCCTCGTCAGGTTTCCCACGGCCCGCTCCCCCTTCTGATGCCAGTATACCGCATCAGCATCTTATTCATAAGAGAGCTTCAGTAAAAAAGCCGCCGGATAGTCATCCAGCATATCCGGGTTGTCAGCGACACCTGTGAGCAGGTTGGATTCGACTGCATGGGAGCCGTCTTCAAGCGAAGCCTCATGAAAATTTTCTTCTCTCATCGAAATGAGGCCGAAACTGTCTTCATGTAAAGCATCTTTTTCAACTCTCGGGCGCGCCGATCCAGTGGTTCCACCTGAGTGGATACCGACATCAAATAAGAGCGCATCCTCCTCATCGCGCACCGATCCAAATGCAAAGCCTTCTTCTCCTTCCAGCTCCACTCCTACGCCTCCGCTCGTTTCTTCCTCCAATTCACCATATGTATAGTGCTCCATCTCCGCCATCACCATACGCCTGGGCTCTGACTCAAATGACACACCAATCCACGTATCCGACATGATCGTCAGCACGGTCTCCGTCTCTGATTCGTCCGGCTCCCAGACTTCCATCGGTTCATCGCTTCCACATCCACCTAAAAAAGCAGCTGCCGTGATCACGGCAGCCGTACGTAGACGTTGCATGACAGCCTCCCCGCTTGCGAAGCAGTCTGTTAAAGCGGTCCTCCCTCTGAAATACGGCGGCGCTCTTCCTCGAGACGCTCGATCGTCTGCTCAACGGCAACACGGTCCTCCGGCTCACCCGGAACCTCATATTCCAGCTTCCGCTTCTCCTCTTCGATCTGCTCCGTCAATTCTTTATAGCGCTCCTGCGCCTTGGAAACAAGCTCAACCAGCTCGTTCTCATACTCTTCTTCAGGTATCATGGTTATCCCTCCCTGTTTTCCATTTTTTCTTAGCGGCATCAGTATTTCCTTTATTCCCGCATTCGCTGATTTCTAACATAGGGCTTTTTGTGAACATGCTTGCTGATGCTATACCTTCCAGTGAAAGTTATTATACTGGTGCGGAATGTTTTCATTTGCCGGCCGCAAGTTATCATTCTTATCGCAAAACATTTCATTCTCAGCCTCAAACTTATTACGGTTATCAAGTTTCGTTCTTAATAACGAAAAAGTTTTCAAGCTGATGGGTGAAGTTATCATTTCATGGCGAAAGTTATCACACGAAGAACACGCAGCAGCTTGGTCGTTCAAGCTGACCGGCGGAAAAAGCATAACCAGTGAAAAAAACGTCGCTGGGTGTGTTCTATGAATGGTGTAATCAGAGGCAGGCGCAGCCTGCGAAGGTGGATGATGAAATTGCTCCATTAGGAAAATGTTCAACTTTCCAGGGTAAAGCGTTAACCTTACTCCTGAAACGTTCAACTATTTCGCACTCCCCCAAACAGAAAAACCGCTCCCCGTAAAAGGAGCGGTTCTGCGATCAGCGATCCCGTTTTGCTTCGGAATAGCCTTCCTTTTGATCAAAGCTGTAGAGGTTCTGGACCTGAATCCAGTCGACGTCTGCGCCGGTCAGTCTCGCAAGCAGCTTCAAAATGCCTTCCTGATCCGTCTTCACGCCGGCAGCCGGAAGCAGGCGGCAGCGCCAGTGATCGGTCGTAAACAGATCGTCCCGCTCCGTCGGGTAAGCGTTGACGCCGCGGTTGGTGATGACGGAAAGCTCATAGTCCGGCTCAGCTGCGCGCGAGATGAGCATCGCCAGCTGATCAGCCGACAGATCTTGGTTATACACGTACACGTCGACGCCGTCGAGCTCCCGTTTCGGAGACTTTTCCGCCCGCTCGGACGCCTTCTTTGGCAGCGGCTCCGGCATGCTCCCGGAAGTCGCTTCAAATGAAACAGCTTCCAGCTTTTCAGGACGGCTGCCGAGACGCTCAATCACGGCATCGGCAAACTCCTTGGAGCCGACGGATTTACCGCCTTTCGCGATATCGCCGGTATGCACGCCGTCTTCCAATGTTTTCAGCCAAGCGTTTTGAATGTTCTCCGCTGCCTCCGCTTCTCCGATATGCAGAAGCAGCTGCACCGCGCCATTCAGCAGGCCGGACGGGTTGGCGATGCCTTTTCCGGCGATGTCCGGTGCACTGCCGTGAATCGCTTCAAACATCGCATACTCATCGCCGACGTTGGCGGAGCCGGCAAGCCCGACGCTGCCCGAAATTTGGGCTGCGATGTCGGATCCGATATCACCGTACAGGTTCGGCATAACGACTACGTCGAAATCCTCCGGCGTATCGGCAATTTTCGCAAGACCGATGTCCACAATCCAGTGGTCCGTTTCCAGCTCCGGATATTCCTTCGCCACCTCTTCAAACACCTCGTGAAACAGCCCGTCCGAGCGCTTCATAATGTTATCCTTCGTAATGCACGTCACCTTTTTCCGACCGTGCTTTTTCGCGTACTCAAATGCGTAGCGGATGATCCGCTCCGTGCCGGGACGCGTGATCAGCTTCATACTCTGCACGACTTCCGGCGTCTGCTGGTACTCGATGCCCGTGTACAAATCCTCTTCGTTCTCACGGATCACGACGAGATCCATCTCCGGATGCTTCGTTTTCACAAACGGAGCAAGCGACATCGTCGGCCGCACGTTTGCATACAGTCCGAGCGTCGTGCGGATCGTCACGTTCAGGCTTTTATAGCCGCCGCCCTGCGGTGTTGTAATCGGTGCTTTTAAAAATAGCTTCGTGCGGTTGAGCGACTTCCAGGCATCATCTGTGATACCCGTCGTCCACCCGTTTAAGTAAGCTTCTTTCCCGATATCGATGTATTCTGGTTCAATTGGTGCATCTGCCGCTTCCAATATGCGCAGGACAGCATCCATAATTTCCGGCCCGATCCCGTCTCCGCGCGCAACTGTGACTGGTGTTCTGCCCATTGTTCCGCCTCCTCCTGTATAATTGACTCTTTTTCCCATACCCCTTTAACAGGAGACGCTAATCATTGATTTCACGAAAAAAACCACCGGGGGTGGCGGTTGAATCGTTACTGACAGCTTACGGCTTTAAGAACGAACGGATGGCTGCCTGAGGTTTTATTTGTCTGTTCGATTTTTGCTCTAACGTTATGATTCTGCTTCGATAACGTTTCATTTGCAGGGCAGAAGTTTTCATCAAACTGCTAGAACTTATCATTGTCAGGAAGAAGCTTATACGTGTTATCACGTGGCGTTCTCGATAGCGAAAATCTGATCATTTGCTGCATCAAACTTTTCATGATGACCTCCCAAGTTATCACACCTGACGAGTCCCGTAAAAAAGCTCCCGACACTCAGCCGGAAGCTTCCCTTTACGCCTACAGGACGCGTTCCAGCGCCTTGCGATGGGCGTCGATCGTCTTTTCAATATCTGCTTCGTCATGTGCTGTCGACATCGAGTAGCGGTTCATCGGCTTGGAGTAGATGCCGAGCGTCAGCAGCGCTTCATCAATACGGCGGCGCAGATCGGTGTCGGCTTTACGCATGTCGCGCAAGTTGCGGATCGGCTCATCCGTCAATACAATGTTAAAAATACTGCCTACCCCCATCGCCTGCATTGGCACGTTAAATTCTTGATACAGCTCTGTCAAACCGCGCTTTAGCTGCTCGGTTTTCCGAAAAACATCTGCAATGCCGCCACGCTTTTCCAGCAGCTGAATCGTCGCGAGCCCCGCAGCAAGTGTTGTCGGGTGTCCGTTGTATGTGCCGCTGTGGAAGAATGCTTTTTCTGATCCCGATGTGCCTGCTGTGAGAATGTCACGCCCGGATGCCGGTGAACAGAGCTCCATGATCTCGCGTTTTCCGCCGAGTGCGCCGACCGGGAAACCGCCGCCGAGCACTTTTCCAAGCGTCGTCAAATCCGGCTTAATGCCGTAGATTTCCTGCGCTCCGCCGAGGGAGACCCGAAAGCCAGTTTTGACCTCGTCGTAAATGAGCACGATGCCAAGCTCCTCTGTGAGCGCACGCAGCTGCTTCATGAAATCAGGTGAAGCCGGAATGAAACCGGACTGAATCGGCTCCATAATCACACAGGAAACGTCGTCCGCCTGCTTTCGCAAAATCGTTTCACATGCGGTGATGTCGTTAAATGGAAGGACGACCGTGTTAGCTACGCATTCGCTCGACACTCCGCTCGAATCCGGAACACACGCAGGATTCTCCGCTGTTCCTTCTTCTGTTTCATCCGGGTTCACACTCATCAGCACTTGATCGTAGCCGCCGTGGTAGTGTCCTTCAAATTTCGCGATCTTGTGCCGTCCGGTGTAAGCAGCAGCGAGCCTCACCGCTAGAAGCGTCGCCTCCATCCCAGAGTTGCAGAAGCGGACCTGGTCAATGCCGCGGTAAAGATCGCGCAGCTTCTGCGCCATCGTGATCTCCAGCCGGTGCGGCGCGCCAAAGATCGTCGTGCCTTTGGAATACATCTGCTCGGTTACTGCCGTATAGACAGCCGGATGGCCGTGACCGGTCATGAGTGCCCCGTAGCAGAGCAGGTAGTCAATGTATTCATTGCCGTCCACGTCATACAGCCTGCTTCCGTGCCCTTCCTCCATGACAATCGGGTGCGGCTTAAAATATTTAATATTTGCCGTTACGCCCCCTGGCATCACGTCCATCGCTTCTTCAAAAAGCGCCTGTGATTTCGCTGTACTGACTTCCGCTGCGGTTTCCGTTACGTTTTCCATTCGTGAGCCATTCCTCCATGTTTTTATTCAAAATGAATTATTTACTCCATTTTATATTAAAAATGGAGTAAATACATCAAATGTGGACAGTTTCTTGGAAATTAATGCGAAAGTCACCCCTCGCTTTAAAAAGTCCTGCCTGTTTGGCATACTAATTGCCTGCAAGGAATAAATTGTAAACAAATGTAACTGGTACCTTTTCGTGAACCTGCCTCATTTTAACTATTCAGATAATTGGATATGCTATGCTGATTTTATTCGTCATCCGAAAGAAAACAAAAGGGGAGGAAACAATCGATGAAAAAGCAGTTGTTTATCGTATCTGCAGCGGGACTGATCGGCGCAGGAGCATTTGCTGGAGCCGCTTCAGCTGAAGAAGAAGCCGACTATATGGTGCTGTTAAATGGAAATGTGAGTATCGAGGAAGGCACGGCAGAACTGGAAGCACTCGGGGCTGAGGTCGTCGCCGATGCGGAAGCGATCGGACTCGTGCATGTGGCTGCTGGAGAAAGCTTTTTAGAAGATGTGGAAGCGAGCGGAATCGCCGCTTCAGCTGTCGAAGACGTACGAATTGAAACGAAAGACCTCGTGCTGGAAGCCGATGAAGTGGTTCCGGATGAAGCAGCAGAGGCAGATTTGTTTGAGCAGTATCAGTGGGATATTAAACGCGTCACAAACGACGGCGCAGCGTGGGATGTGACGAAGGGGGATCACTCCGTTGTCGTCGGTGTGATTGATACCGGCGTTGATTTTTCCCATCCAGACTTAGAAGACAACCTGCTGTACGGTAAAACGTTCCACCCGGATTCATCTCCGGAAGATGCCTACGAAGACTCCGGTATGCACGGAACGCACGTGGCCGGCTCGATTGCCGGTAACGGACGGGTGCTCGGTGTCGGACCGGAGCTCGGCATCGCCTCGTACCGCGTCACGAATGATCAGGGACGCATGAACTGGACCGGCATTCTGGATGCAATTACGACCGCCGCAGATGACGGTGTCGACGTTGCTAACCTGAGCCTTGGCACGTACAGCTTTATCAATGAAGAAGCAGACCGCCTGCTTCACCTGTCGTCCAAGCGCGCTGTACAGTATGCACATCGAGAAGGCATGATTATCGTCGGTGCAAACGGCAATGACGGACTCGATCTCGGAAAAGCCGTTCATACCGTTCCGGGCGAAGGCCGCCAGTACGGACCACTGTTTGACACGTTTACAGATATTCCGGGCGTGATCAGCGTATCTGCGTCCACCGACCGTGATACGCTCGCCTACTATTCCAACTACGGCACGTCCAACGTGAGCCTCGCTGCTCCAGGCGGTGACTACGGTCCAAACTGGCCGAACCCGGAGCAGGATCAGTCGCTGCTGGAAGAGGAATCCCGCGCCTACAGCACGATCCCGGTTGATCAGGGCTCCTACGGCTGGGCGATGGGTACGAGCATGGCTGCTCCGAAAGTAGCCGCAGCTGCTGCGCTCGTGAAAGTAGAAAACCCGAACATGCAGCGCCCGCGCGTGATCACGCACCTGCAGCAGACAGCTGATCAGGTGGACGGCAACGGCCGCAGCAACGAATTCGGCCACGGCATTGTCGACGTGTATGAAGCACTGCGCTAGACCATTAAAAACGTCCGCTCCCCGAGAAGGAGAGCGGACGTTTTTTGAACAGCGAGATTTTACACCTTCTTGCTAAACTATTCCATGTGATCCCGTACTTGTTTTTTCAGCGGGATACGTCCTGCCGCTGGTTCTGCATAAAGCGAAGGATGTCTTGTACTTCGTAGTCCCCCTGGTCTCCTTGAACTAGATGGGTCAGGGTGCTGCAGGCGATGCTAAATGCAAGCAGTTCATCAACAGGCATATTCGTCATTGTGCCGTGAAGTACACCGGAAGCAAATGCATCCCCGCCGCCTACTCTGTCGAGAGGTTTAAACGAAGCTGGTAAGCTAGCCGACAGACTCTCTCCATCGAAATAATAACCTGTCAGCCGATGCGAGCCATCTTCCAGCAATTCCCGTTTAGTGGATGCAGCAGAAGCAACGCCGAACTCGTGATGCAGTCTTTGGTAAAAGTGAGTCAGCTCTTCTTCATAGCTGCTTCCTTGTTTCTCCCAGTTAAAGAGCCAGGCGAAATCTTTCCAGCCTGCAAAACAGTGATCAACAAGCGGAAGCACTTCCCGGAAAGCCTCAGCAGCCTCTTCTGGTGTCCAGAGCTTGCCTCGGAAATTGAAATCAAAACTCGTCTTTACGCCGTAATGGCGCGCTTGCTGAAGTGCTTCCTTTACTAAGGAACGAAGCTCAGAGGACAAGGCAGATGTAATTCCGGTTACATGCAGCCAGTCTTTTTCTGAAAACAGTTTCTCCCAGTTGATCGGCAATTCCGGAAGGCCTAAAACAGAGGCACCGCTTCGATCATAGTAGACCTCGGCTTGTTTCACAGAAACCGGCTTCTCCAAATAATAAGTGCCAATCCTTCCTTCAGAAGCATAGATCATATCCGTATGAACTCCTGCCTGACGGAGGTGCTTCTTCATAGCCTTCGTGAGTGGATGTTCATGCGGCAGCGCCGTTACATAATGAACATCGTGTCCCAGATAACCAAGGGTGACCGCTGTGTTCGCTTCAGCTCCCCCATAATAAGCGTCAAGTCTGGATGATTGTGACAAAGGATTGTTGTCTGCTGTCTGATAGCGGACCAGCATTTCACCGATCGTGACAATTCGACTCATTGGACGCCACCTGCCGCCTGCATAAAACGCCTTGCTTCTGCTGTTACAGCATCAAAATCGCCGTTTTTAGCCCCTTTTGTCATGTCTCCGCCTACTCCTACCATGACCGCCCCAGCTTCGAGCCATTCTGCTGTATTATCGACTGTAATACCGCCGCTCGGCATAATATTCACGTGAGGGAGCGGACCTTTCACCGCGCTCAAAAAAGGAGGACCGAACGTTCCACCGGGGAATAATTTCACAACTTGAGCACCGTATTCCATTGCCGTTATCATTTCCGTAATCGTCATGCAACCAGGTAAGTAAGGCACCTGATACCTGTTGCACAACAAAGCCGTTTGCTTATCGAATCCCGGGCTTACAATAAAGGCAGCACCTGCCAGGATCGCAATTCGTGCCGTTTCTGCATCAAGGACTGTTCCAGCTCCGACAATCGCATCAGAAAACCGCTGTTTCAGCCGTCGGATAACGTTCTCTGCACCATCGACAGTAAAGGTTACTTCCAGAACCTTTACACCACCCGCGTAGCAGGCCGCTCCTGTTTGTTCCGCCTGTTCAGCCGAATCTCCCCGGATCACGACTGCCAGCTTCTCGTTAGTCATATCCTGCACGGTAGAAAGTAGCTGCATAGTCTCCTCCTATACTCCTGAATAAGCTGAGAAACCGCCGTCTACTGGCACGACAATGCCGTTAATAAAACTGGATGACTCATCTACGAGCCAAAGCAGCGTACCAATCAGTTCTTTCGGCTCCCCGAACCTGCCCTGCGGAGTCTGGCTTATGATTTTTTCGGCGCGATCTGTATAACTGCCGTCCTTATTCAACAGCAGCTCCTCATTTTGCGCAGTAAGAAAAAAGCCGGGTGCGATCGCATTGACGCGAATACCTGTATCGGCAAAATACGTAGATAACCACTGTGTAAAATTACTGACAGCTGCTTTAGCTCCGCTGTATGCCGGTATTTTTGTGAGGGGGCGAAACGCATTCATTGACGAAATATTTATAATCGAAGCATGCTTTTTCCCAACCATGTCTTGTGCAAAAACCTGGGTAGGAAGAAGTGTTCCGATGAAATTAAGTCTGAACAGCCATTCTACTGCTTCAGGATCAAGATCGAAAAAAGTCCGGTCCAATCCTTCTTCCGACCATTCGACCGTCAGCTTTTCATCCGACGTTGTCGCTTTCGGGTGATTTCCGCCGGCTCCATTGATTAAGATGTCGCATGTGCCGAACGTATCGGTAATTTCCAGCCTGACTTTCTCCAGGGCCTGCCTGTCGAGAACATCAACGCTGAAGCCTTGAGCTCTACCCCCTGCCTCTCGAATTTCATCTACTACTTTCGCGCTTTTTTCACGCCTTAATGACAACACAGCTACTTTCGCTCCAAGCTGTGCCATTGCGAGGCTCATCGCTGAGCCCAGCACTCCGGACCCTCCTGTGATGACGACCACTTTATCTTTTACATCTACCTCAAACGGGACTGACATGCCATCCGCCTCCTTCACTGCTTGTGGTGAATTGTATCCATGATGCCGTTCAAATAAGCTGCACCGAGAGCTCGATCGTACAAACCGTACCCCGGTCTGCCGGTTTCTCCCCAGATCATTCTGCCGTGATCAGGACGAATAGGCCCGCTGTATCCCTCTTGTATGAGCGTCTGCATAACACCGACCATATCGAGAGACCCGTCATGAATGGAATGAGACGTTTCCTGAAACGATTTCTCTCCTGTCCATTTTACGTTTCGAGCATGGACGAAATGAATACGTCCAGCGGCCGCCTTCACAATCTCATGCAAATCATTTGCCGGATCTGCGCCGTACGATCCTGTACAAAATGTAATCCCGTTTTCATCTGCGTCAACAGCAGAGAGAATTTTTCTCACGCTGTCCACATTTGTAACAACGCGAGGCAGGCCGAAGATCCCCCAGGGCGGATCGTCAGGATGAATCGCCATCTTGACTCCTGCTGCTGTCGCAGTGGGAATAACCTCTTCAAGAAAGTAAATTAAATTATCCATCAGCTGAGCTTCGGATATGCCACGGTACTCTTCCATAATTTGCTGCAGTTCATCTGTCTGGTAAGAGAGATCCCAGCCAGGAAGCGTCAGTTCGCCGCTCAGCGGGTCAAGAGTAGTCACCGTTTTCTCATTATATTTCAGTGAATTTGATCCGTCGGGCAGTGGCGCATCAAGCTCTGAGCGAGTCCAGTCGAACACTGGCATAAAATTATAGCAGACCGTATACACCCCTGCTTCCGCAAGATTTTGCAGCGTCTTTTTATAATTCGCAATCCACTTGTCTCGAGTGGGGCGACCGAGTTTAATCTCTTCGTGAACCGGGACGCTCTCGATCACGTTTAATCGCAGGTTCATGGATTCGATTTGTTGTTTCAGTTTGATAATATCTTCAACCGGCCAAACTTCACCTGCCGGAATATCGTAAATCGCGGATACGATCCCTTTCATCGCCGGAATTTGGCGAATGTAGTCCAGTGTCACCGGATCGCTTTCACCGTACCATCGGAAACTCATTTCCATGCCAGTATCCTCCTGCCTTATAGTGTTGATGAATGCTTCGGCTGCAATTGAAAATAGCGTTCGGCATTTTGATAACAAATGCCTTCTACATACTCCTGCAACAGCTTCCAGTCTTCCGGCACCATGCCTTCTTCCACCCATTCGCCGAGCATGCGGCAGAGAATCCTTCTGAAATACTCGTGTCGCGTTAGGGAGAGAAAGCTTCTTGAGTCGGTCAGCATTCCGATAAAATGGCGCAGAACACCGACATTAGCCAGCGTTCTCATCTGATCCAGCATGCCGTCCAGATGGTCATTGAACCACCATGCAGTCCCGAACTGTATCCGTCCCGGTTCCTCCGCGCTCTGAAAATTGCCAGCGGCAGTTGCCATAATGATATTATCCTGAGGATTGAGCGTATACAGCACTGTTTTTGGAAGTCTGCCTGCGCTCGCCATTTCGTCCAGCATACGGTTCAGTGGTTCTGCAACCGGAGCGTCATTCATTGAATCGAATCCTGCATCCGGGCCGACCTGTTCGTGCATAGCTGTAAAATTGTTACGCAGCGGTCCGATATGCAGCTGCATCGCCCATCCTTTTACGTAATACATCTCCGCCAGTTTTTGCAGGGTGACAGTTTTATACTGAAGCACTTCTTCTCCTGTCACAGGAGAGCCTTCCATTCGTTTTTGGAACACGGCAGCCGCATCCTTTTCAGAAGCCGGCACGTGATACATTTCATTAATCCCATGATCGGATGCTCTGCAGCCGCATTCGTGAAAGAATGCTATACGGTCATCTAATGCGTTAAGCAGTTGATCATAAGAAGCGATGTCACGTTCTGCAGCTACTGCGAGTTCACCGACCCAGTCTAGAAAATCGGGATGATCCAGATTCAGTCCGCGGTCGGGGCGAAAAGAGGGAGCTACCGTAACAGGAAACCGATCCTGCTGCAGCTTTCGATGAAACTCCAGATTGTCGATTGGATCGTCTGTAGTACCAACAAAAGCCACATTCTGCATCTTCAGCATGCTTCGCACAGAAAGGTCCCCAGAAGCCAGCGTTTTATTTCCTTCTTCCCAGATTTCATCTTTTGTGTCTCCGTTCAGCGGTTTCTCGATTCCAAAGAATCTGGACAACTCCAGATGCGTCCAGTGATAGAGCGGATTGCCAAACAAGTTCGGCACGGTCTCTGCCCAAGCGTCAAATTTCTCTTTATCTGTTGCTTCTCCGGTAATGAAATGCTCCTTTATGCCATTTGCTCGCATTGCCCGCCACTTATAGTGGTCTCCTTCCAGCCAAATCTCAGTCATATTCTGATAATTCCGATCTTCCCAGATATCTTTGGCACTGAGGTGATTATGGTAGTCAATGATCGGCATTGCCTCCGCAAATTGGTGATACAATTTTTTCGATGCTTCGGTACGAAGCAGGAAATCATTCGTAAACATGTCTATCCCTCACTCCTCGCGCATCTTTTCTCATTTCAGAAAAGGATACGCACGGTTATTGGTCAAAAACGCCCGGCAGCCATAGAACAAGATCCGGAAAAAAAGCAACTAAGAGAACTACGACCAACATGGCTCCATAAAATGGAAGCATCGCCTTCGAAACTTTCTCGATCGTAAGCTCGCCAATCGCAGAGCCGACAAAAAGTACTGAGCCTACTGGTGGCGTCACCAATCCAATGGCGAGACACAGCATCATAAGCACTCCAAAATGTACAGGGTCCATGCCGACAGTAACAGCAACAGGCAGCAGAATCGGCGTTGCAATCAAAATCAGCGGTGCCATATCCATAAACATACCGAGTACAAGTAAAATCAAGATAATGAGCAGAATAGTTACAATATCGTTCGGTGAAATACTGATAAGTGCTTCAGATACAAGCATTGGAATCTGCAGCAGCGAGAGCAGCCAGCCGAACGAAGATGAAGCAGCGATTAAAAACAAAACCATCGACAGCGTTTTAAAGGTCGAATGAAGAATGCCGGCCATCGCTTTCAACGGGATTTCACGGTAGACAAAAAACGTAATGATAAACGCATAAAGAGCACCGATAGCCGCGGATTCTGTTGCTGTGAAAAAGCCGCTCACAATACCACCGATGATGATCACCACGGTGAAAAGACCAAGCAGCCCTTCCCATACAATGCGCGGAATATCCTTTGCTTCTACAACGTCACCTTTTGGGTAATTGCGCTTTACAGCAATTACATACGCAAGAACCATTAATGCCAGTCCCAGCAGAAGCCCCGGAAGCAGCCCGCCCATAAACAGGGCGCCGACCGAAATACCGCCTGCAGCGGTTGAATAAATAATCATGTTATGACTAGGTGGAATAAGCACTCCTTGAGCCGCACTGGAAATGGTAACTGATACCGAATAATCAGCATGATAGTTGTTCTTTTTCATCATTGGAATCATCACAGAACCGACAGCTGATGTATCCGCCAGCGCAGAGCCTGAAATACCGCCAAACAGCGTACTCGCAAGTACATTTACCATCGCAAGCCCTCCGCGGATCTTGCCGATGATTACATTTGCAAGATTAATCAGCCGCCTTGTCACTCCGCCTGCGTTCATAATTTCACCTGCCAGAATAAAAAACGGGATGGCCAGCAGCGTAAACGAATTCAACCCTGCAACCATGCGCTGAATTAAGGCAGACAGACTCAAATCCATATAGACACCAGTGATAAGGGACGAAAAAATGAGTGCCAGGGCAATTGGAACTCGAATAATTAAAAACAGCACGAAGCTGCCAATCAGCAGTGCAATTTCCATATTCGTCAGGCCCTCCCTTCGTCCATCCCGTATTCCTGGTGCATTCCTTTTGTGAACAGCAGTTCAATGCCATTCAGAAGCACATAGAAACCGGTGATCGGCAGAACAGCATACAAAAAGCTAGAAGGAATACCTAGACCTGCTATGTTGGAATTCCACATCAGTACTGTATAGGTCGTTCCGTAGTAAAGCAGAATACCCCCGAGCGTGATCACGAGCAGCTTAGAGAAAAACTCAAGACCGTTCTGCCAAGATACCGGAAGCTGCTTCACAAAAATGCTGACACCGATATGAAGCTTTGCTTTAAACCCGTAGGCTATCCCGAGAAAACCAACCCATACGAATAAAACTCTAGACAGGGCTTCCGTCCAGGCAGGGCTCGTCCCAAGGACTTGTCTTGAAAACACCTGATACAAAATAACGAGCACGGTCAATAAAAGCATGAGAAGAGAGAGCACCAACAGACTCTTATCCATCCCCCGCTTCACCTTCAGGATCGACTCTTTCATGGACATCACCTCTTATAAAAGAAGGGAGGCAACCTCCTCCCCCCTCAATTCCTATTGCTGAAACCGTTCGATCCATTCACTGTATTCGTCTCCGAACTCATCGTAAACTGGTTCTACCGCATCCTGCCATTCACCAAGGTCATCCACTTCAATCAGCTCATTGCCGTTTTCTATAACTGCTTCTCTGGATTCCTCTGTCAGTTCTGCCCATGCTTCTCTCTGAACATCTACAGAATCCCTAGCAGCCTGCTCAAAGGCTTCCTGATCTTCTTCACTTAAGTCCTGCCAGAAATCTTCTGAAGCGATCACTACTTCCGGTACTCCCTGATAGCCCGCAAGCGTAAAGTATTCTGCTACTTCATAGTGATTGGACGTGTAGTAGCTTGGGAAATTGTTTTCAGCTCCGTCAATAACACCCGTTTGCAGCGCTGAATATACTTCGCCATATTCCATCGGGGTTGCTTCCGCTCCAAGTGCTTCTACGATCGCAATAGCGAGATCCGAAGATTGAACGCGAATCTGTAACCCTTCCATATCTGATGGGGAAGAGACTGGTCGTTCCGAGTTATAAAAGCTTCGTTCACCGGAATCATAGTATGTCAGACCGACGAGGCCCGAACCGTCAAGGGTGTCCAGCAGATCATCACCTGCGTCTCCAAGCAGGTGGTCCCATTTTTGCTCTTCGTCTTCAAAGAGGAAAGGCATGAGCAGAACACCGATGTCATCTGAGAATTCTGTTAGCGGGACCGAATTGACACGGGCAATCTCCAAGCTCCCCAGCTGAAGTTGCTCAATGACTTCTGATTCTTCTCCAAGCTGTCCTCCTGCATATACTTCAACCTCGTATCGGCCATCCGTGTATTCATAAACGTTTTCTGCAAAAGCCTCGTTGCCGATTGTGGTTGGATAATCATCCGGGTGGTTTTCTGCGAGTCGCAAAGTTGTTGTATCTGCATCTGACTCTTCTGCTTCTGCGCTTTCTTCTCCATTTCCGTTGCCGTTCAGACCATCATTACCACCATCTTCATCGTTTCCGCACGCGGCAAGCAGCGTGCCTCCAAGCAGCGCTACTGATACGAGTCGCCAGTTCATTTTCTTCATGATACTACCCCTTTCTCCTGTTTATAATGAAGAATTCAAAATCCGCTTACTAATTAATTTGTTTGCCAAACAAATTAACTGAATAGCTATATCATAAATGAAAGCGCTTAAATATTCAATCCCTTTTTGCTATTTTTCAGAATTTAATCGACCAGTCATTTGTTTTCCGCTTTATAAACCTTAGCACTATTGCTTCCACGTCCATATAGTATATAATTTACTTACTAAACTAATTGGGTACATCAGGAGGATGCATATGATTACAGGCGATGCGGCTTACATTAAGCAGTTAAACCGCGGACTGCTGCTCCGGGAGATCAGCGATCAAAAAAAAATATCACGCGCTGCCCTATCCAAAGTAACTGGTTTGAATAAAGCGACGATCTCAGCACAGGTTGCTCAGCTTCTTGAAGAAGAGCTGATTTATGAAACAGAAGCAGAGCATTATGCCGTCGGACGCAGACCGATCATGCTTTCCATTAATGAAAAAGCAGGCTACGTGCTTGGAGCGGATTTGGATAAAGGTGCGATTTTATATCACGTGTCTGACCTTGCTGGAAACACGGTTCTTAACGAAAAGAAAATTATAGAGACAGAGGACTATGAAGCTGTTTTAGGTATTCTTGCAGCCGATATTGAAATGTATACTTCCCGATTCGCTGAGGCCACGTATGGATTGATTCGGGCAACAATCGGCATCCATGGTACTGTTTCCAATGACGAAGAAATTCTGTTCGTTCCAAAACTAGGATGGAGAAGAAAATCTATCAAGTCTGATCTGCAGACGCGAGTTTCGATTCCACTCACTTTTGAAAATAATGCTAATTTATCAGCTTATGCTGAGCGTGTCTTTTCACATCAGCAAAGCGATCACTTGATGACAGTCATTTTATCTTCAGGCATTGGTTCAGGTATGATTATCCATGGCGAACTGGAGAAGGGTCATCATGGATATGCCGGCGAAATGGGACACATGATTATTTATCCGGAAGGCAGACCTTGTAAATGCGGCAACTCAGGCTGCTGGGAACGGTATGCCTCGGAGTCTAGTTTCTTTGACCACCTGGCTGAAGAACTTGGGGAATCCCGTCTGACAGCTCCTGACGTGCAACAGCTGTTAGAAGATGGTAACTCTACTGCACAAAAGCATATGGACAGCTTCATCCGGAACGTTTCGATTGGCTTAAACAACGTTATAAATCTGTATAATCCGGAAACTCTCGTTCTCAACAGTGACGTCCTCTCCTGGTGTCCCCGGGCAATAGAGCGAATTAAAGATAATCTCGTATCAAACGTCAGCACATGTGAAGAAATCTGCCTTTCACGCTTAGGCGGCAATTCCTGCGTACTGGGAGCCTGCGCCCTCTCCATTCAAACGTTTTTGAATATCTCTCACTTAACATTGAGTAACTAAATCAGACTACGAAACTAAAGAAACCGAACTATGAATGAAACTCTGGTAAGAGATTCAATAAATAGCTCGGTTTCTTTTTTTGCCAAAATGTTTTTTAAGATCGCTCCGCAAGCGCCAGCTTTTCTTTCACATCCCGGTTCACGATGTAAGCGGGAAACCGGCCTTGGAGGACGTCCACCGCGTTTTGAGCGGTCTTTTGTTTCAGCTCAATCACGGATTCTTCTGAATAGAAGGCGGAGTGCGGTGTCAGAATGACGTTATCCATCGTGCGGAACGGGTGGTCGGCAGCTGCCGGCTCCTGCTCCAGCACGTCCAGAGACGCTGCGGCGATTTCTCCTTGTTTCAGCGCGTGGATCAGCGCATGTTCATCGATCACCGGTCCGCGTGATGTGTTGATAATCAGCGCATTCTCCTTCATCTGCTGAAATGCTTCCTTGTTGAAGATTCCTTCAGTTTCGTTCGTCTGCGGCAGGTGTACCGAAAGGAAGTCCGACTCGCGGCAGAGGGTTTCAAACGAAACGAGCTTGACTCCTGCTGCTGCGGCCGTTGCTTCGTCGACGAACGGATCATAGGCCAGCACGCGCAGGCCGAACGGCTTCGCTTTTTCCGCTACGTTTCTCGGTATGTTGCCGAATCCGGCTAATCCGAGCGTCTGTTTTCGGAGCCTCGGAATCGGTGCCGCCTTTTGAAAGTGCCATTCGCCTTTGCGGACCGAGTCGCGCAGGGTGACAAGCTTTCTGGCGTGCTCCAGTACAAAAGCCATCGTATGATCCGCAACTTCATCCAGACAGTAATCGGTGACGTTGCAGACGAGCACGTCATGGTCCGTTGCAGCTTCGACATCAATCGTATTCACTCCGATCCCGTACCGGGCGACCACCTTTACATTCGGCAGCTGTTCCAATACGTGTCGTGTAATCGGTGCATACTGATTCAAGAGCGCGTCCGCATGCTGACACGCCTCAATGACCTCTGCTTCTGTTTTGCACTGATGCAGCTCCAGCTTTATATTCTGATCGTCTATCACGCTCTGCTCCGGTTCAAATGTCGTATAGTCATAGTCGGTAACGGCAATTGTCCATTGTGTCATGTGAATCTCCTCCTACCTCGAAAATGTCAGGTGCTCAACCTTATCTGTTTTGCCAATCAGCACATCGTCTGCCATCGCCGCGAAAATACCAGTTTCAACGACGCCCGTCAGCTGCTTCAGCTGTTCGTGCAGCGATTCATTCACCGTGACGCCTTTCGTCTGACAGTCCACGATCCAAAGGCCATTGTCCGTCACAAACGGCTCGTCTTTACGTACACGCAGCTCCGGCTCAAGGCCCGTCCGGCGGATCCGCTCCATCGTCTGCCTGTATGCAAACGGAACAATTTCCACCGGCAGCGGAAAGGCTCCGGCTGCCTGCACGTATTTCCCTGCATCAATCAGGATCAGCCGCTTCTCTGCAGCTTCCAGTACGAGTTTCTCCCGCAGCAGCGATCCGCCCCCGCCTTTAACGAGCAGTCCTTTCGTCGTCACTTCATCGGCGCCGTCAACAGCAAGCTCGACGGCAGTCGCCTCTTCCATTGCACGAACGCGAATGCCGTGCTGTTCAGCCAGCCGGGCAGACTTCACCGACGAGGAAACCGCTTCAACTGACAGCCCCTGCTGCACCCGTTCGCCAAGCTTTTCAATAAAGACGTTCATCGTGCTGCCCGAGCCGAGACCGATCGTCATTCCGTCTTTCACCCAGTCGACGGCAGTCCAAGCCGCGAGTTCTTTTTCCCGCTCCCGGCTCATGAATGGCCTCCGGCAAGTGCCACCAGCTCTTCTGCACGGCTCGTCAGTTCGGAAAAGTTTCCAGAGTCGATCAGCTTCCGGTCGACGAGCGAGCCTCCAAGTCCGCAGGCTATTGCTCCTGCTTCGCGGAAGTCCGCGATGTTCGTCCGGTCGATGCCGCCTGTCGGAATGATCGGCACATGCGGAAGTGGCCCTTTCAGCTCCTTGATGTAGCGCGGTCCGAATGCGGACGCCGGAAAGACTTTGACACAGTCAGCGCCAGCCTCCACCGCCTGCAGCGCTTCTGTCGGTGTCAGTACGCCGGGAATCGAGACTGCACCAAGCTTTTTCGCCGTTTGAATCACGCGCCTGTCCATGTTCGGTGAAAAAATAAACGAGGCTCCCGCCTGCACAGCAGCTGCAGCCTGCGCTTCGTCAATCACGGTGCCGGCGCCGATCCAGGCTTCCTTCCCGTAGCGGTGCACGAGTTCATGTATCGTATCAGCAGAATCATGCTCCTGCATTGTCAGCTCCAAATTCGTAACCCCGCCTTTCAGCAGCGCTTCAACGAGCGAAAACACGTGCTCCTTCGGCGGTTTGCGAATCACGGCAATAATCGGTGACGTTTCAAACATTGGAAATGTATGCACAGCTTTTCCTCCTTGTTACCGGTTCACGTCTTCAGCGGGCCGTTTTCCTTCGGCCTGAAGAAGCGCCTCCAGCTCCTGTCGAGATGGGAATCCTTCAATATCGCCTGCTGCCTGAACCGTACATGCTCCAGCAGCGTTACCAAGCTGCACCGATCGCGGGAGCGTTTCTCCGTGCAGCAGTCCGCTCATAAAGGCAGCCGCAAACGCATCGCCTGCTCCGATTGGATCAGTCACGGTTTGAACGGGGTAGCCGGCGGCGTGAAACTGCTCATCAGGTGCCGAGACGAACGCTCCGTCTTCTCCGAGCTTGACTACGACCGTCAGCTCCGGATTCTGTCGCTGGTAAAACGAGGCGATCGCCTCTGGTTCGCGTTCATCTGCGAGAAGTTCCCCTTCTGACTGACCGATCAGCACGTAGTCGCTTGCAAGCGCATAGCGGTTTAAGATCTCAGCCGCTTCCTCGCGGCTGTTCCACAGCTTCATGCGTACATTCGGGTCAAATACAACCGGAACAGCTGCGTTTTTCGCGGTTTCCAACAGCTGATCGGCTGCGTGACGGCAGTCGATGCTAAGCGCCGGCAGAATCCCGGACACGTGCACGAGCTTCGCGCCGGCCACGTAATCCGGGTCCACATCACCCGGCTGCAGCCTGCTAGCTGCCGAACCGGCCCGGTAGTAGTACACGTTAACGCTGTCTGCGCGGCGGCGTTCTTTAAAAAAGAATCCCGTCGGCGCCTGCGTATCCCGTGCCACGTGTGACAGATCAATCCCTTCCCCGCGGAGTGTTTTCTCAATATACGTGCCGAACGGATCGTCGCCTACTCGGCTGATCCAGCCGCTCGTATGTCCGAGCCTTGCCACACCAACCGCCACGTTCGATTCCGCGCCGCCGATTTGCTTGCGGAAGGTATCCACATATTCAAGCGGCAGATCCTGCTGGGGGTTCATGATCACCATCGTTTCCCCCATCGTTATCACTTCCGGTGACGTCATATCGCTTCTCCTCCTTACCATTCTGCAATGCTGCCATCTGCGTGGCGCCAGACCGGGTTTTTCCACGCAAACGCATCGTCTGCAGCGCGGCGGATTTTATCTTCATCCATCTCTACACCAAGACCCGGTCCCTTCGGCAGATGAACAAATCCGTCTTCAAACGCAAAAACCGACGTATCCTTTAAGTAGTCATTCAAGTCATTGCCAACGTTGTAGTGAATCCCAAAGCTCTGCTCCTGAATAAACGCGTTGTGCGAGACGGCGTCCACCTGCAGGCACGAAGCGAGTGCAACCGGCCCCAGTGGACAGTGCGGTGCGAGCGCCACATCGTACGCTTCCGCCATCGCTGCGATTTTCCGGCATTCGGTGATGCCGCCCGCGTGCGAGAGATCCGGCTGGATGATGTCAGCGTAGCCGCCTTCAAGCAGCGGCTTAAAATCCCATCTCGAATACATCCGCTCTCCGGTCGCAATCGGGATCGACGTGCTGCGTGCAATTTCCGCAAGCGCCTCATTGTTTTCCGGCAGCACCGGCTCCTCCAGAAACATCGGCCGGTATGGCTCCAGTGCTTTTGCGAGCACTTTTGCCATCGGTTTATGCACCCTTCCGTGAAAATCGAGCCCGACTTCCACATCCTGCCCGACGGCGTCGCGTATTGCTGCAATCCGATCCACCGCTTCATCGACCTTTTTATAGGAATCAATGTACTGCATCTCGTTAGTCGCATTCATTTTGACCGCGGTAAAGCCCTGTGCGAGCTGCTGTTTCACGTGTTCTGCGACGTCGTCCGGGCGGTCGCCGCCGATCCACGAATAGACACGCATTTTTTCGCGGCACGCTCCGCCAAGCAGCTCATAGACCGGCACGCCGTGAAACTTGCCTTTAATGTCCCAGAGCGCCTGATCGATACCCGCCAGTGCACTCATGTGCACCGGTCCGCCGCGGTAAAAGCCGCTCCGGTAAAGCATGTTCCATGTATCTTCAATCAGCCGCGGATCCCGGCCGATGACGTATTCCTTCAGTTCCTCCACTGCCGCCTTCACCGTAGCGGCACGTCCTTCCACGACCGGTTCGCCCCAGCCGGTGATTCCCTCGTCTGTTTCCACCTTCAGAAAGCACCACCTCGGCGGTACGATAAAACATTCCATAGACGTAACCTTCATCGTGATTCCTCCTACGTTAAAAATTGGACGACGGCCTCGAGTGCCGCCTCTGCGTCTGTTCCTTCTGCCCTGACCGAGACCCGGTCTCCGTTGCCGATACGCAGGCTGACGAGCCCGAGCAGGCTTTTGACGTTTGCCTCGATCACGTTGCCGCCGGAGCGGTTCACGATATAAATGTCCGATTCATACGGTGTCAGCAGATTCGTCAGTTCGACAATCGTCTGGGTTTCATCCAGGCGGATCGTAATATCCTGTTTGGCAATCTCCATATCTACAGCACTCCTCGTTACATAATGATAAAGAAAAACCGTCCAAAAGCTGGTTGGACGGCTTTTGTCAGATCGCTACCTGAACGACGGCAGGTAAAGCGAAAGCTGCGGAATAAAGGTGATGATCAGCAGTGCGATCAGCATCATAAAGAAGTACGGAATCACGCCGCGGGCGATCGTCATGATCGGCAGTCCGGATATACCGGAGCTGACGAACAGGTTAACCCCAAGCGGCGGTGTAATAAAGCCGATGGCAAGCGTGATGATCATGACCATCCCGAAGTGCACCGGATCGTAGCCGAATTCGATGGCTACCGGAAGCAGCAGCGGCGTCAGAATGATGATCGATGCGAGCGTGTCCATAAAACAGCCGACGATCAAAAGCAGCACGATGATGAGCAGCATGATGATAACCGGATTCTCCGACACCTGCACCATTGCTTCTGCGATACGTGTCGGTACCTGCTGACGCGTCAGCAGCTGGCCGAACGCGGTAGCAGAGCCAACCACGATGAGCACCGTTGCGGTTGTGAGCGACCCGGCTGCGAGTACGCTCGGCAGCTTTTTAATCGGCAGTTCGCGGTAAACGAACACGCTGATCAGAATCCCGTAGACGACGGCGATAACGGCAGCTTCTGTCGGCGTGAAGATTCCTCCGTAAATACCACCTAAAATGATGATCGGAATCAAGAGCGCCCACTTCGCTCTCCAGCACTCCGCCCCGAACCGCTTAAACGTAAACGGCTCTTCCGAGTCACCTTTATAGCCCATTTTCTTCGAATAGAAATAGGCAAACGCAATCAGGAACCCGGCGACGATGAAGCCTGGAATAATACCGGCGATAAACATGTCCCCAATGGACGTGGAACCTGTCACCCCATACATGACCATCGGGATACTCGGCGGAATCATGACGCCGAGGGACCCGGCTGCTGCGACCGTCGCTGTCGCAAACCGTTTATCATAGCCGAGGCTGACCATCGCCGGGATCATCATCCCGCCGATCGCGGCAACCGTCGCCGGAGCGGAGCCGGAAATCGCGGCAAAAAAGAGTGCGGTCACGATCGTCGCAATCGCAAAACCGCCTGTTTTATTCCCGACAAGCGAGTTGGCGACGCCAAACAATCGTTCCGTGATCCCGCCGCGTCCCATGATTTCACCGGCAATGATGAAGAACGGGACGGCCATCAGCGGAAAGGAGTCAATCGAGGTGACCATCGCCTGCACGAGGAAATCGATCGTCTGCACGTCGGCAAACACAATGGTAAGCAGGGTCGCCACACCGAGTGCGATCCCGACCGGCACGCTCAAAAGGAGCAGTACGGCAAAACTAATAAATAATATCGCTTCTGTCACGGCTACATCCCTCCTACCTGTCTACCTTCGGTTGGTCTTCTTCGTTTTTCTCAATCAGGTCCTCCTGGGTGTCGAGCGCTTTGTCATGCTCAAGCTCCACGGAGAAGTCGCCCTTGCCTGCCAGTGCCCGTCCCTGCTGGTACAGCTGCTGCAGAAGGCGAATGACCGTCAGCCCCATTCCGACCGGCGTCGCCATGTAGACAAGCCCCATCGGCACACCGAGACCCGGTGAACGCTGACCAAGCTCCAGAATCCGCGTAGCGATATCGGTGCCGTAATAAATCACCACGACCGCAAACCCAAGGAAAATCAGATTGGAGATCATGTTAAGGATGATTTTGCCACGGTGCTTGAAGACAATCAGCATCACATCCACTTTGATGTGCCGCTGCTTTTTAATCCCGTAGCTGATCCCGATATAGACAAGCCAGATAAACGAAAATCGGGCGAGCTCTTCCGACCATGCCAGCGAATCGCCGATTACGTAGCGCATGAATACCTGGAGAGCGATAATAATGATCATAATACTGGAAAAAACGACGAGCAGTGCTTCCTCGATATGTTCGTCCAGCCATCGGATAATACGCATGCTTCCACCGCCTTTATATACAAAGCCAAGCTTAAGTACGACTAAATAAATGGAGCACGGCCAGTTCCGGGCGCCGCCTCAGCGGCGTCCGGCTTTGCTCGTGCTGGAAAGCCGCCCCAAGGGGGTAGGGGCGGAATATGTCAGGAGTGCAACACACTCCGGCTTCCTCGCTTACTGATGCATTTCCTCTGCATCTTCAACTGCCTGGAAAAAGCGCTCTACGAAGTCCTGATCCAGCTGCTCTGCAAACTGGTCGTTAACCGGCTGAACGATTTCCGCCATTTCTTCACGGGCTTCATCCGTTACTTCGGAATGCTCCATACCTTCATCAATTAAGGATTCCAGCATCTCTTCGTTCTGGGCACGGTTCTGTTCAATCTGGAATTCACCGGCTTCCTGAGCGGCATCACCTACGAGCTCCTGGTAGTCATCCGGAAGGGAATCATAGAACGACTTGCTCATAAGGAAGACGAACGGGCTGTAAACGTGGTTCGTATCGGAATAGTAATCCTGCACTTCATAGAACCCTTCCAGGTAAATTGTCGCAAGCGGGTTCTCCTGGCCGTCTACCGTTCCCTGCTGCATACCGGTAAACAGTTCACCGAACGCCATTGGTGTCGGGTTCGCTCCAAGCTCGGAGAAGGCTTCCAGGTGCACTTCGTTTTCCATCGTGCGGATCGTCAGACCCTGGAAATCTTCCGCCGTTTCAACCGGCTGTGTGCTGTTCGTCAGATCACGGTAGCCGTTCTCCCACCAAGCAAGTCCGACCATTTCCTGATCCTCAAGAGAATCAAGCAGTTCGTCGCCCATCTCGCCGTTTAATACTTCCATCGCCACTTCTTCATTGGCAAACAGGAATGGGAAGTCGAGAATCGCATACTCATCGACGAAGTTGGTCACTGGTGCCGTGGACGGAATGGTCACTTCCTGGCTGCCAAGCTGCAGTGCCTCCATCATTTCACGGTCGTCACCAAGCTGGGAGCTGTGGTACGTCTCAACGTACACATCGCCGTCCGTCTCTTCTTCTACGATTTCCTTAAAGCGGAGAAGCCCTTCGTACTGCGGGTGCTGATTGTTCAGCCCGATGCCGGCTTCGATGACGTAGGAGGCATCGCCGCTGGAGTACTCGGAGTTCGCTGCATCGGCTTCGTTGTTATCGCTTACATTTTCTTCTGTATTATTTGCGCCGTTGTCCGCACCATTGTCCGCGCCGCCATTGTTGTTTTCCGCATCGCCGCAAGCTGCAAGCACTGCTATAAGACCAAACGCCATCGTTACGGAGAGAAATGTTTTCTTTTTCATGAATACGTCACCTCTTTTTTATAGTTGGAGGGGAGCACGCTCCCCTCGTGATGCCTACTTCTTTACAACTTCGTGGCCGCCGAATTCGTTTCGGAGCGCTGCCACTACCTTGCCTGTGAACGTGTCGTCTTCCTGGGACCGGTGGCGCATCATCAGGGAAAGGGCGATGACCGGTGCCGGTACTTCCAGATCCAGTGCCGATTCCACCGTCCACTTGCCTTCACCGGACGAGTTCATCACGCCGCGGATGCCGTCGAGCTTTGGATCCTTGGAAAACGCGTTCTGCGTCAGTTCCATGAGCCAGGAGCGGATAACCGATCCGTGGTTCCACAGCTTCGCTACCTGCTCGTAGTCGTAGTCAAACTGGCTTTTCTCGAGAATGTCGAACCCTTCTGCGATCGACTGCATCATGCCGTACTCAATTCCGTTATGGATCATTTTCAGGAAATGACCGCTGCCCGGCGCCCCTGCATGCAGGTAACCGTTTTCAATTGTGGTGTCGGTAAAAATCGGTTCAATGCGGCTGATAATCTCCTCATCGCCGCCGACCATCATGCAGGCGCCATCTCTCGCACCTTCCACGCCGCCGCTCGTTCCGACATCAACAAAGTGCATGCCAAGTCCGCGCAGCTTCTCATTTCGTGCAAGGGATTCTTTATAGTTGGAGTTTCCTCCATCGATCACGGTATCACCCGGCTCGAGCAGTTCTGCCAGCTGATCAATCAGCGTACCGGTGATTTCTCCAGCCGGTACCATCAGCCAGACCGTTCTCGGTGCTTCCAGCTTCTGCACGACCTCTTCCAAGCTCCAGGCCGGCTCTGCTCCTTCACCTGCCAGTGCACGGATCTGTTCGGTATTCACGTCATTTGCAACAACCTCGTGCTGGTGGTCCATTAAATTCAATGCCAGGTTGTAGCCCATTTTTCCAAGGCCGATAAACCCTATCTTCATACAGCCACTCCTTCCGAAAACAAAAAAGAAATATGTTTTCTTCCTGTATCCTATTATAAGATAAAAAATTTCTTTTTCAATAGCTAATTAAGAAAAAATATTTTTTTATTTTCTAAAATGGTTTATACTGGTCTCATACCACACCACTTTGACAAAGGAGGCAGTGACATGCAGCAGCTCGCACAGGGGCATTGTAAACATCGCATCCGCGCATCCTATAACGAGTTTCGCGCGAAGGAAAAAGTCATTGCAGATTACATTTTAGAACATCCGGAAGAGATTATTCACTCGACGATCAGCCAGGTGGCAGATAACTTGCACGTCGCCGAAGCGACCGTGTTCCGCTTCTGCAAGCGGATCGGCTTTAAAGGCTACCAGGCGATGAAAATTGCCCTCGCCTCCGAACTCGTCAAAGGCGTGAAAGACATTCACGAAACGATTCAGGAGGGCGACGACGAAAAAACGATCGCCGAAAAAATGTTCAAGGCAAACACCCGTACATTAGAAGATACGCTCTCCGTCATTGATGAAGGAAAGATGAAGCAGGCGGTCGACATTCTCGTCGGCGCTCGCCGGATCGAGTTCTACGGAAACGGCGGCTCCGGGATTGTGGCGATGGATGCGCACCATAAGTTTATCCGCACCGGTATTCCGACTGCTGCCTACAGCGACTCGCACCTGCAGCTCATGTCTGCGTCTCAGCTGACGCCGGAGGATGCGGTCGTGTTCATCTCGCATTCCGGAACGAACCATAACATATTAGAAGCCGTCGATATTGTGCAGAGCGCAGGCATCCCGACGATCGGGATCACAACGATCGCCAAGTCGCCGCTCAGCGAACGGGTCGATGTGGCGCTGTTTACCGTGTCCGAAGAAACCGAGTACCGCTCAGAAGCACTATCATCCAGACTTGCGCAGCTCAGCTTTATCGACGCGCTTTATGTAAACGTTAGCATGCAGAAAAAAGAGCAGGTGCAGCATTCCACGAAAAAAATGCGCGAAGCCATCGCCCGCACGAGAATTTAACCGTTCATAAAGGAGTCGTTTGATCGTGACACAGTTTACTGCCGGCCTGGATCTCGGAACAACGAGCGCCAAGGCTGTTCTATTTACGAAAGCCGGTGAAGTCGCCGGTGAAGCAGAATGCAGCTATCCGGTCCAGCACCCACAGCCGGGCTGGGCGGAACAGGATCCGTTTGCGATTGAAGCGGCCGCTGTCAAAGCACTGAAAGAAGCGGTCGCTGACGCCGGTCCCGGCGAGCTGCTTTCGGTCGGCCTCTCGTCCGCGATGCATTCACTCATCTGCGCCGACGCTGACGCCATGCCCCTCTCTCCTGCGATTACGTGGGCCGACTGCCGCAGCAGCAGCCAGGCTGACGCGCTGAAAGAATCCTCGGCCGGAACGGAGATCTACCTGCGCACCGGCACACCGATTCATCCGATGTCACCGCTCGTCAAGCTCAGCTGGATGCGTGACACCGGCTACGCGCCATATAAACAGGCAGCCCGCTTTCTATCCGTAAAGGAATGGATCACGGCGCGCTGGTTCGGCGTATACCACGTCGACTATTCCGTCGCCTCCGCCTCCGGGCTCTTTAACATTCACGAGCGCACGTGGGAGCCGCTCGCGCTGGAAGCGGCCGGCATTACGGAAGCGCAGCTGTCTGAACCGGTACCGCCCCATTTTGTTTTCCGCGGACTCGATCCGGAAAAGGCTGAAGCGATCGGGATTAAAGCCGATACCCCGTTTGCGGCCGGCGGCAGCGACGGGCCGCTTGCGAACCTTGGAATCGGCGCAATCAACGCCGGAGAAGCCGCGATTACGATCGGCACGAGCGGCGCGATCCGCCAGATGGCGTCCGCCCCGCGCACCGACAGCCGCCAGGAAGTGTTTTGCTACGCCTTCACCGATGACTTGTGGATTTTAGGCGGTCCGACGAACAACGGCGGCAACGTGCTCGAGTGGATCAAGCAGCACATCCACACAGCAGAAGCCGGCACGAAGGATCCGTACGAGGCGTTGTTCACCGACATCGAGCACGTCGCACCTGGCGCCGATAACCTTCTCTTCCTGCCGTGCTTAAACGGCGAGCGTGCCCCGTACTGGGATGCGGCCGCAAAAGGCGCCTACGTCGGCCTGACCGTAAGCCACACCGACGCCCATATGACGCGGGCCGGGCTGGAGGGCGTGCTCTTCAGCATTCAGAGCATCTCTAAGTCGCTCGAGCGCCTCACTGGCGAAGCCGGCATCATCTACGCAAGCGGCGGCTTCGCCCGCTCAGACGTCTGGGTGCAAATGCTTGCGAACATGTTCGGCGAAGACATTCACCTGCCCCTCTCCCATCAGAGTTCGGCCTGGGGAGCAGCGTGGATCAGCCTCTATGCGATCGGTGAAGTCGATGACCTCGCCTCGATCAAAGCGCACATTCCGATGCGTGACTCCGTCGCGCCGAGAGCAGACGTGCACGCCGTGTACAGCAGGCTCTATCCGGTTTTCTCCGGATTGTACGAGGCGCTGCGCCCGACGTTTCACGAGCTGCACGCCCTCTCCACCGATACGACAATGGCCTCCGCTTCCAAGCGGTAAGCAAAACGCCTCCTTCCACTATTGGAAAGGAGGCGTTTTTTCTATGTCTCATGCTACACTAAAGCCAAAGGAGCGATGACGATGACCCTTTCCATCCGACCTGTAACGGCCGACAACTGGCGTGCAATCGCCGAGCTTGCACCGCACCCGTCACAAGAACCGTTTATCGAAGCAAACGCCTTCTCGATGCTCGAAGCCGTCTACGATGACGAGCACGATTATCAGTGCTACGGCCTTTACACTGATGACACCCCCGCCGGCTTTATTATGATCGGCGCCAAAAGCAGCGACGATTCCTACATCTGGCTCGACCGCTTCATGATTGACCACCGCTTTCAGGGTCGTGGACTCGGCGGCGCCTTTCTCCACGAAGCGATCCGCTTCATCCGCGACACGCACAACGTGAACGAAATCGTGCTGAGCGTCATCCCCGAGAACGAACCCGCAAAGAAATTTTATGAAAAGCACGGGTTTGTGGATCTGGAGCGAGTAAATCCGGAAGATGGGGAAGAGATGTTTGTCTTCTCCTGTCATTAAAAAACTCTCTCCATCCTACCAGGCATGGAGAGAGAATTCTAAATCTGCTCGCAGATGGTCCTTCATCAGCTGTTCTGCCAGAGCTGGATCCCGCGCTTCTATAGCTTGAAATATTTCTTCGTGTTCATCAATTAAGTGCGGACGTTTGTGGTAGACAACGGTGCGTCTAAAAAGAAAGATGATCGACTGCATGCGTTCAATCGTTTCAATCAATACCTTATTTCGGCTTGAATGGACAATTAAGTCATGAAACCGCTTATTCGCAGCCATGATTTCTTCATTGCTCCCCGTCCTGGCCTCATGAATACATGCAGAAAGCTCTTGCAACTCTGACGCATCCATAAAAGAAGCCGCGCATCTGCAGGCATGCGCTTCCAACAGAATTCGTACATCAAACGTGTTAATCAAATCTTTTTCTGACGGATTGATCACACGCTTGTTTACGAGCAATCCCTCTTCCTCGAGCTTTTTCAAGGCCTCTCTGATCGGCGTTCGGCTGACGCCCAAATCCTCAGCCAGCATAACCTCTGTCAGCTTTTTCCCTTTCTCGTAGTCGCCGTTCAAAATTTTATCGCGAATATGTTCATATGCCTTTTGTGAGGCGGATCCTTTTTTCAGCATGGACCTGCTCCTTCCATGAATCACCTGATGTCTGTTTCCCTCTTTTCATACTATACGTTCACGCCTCACAGAACAACTGCACAAATAAAAATGTATACATTTTATAATTTAATGTATACATTTTTATAAATATTGTGTACAATTCCATTTATGAAAGCCTTATCATTTTGACGAAAGGGTGTTAGATCGTGAAAATTGGATTTATTGGTTTAGGGATTATGGGACGGCCGATCGTACGTAATTTGATGAAGTCCGGGTACGATACAGTCGTATTTGATATTAATACAGAAGCAGTAAACCAGCTCGCAGATGAAGGAGCAGTTGCTGCTGAGGGACCTAAACAGGTAGCCGCCGCATGTGACATTCTTTTCACCATGCTGCCAAACTCGGAACATGTGGAAGAAGTCGTCGCTGCGATGCTTACGGAAATCAGAGATGGAAGCACAGTAGTCGATTTAAGTTCAATCTCACCCGTTATGTCACGAAAGCTTGCGATGGATCTGGCGGCTAAAAGTGGAGAATTTATCGATGCTCCAGTAAGCGGCGGCGAACCGAAAGCAATCGACGGTACTCTATCTATCATGGCTGGCGGCTCAGAGTCTGCTTTTGCACGTGTAAAGCCTGTTATAGACTGTTTCGCTTCTTCTCTTGTCCTCGTAGGACCGAGCGGAGCGGGAACAACGACAAAACTTGCCAATCAAATAATTGTAAACGCAAACATTGCTGCTTTATCAGAAGCTGTTAACCTGTCCCAGCAGGCAGGTCTTGATATTGCCAATGTATTCGAAGCCATTCGCGGCGGACTTGCCGGCAGCGCTGTGATGGAAGCAAAAGTGCCGCTGTTAATTGAACAGAACTTGAAGGCAGGCGGCCGAATCGATATTAACGCAAAGGATCTGACCAACGTAGTGGAAGCCGGCGAATCGTTCGGCGTGCCGCTTCCGCTGACAAATCAGGTGCTCGATATGTTTACGGAATTAATTGAAGATGGGCATGCACAGCTCGATCACGCAGGTTTAATCAAATACTATGAAAAGCATACGCCCGGCAAGGAGGAAACATCATGAATCCGTTACTCGCAGACGAAACACTGGCGAGTCTGCCCGCTCATCAGGGATCCCCTCTTGAGAGCTGGGGCCGGACCGCCGAATCGTTTCACCATAAAATAATCGTTCTGGATGATGATCCAACCGGCGTTCAGACAGTCAATCATGTGCCGGTGTATACCGACTGGGAGCCTTCTACCATTGATAACGTTTTTGACGATTCCAGCCAGCTTGTTTTTATTTTAACGAACTCCCGCTCTTTCTCTGCTGCTAAAACGGAAGAAGAGCATAGAAAAATTGCAAATCGAATTGCAGCAGCAAGCCAGAAACGCGACACTCCCTACCTCTTAATCAGCCGGGGGGATTCCACCCTGCGCGGCCATTATCCCCTGGAGACGGACGTGCTGCGGAAAACACTTGAAGAAGCGCACTCCTATTCGATTGACGGCGAAATCATCATGCCATTCTTTGAGCAGGGCGGACGCTGGACGATCGGAAATATTCATTATGTAAAGCAGGAGAACGACTTGCTGCCGGTAGGTGAAACGGAGTTTGCAAACGATGCGTCATTTGGCTTTTCGGCAAGTGATCTGACCGAATACGTGGAAGAAAAAACGAATGGAGCTGTATCCAAATCCGATGTTATCACGATTTCTATTGAAGAGCTCCGCACCGGTCCTACGCAGTCGATCACGGATAAACTGGTGAACGCTTCTGACTTTCAAAAGATTATTGTAAACGCTGTCTCTGAAGAGGACGTGGCTGCGTTTAACCTGGCCCTCGTTCAAGCTCTGCAGCAAGGTAAGCATTACTTGTTCCGCACCGGTGCTTCTTTTACAAAACTGATTGGCAGCATTCCGAGTCAGGCATTATTGACTCGAGAGGATGTCCGCCCGGAAGAATCGGATGCCGGCGGTCTCGTCATCGTTGGATCACACGTTCGAAAAACCAGCGAACAGCTGGAAGCTTTAATGCAGCTGGACCAGCCCGAATTTATTGAATTCGACTGTCACCTGGTGTTTGATGAGAAGGCGTTTGCCGAAGAACAAACACGTATCCGGACACTTGCCGAACAGGCTGTCGCAGGCGGGAAGACAGCGGTGATTTATACCCGGCGGGAGCTCGTTACGATCCCGGATGATGATCCGGATCAAGCACTAGCCGTTTCTGTCAAGATTGCCAATGCTCTCACAGATGTTGTCACCGACTTCAGTGAACGTCCTGCTTTTATTATTGCCAAAGGCGGTATTACCTCAAGCGATATCGGCACAAGAGGTCTTAGCGTAAAAAAAGCCATGGTGGCCGGACAGATCGCACCAGGTATCCCAGTCTGGACGACTGGTCGTGAAAGTAAGTATGCAGGCCTGCCATATATTATTTTTCCAGGTAATGTCGGCAGCCAGGATACGCTCAAAGATATCATTTCCGAGCTTTTATAATTCATTCAGGGGGGTCAACAATATGGAAGGCAACATACTGCTGCTCATTTTTCTACTTTCACTTGCCGTACTCTTTTTTCTGATTTTAAAAGTAAAGCTTGAACCATTTCTCGCGCTCATCGCCGTGGCTCTGACTACCGCTGTGGTCGTTGGGATTCCACTGGCCGATGCCCCGGACATCGTCGCCGGCGGCTTCGGAAATACATTAGTTGGAGTCGGGATTCTAATCGGTCTCGGCGTCAT
This sequence comes from Alkalicoccus luteus, assembly GCF_012034335.1. Lineage (GTDB taxonomy): Bacteria > Bacillota > Bacilli > Bacillales > Salisediminibacteriaceae > Alkalicoccus > Alkalicoccus luteus_A. The sequence continues at coordinate 79,218 of NZ_JAATHJ010000001.1, read as the reverse complement.
GTTCGGTCAATTTCTCGCTGCTTCAGGCGCGATTGAAAAGATCGCTCAGGCAGTCCTTCGCGTCTTTGGCGTGCAGCGTTCTCCGCTGGGCCTCGGGCTGACAGGAAGCGCCGTATCCATTTCGGTATTCTTTGATGCAGCATTCGTTATCCTGAGCGGTCTCGTTAAAAGCCTGTCAAAGAAGACAGGCATCTCCATCATCAGCTTCGTTACAGCACTGGGGGTCGGGTTAATTGTTTCCCACAGCATGATCGCGCCTACTCCCGGCCCGTTAATCGTAGCTGAGAACACCGGGGCCGATCTTGGCCTGTTCATCATCTACGGGCTGATCGCAGCAATCCCGGCCACTATTGTCGGGGGTTACCTGTACGGCATGTTTATCGGTAAACACATTCATCATTCTGGAGAAACCGGGGAGCTCGATCAATCCGACATTCCGGCTCCGAAGAAGGAAATCAGCACTGCGCTTTCTATCAGCATCCTGCTGCTTCCGATCCTTCTCATTCTCTCCAATACCGTGTCCCAGCTGTTTCTTGCTGATAATACAGCGGCTTCGGTTCTCGGCTTTATTGGAGATAAGAACGTCGCCCTCTTTATCAGTGTCATTGTCGCCATCATCGTTCTGCACCCATATATTACGGTGCCAAAGCAGAAAATGTACGCCGATGCGATCAGCTCCGCCGGCTTGATCATTCTCGTTACCGGTGCCGGTGGTGCATATGGAGCGGTCATAAATGAAAGCGGTATCGGTGATCACCTGATCACGACGATGCAAGGATGGGCCATTCCAGTAATCCTGCTTGCCTTCATTTTCGCACAGATCCTCCGGGCTTCTCTCGGTTCTGCTACTGTAGCACTCGTCACGACGTCCAGCATCCTTGGACCGCTGACCGTTGAACTGGGGACCTCTCCTGTACTGCTCGGCCTTGCTATCTGCGCCGGTGCCATCGGTCTCTCACTGCCGAACGATTCAGGCTTCTGGGTCGTCAACAAATTCGGACGACTCACCATTCCGCAGACGCTGCTTGCCTGGAGCCTCGGCGGCTTCATCGCCGGTCTAACAGCACTTGCAATGGTATTTATATTAAGTCTTTTCTCCGGTGTTCTTCCCGGACTATAAGAAAAAGCAGTCCAAACCTATTGCGGTCGGACTGCTTTTTCAACTTTGTATGTATGTCTGCTATACTGGAACATAACTACCAGTGGGCGGTGACAGCGATGTATCATAAGCTCCGAGAAGGCGAATTAAAGCATGCGTACATAACAGACGAAGAGATCTGGCGGATTTTCTCACGGGTGATGTCGACGAAATCCACAAAATCCTCCACGTATAAGTTCGTGCTGTTTAAGTCGCTGATTGAGAATCTGTACAACGTAAACGACCGACTCGAGGTGAACTACGATCAGCTCGCTTACAGCTTTGCCAAAATGTTCTGGAACATGGTGGTCGGAAACGGGATCACGCAGCACAATACGGGAGCAAATGCGAAAGCAGCGACGATCATTTTGGACTATCAGGCCGCACATGCCACTCCTCCCGGCTGGAAATTCGATAAGGTGCCGGACGCAAATCAGGTGGAGATCGTCCACAAAGTGAAGCAGGCGATGAAAACAAACGTATTTGGTGCGCTGTTTGGTGATACGGAAGAGACCTTTTACGAATTCAGCCATCAGCAGGAAAAGCTCCGCTTTCATCCTAACGTTTATACGTTTCTGCTGAAGTATCAGCTTCTGCTCGTTCAGCTGACCAATTTCCACCTGGCACGTATGATCGAGAAGCTGAACGGTACCGCTTCCGGCCTGCTTTTGAAAGTGGAGGATCTGTCCAAGCGGGAAAACCTGAAGCCGTTTGAAAAAATACTGCTTCACTACATGGATGCATCCTGCTTTTACTGCGGAAAAGACGTCTCCACCGGCAAACGAAGCACGCACGTGGATCATTTTATCCCTTGGTCGTTCGTGCAGTCTGATCAGGTTTGGAACCTGGTGCTCAGCTGTCAGACGTGCAACAGCTCCAAGTCCGACAAGCTGGCAAAGCCTTTTTATCTGGATAAGCTCCTGGACCGAAATGAGGCATTACAGGAACAGGCAGAGATTGCTGATTTCGACGTTTACGCCCCTGCCAAACTGCGACAGATGTATCAATATTCCATTAAAAATGGGTATAACGATATCTGGGTGCCACCGGCTACGTAACCCGAAAATAAAAAGAACCTGCTGGTCCAAAAGATAGACCAGCAGGTTTTATTTATCATCCGCTACAACAGCTGCATGACTAAAGCAACTGCCACCACGATGAGTATAATTGTCGCAAGTGACCGGATTAAGCATCCGACGCCGCGCATGATCAGTGGAAAGAAAAAGATGACCAGCACGACGACTAATACTAACGTTATCGGATCCACATGTATCCCCCTCTCCTGCATGTATACCTGCAGAGTGCTGTTTATATATACGGTAAACAGGAGGAGAAAGTTACAAATCACTCTCAAAGTGTATTAATCAACAATGGACTTAAAGCTATAAACTTTTATAATACGTTCTGATCTTCTCTGTAATAAGTTCTCTTCGTTCATTTAGAAAGTCTTGATAGTTTGAATCGTCCATCCAGTTAATAGAGTCTGGAACACAGTTCATACGCATGTTCTCAGCTAATTTTTGTTTATCTGTAATCTCACCAATTCTAAATGTTTGATCCTCAATCTGATGTTGAACTTCCTGCATATACGATGAGGGCGGTGTCGCTTTAATTGTTAAATTTACAGTTTGCTCCGTGTAAACATAATTTGCAATTTGATTGTATTGACTTTTGTTGTTGTAGCCATTATTTTGAAGGTATTTTTTAGGAAACACGTGATGTACGTCTCCACGTTCTTCAATCAGTTGCTGAACTGTTACTGATTTAGATAAAAAAGCATAGTCTTTATCGTAAATTTGAGCCATGACATAGAGATTGAAATAAGGGCTGCTCGTAACAGATGTATCGAGATTTGTAGGCATTATATTATCCCAATACGCTTCCGACAATTCACCAGCCTCCATTTTATCAACGTAGGCCACGGGATCATCATGTTGAGCAAAACGCTTAATATCAAAATCAAACATAGATTCAGGTGAAGAAGAATACCGTTCCGTTAATATAGATGCTACTAACCATTTTCGAACTACTTGGTTAATTGTAGCTTCTTTGACCCCTTTTTCTCTTAGTAACAAATATAATGCATAAGCAAAGTTCAACGCATTTTGCGATCTAACTAGCTTCGAATTAATAACCCCTGCTGACTTTAAAATAACGATAAATCGTTTAAAATTGGTTTCGTTTATAAAGCGGTGCACTCCATCATAAAGCTTTTCAAACGATTCTTTAATTATTTCTTCCTTGTACTCTCTCGTTTCAAAATCTCTACCTGATAAAAGGCTTACCAGGTTAGAAAGCCTACCCCTCAAAAATTTATAAGTAAATGCCACACGTAAGAGATCAGAATAGCTCGGCTCATAAATGTTTGTATTATAGTGCTTTAACCATTTCATCTTTGAAAAATTCTCCGAAGCAGAGAACTCTTGATCATTCTCAAGAATGTTCTCATATACCGCCGGATTCCGTATTAAATTGCAAAAGTAATCTACGGTTTTTCTTATAGCAGGTCCATCATATGTGTCATTTACAGAGACCTTAGACATAGCAAAGTCAGCCTGACTCAAATTAACTCCAGCTGAATTAATTCTAATAAAAATCTCTGTTACTTTTTCTATATCCAGCGTGTGCGCTAGTTCAATAACACCTAACGAACTGTGCCGGATGCTTATCAGTTTTTGAATAACTTGATTTAACTCGTTATTGGAAACTTCTTCATTTGATTCACAATAAGTTTAATAAACTCAAATGTATTAAACTGAGGGTTAAACAGTTCAGCTATATCTGGTATCCATCTTTTGTCTTTTAATATAGCTGGGTTTTGAACTTCAAACGTTTGCTCAATTGGGTTAAACGCAATGTTGATCTTTCGTTTACTATAATTGTTAGTGACTACTTCTTTTCCACTAATTGCAGCCATTAAGGCGGTAACGCGCTGCTGCCCATCAATTAAAATTCGCTTCCCCTGAGAAAGAGATCCATCTTTCAATCATGCATCTGGGTTTTGCCAGGTAATGATGTATCCAACTGGATAATCATTGTACAAAGAATCTAATAGATCTCTCACTTTTGTTGCTTTCCAGACAAACGGACGTTGAATTTCTGGGATAGCAACTATACCTTCCTCAATCCAGTTAAGCAGAATATTCACACTTGTATTGTTTACTTGATAATTCGACAAATCACCGGCTCCTTCAAGATTAATCTTGTATTTCTTTGAACTTTGCAAAATACTGGGAAGTTTGAGTAAATACATTTTTATTAATTACTAAAGCAGTCTATATTTACTATGATTTTACGCTTTTTATATTGGAATGTAAATGGAATCTAACAGCCTTCATTCTATTTATTCTTGATTGTGATAATATGATCTTCATTAAGCTATATGAGCACATTTTTTAATACTACTTTGTAGAATGTCGTACCCTCTATTCTTTTACTATCCTTACTCGAACATTCATAGAAGCAATTATCGTGCTCAAAAGCCTCTGTTATCCAGCAGACAACAGAGGCACGTGTTTTTCTAATATTATCCTTCCACCACCAGCTGAATTCGGTTGCCTGCCGGGTCGGCGGTGACGATAGCGTCTTTTTCACGGGTGATAGCGGCTTCCGTTTGCTCAAGGCGGGAGAGCACGTTTTGACGCGCGTCTTCATTCGGAAAGGCAATCGTATAGTGCCGGAGGCCGACGCTGTTCTCGGCCGGTGCGGGAATGTTGCGGCCGTTCCAGACGTTCAGGGCCACGTGGTGGTGATAGCGGCTGTCGGAAAGGAAGTTTGCCTGTCCGCCGTAGGAGCTGACGACGGCAAGGCCTAGAACGTCTGTATAAAAGGCGGTATCCCGCTCCATATCGGATACGTGCAGGTGGATGTGGCCCATCACGGTCCCCTCCGGAAGCCCGTTCCACTCGGTGTCACCCGCTGCTTCCAAAAGACTTTCCACATCGAGTGGTTCGGTGACCATGCCGACCTGATCATTCGTCCACGGCCAGCTGGACGGATCGCGGTCGGCGTAGATTTCAATGCCGTTCCCGTCCGGATCCGTTAGGTACAGCGCTTCACTGACCCGGTGATCCGATGCCCCCTGAATCACGTTTCCGTGCTTGACCGAGTGCTTGATAAAGCGGCCGACGTCGGCACGATCCGGTACAAGCAGCGCAAAGTGAAACAGGCCGGTCGTGCGCGGCTGCTTCGGCATGACGTCCTCCGGCTGCTCGAGCGTTAGAAGTACAGCGCCGCCTGCCGTAAGTTCCGCTGTGCGAGCTGTCTGGTCGGCCACTTGAAAGCCGATTACGGTCGTGTAAAAACGGAGCGCCCTTTCTAAATCCTCTACTTTCAGAGAGACATGACTCACGTGTGTAACAGGTTTACGGTGAAAATACATGATTTATCGTTCCTTTCGTTTATGATTACAGCTGCTCCAGATGCCCGGAGCGAGTTCTTTTCGTCTGCAAATAGGCTTCGTTAAACTTGGAAACACCGCCCCAGATCGACTGGCGCTCTGTCAGGGTTATTCCGGCCCGCGTAAGAGCCTCGATCTTGTTCGGATTGTTTGTAAGAAGTGTCACCGGCTTGGATCGGAGGCTCTTCAGCACCAAGACGGCTTCCTCGTAGCTTCTCGCATCATCAGCAAAGCCGAGCGCATGATTGGCATCGATCGTATCAAAGCCGTTCTCCTGCAGGAGGTACGCCATTGCTTTGCTGAACAGTACAATCCCTCTTCCTTCATGGTTTGCGAGGTAAAAGAGTGCTCCTGCTCCACGGTCGGCAATCATACGCATCGACTGCTTCAGCTGAAAGCCGCAGTCACAGCGCTTGCTGCCGAAAATATCCCCCGTGTGGCAGATGGAGTGCATACGGGTCACCGCATCTTCTGCTTCAGCAAAATCCCCGTAGACGAGTACACTCGACTGCTGCAGGTTTGCCAGGTCGGCCTGGGCAAGCTGCTCGAGCAGCTTTTCATAGTTTACAGCGGCCTCGCTGCACGTCAGCCAGGAATACCACTGAAAGGTAACCGTTCTGCCGTCGAGATGGACCGGCATGCGGACCGGGCCAACAAGATACATCGCCTCTCCATCTCGCTCGATCAGCTGTATCTTACTGTCGAGGAGACTGTAAACGTCTTTACTTATGCTTGAAAGCATCCTGTTGTCCTCCTTCGACCATAGCACGGATCCACTGCTGAAAGCCCTGCTTAATATCAGCCGGTACGGCATGTCCGCCGTCAAACGCTGTAAACTGTACGTCAACGCCGCCCTGTTCGAGACGGTGATGCGCCTCTTCTCCCCATGCATACGGCAGCACCGGATCGGCTGTACCGTGTGCCATATAAACGGAGAGATGCGCGGCGGCATGCTCGTGCATAAATGCTGGTAGGTAGCAGCTCAGCGCTCCGACACCGCGGATCTGTTCTTGATGCATCAGTCCGAGCGAGAGAGATGCAATTGCCCCCTGGCTGAATCCGGCCAGCTACACATGTTCCGGATCGATCGGATGCTTGTTTAAACTGTCTTCTATAAACTCTGTCAACCGCTCCATTGCATCCGCGAACACATCGTGGTGCGGCTTGCCGAACTCCTCGACTGTAAAATACGCATATCCCGGCGGATGTGGCAGGTGCCCCCGCAGGCTGAACACGTAAAAACGGTCACTCAACTCCTCCCCAAGTGCTAACATGTCCTGTTCATTGCTCCCCATCCCGTGCAGCAAAAATACGACCGGATTTGCTTCGGCCGGTGCGGCCGGTTTTCGCAGCTTGTAGGTGAATGTCATAACACCACTCCTTTTTTCTTTTGAGAAACTAATATTCATATAAGAAAACAATCCACCAAAAAAATACACATACTTTTAGTAAGTGATTTATTACTTTTAAGATACGCCCTTCCCGCTGGTTTGTCAAGAAATTGTTTGTTAATATAAAACTAAGTTTCTTATTAGAATAATCTGAGGTGAACAGCTGTGGAAATCGGATCAAAAATACGGGCCATCCGCAACCGAAAGCGGATTACGATCGCGCAGATGAGTGAGAGCACCGGCCTCTCCAAAGGCTTTATCAGCAACGTGGAAAACAACAACACTTCTCCTTCCATCGCCACCCTGCAGACCATTGCAGCATTTTTGAAGGTGCCGCTACCGTACCTGCTGCTGGAGAAAAATGACCACATGCGCGTCGTACGCCAGAGCGAACGGCGTCATTCCGAGTACAGAGGGTTAACCATCGAACATCTCGCCTCAAAAGGCGGGCTGCGCACGATGATCGTGGAAATCCCGCCCGGCGGATCGATCGGCGAGCCCCACTCCCACGAAGGAGAGGAATCTCACTTTGTACTGGAAGGGAAGCTTCTCGCCGAACAAGGCGAAGACTCGTTCATCGTTGAACCGGGCGACTCCTTCAGCTGGAACGCAAGCGTCCCCCACTTCGTGCAAAACGTCGGTGACGAAAAAGCTGTTGTGTACATTGCGATCTATACCGATACGGAGCTGATCGACGTGCTGTAAGAGAAGGTGCGCTGCCTCTTTAACGAGCCGGATTCTTGGCGCCGTGTCCCTCTGCCATATTATGATAGCGAATAGGGAGCTCTTTCGGCTCTTCGTTATTCTGAAGGAGGCGTTATACGTATGGTCATGGCAAAAGCACGCGCGATGGACGGACCGCATCAGTCGTTTCGCAAGGCGGACATCCAGCGCCGCGAGCTCGACAAGCACGATGTATTACTGGAGATCCACTATGCCGGCATCTGTCACTCTGACATTCATACGGCACACGGCGATTGGGGCGAGGCCCACTACCCGCTCGTTCCCGGTCATGAAATCGCCGGCATCGTCAAAGAAGTCGGCTCTGACGTCACAAAGTTCCAACCGGGTGACCGCGCCGGCGTCGGCTGCATGGTCGAATCATGCGGATCGTGCGAGAACTGTGAAGCAGGGGAAGAGCAGTACTGCTTAAAAGGCAATACGCTAACCTATGACGGCGTTGATAAATACGGGGAGCCAACGCAGGGCGGCTACTCGACGCACATCGTCGTGACAGAGGATTTCGTCCTCCACATTCCGGAAAACCTGCCGCTCGATGCTGCTGCGCCACTTCTCTGTGCGGGCATCACGACCTTTTCTCCGCTGAACCGCTGGCAGGCCGGACCAGGCAAAAAAGTAGCCGTCGTCGGACTCGGCGGGCTCGGGCACATGGCCGTCAAAATCGCGCATGCGATGGGCGCCGATGTAACAGTGCTCTCTCAGACGCTGAACAAGCAGGATGACGGACTCCGCTTTGGTGCAAGCGCCTATTATGCAACGAAGGATGAAGAGACGTTTAATACACTCGCCGGACAGTTTGATCTGATCATCAACACCGTGAGCGCGAAAATCAACATCAACGACTACCTCTCCCTGCTCCGCCTGGACGAAACGCTCGTCAACGTCGGTGCTCCGGCAGAGCCGCTTGATGTGCACGTCTTTTCCCTGATTCCGCAGCGCCGCTCCTTTGCCGGCTCGCTGATCGGCGGCATCCGTGAAACGCAGGAAATGCTCGACTTCTGCGCCAAGCACGAGATCATGCCGGAAATCGAAGTCATCTCCGCAGACGACATCGACGACGCTTACGAACGCGTCCAGAAATCAGACGTCAAATATCGCTTTGTCATTGATACTAGCACGCTTTAATTGATAAAAAAGGAGCCCTCTGCGAGAAAATGCAGAGGGCTTACTTAGCGTATGGAGCTGACAAAGGGACCGGACGTCCTCTTTCTCATGGCTCCTGTATACAAAGAGCCTCGTTAATCCTTCTTCTTTCGCAGGCCGTACATGAGAACAGCAACCAGCACTGCAGCAATGATGATGAACATGACAGGTTCCATCTTCCTGCTCCTTTCCCACATTGCGTTCGTACATTCAGCATAGCCCCCTGGCAGAAAAACAGCTATATGACCATCGTCTTATCTTTTTACTTCCCTCTTCATGGAAAATTTGCACGTGCTACACTACAGGTAACCGACCTTTATTGGAGGTGGAACGATGCTTTGGAAAACAGTACTGCTGTTCGTTATCGGCGTTCCGTTTCTGACTGCCATGAGTCAGTGGACGGGCGGATCGTATACGCTGATCGACAGCATCGCAGTATTAAGTTTCGTCGTCCTGTTCACGTTTGCTGGGCGCTATTTGACGAAACCGCGTCAAAAGCAGACGGAAGGCTGATACGCTGGCTCATCGTAGCACTGCCGCTGTTAGTCGTGCTATAGTAATGATGTTCCATGTATCAGACAACTGCATAAGTATGTGATTCAGGTGCAGCGAGGCGTTCTGCTTTGCTGCTTAAAAGGGAAATCGGTGAAGAGTCCGATGCTGTCCCGCAACTGTATTCGTGAGCGACCCGGAGTTGCCACTGTTTCTGCTGAGAGCGGAGATGGGAAGGAGCCGGGAAGCGATGAGCGTAAGCCAGGAGACCTGCCTGTTTCAACAGACATTCGTACCTACGAGGATAGGAGATGTTAAGTGTGAGTATACCGTATGGACCCGTGCGCCTTGCTGCGCCGCTCCAGCGCTTAGTTAAGCGTGCGCTCTTCTTAACAGCTTCCTCAAGGGAGTTGTTTTTTTATTGTGATGACAAGGAGGGCACGTATGAACGAGCGAATCGAACACTATGAGGAGCAGCTGACGTCATTTTTCATGTATCAAACGCTTTACCTGGAAAACACCGCCTCCCTGCGAGAACACGTCGAGCATCTGCAGCAGGAGCTGGATGCGTCCGAAAAGCAGCATTTGGAGGCTGCCTATCAACTCGTGCTGCAGCACATCGCCGGAAGCAGGCAGACGACATGACCGGGCTGAAGCAGCGAAACACGACCAGACAGGAAATTCTGACTGCCGCTCACGAGGCGTTTGTTGAAAAGGGCTATGCGGCGGCTTCGATGGACGACATCCGCATGCTGGCAGACGTCAGCAAAGGCACGCTGTATTACCACTTTACAAGCAAAGAGGCGCTGTTCCTTGCCTGCGTGAAAACAACTACGCGTGATATGTATGAAGATTGGCTGGCCCTGTCTCACGAGGCCGAGCACGCGACCGACAAGCTGTATCTGCTCGGTGACTATTACAAAACGCACGCACACCGTTCCCTTTCGAACGTGATCCCGGAGTACCTCGCAGCGGCCTCTGCAAAAGAGAGCGTGTTTACGCTGATCCGCCCGGAGTATATGATGTTTGAGAGCGTTCTCCGCGAGGGCATCCAGCGCGGCGAGTTCCGGCAGTCGCTGCCGATAGAAAGCATCATTCTCGCCCTGCACGCTTCCTTTACTGCACTCGGAAGCACACAAAAAAACAGGGAAACCTGCATGCATCGCGAGATTATCACGTCGATGGTGCACGGGATCAAGTAAAAAAAGAGCAGCCTTTCCGATTGGGAAGGCTGCATTCTCACAATTCAGCTTACCGCTTCTGCACCGGGCGCGAGAAGTTGACATCATACCGACTTATATACGTAACGTTTTATCCGTAGATATCTTTTCGGTGCCCTATTTCCAATACTAAAATGACTATTTTCTTGTCCTGGACCTCTGCAATTAATCGATAATCCCCTACGCGGTAACGCCACGCTCCTGATCGATCACCTGTTAACCCCTTTCCTTTGGATCTTGGATCGGTTGTATGGTGAAGGTTCTTTTTGATCCATGCCATGATGAAACGTGATTGAGAAGCATCCATTTTTTTTAATGCTTTTCTTGCTCGTTTCTCAAATCGGACTTCATATTTCTTTTTTTCATCTGTCATGTTTCGCCATCATTCAATTCATCCAGCATTTCTTCAAATGATATATCATGAGGCTCTGATTCATGTTCCGCTTTTGCTTCGTTAAACAATCGAAGATCAATTTCATTTTCAATTTGTTCGAATACAGCGGAACGAACCAAGTCTGATAACGATAAATTTTTGTTTTTGGCGTACTCCCTGATGACTTTTTCTTCCTCTTTACTCACACGCAAAGACAATGCAGCCATTTTTCATCGCCTCCCTTTCTGTTTGTAATACATTGTAATACAAATCATGTTATTCGTCAATCCGCTCATTCTAAAAGCGAAATCAATACGAGGAACCAAGCGGACTCTGTTCTATTGCAACCCGTTTACCGTGAACCTGCACAAAAAACCAGCTGCATGTAACAGCTGGTTTTTCTCTATTTCGTTGATAGATACCCTTTCTGGGTGACCCGGTGCCACGAGCCTAGCGTTGTGATGTCTTCTGCGCCCTTTGCAGCGTATGCTTCGCAAAGAAATCCGGGAGCTGTCGATTCGTCGTTTAAGGTGATGCTGCCGATGCCGAGCGGTGCCGGAATGTGAGCGAGCAGCTCCCCGAACCGGTCAACGGGCAGTCGCCAGCGCTCGGCCTCAATTGCCGAGCCGTTTTGTTCACTGCGGATGAGTCCCGGCTTTGCGGGCTCTGTCGGAAGCTTATACAGCTGATAGGCCGGTGCGGTCGTCACTTCTTCGACGAACGTGCCGCCGAGCTCTTCCAGCTGCGAGGCAAGCGGGTAGCCGCGCATGTGCAGCCCGCAGACGATGAGGTCCATCGTGTCCGCTTTGGCATTTTCCCACGCTTGACCGACTGCAAACAGGAGCCCCTCCTCTTCCGCTGTCGCAAAAAAGGTGACGCCGAACGGAACGTCGGCGGCCGCTTCTCCTGCCGGAAGCGCAATCGCGCTTAAGTCGAGCAGGTTGCAGTGATTCGTGTACGCACCCATCTGCGAATTGGTGCTGATCGGATTTTGACGCACCTCGTCCCGGCTCCACGTTCCGCCAGCCGTCGGCAGCATGAGCACGGACTTGCTGAGTGCCTGCTTCGTTTTCGCCTTCTCCTTTTCCGTCCGGTGCTGTGCCTGAAACAGGGAAGCGGCGCTGTGCTTTTCGTCTTCACCGGTGCGGAGAACGGCTTCTGTCACCTCGTGCACCGCTCCCGGATGCTGCTCGGTAAACGCACCGAGCGCCGCCCATCGCTCCGCAACAAACGGACCGCTGTACAGCTCTTCTGCGACGGCTTCCATACCGGACGTATCGAGCGTTTCAACCGGTATCCCGAGCGTTTCCGCCTGCTTCAGCGCACGCTCCCACGCCTTTCGGTAGGCGTCTGCATACGGTCCGAAAAAACTCGGCGCTTCTTCCGGCACAAAAATCCGCTCCGGCTTCTTGACAGCAGGGTCGGCAAGCGGCCGGCTCCAGGCGTGTTCCGGATCGTAGCGGCGCACGACGTGATCAATCCGCGTCACATCCTCCATTGTGCGGGCAAAGGCCGTCACACAGTCGAGGCTTTCACACGCCGGCACCACGCCTCGTGTCGACCAGGCGCCAAGCGACGCTTTCCAGCCGTACAGTCCGTTAAGCGCAGCCGGAATGCGGCCGGAGCCTGCGGTATCGGTGCCGAGTGCAAACGGCACCTGTCCGCTTGCAACAGCTGCGGCCGACCCGGAGCTTGACCCGCCGCTGATCAACTCCGGCTTCAGGGTGTTATGCGTTTCCCCGTAAGGACTGCGCGTACCGACGAGACCGGTCGCAAATTGATCCAGGTTCGTTTTGCCGACGGGAATCGCGCCAGCCCGGATCAGATCGGCGACAACCGGTGCGTGCTCGGCCGGGGTGTAAGCGTAGGCCGGCGCCCCCGCTGTCGTCGGCATACCTCCTACATCAATGTTATCTTTTACCGCAAACGGGATGCCCCAGAGCGGTGCCTCTTCCGGGTTCAGCTCGTGAAGCGCGTCAAGATACGGCTGCAGCGCCTCCATCTTTGGAGGATCAATCCAAATGTTGCCCGGATCGTCCGCCGCTGCCTGCACGAGCTCGTCGATCACCTCTTCCGGTGTGCGAGTTCCTTCTATATACTGTGCACGTAATACTGCAATCGTATGTGCCGTCATGGTACGGGCACCTCCTCTTTTGCTACCGCTCCGATTAACTGCCCCGGCTGCACTTCATCTCCAGGCTTTACTTCCAATTGGACGATCGTTCCTGCCGCTGGGGCGTATACCGGAAATTCCATCTTCATGCTTTCCTGAATCGCAATCACGTCACCTTCAGCCACAACGTCGCCGGCAGCGACTTCCACCTTCCAGATGCTGCCCGGCATCGAGCTGCGCACGGCTTCTGCGCCGTCCGGTATCGTGTTCTCTGGCTTTTCTTCTGTCTCCGGCTGTTCCGAGACGTACTCGGCAATGCCCTGCTTCTTCCAGCTCATCCGCTCTGCCTGAAACGCGTCGTTTCGATGCTGTTTAAAGGAAGCAATGCCTTCTTCGTGTGCGTCGACGAAGGCAAGGTAGTCTTTTAAGGCAAAGCTCGTCGCTTCAATCTCCACGTCCATGCGGCCTCGTGGAAAATCCTCGCGCATCTGCATCAGGTCGTCGGAGCTTACCGGATAAAATTCAATCTGATCAAAAAAGCGAAGCAGCCACGGTTTGCCGTCGCGGAAGCTGTCCGTCTGTCGGTAGCGGTTCCACATCTGCACGGTGCGCCCGACAAACTGATAGCCGCCGGGTCCTTCCATGCCGTAAATGCAGAGGTACGATCCCCCGATACCGACGGCGTTTTCCGGCGTCCACGTCCGGGCCGGGTTGTACTTTGTTGTCACAAGCCGCTGACGCGGATCGACCGGCACGGCTACCGGTGCGCCGAGGTAAACGTCTCCAAGCCCCATGACGAGATACTTCGCGTCGAAGACGATGTTTTTCACGTCTTCAATGGAATCCAGTCCGTTTATGCGGCGGATAAATTCCAGGTTATCCGGGCACCACGGGGCATCCGGACGTACGTTTTTCGCGTAGCGCTCGGTCGCAAGCTGCGTCTGCGGGTCGTCCCACGAGAGCGGCAGGCGAACGATCCGTGATTGAATCTGAATGTCTTCAAGCGGCGGGAGCGAATGATCCAGCTCCTGCAGCCAGGCGGCTGTTTCCTTAACAGACGTCTGAAGCGGATCGATCCCGATCTGCAGCGAACGAATGCCCGGGGTGAGCTCCACGACAGCAGATGAAGCTTCGTTTTCAACGGCCTGCATGAGGGCATGCGCCTGAAAGCGGAGCTTCAGATCTAGCTCCATGTCGCCGTATTCGACGAGCAGGTAGCGGTCGCCGCTGGCCCGGATCGTCATCGGAAAACGACGTCCGTCGGTTTCCTGTACGAGCAGCGGATAGTCCGGCTTGAGCGCTTCCGTCGACGGTTCCAGCATTGGCATGGACACTCGCTCCGGAAGCGCCTGAAGAAAAGCTTCCTGATCGAGACGGAGCTGCTCTGCCTCTTCCAGCGTCATGAGCTGAAAGCGGACCTTGTCTCCCGGTGCTAGCTGCCCTAGCTTCCAGAACTCTGCCGATGCGGTCGTCACCGGGCAGACGAAACCGCCGAGGCTTGGCCCGTCCGGCCCGAGCAGAATCGGCATGTCACCGGTCAAATCCAGCGTGCCGACGGCGTAGGCGTTGTCGTGGATATTCGATGGATGCAGTCCGGCTTCGCCGCCGTCATCCCGTGCCCAGAGCGGAGCGGGTCCCATAAGACGGACGCCGGTGCGCGAGCTGTTAAAGTGTACTTCGTATTCCGTTTCCTCCAGCTGCTTCAAGTACGCCGGCTCTAAAAATTCTGCTGTGCAGTGCGGTCCGGGAATGACGCCGATCGTCCACGTCTTTGTCGTCTGCGGCTGCGCTGTCTCGGCGAGCGGCGCCTTCTTTTCAATAGAAGGAGCTGCGAGTCCGATGACGTCACCGGTACGAAGCGCCCGGCCGCTGTGACCGCCGAACTGGCCAAGCGTGAAGGTCGAAGCGCTTCCGAGCGTTTTCGGAACGTCAAAGCCGCCTGTAACGAGTAGATACGTACGCATGCCGGATGCGCTTTTTTTCAGTTTTAACATGCTCCCGGCTTTGGCGCTAAACGGGGTATACGGGGCTACATTTTCCCCGTCCAGCTCCGCCTGCATATCAGCCCCGGTCACGACAGCGGTGACGTCGGTACGGAAGCGGTACGTGCCGCCTTCAAGCGTCATTTCCATACCCGGTGCCTCATCGGTATTGCCGAGCAGCGCATTGCCGATCCGAAAAGCGAGCGGATCCATCGCACCGGACGGAGGGACGCCGACTCCCCAGTAGCCGGTACGGCCCGGGTAATCCTGAATCGTCGTCTGCACGCCGCCGTCGATGACTTCAAGTGCCGGCTCCTCGTGCTCTACCGTATCGAGCAGCTTCGTAAAAACGCTTCCGGCCGTAAACCGCTCATCTTGCAGCACGTGGCGGATATAGGCAATGTTTGTCGTAATCCCGTAGATTTTCGTTTCCGAAAGCGCCTCGTCCAGCTTTTCCAGCGCTTCGTCGCGGCTCTTGCCGGTCACGATAACTTTCGCGAGCATCGGGTCATACAGCGTCGTCACCTCCACACCGTCTGTGAGCCACGTCTCATTACGCGAGCGCTTGGAAAAGACAACGCGGTCCACAAGCCCCGCACTCGGACGGAAATCGTGCTGGCAGTCTTCTGCATACACGCGCGCCTGAATGCTGTGACCGGACGGCTCTGGACGACGGTTTTTCAGGTTTGTCAGCGTGCCGGCTGCTTCTTCAATCATCCACTGCACGAGATCGACGCCGAAAATTTCTTCCGTGACGCCGTGCTCCACCTGCAGCCGCGTGTTCATCTCCAAAAAGTAAAACTGCCCGCGGCTGTCGTCATATAAAAATTCGACTGTCCCTGCAGAACGGTAGCCTGCTGTGCGGGCGAGCGTTTCTGCGCTCTCCAGCATCCGGGCGCGCACGTCTTCTGACAGTCCCGGCGCCGGCGTTTCCTCAATCACCTTCTGGTTGCGGCGCTGCGTCGAGCAGTCCCGCTCCAAAAGTGAAATCGTCTCCGATTTTGTCCCGAAGATCTGTACTTCAATGTGGCGGGCCTTTTCAATGTAGGCTTCTAAAAACATGCCGCCGTCGGAAAAGTTGCTTTCCGCCAGGTGCAGCACGCTGTCGTACGCGTCCAAGAGCTCCTGCTCGCTGTAGCAGACGCGCATGCCGATGCCGCCTCCGCCGGCGGTACTTTTCAGCATGAGCGGATAGCCGACCTCTTTCGCAAGCCGCACTGCCTCCTCTTTACTCTGAAGCAGATCGGTGCCTTCCAGCAGCGGGACGTCCGCTTTAGCGGCGAGCTCCCGCGCCGAATGCTTTTTGCCGAAGAGGTTCATGTGCTCTGGATCAGGGCCGATAAAGACAATCCCTTCCTGTCGACACCGTTCGGCGAAGCCCGCATGTTCACTGAGAAAGCCGTACCCCGGGTGAATCGCTTCTGCGCCGGTCTCCTTCGCCGCGTTGATCACGGCATCCTGGTTTAAATACGTTTCCTGCGCCGTCCCCTTTCCGAGAAAGACCGCTTCGTCTGCACCGCTCACGTGCAGGCTGTCTTCATCTGCCTGGGCATAAACGGCGACGGATCCGATCTGCATGTTTTTCAGCGTTCTTTCAATTCGGCACGCAATCGCACCGCGGTTGGCAATGAGTACTTTCTGAAACATAGTCGAGCTCCTTCCGAATGATGGTTTAGGCGTCCCAGACGAGCAGTCTGAGCACGGTTGGATTATAGCCGCTGCATGGGTTGTTCAGCTGCGGGCAGTTGCTGATGAGAACGGTGACCTCTTCCAATGCTTTCATCTCCACGTATTTTCCCGGTCCGCTTAAGCCGTCTGCAAAAGCGAGGCCGCCTTCCGGACTGACCGGCACGTTCATAAAGAAGTTAATGTTCGGTGCCAGGTCCCGCTTCGTGTAGTCGCCGCGCTTGCTGAGCTCGTACATGAAGGTATCGCGGCAGTTGTGCATGTCGAGCCGGTCGTGATCGTAGCGGACGGTGTTGCTCTGCGCTGAGCAGGCTCCGCCGAGCGTGTCGTGGCGCCCGACCGTGTCATCGACGATTTCCAGCAGGCTGCGTCCTACTTCGGACTTCAGCACGCTTCCCGTCGATAAATAAACGTTTTCCTGGGAGGCAATCGTCTGGATCGCACTGTAGCGGTCGTCCGGCTGATTCGTCGGATAAAAGAGCGTGTCCGCTGCCTGGTTGCCTTCCACATCCACGATGCGGAAATACTGACCCGGTTTCAGGTCGTGCATCCAGCCTTCCCCTGCCGGGAGATCATACTGATAAACGGCATCGGCTTCTCGTCGAATCGTGTGGGTTGTCATGCGAGTACCTCCTTGTTTTTTCGCTGCAGCTCGTGATAGGCTGCGGTGTTTTCCCTTGCGCGCTTGTTTTCGCCGAGCGGCTCCGGCTTTTCTGACGCCGGCGCATCGGCGACGGTCAGCGTCACCGGCTGGGACGGATAGGTTTCTGCCGGATCAAACGGGTGCGGCGTATTGGAAAGAATGAGAATCACGTCCATTTCCGTAACGAAGGTCACCTCGTCGCCTGTCCGGCTGTGGCCGGGAACGAACTGCATCTTCCCATCTTCCTGCACCTGCACTTTGGAAAAGAAGTTGATGTTTGGAACCAGATCCCGTGCCGTCAATCCGTGACGGAACAGCTCGACCTGCAGGTTTTCCTCGCCGCAGCGAAGCCAGTCGTTTAAGTGATCCTGGTAGGACGTCGTGCCGTAGTGCGTATTGACCGCTTCTCTTGTCGAGTAGCCGCCGATCGGATCGTGCCATCCGACGGAGTCATGCGTCAGCACCGCCATCGTGCGGCCGTTGTCGCTCATGAGCTGGTGTTCCGCTGTCAGGTGGGACGTGTGCTGTGCCTTTAACGTATCCGGCATGTTGTAGCGCTCCGCAAACGGATGAGCTGCCGCGTATAGCAGGGCGCTTACGTTGGCGCCGTCTCCTTCTGCACGGAGCGTCACCTGTTTTCCGGCTGCGATCTTCTCGGACCATTTGGCTCCTGGACTCAGCGTATGTTCATACATCGACTATCTCTCCTTTAAAAAAATATAAAAAAGCCCGGAAGATCAGCAATGTGACCTCCCGGGCTTTTATCCCTCCGTGTATGCAGAAACGAATCTGCACGCTTTCTCTCGGACCTGCCCCGCTGACGCATCAGCGGCGGAACCCTAGAAAGCTATTTTGATCTCTCCCCGTTGTCAATCGGCGTAGTGTGAGTGAGAAAAGACCAGTATGCGATTGGCTATGAGTCGTAGTGTACCGTGCTGCTCCGGGCGTATCTACAACCTTGTCAGAAAATGCGACAAGGTTTCTGACTATTCTGACCTTCCTTTTTTTCCTCAACCACCGTTTTTCAGAGCAACTGTGCGCCACCACCTATATTTTTACAAATAAAGTCCGTTTTGTTTGATCATGCTGCTAGCGCGCTTCTGACGCAGGTTCAGCGTGCTTTTTTGCGCGCTGGAAATCGAAAAACGTTGTCAGGTTTCGTGACGAACTTGTTGTTTTTTGTCGGTTTCCTCCCTAACAATGGGCAACGTAGCTCGAAACAGAAAATTCTGATTTTACCATTTTGAGGAGGAGACAAACGTGGCATCGACGAATGAACCCGGTTTGAAGCGAACGTTAACATTATGGCAGGTGGTGTTTCTGGGGATGGCCTGGAATACACCGATGATCTATTTTTCCGTATACGGAGTGGCAGTGGAGGGATCGAGCGGCTATTTAACGCCGGCCTACACGCTTGCCGTGCTTGCAGTGCTCTTAACCGGAGCAAGCTATGCGGTGATGGCAAAGAAAATACCGATTTCCGGATCGGCCTACACCTTCGCGAAGAAGGCCATTCACCCAAACGTCGGCTTTCTCGTCGGCTGGGTGCTGCTGCTGAACTACTTGTTTGCCCCGATCATCGCAGCCATCACGTTCGGTATCTTTCTCGGCGCCCAGTTTCCGGCCGTTCCGACGATCGCATGGGTGGCACTGCTCGTCGGTGCACTCGCCTTCATTGCGATCATGGGCATCCGCTCCTCGGCGAACGTGAGCCGCGTCATCGTACTCTCGCAGCTTGTCTTTCTAGTCGCGTTTATTGGCATTCTTATCGTACAGCTGACGCAGGGCACCGGTTCCGGCACGCTGCTTTCCGCAGCCCCGTTTCTGAGTCCGGAGCTGACGATTCCGATGGCTGTTGCCGGCGCGTCGGTTGTCGTGTTCTCGTTCCTCGGCTTTGATACAATGACGACCTTATCGGAAGAAACGATCGATTCCAAAAGGACGATCCCTCGTGCGATTTTTATCATGATCGGCATCGTCGGGACGACGCACGTCGGCATTTCCTACTTCGGACATCTCGCCTATCCGGCCTTCACGTTTGCGAATCCGGATTCGGCAGCGATGGAGCTGATGATGGTCGTTGGCGGCTCAGCACTCTCCGCCGTATTCATCACCGTGCTGATCGCAGCAATCTTTGCCCAGGGACTCGCCTCTGTCACAGCCGCCTCCCGCCTGCTGTTTGTCATGGGCCGGGATGAAATTCTGCCGAAGCAGATTTTTGCTAAGCTGCACCCGAAGCGGAAAACACCGGTAAACAACATTCTTATTATTTCTGTATTATCTTTTGGCGCTCTGTTTATCCCGCTCGATACCGCCATGCTGTTCGTCAACTTCGGCGCTCTGACGACGTTTTTATTCGTCAATATTTCCGTGATCAACCTGTATTTGAAGGAGAAAACATCGTACAACAACAGCTTTAAATATCAGCTCGCTAATCTCTATGTACCGCTTGGCGGAGCAGCGTTTATGCTGCTGCTCATCATGATGATCGAGCCATCGGCCGTTCTGGTCGGTCTCATCTGGACCGCAGTCGGCGTCGGCTATCTGCTCTACATGACCAACGTCTTCTCCAAGCCGCTCCCGCAGATCAGCCGAAAAGCACAGCCCGAGTAGAAAATGCTATACGACGATAACACCCCCTCACTGCAGGAAAGCAGGAAGGGGGTGTTTTTTGCAAGTTTCTTTGGATTTCGGAAACGCTCTTTATTCCAGATAGGACTGCACTTGTTCCTCAAAATCATCTGGATCATGGGACTCCAGAATAACCTCCTCATGATCGAACAAGAAAAATGCCGGCAGCTCCTCGTAATCGAGTCCTGGATAATCAAGGTTATCCGGATCTGGATCACGATTGGCTCGAAACACGCGAATCGCTGTCTCTTCTTCATACACTTCAGCTTCAACAAAATCAACTGCCTCCGGTTCCCCGATCGCAAAGACGGCGTACTCCCCTTCACTGTCCGCCAGCAGCTCCTGATAGACCAAGTTCCCCTGATCAGAAGAACAAGCACCCAGCACCAACAGTAAGCTTAAACCTGCTATGAATCGCACAAAACCCATTTACAGAAACACCTCTCCATTTTTGTTGTCAATCTCTTCCTGTCCCTTCCTTCTTCTAGCCTGAAGCTAGTATTCCTTCAAGGGTTTCGTTTGATGGGGTATGCCTATTGATCAAGTGACCTCTAAGGAAACAGCCGAATATTCTTTACGTTTTGCATGCTTTTTTGTGTTTTCCACAGCTCATATTCAGGCTCTAATATGTATGTCAAAATATTTTCAATGCTTAACCGTATAGATACTTCAGTTGAATTTAAGCTTAAATAACGTATAGAAAGTTTTCCTTGATTCTCTGTTTGTTTAAAGAACTCAGCTCTCCCATCTTTTCTTACGTAAATTTTAGCAAGGTGTCTTAACAATCGTTTTCCAATGTCTTTGCTTTCTCCTATATATAACACTCTCTCATCTTTCAAAATAACGTAAATCCCGCTTTTCTTTGGCTGCAGTTCATGTAAAATTCGTTTTTTTAGCTCCATATATTCGTTTAGAGGTGATGTTGAAAACAGCACTATGTATACTTCGACCCAATTCTTATTACTAGTGGGCAATAATCCCGTTTCATCAGCAAATGCTTTAACTTGGTCCCAATTATTCATCATGAACCTCCCTCTGAGTATCATGTATTTAAAACGATTAATCATGATTGTTTCTCTAGTACTTATTAAAGTATATGATATGATTAGATAAATTGTAATATTTTTGAAACAAAAACTTACATAAGAAGTGTCTTTGAATATGACATTATGTGTTCTTTTACTATAATATGTCACTCTGGTTCACTTTAAGATTTTATCATATGTAATTAACACTTATGAGGGGGATAGAAATGATGGAAGCTCAAGAGAAAAAAACAAAAAAGCCGTTTTTTAAGCGTTGGTGGTTTATTTCGTTAGTCTCAGTCGTCATCCTAAGTATGATCATCTCAGAAGATGAGGATGAGTTATGTAAGTGAGGAAGGAGAAGCTGCCGCTGAAGAATATAACAACGAGGTTGAGACTGATCGAGATGAAGCAACTGCAAACCATAACGAGAACAATGAAGAGTTAGAGCCTCTGAATCAGCAAGAAGCAACCAACGCTGTATTAGGAGATGACTTAATTAATTATGAAGAAGATGATACGGTTACTATAGAAGTAGAAATGAGTTATTTATTTCGTTATGAAAGCACAAAAGAAAAGTTAGAAGAAGACTTAATTGAACTTATTTCATCCTATCAGGAACTAGAAGCCGTTCTGGATACAAATTTCATTATCATGAATGAAGCAGAGCATATTCTTACGTATTCTTTCTCCACTTCCACCATAGACGAATTGAATACAGAATCTTTAGAAGCAGGTTCGCTATCAAAGGCTGCTGACGAATTCTGGAGTCTCCAGGAAGAAAATGCTGCTCTAGAAAGAGAGAAGGAAGTATTAGAATTCGAAGGTGAAACAGAGGTCGAGGTGCATAACGATGAGATAGTAGTAACTGTCACTTCTAATGTGCCGGATGGAGGGATTTTTGAAGTAGCCATTTTGGACAATGAATTAAATGTAGAAAGTTCCTTTGTCGCAATTGAGAATGGCGTCATTGAAGAACGCTTTTCTACAGAAAATTTTCACACTGGATATCTGTCTACATTAGTCCAGTTTCGCTTCAATTTAGATGACGAACCACAGCCTGAACATATTCTTGATCGCTATGGGGAAACAGGTGAAAACATGTCTGGCTCTCTCGCTCATGAGAACAATCTTGGCGGATATAACGGAGTAGTGGAACATAATCAATTTGCTTTTCCTGATGAAGAAGCCGTTGCCGAAAAATCGGCTGAGCTTCTGAATGAATCGATCACCGAGTTAATTGAGATTACCGAGGGAATAGTCGTAGACGTTGAACTTATTGGAGACGAAAGAGAGGTGGCGTATGTTATCGTCAGTGACGATTGGTATTACAGTCCAGATTATGAAAAAGAGCGGTTTGCAGAACAAATAGGAAGCACCGTAGAGAATATGATTTTAAATGCCTACCCAGAGCAACGATCTGTAGGAGTTTACTTCAAAGACGAATATGGCGCAGATTTAGCCTCTCCTAAAATGTTCGGAGGTTATGATATTAAGAATTAAGTCGAGCCTCTATAAATTTAACTATTTCATATGCATTCCATTCCAACAGTTATCACGTTTCTACTCTTCATTAACTAATCAAACAACGCGCAGTGTCTCTTCCTTTCTTGAAATTCACAAGAAACCGAATAAAGGCTCTGCGCGTTTTTTATACCGTACGATGTAAGCACCTCAACACCTACTACCAAACTACAAAAAACCCTCTGCCGGGTTGGTAGCAGAGGGTTTTGACGAGTTGGGCGCCGTCCACAGGCGCCCAGCCGCTGTTGATTGAAATTATCGCTTCGAGAACTGAGGTGCACGACGTGCTGCTTTAAGACCGTATTTCTTACGCTCTTTCATTCGTGCATCACGAGTCAGGTAGCCAGCTTTCTTCAGAGCCGGACGGAATTCCGGATCTGCTTGAAGCAGTGCGCGTGCAACACCGTGACGGATTGCACCGGCCTGGCCTGTGTAGCCGCCGCCGTTTACAGTCACGTGAATGTCGTACGTGCCTTCTGTTTGAGTTTCAGCCAGTGGCTGCTTTACGATTACTTTGAGTGTTTCGAGGTCGAAGTAGTCATCGATGCTGCGCTTGTTGATCACGATCGTACCATCACCTGGTACGAGACGCACGCGGGCAACGGAGTTTTTACGACGACCTGTTCCATTGTATTGAACTTGTGCCAAGAAAATTCCCTCCCTTTAAATTATCCGCGTAGCTCGTACGCTTCTGGTTGTTGTGCTGCGTGTGGGTGCTCGCTTCCAGCATACACGTGCAGTTTCTTTCCTGTCTGACGGCCGAGCGGGCCTTTTGGAAGCATTCCTTTGATGGAAAGCTCAAGCAGACGCTCCGGCTTGTTCGCACGCATGTCGCCTGCAGAAGTCGCCTTCAGGGAACCTGGGTAACGGCTGTGACGGTAGTAGTACTTGTCCTGCAGCTTGTTACCTGTCAGGTGGATCTTGTCAGCATTGATGATGATGACATTGTCACCAGTATCGATGTGCGGGGTGAATGTTGGCTTGTGCTTCCCGCGGAGCAGGCTTGCAACCTCAGAAGACAGACGACCGAGCGTCTGGCCTTCTGCGTCAACAACCAGCCATTTGCGTTCTACTTCAGTTGGCTTCGCCATATATGTTGTACGCATGATTAATTTCCCTCCTAAATGTGACTCATTCCAAAAAACAACTTACGATCTAATCGATTCCGTACCCGGGGCAAGTGGGCATAAGAATACCGTTAACCATCATATAATAGATGATCCGTCCTGTCAATACGAAAAAACACACGGCCGAGTTGTTTTTCCATCTTTTTTTTACTGCGGGCGGATTTTTGCTGCGAGACGTGCCTGCAGCGCCTCTTCCGAATAGTCGACGCCGGCTAAATAAAGGCCGTGGCCGGGGGCTGTTTTCGCAGCAAGCGTGCGGTCCTCTGCCTCAAGCAGCTCCGGAAGGGACTCCGGCTCGCGGCTGCCGTACCCGATGTCTAACAGCGTGCCGGTCATGACGCGCACCATCTGGTACAAAAAGCCGCTCCCGATAAAGCGCAGCACCCACTCCTCGCCTTCCCGGATCACATCGATCGCGTACATCGTTCTTACTTTGTCCTCGACGTCCGTGCGGGGCGAGGAAAGGCTCGCAAAGTTATGCGTACCGAGCAGATAGGCAGCCGCTTTCCGCATGCGCTCTGCATCCGGCTCGTGCCGCAGCTGGTACACGTAGTGCCTGCGGAAGACGTCCCGCTCCCGGGCTGTCGTGAGCCGGTAGCGGTATTCCTTCGCCACAGCTCCGTAGCGGGCGTGGAACCCTTCAGGAGCCGTCTCAGTGTGTCTCACGTGGATGTCATCCGGCAGCAGGCTGTTCAGTGCCATCGGCCAGCGCTCCTCCGGAATAGCGAGCGGCGTATCGAAGTGAACCGGCTGGCTTAGTGCATGCACGCCGGTGTCCGTTCGCCCCGACGACGTGGACGGCCAGCTGGCTGCTTTATGCAATTTAGCGAGCGCCCGCTCGACCTCTCCCTGGACCGAGCGCGCGTCCGGCTGCTTCTGGTAGCCGCGAAAGCCGCTCCCGTCATAGCTGATCTGCATCACCATACGTTTCATGAACAACGCTCCTTCTTATACAACAGACAGCACGCTCCACACACCGAATCCTGCAAACACGAACAGCACGATCGTATCGCGGTTCCGCCAGGCGAGCTGCCGGAACTTCGTGCGTCCTTCACCGCCCGAATAGCCTCTCGCCTCCATCGCTTCTGCAAGCTCTTCGGCCCGCTGAAACGACTGGACAAACAGCGGCACGAGCACGGGGATAAACGCGTTAAGCCGCTTCCAGATCGAGCCGCTGGAGAACGTGGCGCCCCGGGCGGTCTGTGCCTTTAAAATCTTTTCCGTTTCCGTTAAAAGCGTCGGGATAAAGCGGAGCGCGATCGACATCGTCAGCGCAAGCTCATGCACCGGCACGCGGAAACGGTTGAGCGGATGCATGAGCCGCTCCATCCCGTCGGTCAGATCAACCGGGGTCGTCGTGAGAGTCAGCATCGTCGCGAGCACGATTAATAAAAACAGGCGCGTCGCAATCAGGCTGCCCTCTATAACGCCGCCGCTGTAAATCGTGAGCCAGCCGAGACTGACGAGCACTGTTCCATCCCGCGTCATAAACAGATGCAGGAGGAACGTAAAGACGACGATGAGCAGAATCACGCGGATTCCTTTCCAGAAAAAGCGGAACGGGATCCCGGCGGATAAAAAGGCGGCGACCGTGAGCGCCGCTGCCGTCCCGAGCACGAGCGGGTCGCGTGAGACGAACAGAAAGATCATAAAAATGATGACGGCAATCAGCTTTGCCCGGGGATCAAGCGAATGAACGAACGATTTCCCCGGCACGTACTGGCCGATGATGACGTGCTCAAGCATCCTGTACGCCCCCTTTCAGAAGCGCCAGAATGCGCGAGAACGTCTCTTTCTCATCAAAGGCACTGATATCCATGTTTACCCCGGAAGCCTCTCTCAGCCGGTACAGGAGCCTGACGGTGTCCGGCATTTCCAGCTGGTGGCGCTCTAAAAGCTCTGCATCCGTAAACAGCTCATGCGGCGCTTTCTGCGCGATCGCTTTTCCATCCTCCATGACTGTCACCGTGTCCGCATAGCGGGCGACGGCGTTCATGTCGTGGGAAATCATGACGATGGTCCGCTCCGGCTGTTCCTGCTGCCAGGAACGGAACAGCTCCATCATGCTTTCACGGCCGGCCGGATCGAGTCCTGCCGTCGGCTCATCGAGTAACAGCAGCTCCGGTTCCATTGCGAGCACGCCTGCAATCGCAGCCCGGCGCATCTGTCCCCCGCTCAAATCGAACGGCGAACGAGTGAACAGCTCGGTACTGATGCCGGTGCGTGCAAGTGCTTCCTCCGCAAGACGGCGGGCCTCGTCATTTTTGAAACCGAGATTTTTCGGCCCGTACATGACGTCGTCGATTACCGTTTCATCAAACAGCTGGGCCTCGGGAAACTGAAACACGACGCCTGCTTTGCGGCGAAGACCCGCTATGTGCTTCTGCTTCGTTTCCGGGGTGATCGTCCAGTCGCCGACGTAGACCGTTCCCTCCTGCGGACGGAGCAGGCCGTTTAACAGCTGCAGCAGCGTCGACTTACCCGAACCGGTATGACCGACGCAGGCGTGAAAGGCACCGGAGGCAAATGAGACCGACGTGCCCTGAAGCGCCTTCGCTTCAAACGGGCCACCCGGCATATAGGCATACGAGACGTTCTCTACACGTAGTTGCACAGCGCCCTCACCAGCTCTTCTTCTGACGTAGGGGACCCGGGGTCAAACCCTTCCAGGCGAAGCCGCTCCGCCATCAGCACCGCAAGCGGCAGCACGAGACCCGCCTCTTTTAAGAGATCAGGCTTTTTGAACAGCTCAGCCGGCGGTGCGTCGGCTGTCAGCTGCCCTTCGCGCATGACGAGCATACGGTCCGCTTCCGCGGCTTCCTCCAAGTCGTGCGTGATCATAATGACCGTGATTCCGTCCTCGCGGCAAAGCCTGCGGACGACGTCACGTACGTCACTTCGTCCGGCCGGGTCCAGCATCGACGACGCCTCGTCCAGAATGATCACATCCGGCTTTAACGCCGTGATGCCTGCAAGCGCCACACGCTGCTTCTGCCCGCCGGAAAGGCGGTGCGGCTCGCGGTCCTCGAGTCCGCTTAGCCCGAGCCGCTTAACCGCCGCTTCCACACGCTCCTTCATCTCGTCATACGGAACACCTGCATTTTCGAGACCGAAGGCGATGTCGTCTGCGACCGTCGGGGCGACCAGCTGATTATCCGGCTGCTGAAACACCATCCCCGCGCGGCGGCGGAGCGTCATAATCGTCTCCGGATCCGTCGTAATAAAGCCGCACGTCGTCACCGTGCCATTCCGTGGAAGCAGAAGGCCGTTCAGACAGCGGGCGAGCGTCGACTTGCCGGAACCGTTGTGGCCGGTCACCGCGAGCCATTCACCGGCTGCAGCGGTAAACGACACGTTTTTTACGACGTCTGTCTCCCCATCATAGGAAAACGAGACGTTTTCTACGATTACCCGGCTCATGTCTGCCCGCCCCTTTCACGTGTGGATGAATGATGGATTTCTACTGAAGTGCTAGTCGTAACTTCCGGCCGTTATTCGCAGCGGATTCAGGCGCTGTGCGCAGAGTCCAGTGCTTTATGCGTACCGGGAGTCTCGTTATGCGTATAAAACCGCCGTTTATGCGCAGATAGACGGCTGTTACGCGAAAGCAGGCACTATAACTGAAACGCCGCGTTCTGCCTCAATAGATGTGTTTGCGGGTTCCGGCACCGGCCGGAACCTTCCTTCTGAGATGCTATTCGTAACTCACGATCCTTATTCGCAGCGGATTCCGCCGCTGTGCGTAGAGATCGCTGCTTTGTGCGTAGCGTTACCCGCGTTATGCGTAAGGAGTGCCCGCTTCTGCGCAGGCGCAGTCCTTTTATGAGGAAGTGAATGCTCGATACGAGGAGGCGACGTCCTTTACGAGGAAGGTTTCCCCGTTTACGAGGTGCTTCCTCCGCTTTACGAGCAGCTTTCCCCCGTTTACGAGGTGCTTCCTCCGCTTTACGAGCAGCCTTCCCCTTTTTACGAGGTACTCCCAGCTTTATCCGGAGAACGGCTTCCGCCTCAATCGGGGAACGTAGCCGCCCGGCACGGGGTTTCTCCTCCTGCAGCCGGCCGTTATCAACAAAAAAAGGGCGTCGCGCAATAACTGTTTCCAGCATTGGCTGTCCGCCCCTTTCGCTTCCTTATACGAGCTCGATGATTGCCATTTCCGCACCGTCTCCGCGGCGTGGTCCAAGCTTCATCACGCGAGTGTAGCCACCCTGGCGTTCGTCGTAGCGCTTTGCGATGTCATCGAAAAGCTTCTGGACTGCGTCCTGACCAGTTTCTTCGTTCGCTGTTTCCTTGCGGACGAATGCAGCAGCCTGACGGCGTGCATGCAGGTCTCCACGCTTACCGAGCGTGATCATCTTCTCGACAGTCGAACGGATTTCCTTTGCTTTCGCTTCTGTCGTTTCAATGCGCTCATTGATAATCAGATCTGTAGTGAGATCGCGGAGCAGGGCTTTACGCGCACTGCTGTCACGACCGAGCTTTCTGTATGCCATGAGTCATTTCCCTCCTTCGCTGAATCCATCCGGTCAAAGCCGGATGCAAAGTCGTCAGTCTTCTTTACGCAGGCCGAGGCTGAGTTCGTGCAGCTTTTCCTGGACTTCCTCAAGGGATTTACGTCCGAGGTTGCGCACTTTCATCATGTCCTCTTCGGACTTCTGCGTCAGTTCCTGAACTGTATTAATACCGGCACGCTTCAGGCAGTTGTATGATCGCACAGAAAGGTCGAGTTCCTCAATCGTCATCTCGAGTACTTTTTCCTTCTGATCTTCTTCTTTTTCGACCATGATCTCGGCGTTTTGCGCCTGATCGGTGAGGCCGACGAAGATGTTCAGATGTTCTGTCAGGATCTTTGCTCCGAGCGATACGGCTTCTTCCGGACGGATACTTCCATCTGTCCAAACGTCGAGCGTCAGCTTGTCATAGTTGGTTACCTGACCGACACGCGTGTTTTCCACCTGGTAGTTCGCACGCACGACCGGCGTGAAGATGGAGTCGATCGGAATAACACCGATCGGCAGGTCGCCGGTATTGTTGTCCTCAGCGAGAACATACCCGCGGCCGCGTGACGCTGATACTTTCATTTGGAACTGCGCGCCTTTGGAGAGCGTTGCGATGTGAAGCTCCGGATTCAGGATTTCAACGTCGCTGTCGTGCGTGAAGTCCGCAGCAGTGACAACTCCCTCTCCGTTTGCTTCGATCTCAATCGTCTTCTCCTCATCGGAGTAGATTTTAAGCGCGAGCTTTTTCAGATTCAGAATGATCGTGGTTACATCCTCCACGACACCTTCAATGGTTGAAAACTCGTGCAGCACGCTGTTAAACGAAACAGACGTGACCGCTGCTCCCGGCAGTGAGGAGAGCATGATGCGGCGCAGAGAGTTCCCAAGCGTTGTTCCGTATCCACGTTCCAGAGGTTCTACGACGAATTTTCCGTGCGTTTGATCGTCGCTTAATTCGACTGTTTCAATCTTCGGCTTTTCTATCTCGATCATTCAACAAACCCTCCTTCAAAACGTCGAAACCCCGGTTGTGAGTGACCACAACCGGAATCCCTCACTGGGCACACCTTGAACTGTTACGATTTTCATCCCGTTCAGGTGGAACGAGACATTGTGCTCGTTGCAATTATACGCGGCGACGTTTTGGTGGACGGCAGCCGTTGTGTGGAACAGGTGTTACGTCACGGATCATGCTCACTTCAAGACCAGTAGCCTGAAGGGAACGGATCGCTGCTTCACGTCCTGCACCCGGTCCTTTAACGGAAACTTCAACTTCCTTCATGCCGTGGTCCATTGCTGCTTTAGCTGCTGCTTCTGCTGCAGTCTGAGCTGCGAATGGAGTGGACTTACGGGAGCCTTTGAATCCAAGACCGCCTGCACTTGCCCAGGATACGGCATTTCCCTGAGGGTCTGTGATCGTTACAATCGTGTTGTTGAACGTGGAACGGATGTGTGCAATACCGGACTCTATATTTTTACGCTGACGGCGCTTTGCGCGAGTCGTTTTTGGTTTAGCCATAGTATTCCGTTACCTCCTTTACTTTTTCTTGTTCGCTACAGTGCGGCGTGCACCTTTACGGGAACGCGCATTGTTCTTCGTCTTCTGACCACGGACTGGCAGACCGCGACGGTGACGGATTCCACGGTAGGATCCGATTTCGATCAGACGCTTGATGTTGAGGGAAACTTCACGACGGAGGTCCCCTTCTACCTTCACGCTGTCGACAACGCTTCGGATTTTACCGAGCTCTTCTTCTGTAAGATCGCGGACGCGGGTATCAGGAGATACGCCGGCTTCCTCGAGAATTTCCGCAGCGCGGGACTTTCCGATTCCGTAGATATACGTCAGGGAAATGACTACTCGCTTGTCGCGGGGAATGTCAATACCTGCAACTCGTGCCATACATTACACCTCCTGTATTTATCCTTGCTTCTGCTTGTGTTTTGGATTCTCGCAAATTACCATGACGGTACGTTTGCGGCGAATAACTTTGCACTTTTCGCAAATTGGTTTGACGGATGGTCTTACCTTCATGTTCTTTACCTCCTTGATAGTCGGAGTACTGCGCGACTTTTGCCGGTGTTATTTATATCGATACGTGATTCGACCGCGAGTCAGATCATACGGAGATAATTCGACGGTGACCTTGTCTCCCGGAAGAATACGGATATAGTGCATACGAATTTTGCCGGATACATGTGCGAGCACCTTGTGCCCGTTATCCAGCTCGACACGGAACATCGCGTTTGGAAGCGGCTCTATGACCGTGCCTTCAACTTCAATAACATCTTCTTTGGCCATGAATTTACTCTCCTTCCTTCAGTAAATTATCGTTGATATGGGACGAAATTGCAAAACGCAGTTTCGCATTGGTGACACGACCTGTTTCTATTATACTGGTCCTCACTTCGGGGGCAACGATCTCCATGCGTTCTAAATGCTGCAGATTCTTGCGTTTCGGACGATCGACTTTGCGCTTGTCGCCGTCGGCGATGTGCACAAAACGCTCGTCAAGAACCTCTATGATGCACGCATATTGATCTCTATCCCTTCCATTCAGTATTCGCACAAGCTCACCGGCCTGTGGAACCGAGTCAGGATCTTTCATTCCTTGACCACCTTCATCCATCACTGGATTTTGTCAGTATTTCATATCCTGTTTCGACAATAGCAATCGTGTGTTCAAAATGGGCGCACCGGGAACCGTCACTCGTGACGACCGTC
Source organism: Alkalicoccus luteus (assembly GCF_012034335.1). Classification (GTDB taxonomy): domain Bacteria; phylum Bacillota; class Bacilli; order Bacillales; family Salisediminibacteriaceae; genus Alkalicoccus; species Alkalicoccus luteus_A. The sequence goes on along the minus strand of NZ_JAATHJ010000001.1, from coordinate 48,366 downwards.
CAGTTATCAGACAGCGTCCGTACGTGCCGTTTCCCAGCATTGATCATCGGCTCCACGGCCAGCGCCATTCCTGTTTCCAGTCGAGGTCCCTTGCCGGGAGGCCCGAAGTGGGGAATGGCCGGATCTTCGTGAAGACTGCGTCCAATTCCGTGCCCGGTGTATTCTCTCACAACAGAAAATCCCTCTGCTTCTGCATATGACTGCACGGCATGGGAGATATCGGAGAGATGCTTCCCCGGCGCGGCAGCGCGCAGGCCTTCGTACAGCGAGGCTTCGGTCACGTCCAGAAGACGCTTCGACTCCGGGGAGATAGTGCCGACTGGATAAGTCCAGGCGGAGTCCCCGTGAAAGCCCTCGTACAAGGCGCCGATGTCAATGCTGATAATGTCACCATCCTGGAGCACCCGGGATCCGGGTATTCCATGCACCAACTCTTCGTTTACTGAAGTACAAATACTTCCCGTAAATCCATAGAGCCCTTTGAAGGATGGAACCGCATGTTGAGATCGGATATACCTGTCGGCGATCTGATCCAGCTCCTGCGTTGTGACTCCCGGCTGGATGTGTGCCTGAAGCTCCTGATGGGTGCGGGCGACAATGCCGCCTGCTTTCCGCATCAGGGCCAGTTCATCCGCAGACTTGCGGATGATCATGCACGCGACTCCTGCAGAAGCTTGTCCACATCTGCAAAGACGTCGCTGATATCCTGCTGGCCGTCAATATTACGAAGATAGCCTTTCTCTTCATAAAAGTCAACGAGTGGCTTTGTCTGCTCGAGATTGACTTCGAGACGCTTATCAACCGTTTCCGGCTTGTCGTCGTCCCGTTGAATCAGCTCGCTGCCGTCCTTGTCGCATTTGCCGGCTTCCTTCGGAGGATTGAATACCTCGTGGTAGGCCGTGCCGCAGTCAGGACAGATCCAGCGGCCTGTCAGACGCTTAAACAGATCGTCACGCGGTACTTTGATGTAAATTACGTGATCGAGCGTGCGCCCGAGATCCGTAGTCATCTCTTCCAGTGCCTGGGCCTGGGCCGGAGTCCGTGGAAAGCCGTCCAGGAGGAAGCCTTTCGCACAGTCGTCCTGACTCAGACGCTCACGGACGATGCCGATCGTGACCTCATCCGGGACGAGGGCGCCTTCATCCATAAACGCTTTCGCCTTCAGCCCCAGTTCCGTGCCGTTTTTAATGGCAGCGCGGAACATGTCGCCTGTCGAGATGTGTGGAACACCGTATTTTTCAACGATTTTTTCTGCCTGAGTCCCTTTTCCGGCTCCCGGAAGACCCATAAGGATTAAATTCATGCGTCGATTCCCTCCAGCGTTTTGATGCGGCCGGCCAAAATTCGGCCGTACCGGTGGAACATCTTCACTTTCAACTTGTTTCATCGTTTTAAGCAGCGGCATCTGCGACGATTCGTATTCCGTGGAAAGTTAAACGAGAGAATAAACACGTGCTGATCCTGCGTCCTTGTTTCCGGGACGGATTACGGGCTCCGGCAGTCCGGTCTGCCCGCCGAATCGTACGGCGCGCTGAACAGGTATTTCCATCTTCCAAAAGCCCTATTCTGTAAAGACCGCTGACAGTACCGGCTCAGCGGCACAGTAACGAGGTGCTTTTATATGGCATCTCCTGCGCCTTCGAATAGCGTTACATTCACAGGTAACTCCATTCGGAATCCCAGCAGCAATCCCAGCAACGAGGAGAATGATGATCCCTCTCTGGATCCGCCTGACCTGCTGCTAAAACAGCATATGCGGTTGTCAAAAGACGATCACATTCTGCCTGTCTCTTGTCACTTGTGCCAGCTTTCCTGCGACCTGTTCCTCCGCTGCCGTCTGAACGGCAAGGAAGGTCATTGACGCGCCCTATCCCGAAAGGTGCAGCCCGAAGGCGTCGATCTCCCCGCTCCTTGGCGGCAAATTGAACCTTCAGGGGCATGGGGCACCGATTTCGAAAGACGTGAGCGCTGCAGGTGAAGGCAAAAGCCCTCAGCCTGCCGGAAGATGCGTGAACGGGTGATTAAACGAGTTCAGCAGTTCCGCCGGCTGCTTCGATTGCATCTTTTGCAGATCCGGAGAATTTAGTTGCCTTAACAGTAAGCTTGCGCTCAAGGCTGCCGTTGCCAAGCACCTTGATGCCGTTCTTTTCATTTTTCACTACGCCTGTTTCCACAAGCAGAGCCGGTGTAACCTCTGTTCCGTCTTCGAAACGGTTCAGTGTTTCCAGGTTCACTACAGCGTACTCTGCGCGGTTAGGGTTTTTGAACCCTCGCTTAGGCAGACGGCGGAAGATTGGCATCTGTCCACCTTCGAAACCAGGGCGTACACCGCCTCCGGAACGAGCGTTTTGACCTTTGTGTCCGCGACCGGCTGTTTTACCGTTACCAGTTGCGATACCACGGCCTTTACGCTTGCGCTCTTTGCGGGACCCGACAGCAGGCTTAAGTTCGTGAAGTTGCATGATGACACCTCCTCAGGTTTTTTCGTGTCTTACGCTTCGATCTCGTTAACTTTAATGAGATGGGATACTTTGTTTACCATCCCGCGCATTGCAGCGTTGTCTTCTTGAACAACAGTGCTGTTGACTTTGCCAAGACCGAGAGTCTTCACAGTCACGCGCTGATCTTCAGGACGTCCGATCAGGCTGCGGGTGAGGGTAATTTCGAGTTTCTTTGCCATGTCAATCCCTCCTTAACCTAGCAACTCTTCAACAGATTTGCCGCGTAGTTTAGCAACCTCTTCAGGGCTCTTCAGGCTTTCCAGACCCTGCATTGTTGCACGTACCATGTTAATAGGGTTGTTGGAACCTAGTGACTTGGAAAGGATGTCACCTACACCTGCAAGTTCAAGTACCGCACGGACTGGTCCGCCGGCAATAACTCCAGTACCTTCAGAAGCTGGCTTCAGAAGGACAGAGCCTGCACCGAACTGGCCTGTGATCTGGTGAGGGATCGTTGTTCCCTGCATTGGCACCTGAATCAGGTTTTTCTTGCCTTCTTCAATTGCTTTACGGATCGCTTCCGGCACTTCAAGTGCTTTACCCATACCGAAACCGACATGTCCGTTCTTGTCGCCTACAACAACGAGTGCTGCGAAGCGAAAGCGGCGTCCGCCTTTCACTACCTTCGCGACACGGTTGACCGTGACAACTCTCTCTTCAATTTCCAGTTTGCTTGCATCGATACGCAATGTGTTTCCCTCCTTTATTCCGTTGATTAAAACTTGAGGCCGGCTTCACGCGCAGCGTCTGCAAGTTCTTTAACTCGACCGTGGTACAGGTAGCCGCCGCGGTCAAATACAACCGTTTCCTGGCCATTATCAATGGCACGCTTCGCTACAAGTTCTCCGACCTGGCGAGCAGCGTCTTTGTTTCCGCCGTTTTCAACGTTAAGTTCTGTATCTAAGCTGGAAGCACTCGCGACTGTGACGCCTGCAACGTCATCAATCAGCTGTGCATAGATGTGCTTATTAGAACGGAAAACATTCAAACGCGGACGTTCAGCTGTGCCTGTGATCGAACGACGAACGTGGGCGTGTCTTTTCTTACGTACCGCGTTCTTAGCAGTCTTCGTGATCATCGAACGTCAGTCCTTTCTTTCCGTTAATTCAGGGCTTACTTCCCTGTCTTACCTTCCTTACGGCGAACGTACTCGCCCTCGTAGCGGATTCCCTTGCCTTTGTAAGGCTCTGGAATACGTACGGCACGGATGTTGGAAGCAAGTGCGCCTACGCGCTCCTTGTCAATTCCTTTTACCGTTACCTGCGTGTTGGCAGGAACTTCAATTTCGAGACCGTCTTCCGGAACAAACTCTACCGGGTGGGACAGGCCTACGTTCAGAACCAGCTTGTTGCCGGTCTTCTGTGCACGGTAACCGACACCGACGAGCTCAAGCTTCTTCTCGTATCCTTTGGAAACACCTTCGATCATGTTGCTGATCAGGCTGCGCGTTGTACCGTGCAGGGAACGGTGCTCCTTGTGATCGGAAGGACGCTCGACTGTGATCGTGTTATCTTCGTGCTTGATTGTCATGGCTTCGTGCATTTCACGTGTCAGTTCCCCTTTAGGGCCTTTCACGGTTACAGTTGTGCCATCAAGCTTAAATTCAACTCCAGATGGAACTTCGATCGGTTTTAAACCAACTCGGGACATACGTGACACCTCCGTTCTATTACGTAGTGGATTACCAGACGTAGGCGATTACTTCGCCGCCGACTTTTTGCTGTCGTGCTTCTTTATCTGTGATAACGCCAGTAGATGACGAAATGATTGCAATACCGAGTCCACCGAGTACACGTGGTACTTCGTCAGACTTTGCATAAACGCGCAGGCCAGGCTTGCTGATTTTCTTAAGACCAGTGATAACCTTTTCGTTGTTAGCACCATACTTAAGGAAAATACGCAGCATACCCTGCTTGTTGTCCTCAACGGATTCGTAATCGCGGATGAAACCCTCGCGCTTGAGGATGTCTGCGATTTCTTTCTTCATGTTGGAAGCCGGGAGCTCCAGGCTTGTGTGACGCACCATGTTCGCGTTGCGGATGCGGGTTAGCATATCAGAAATAGGATCTGTCATGACCATCGTAGTTACCTCCTTCCTTTAAGCGGAATTACCAGCTAGCTTTTTTGACGCCCGGAATTTGACCTTTGTGTGCAAGTTCACGGAAGCAGATACGGCAGAGCTTGAATTTGCGCAATACACTGTGAGGGCGTCCACAGCGTTCGCAGCGGGAGTACTCTTGTACACCAAACTTTTTCGTACGCTTCTGTTTAGCGACCATCGATTTTTTCGCCAAGGTCTTCACTCCTCTCGTTTATAAGAGTTTTATTTTTGGAACGGCATACCGAACTGTGTGAGAAGCTCACGAGCTTCTTCGTCTGTGTTGGCAGTTGTTACAATGACAATATCCATTCCGCGGACCTTGTCTACATCATCATAGTTGATCTCTGGGAAGATCAGCTGCTCTTTCACGCCGAGCGTGTAGTTGCCTCTTCCGTCAAATGCTTTCTTCGATACCCCACGGAAGTCACGCACTCGTGGAAGAGATACAGAGACAAGCTTGTCGAGGAAGTCATACATACGCTCACCGCGCAGTGTAACTTTCGCACCGATTGGCATTCCTTCACGGACTTTAAAGCCTGCGATGGATTTCTTCGCCTTCGTTACAAGCGGCTTCTGACCAGTGATCGTTGCGAGCTCTTCCACTGCTTTGTCAAGCACCTTGGAGTTCTGTACAGCGTCACCGACACCCATGTTTACAACGATCTTTTCGAGCTTCGGTACTTCCATTACGGAAGAGTATTCAAACTTCTCCTTCAGAGAAGGTGTGATTTCCTGATTGAATCTTTCCTTCAAACGACTCATTGAATGAACCTCCTTTCAGCAGCCGGCTGCTTAGTTATCAAGCGCTTCGCCGGATTTTTTAGCAATACGTACTTTCTTGCCGTCTTCGACTTTGAAACCAACGCGTGTCGGCTCGTTCGTCTTCGGGTCAATTACCATGACGTTGGAAACGTGAATAGGCGCTTCCTGGTTAAGAATTCCGCCTTGTGGGTTCGTCTGGGATGGCTTAGCGTGTTTCTTTACCATGTTTACGCCTTCCACGAGAACGCGGTCTTTCTTCGGATAGGCTTCAAGGATTTTTCCTTCTTTGCCTTTATCCTTACCGGAGATGATTTTAACGTTATCTCCCTTTTTTACGTGCAGTTTCGCCTGGGACATGAGGGCACCTCCTCTTTACTCGGTTGTTTCCGATCTCTATACGTTCTTACAGTACTTCCGGCGCCAGAGAAACGATCTTCATGAACTTGTTTTCACGCAGTTCACGTGCAACCGGTCCAAAGATACGAGTTCCTCGTGGGCTCTTGTCGTCACGTACGATAACAGCTGCATTTTCGTCGAACTTGATATAAGATCCGTCCGGACGGCGCGCACCGCTGCGAGTGCGTACAATTACGGCACGAACTACTTCACCTTTCTTGACAACGCCACCAGGTGTTGCCTGCTTTACAGAGCAGACGATTACGTCACCGATGTTCGCAGTCTTACGGCCTGTACCACCGAGTACTTTAATGCACTGTACTTCACGGGCACCGGAGTTATCAGCTACTTTTAAACGGCTTTCCTGTTGAATCATAGATTCCTTTACCTCCCTTCGGATGCGAAGACGCTATTGCGTGCTTAGATGATTACGGCCTCTTCCACTACCTCAACAAGGCGGAAGCGCTTGTCTTTGGAAAGCGGGCGGGTTTCCATGATGCGGACGATGTCGTTCACCTTTGCAGTGTTGTTCTCATCGTGCGCTTTATATTTCTTCGTGTGCTTAACACGCTTTTTATACAGCGGGTGCATCTTGTAGGACTCGATGGAAACAGTGATTGTCTTATCCATCTTGTCAGATGTCACGCGGCCTACGTAAACTTTACGGTTGTTACGTTGTTCCACGGTAATTCCTCCTCTCGGGACTATTCCGCAATACCGAGTTCGCGCTCGCGTAGTACGGTCTTAGCTCGTGCGATTGACTTCTTCACTTCGCTGATGCGAGCCGGGTTATCCAGCTGACCAGTCGCAAGCTGAAAGCGAAGGTTGAAAAGCTCTTCTTTAAGAGAAGTGGCTTTCTGTTCAATTTCTGCAGTGGTTAGGTTGCGGATTTCATTAGCTTTCATTTGCGTCACCACCCACTTCTTCACGTTTAATTACTTTCGTACGGATCGGCAGCTTGTGGCTTGCAAGACGAAGTGCTTCGCGTGCAACCTCTTCTGATACACCGGCGATCTCGAACATTACCTTCCCTGGCTTTACGACTGCTACCCAGCCTTCAGGAGAACCTTTACCGGAACCCATTCGGACTTCTAGCGGCTTGGCAGTGTAAGGCTTGTCCGGGAAGATCTTAATCCATACCTTACCGCCACGCTTCATGTAACGCGTCATTGCGATACGCGCAGCTTCGATCTGACGGTTTGTGATCCAGGAAGCTTCAACTGCCTGAAGACCATACTCACCGAAAGATACTTCCGTTCCGCCTTTAGCTCGTCCGCGCATCTTACCACGGTGCTCGCGACGGAATTTAACACGTTTAGGCATTAGCATGATTAATTTCCTCCTTCCTCTGCGTTCGTTCCTTTAGTTGGAAGGACTTCACCCTTGTAGATCCAAGTTTTAATACCGAGCTTGCCGTACGTAGTATCTGCTTCTGCAGTACCATAGTCGATGTCAGCACGGAGTGTGTGAAGTGGAACAGTACCTTCGTTGTATGATTCTGATCGGGCGATATCGGCTCCGCCGAGACGTCCGGATACTTCTGTTTTGATACCTTTTGCGCCTGAACGCATTGTGCGCTGCATGGACTGCTTCATTGCGCGGCGGAAAGAAATACGGCTTTCCAGCTGGCGTGCAATGTTCTGAGAAACGAGTGTTGCATCCATATCAGGCTTCTTGATTTCATTAATGTTAATGTGAACACGCTTGCCAGTCATCTGGTTGAGTGTTCTGCGAAGTACTTCTACTTCAGAACCGCCTTTACCAATAACCATACCTGGCTTGGCAGTATAGATCGTAACGTTCACACGATTTGCCGCTCGTTCGATTTCAATCGTGGAAACGGACGCTTCGCTGAGACGCTGCTCGAGATAGTCGCGGATGCGGATATCTTCGTGAAGCAGATCAGCATAGTCTTTATCAGCATACCATTTGGACTCCCAGTCTTTGATGACGCCGACACGCAGTCCATGAGGATTTACTTTTTGACCCACACTTATCCCTCCTTCTTTTCTGTTAGCACTAATGTGATGTGGCTCGTACGCTTATTGATACGGCTTGCGCGTCCCTGTGCTCTTGGACGGAACCGCTTGAGTGTAACTCCTTCGTCTACGAATGCCTGAGCAACGACGAGGTTGTCCGGCTCCATTTCGTAGTTATGCTCCGCGTTCGCGATCGCTGAATTCAAAAGCTTCTCTACAATAGGGGATGCTTTTTTCGGCGTGTGGTTCAGAATGGAGATTGCTTCTCCAACTTCCTTGCCACGGATCAGGTCAACGACCAGACGAGCTTTGCGAGGAGCAACACGTACTTGTTTTGCTACTGCTTTGGCTTCCATGAGTCAGTACCTCCCCTCTTTATTAACGTCGTGTTTTCTTATCGTCAGAAGCGTGGCCCCTGTACGTACGCGTTGGCGCGAATTCGCCAAGCTTGTGGCCTACCATGTCTTCCTGAACGTAAACCGGCACGTGTTTCCGGCCATCGTATACAGCGATCGTGTGACCGATGAACTGTGGGAAAATTGTAGAACGGCGGGACCAGGTCTTGATTACCTTCTTGTTGCTGGAATCAGCCTGTGCTTCTACCTTCTTCATCAGATGATCATCTACAAATGGTCCCTTTTTCAAACTGCGACCCATAATGGTACCTCCCTTCGCGATTGCGCTACGGCTCTCCGTGAGAACCGTAGGACAACCCCGTTATTTTTTACGGCGACGACGCACGATATATTTGTTGGACTCTTTGTTCTTGTTTCGTGTCTTGTAACCAAGAGTCGGCTTGCCCCATGGAGACATTGGAGAAGGACGTCCGATTGGAGCGCGGCCTTCACCACCACCGTGTGGGTGATCGTTCGGGTTCATTACAGAACCACGTACAGTCGGGCGCTTGTTCATCCAGCGGGAACGGCCTGCTTTACCGATTGTAACAAGCTCGTGCTCAATGTTGCCGACCTGGCCGACAGTAGCACGGCAAGTTCCAAGGATGAGGCGTGTTTCACCGGAGCGCAGACGTACGAGAACGTACTTTTCTTCGCGTCCGAGAACCTGTGCTTCAGCTCCTGCAGAACGTACAAGCTGTCCACCTTTTCCTGGGCGGAGCTCGATGTTGTGGATGATCGTACCTACCGGAATGTCCTTCAGCTGAAGTGCATTTCCGACTTTGATATCGGCATCCTTACCGGACATGATTTCAGTTCCAACCTTGATGCCTTTTGGCGCAAGGATGTAGCGCTTCTCACCGTCAACATAGTTGATCAGTGCGATGTTCGCAGAACGGTTCGGATCGTATTCGATCGTAGCAACGCGGCCTGGAATTCCATCTTTGTCACGCTTAAAGTCGATGACACGGTATTGACGCTTATGACCGCCGCCCTGGTGGCGTACTGTCAGGCGTCCCTGGTTGTTGCGTCCGGCTTTTTTCGAAAGCGGAGCAAGCAGTGATTTTTCCGGCTTGTCGGTCGTGAGTTCTTCGTTCTGAAGAGTTGTCATGAAACGACGGCCGTTCGTAATCGGTTTATACTTTTTGATAGCCATGAGCTTTTCCCTCCTTCGTTAAGACGTTTTATTTACGCACCTTCAAAGAATTCGAGTTCTTTGCTGTCTGCAGAAAGTTGTACAATTGCTTTTTTGCGCTTGCGGGTATAGCCGCTGTGACGTCCGAAACGCTTGAACTTACCTTTGTAGTTCATCGTGTTGACAGACTCGACTTCCACGCCAAAGATCTCTTCAACCGCTGCGCGGATCTGAGGCTTTGTTGCTGATGGGGAAACTTCGAACGTGTACTTCTTGTGCTCCATCAGCTCAGCAGAGTTTTCTGTGATGATCGGGCGCTTAATAATATCGCGTGCGTTAGCCATTATGCAAGCACCTCCTCTACCTGTTTAACAGCATCCTGTGTAATAACGAGCTTCTCGTGCTTGAGAAGATCCAGTACGTTTACACCGGAAGCTTTTACAGAAGTTACTCCTGGAAGGTTACGGGCGGACAGTGCTACTGCTTCGTTTTCGTCCGCTGTTACGATCAGTGTCTTCGTGTTAGCAGAAAGACCTGCGAGTACAGCTTTCATTTCCTTCGTTTTTGGAGCTTCGAAGCTCAGCTCTTCAAGGACAAGAATGTTATTCTCGTTTACCTTTGAAGAAAGAGCGGATTTCAGTGCAAGACGACGCTGCTTCTTTGGAAGCTTGTATGCGTAGCTGCGTGGTGTTGGACCAAACGCTACACCGCCTCCTACCCAGATTGGGGAACGAGTAGAACCATGACGTGCACGGCCTGTTCCTTTCTGGCGCCAAGGCTTACGTCCACCGCCGCGTACTTCCGAGCGGTTTTTAGTAGAATGTGTTCCTTGACGAAGTGATGCTTGCTGCATGATTACAGCTTCATAAAGTACGTTTTCGTTCGGTTCAATACCGAATACGCCTTCTGCCAGCTCGATATCGCCGGCTTGTGAGCCATCCTGTTTGTACAGAGTTACTTTAGGCATCGGGGCTCCTCCTTTCTTATCCGAAATTAGTTAGCTTTTACAGCAGACTGAACAGTTACAAAGCTGCGCTTTGCGCCAGGTACGTTACCCTTAACGAGCAGTACGTTACGCTCTGCATCAACTTTTACAACTTCAAGGTTCTGAACGGTTACAGTGTCTCCGCCCATGCGTCCTGGAAGCAGTTTACCCGGACGTACGTGGTTCGGGTCAACAGGCCCCATGGAACCTGGCGAGCGGTGGTAGTGAGAACCGTGGGACATTGGCCCGCGGGACTGATTGTGTCGCTTGATCGCACCCTGGAAACCTTTTCCTTTAGATTTCCCAGTGACGTCTACGATATCTCCCTCAGCAAATACATCTACCTTGACTTCCTGACCAACCTCAAGTTCAGCTGTGTCAGCGTCGCGGATTTCCTTCACGAAGCGCTTAGGCGTTGTGTCTGCTTTAGCAGCGTGTCCTTTTCTCGGCTTGTTCTGGTTGTTTTCCTTCTGGTCAAAAGCACCAAGCTGAATCGCTTCGTAGCCGTCGCCTTCTGCTGACTTCTTCTGAAGCACAACGTTTGGCTCCGCCTGGATTACAGTGACAGGCACTGCTTCACCGGCTTCTGTAAAAACTTGCGTCATGCCGAGCTTTTTTCCTAAGATTCCTTTGGTCATCCGTCACACCTCCTGTTATTAATTAAATATTTTTATATAAACAAATTAAAGCTTGATTTCAATGTCCACACCAGACGGCAGGTCAAGACGCATCAGCGCATCAACTGTCTGTGGTGTCGGCTCAAGAATGTCGATAAGACGCTTGTGCGTGCGCATTTCGAACTGCTCACGGGAATCCTTGTACTTGTGCACCGCACGAAGGACTGTGTATACAGAACGTTCTGTCGGAAGCGGGATAGGACCGCCTACTCCGGCACCTGAACGCTTGGCAGTCTCAACAATCTTCTCAGCAGAAGCGTCAAGTACGCGGTGATCATACGCCTTTAAACGAATACGAATCTTTTGCTTTGCCATTTTTTTACCTCCTTTTTTCGCCCATTTTTGGAAATAGACTTGCTCCTCGGAAATTTTCCGCCAGCCGATCCATGGCAACGGGATCGGGTGTGTCGGTAACCTCCCGAATCAAAGCCTTTCTGTGACCAACATTGTATAGTATACAGGAAACGCGCTGTATACGCAATGCTTTTTACGCTTATTTCTACAGCCACACTTTGTGTAGTATACAGCCTCGAAACGCTGATTTCAAGGGGTATTTGATGTAATTTCACAAATTACGAAGGGCGGAATTTTCTGATAGTTATTAAGAGCGGAATAAAGGCGTTTTTGTGTAGTTTAACCAAACCTCGGACAGATCCTTCCCAGAGGACGGCTATTTTATAGAAGAAACTCGTCAAGAACGGTAGTGAAGCTGAATCAAAGCCGGAGCCAGCAGGTGAACTGGATGCAGCTCGGCGGGATCCTCATGGAACTGCAGAATGTCACCTCGCGTACCGGCAAATAAGTGCAGCGCCTCGGCCGGGATGCCGTCATGGCGAACGTCGATCAGCACGACCCCTGCCCCATTTTTCACCTTGAACTGCGTGCCGCTGAACCCGCCGTCGCTCTCGCCGATCGGCTCACCCTCTGCATTGTAGAACGTGGTGTAGCGTCGCGTTACGTTCCAGACGTTCATTTTATAGGAGCCAAGCTTCGTCCCGTGCTGGTCGTAAAGATACGTGTACTGACGCAAACCGCGCTTCTTTTCAAGCCGGTACATGACGCCCTGCTGGTTTTCAACGAGGATTCTTTTTTGTAAATAGGGACGCAGGCCAAGCAGGTGAAGCGCAGCTGTCGTTATTTTCTTAAATCCATCTGCCTGCTCCCGGACGATCGCCGCCCCTTCTCCGTCCATCGTGATGTAGTGCATGTTCTGGAGCCAGTGCACGGCGGGGACGAGCATAATTCGTCTCTCCTGATCGAGTGCGGGTGGCACCTCTGGAACAGTGGTGAGAATTTGTGCTGCTCGCCGCTTCTTTACAGCAGCAGCGATGAAGTGTCCCTGTCCTGCTAAGGCAAGCGTGATGAACAGAACGAGCGGCTCGAGCTCGACCGGCCAGCCGCTCAGCGTCCAGTAGCCTGCCAGGGAAAGCGCCGCAATCATGCAGGCGGTTCCGATCTTTTGAAACGTGCGCGCCGTTCGCAGGTAATGTGCTTGTAAGTCAGGCATCGTATCTCTCCTTTTTGAGCTGAATTGTTTGAACAAACGCAAGTAGCTGTGACCATCGAAGGCTGATGCTCCGCCCGCCTGTCGATCGTGAGCAGACAAGCTTCTGTTCGTTTTGAGAAGCGTTAAGTTAGATTTGCAGCTTCTTGTGTCACTTTTTTCGTTATATCGGTCCGCTTGTGTTGCGCAAGTGACAATTGGGTCCGCGAAAGTTAATTATGGGACGAGCTGTGTTACTTTCCGTTCCCGTTACGTTCTTTTTGAAGCCCCGAGCTTTACTTTTTCATTCTAGTTTTCAACATGCCTGCCTGTTTTTATACGCTGCTAAGCTTCTTACATATAAATCCGCTGCCAAAATTGACAGCGGACAAGAATCTTATAAGGATTCAATAATTTCATTCATACGTTCAATGTTTTCAACCGCAAGTTCATAGTATTCAAAACCCGTTTCATATTGTTCAGCATTATTTGTTACTGCTCTATATAAAAGATGGCGCGTCTCGTATGACCATTCATGAATCAATTGATATTCTTCACTCTTATAATGTTGTTCCAATTCGTAGAGCTCACGATTAATATTTATAGAAGTATTTTGGATAGCGTCCCAACCGTAATGTATGATTTCAGTTGGCCGTCCTTCTTCTTCGATTTGCTCTGTTTCGAATGTCCCCATTGGTTCCGTTATATATTCACCGTAATAATCTGTGCCGCCGTTTAGGGGCAGGCCAAATTCACCGGATGGTGTGTTAAATGAGTCATAACTAATACTTGCGCGTTTCATCATTAAGCCTACCGCCTGACTTGCTTCAGGAATTTCAGGATCCCTTTGATGAAATTCCGGTGACGGCAAATGTCCGTGTGTGGCTACTTTCGTTTCCCGCTCAAATTCAAAACCGTTCTCATAAACGATCAGGTCACCCTCAATCGATTTCCCCTTTTCAGGAAGATTCAAATTTCGCAACGTTTCTTCGATAGATCGATACTTTTCTTCATCTAAATACGACTCCGGCGTGTCATATGTTCTATTTCTCAGTTCATCAAAATAAGATAACTGCCCCTCTTCACCTGCATTCTCTTCATCAGCCATAGCTTCGATATTATTCTGATCGTCTTCTAATTGTCCTTCGTTTAATTCTGCGTTTTCTCCTTCACCGCATGCAGTTAGGAAAGCCAGTGAAAGGAGAGCGGATGATTGTATGTATTTCTGCAAATTTGGACGCCCCTTTTTATTTGTAATTCGTTTCCAATGCTAACAAATAACCGTTTGATTTGTAAACTTGTATGAAATAGATCTGCTTTATTTGATGCAGGTTAGCGGGCCCCGAGAAAAGATGCGAACTCCGCCATTCTTTAACTTCTTGAATACTTAGCGGCATGATCATATAAGCGGAACCCTGCCTTCCAGCATAAACAGTAATCCACCACAAGAAATAGGTAAAGACCATTCTCGTAGAAATTATTTACAAATATAAATGGCAAACATTGTCTGACATTGGCAAAGGAATCCACAAAAAAACCGGGCAGGTAAGCCTGCCCGGCTGGAGATGCGGATCAAGATCCGCATTTAGTCATTCAATTACTCAGTGATTTCAGCAACGACGCCTGCGCCTACTGTACGTCCGCCTTCACGGATTGAGAATTTAGTACCTTCTTCAATCGCGATTGGGGAGATCAGTTCAACAGTCATCTCTACGTTGTCACCAGGCATAACCATCTCTACACCTTCTGGAAGGTGAGTAACACCAGTTACGTCCGTAGTACGGAAGTAGAACTGTGGACGGTAGTTAGTGAAGAATGGAGTGTGACGTCCACCTTCTTCTTTAGACAGAACGTAAACTTCTGCTTTGAACTTTGTGTGTGGAGTGATAGAACCTGGCTTAGCAAGTACTTGTCCACGGTTGATGTCGTCACGGGATACACCACGAAGCAGTGCACCAATGTTGTCACCAGCTTCAGCGTAGTCAAGAAGCTTACGGAACATTTCAACACCAGTTACAGTAGTCTTGGATGGAGCTTCAGCAAGACCGATGATCTCAACTTCGTCACCAACGTTAAGCTGTCCACGCTCAACACGGCCAGTTGCTACTGTACCACGGCCTGTGATAGAGAATACGTCCTCTACAGGCATCATGAATGGCTTATCCTTGTCGCGGTCAGGTGTTGGGATGTAGTCATCCACCTGCTGCATCAGTTCAAGGATTGCATTTTCGTGCTCTTCGTCACCTTCGAGAGCCTTAAGAGCAGAACCTTTAACGACTGGGATGTCGTCTCCTGGGAAGTCATACTCGGAAAGAAGCTCACGTACTTCCATTTCTACGAGCTCGAGAAGCTCTTCGTCGTCAACCTGGTCCGTTTTGTTCAGGAATACAACGATGGAAGGTACACCAACCTGACGGGAAAGCAGAATGTGCTCACGCGTCTGTGGCATTGGGCCGTCAGCAGCAGATACAACGAGGATTGCTCCGTCCATCTGTGCTGCACCAGTGATCATGTTCTTAACGTAGTCGGCGTGACCTGGGCAGTCAACGTGTGCGTAGTGACGAGAATCAGTCTCGTACTCTACGTGTGCAGTGGAGATAGTGATTCCACGCTCACGCTCTTCTGGTGCACCATCGATCTGGTCGTACGCCATTGCAGTACCCTTACCGGACTTCTTGTGAAGTACGTAAGTGATAGCAGCAGTCAGTGTTGTTTTACCGTGGTCAACGTGACCGATTGTACCAATGTTCGCATGCGTTTTGGAACGATCAAATTTTTCTTTAGCCATGATCGAAATCCTCCTTACATATAGTAGAGTTATTTTTATTTCTATTTGAAAAGGTGAAGAGCGCATCTGTCACCTTTTCTAGCTTACAACAAAACGAAAACAGTGACAACGACCGTACTTATCTACCGGAAGACTTTTTTACGATTTCCTCAGAGATGCTCTTTGGAACTTCTTCGTAGTGATCGAAGTGCATCGTATACTGTCCACGGCCTTGTGTGTTGGAACGCAGGGAAGTTGCATAACCGAACATTTCAGCAAGCGGCACCATCGCCTTAACGATCTGTGCGTTTCCGCGTGCTTCCATGCCTTCTACGCGTCCGCGGCGTGACGTAATGTCACCCATGATGTCACCCATGTACTCTTCCGGGATAACAACTTCGACGCGCATAACAGGCTCAAGCAGAACCGGGCTGCACTTGCCCTTAGCTTCCTTCAGTGCGAGGGAAGCTGCTACCTTAAACGCCATCTCGTTGGAGTCGACATCGTGGTAGGAACCGTCGTAAAGACGTGCTTTTACGTCAACAACCGGATATCCTGCAAGCATACCGTTTTCAAGGGATTCTCTTACGCCCTGTTCAACAGAACCGATATACTCACGTGGAACGACACCACCGACAACGTTGTCGATGAATTCAAATCCGCCGCCTTCGTCGTTTGGAGAGAACTCGATCCAAACGTGACCGAACTGACCGCGTCCACCGGACTGTCGGACGAACTTACCTTCACACTTTGCAGCCTGTCGGATTGTCTCACGGTAAGATACCTGAGGCGCACCAACATTTGCTTCCACTTTAAACTCACGCTTCATGCGGTCAACGATGATGTCGAGGTGAAGCTCACCCATACCACCGATGATCGTCTGACCCGTTTCGTCGTCTGTGTGCGTGCGGAAAGTAGGGTCTTCCTCTGCCAGCTTGGCGAGTGCCATACCCATCTTGTCCTGGTCTGCTTTAGAAGCAGGCTCAACGGAAAGGTGGATAACCGGCTCAGGGAATTCCATAGACTCAAGAATAACGAGATTCTTTTCGTCACAGAGTGTATCTCCTGTAGATGTGTCCTTCAGACCAACACCTGCTGCGATGTCCCCGGAGTAACAAGTCGGGATCTCTTCACGGTGGTTGGCGTGCATCTGAAGAATACGGCCCATACGCTCACGCTTGCCCTTTGTAGAGTTCACTACGTAGGAACCTGCGTTAACGGTACCGGAATAAACGCGGAAGAATGTCAGCTTACCAACGAACGGATCCGTGGCAACCTTGAAGGCGAGTGCCGCGAACGGCTGATCGTCGCCGGACTTGCGGACAACCTGCTCTTCTGTGTCCGGGATGTGACCTTCAATATCCTTAACGTCTGTCGGAGCCGGCAGGTAGTCAATAACAGCATCAAGAAGAAGCTGGACACCTTTGTTCTTAAATGCGGAACCGCAGAGTACCGGATAGAATTCTACGTTACATGTTGCTGTACGAATTGCTTTTTTGAGCGTTGGCGTGTCGATCTCTTCACCTTCGAGATAGAGCATCATGAGATCTTCGTCAAGGTCGGATACGGCCTCAACAAGCTTCTCACGATATTCATCAGCCTGTGCTTTGTACTCTTCCGGAATTTCGCGTGCTTCTGTGCGCGTGCCCTGGTCATCCAGGTAGTAGAACGCCTCCATTTCGACGAGGTCGATGATTCCTTCGAAGTCATCTTCCGCACCGATTGGCAGCTGAACTGCTGCAGCGTTTGCACCTAGACGATCTTTAAGCGTTCCGAGAGAGTAGATGAAGTCTGCACCAAGCTTATCCATCTTGTTGACGAAAACAATACGAGGTACGCCATACGTTGTAGCTTGACGCCAAACCGTTTCAGTCTGTGGTTCAACTCCGGACTGGGCGTCAAGTACGGCTACTGCACCGTCGAGTACACGCAGGGAACGTTCAACTTCTACTGTGAAGTCTACGTGACCTGGCGTATCGATGATGTTAATGCGGTGGCCTTCCCACTGGGCTGTTGTTGCAGCAGAGGTGATCGTGATTCCACGCTCCTGCTCCTGCTCCATCCAGTCCATCTGAGAACCGCCGTCATGCGTTTCACCGATTTTATGGATACGTCCTGTGTAGAAAAGAATACGCTCGGTTGCGGTCGTTTTACCGGCATCAATGTGAGCCATGATCCCGATATTACGAGTCTTTTCCAAGGAGAACTCTCGTGCCATGTGTCTTTTCTCCTTCCTGTGAATCGGAATTTGATTGACTGCCGCAAAGGCGAAGAACACTCCGCCTCTGCTGCAGGTTTATCATGACAGTGGATCCTACCAGCGGTAGTGAGCGAATGCTTTGTTCGCTTCTGCCATTTTGTGTGTTTCCTCACGCTTCTTCACGGCTGCGCCAGTGTTGTTAGCTGCGTCGAGGATTTCGTTAGCAAGACGCTCTTCCATCGTCTTCTCACCGCGGAGGCGCGCGTAGTTCACGAGCCAGCGGAGACCAAGCGTGGTGCGGCGGTCAGGCTTTACTTCGATCGGCACCTGATAGTTGGCACCACCGACACGGCGTGCTTTTACTTCAAGTACTGGCATGATGTTCTTCAGCGCTTCTTCGAATACTTCCTGTGGATCCTTGCCGGATCGTTCGCGGACGAGGTCGAAAGCTGCATAAAGAGACTTCTGTGCGACACCCTTCTTACCGTCGATCATGATGCGGTTGATCAGGCGTGTCACAAGCTTAGATTTATAGATAGGATCTGCTAATACATCTCGGCGAGGTACTGGTCCTTTACGAGGCATTAAAGGTCCCTCCTTTCAATATGATTCGGCTGCTTACGTGCAGCGACTTATTTCTTAGGACGCTTTGTTCCGTACTTGGAACGGCCCTGCATACGACCGTCAACTGCTGCAGTGTCAAGTGCACCGCGCACGATGTGGTAACGCACACCAGGAAGGTCCTTTACTCGTCCACCGCGGATAAGCACAACGCTGTGCTCCTGCAGGTTGTGTCCGATACCAGGGATGTAGGCGTTCACCTCAATCTGGTTTGTCAGACGTACACGTGCGTACTTACGAAGGGCCGAGTTCGGCTTCTTCGGAGTCATAGTACCAACACGCGTGCAGACACCGCGCTTCTGTGGAGAAGCTTCGTCTGTCTGGCGCTTCTTGTAGCTGTTATAACCTTTGTTAAGTGCAGGAGAGTCAGACTTCTTCCCTTTAGACTGGCGTCCCTGACGTACTAGCTGGTTAATTGTAGGCATGATGTTTCCTCCCTTCTGATCTCAAAATGCAAGCCCACTGGTCCAGGTGGTTCACAAATGGGTAAAAGGAAAGTTTTCGCTGCACCTATAAGAATACAGCCAAAACTTTTTTCATTTTTTAATTGCTACGATCGCTGCGTTGACATCAATTCCGCACGCTCTGCCGAGTTTCTTCATCGAATCGGCATAAGAGATAGGAACGTTTAATTCCCGTGCTGTTTCGAGTGCTTTTGCAAGCACTTCCTGATCGGCGTCTTCTGCAACGACGAGCTCCCTAACCTGTTCACTTTCCAGTGCTTTTAAAGTTTGTTTCGTGCCGACCACTTTCTCAGCTGCCTGTGCTACTTTTTCATAAGACATCGTCATCCTCCAAAGCATCAGGTATTTGGCACACTTAGATATAGTATCACCGGGGCCGGGCAGTGTCAACACTTTCCTGAAGGGAATTTTGTGCTGTGCCCGGCCAGGTGATCCTACATTTCTTCTTCTGGCACCGTTACTTCTTCAAACGACTGTTCTTCCGGCTCGCTCGTGTCGACGTGCTTCATCTGACGGTAGCGCTGCATGCCGGTTCCGGCAGGTACAAGCTTCCCGATGATGACGTTCTCCTTCAGGCCGACCAGTTCGTCGCGCTTGCCTTTGATGGCAGCGTCGGTGAGAACACGTGTCGTTTCCTGGAAGGATGCAGCGGACAGGAACGAATCCGTTTCGAGTGATGCTTTCGTGATACCGAGCAGAACCGGCAGGCCAGTTGCAGGACGGCCTCCGCGCAGAAGAATCTCGCGGTTAACGTCGTTAAACTGGTGGATTTCCACGAGGGATCCAGGCAGCACCGTCGTGTCACCGGCATCGATCACGCGTACTTTGCGCATCATCTGACGTACCATGACCTCGACGTGCTTATCGCCGATTTCAACACCCTGCATACGGTAAACCTTTTGTACTTCACGCAGCAGGTATTCCTGTACGCCGTGTACACCGGAGACAGTGAGAAGCTCCTTCGGATCGATGGAACCTTCTGTCAGTTCCTGACCAGGCTTCACTTCATCGCCGATCTCCACTTTAAAGCGGGCTGCGAACAGAGCCGTATACGTGCGCGTTTCAAGCTTGTTGGAAACGACGATTTCTTTCTTCTCGCTCGCTTCGCGGATATCCGTAACCTTACCTTCGATCTCGGAAATAACAGCCTGACCTTTTGGGTTACGCGCTTCGAATACTTCCTGAATACGAGGAAGACCTTGCGTGATGTCATCCCCGGCTACGCCGCCTGTGTGGAACGTACGCATCGTGAGCTGGGTACCCGGCTCACCGATTGACTGGGCCGCGATGATGCCGACTGCTTCGCCGACTTCCACTTCCGCGCCTGTCGCCAGGTTGCGTCCGTAGCATCGCTTACAGGAACCGTGTTTCGTATCACATGTGAAGACAGAGCGGATCAGAACCGTTTTAATGCCTGATTCTTCGATGACCTTCGCAACGTCTTCTGAAATATCTTCGTTACGGCCGACGAGCAGCTCGTTTGTTTCCGGATGATACACGTTCTGGAAGGATACACGGCCGACTAGGCGGTCGTACAGGCTTTCGATCACTTCAGCACCTTCTGTGATCGCCTTTACTTCCAGTCCGCGGTCCGTGCCGCAGTCTGTTTCACGGATAATGACGTCCTGAGCCACGTCAACGAGTCGTCGTGTCAGGTAACCGGAATCCGCTGTTTTCAGTGCCGTATCGGCAAGACCTTTACGGGCACCGTGAGTGGAGATAAAGTACTCGAGTACCGTCAGGCCTTCACGGAAGCTGGACTTGATCGGAAGCTCGATGATTCGTCCGGACGGGTTCGCCATCAGACCACGCATACCCGCAAGCTGCGTAAAGTTTGAGGCGTTACCACGGGCACCGGAGTCACTCATCATAAAGATCGGGTTCGTCTTCTCCAGCGTGCCGAGAAGCTTCTCCTGGATCACATCTTTCGCTTTGCTCCATACTTCAATGACTTTATCGTAGCGCTCTTCCTCCGTGATCAGACCACGGCGGAACTGCTTCGAAATTCTGGATACTTTTTCCTCAGCCTCGTCGAGGATTTCCTGCTTGTCCTCGAGTACGACGATGTCGGATACCCCTACCGTAATACCGGCTTTCGTGGAGTAATAGAAACCGAGCGCCTTCATCTTATCGAGCATGACGGACGTTTCGGAAATCTTGAATTTCTTGAATACTTCCGCAATGATGTCGCCGAGGAAGCCTTTCTTAAACGGCGCTACAAGCTCGCTGTTTTTAAAGTGCTCCTTTATATCCGTCGTGCCTGGGACGAAGAACCGTTCCGGTGTTTCAATCTCCAGGTTTTCCGACGTCGGCTCGTTCACGTACGGGAAGGACTTTGGAAGAATCTCGTTAAAGATCACCTTACCGACTGTCGTCAGCAGCAGGTGGTTCTGGAATTCTTCACGGAAGTTGTCTTTATCTATAGAGCTTACCGGCAGCGCGATGCGCGTATGAAGATGCGCGTAGCCGTTCTGGTAAGCGGTGAGTACTTCGTTCGGATTATTGAAAACGCCGCCTTCACCGATTGCGCCTTCACGCTCGAGCGTCAGGTAGTAGTTACCGAGAACCATGTCCTGGGAAGGTGTTACGACCGGCTTGCCGTCCTTCGGGTTCAGGATGTTCTGAGCAGCGAGCATAAGCAGGCGGGATTCGGCCTGTGCTTCAGCGGAAAGCGGTACGTGCACCGCCATCTGGTCCCCGTCAAAGTCAGCGTTGTAAGCTGTACATACGAGCGGGTGAAGCTTGATCGCACGGCCTTCGACGAGCGTCGGCTCAAACGCCTGGATACCGAGACGGTGAAGCGTCGGTGCACGGTTTAACAGCACCGGGTGCTCGCGGATAACCTCTTCCAGCACGTCCCACACTTCCGGATTCACGCGCTCTACCTTGCGCTTTGCACTCTTGATGTTGTGTGCAAGACCGCGACCGACGAGCTCTTTCATGACGAACGGCTTGAACAGCTCGAGCGCCATTTCCTTCGGCAGACCGCACTGGTACATCTGCAGGTGCGGACCTACGACGATAACGGAACGGCCGGAATAGTCAACACGCTTACCGAGAAGGTTCTGACGGAAACGTCCCTGCTTCCCTTTAAGCATGTGGGAAAGGGATTTAAGCGGGCGGTTACCTGGTCCTGTGACCGGACGTCCACGGCGGCCGTTGTCGATCAGGGCGTCTACTGCTTCCTGCAGCATACGCTTCTCGTTCTGCACGATGATGCTTGGTGCTCCGAGGTCGAGCAGGCGCTTCAGACGGTTGTTCCGGTTGATCACGCGGCGGTACAGGTCGTTCAGGTCAGACGTCGCAAAACGCCCGCCGTCCAGCTGCACCATCGGACGAAGCTCCGGCGGAATGACCGGAAGCACATCGAGGACCATCCAGTCCGGATCATTGTCGGAGTGACGGAATGCTTCGATCACTTCCAGGCGCTTGATTGCACGCGTACGGCGCTGTCCCTGAGCTGTTTCGAGCTCTTCTTTCAGGGAAGCCGCCTCTTTGTCGAGGTCAATGTCCTCGAGCAATTGGCGGATCGCTTCCGCTCCCATGTTAGCGGTGAACGAACGTCCGTATTTCTCGCGGTAGCTGCGGTATTCTTTTTCAGAAAGCAGCTGCTTCAGCTCAAGCGGTGTGTCGCCGGTGTCTGTTACAACATAGGAAGCAAAGTAAATCACTTCCTCGAGGGAACGCGGAGACATATCGAGCACGAGGCCCATACGGCTCGGAATTCCTTTGAAGTACCAGATGTGGGAGACAGGGGCAGCAAGCTCAATATGCCCCATGCGCTCACGGCGGACTTTTGCACGTGTTACTTCCACGCCGCAGCGGTCACAGACAACGCCCTTGTAGCGGACGCGCTTGTATTTCCCGCAGTGGCACTCCCAGTCCTTTGTCGGACCGAAGATACGCTCACAGAAAAGACCGTCCTTTTCCGGCTTCAGCGTACGATAGTTGATCGTTTCCGGCTTCTTGACTTCTCCCCGGGACCAAGAACGGATCTTGTCGGAGGAAGCGAGGCCGATTTTCATATATTCAAAGTTATTTACATCTATCAAGGGGCCAACCTCCCTTTCAGCATTCGAATTCACCGATTACGCGTTCGATTCTCCGCCTGACTCCAGATTCAGGTTCAGCTTATCGTTCGCCTGATCTTCTTCTTCATCAATTTCGAGCATGTCGATCTCTTCATCGTTGCTGGACAGCATTTTAACGTCCATACCGAGACTCTGCAGCTCTTTGATGAGAACTTTGAACGACTCCGGTACACCCGGCTCCGGTACGTTTTCACCTTTTACAATTGCTTCGTACGTCTTCACACGACCGATCGTATCATCGGACTTAACCGTGAGAATTTCCTGAAGCGTGTAGGCAGCACCGTATGCTTCAAGTGCCCATACCTCCATCTCACCGAAACGCTGTCCGCCGAACTGTGCTTTACCACCGAGCGGCTGCTGCGTGACGAGAGAGTAAGGACCTGTGGAACGGGCGTGCAGCTTGTCATCAACCATGTGCGCAAGCTTAATCATATACATGACGCCGACGGAGACACGGCTGTCGAACGGCTCACCTGAGCGGCCGTCGTACAGTACGGTTTTTCCGTCGCGGGCCATACCGGCTTCTTCGATCGTGGACCATACATCTTCCTCGTTCGCACCGTCAAATACCGGGGTTGCAATGTGCATGTTCAGCTGACGTGCAGCCATACCCATGTGCAGCTCCAGCACCTGTCCGATGTTCATACGGGAAGGTACCCCGAGCGGGTTCAGCATGATGTCGATTGGAGTGCCATCCGGCAGGAACGGCATGTCTTCTTCCGGAAGAATCTTGGAAATAACACCTTTGTTTCCGTGACGTCCGGCCATCTTATCCCCTTCGTGAATCTTACGCTTCTGCACGATGTATACACGTACAAGCTGATTCACGCCAGGCGGCAGCTCGTCGCCGTCTTCACGGTTGAAAATCTTCACATCAAGCACGATGCCGTCGCCGCCGTGCGGAGCACGCAGGGACGTATCGCGGACTTCACGTGCTTTTTCTCCGAAGATTGCGTGCAGAAGACGCTCTTCCGCTGTCAGCTCCGTAACCCCTTTAGGCGTTACTTTACCGACGAGAATGTCGCCGTCTTTCACTTCAGCACCGACGCGGATAATACCGCGCTCATCCAGGTTGCGGAGCGCATCGTCCCCGACGTTTGGAATATCACGCGTGATTTCTTCCGGTCCGAGCTTCGTGTCGCGGGCTTCGGATTCGTACTCTTCAATGTGGATCGACGTATACACGTCGTCCTTGACGAGACGCTCGCTGAGAATAATGGCATCCTCATAGTTGTAGCCGTCCCACGTCATAAAGCCAACGAGTACGTTCTGACCGAGTGCCATTTCGCCTTTTTCCATGGAAGAGCCGTCTGCAAGGATTTCTCCTTTTTCCACGATCATGCCTTCGGAGACGATTGGGCGCTGATTATAGCACGTCCCCTGGTTGGAACGTTCAAATTTCATCAGGTTATAGCGGGTAACATCGCCTTCCACTTCACGGCCGTCGATCGTTTTCTGCTCACGAACGTCCACGAAGTCGGCGGATACCTTTTCGACGCGGCCCGGCTTTCGGGCTACGACTGCAGCACCGGAGTCTTTAGCAGACACGTATTCCATGCCTGTACCGACGAGCGGGGAGTGCGGCTCAAGAAGCGGCACTGCCTGACGCTGCATGTTCGCACCCATGAGGGCACGGTTGGAGTCATCATTTTCAAGGAACGGAATACACGCGGTCGCAGCAGATACTACTTGCTTTGGCGATACGTCCATGTAGTCAACGCGGTCGCGTGCCACGATAATGTTTTCCCCGCGGAAACGGCAGATGATGTTTTCATCCACGAAGTGGCCTTCTTCATCGAGCTTGGCGTTCGCCTGCGCTACGACGTAGTTGTCCTCTTCATCCGCTGTCAGGTAATCCACTTCCCGTGTCACGAGTCCTTTCTCATGGTCCACGCGGCGGTAAGGCGATTCGATAAAGCCGAATGGATTCACTTTCGCAAAAGAGGAAAGCGAGTTGATCAGACCGATGTTCGGTCCTTCCGGCGTCTCGATCGGACACATGCGCCCGTAGTGGGAGTAGTGAACGTCACGCACTTCGAAGCCGGCGCGTTCACGCGTCAGACCACCGGGTCCAAGCGCAGACAGACGGCGCTTATGCGTTAATTCCGCAAGCGGGTTCGTCTGGTCCATGAACTGGGACAGCTGGGAGCTTCCGAAAAACTCTTTAATCGACGCGATAACCGGTCGGATGTTGATCAGCGCCTGCGGCGTAATCATGTTGGCATCCTGAATGGACATACGTTCGCGGACGACACGCTCCATTCGGGAAAGTCCAATACGGAACTGGTTTTGCAGCAGTTCCCCTACAGAACGGAGACGACGGTTGCCGAGATGGTCAATATCATCGGTCTGACCTGTTCCGTGCAGCAGGTTAAAGAAGTAGCTGACAGATGAAATGATATCAGCCGGCGTGATGTTTTTAATCTTCGTATCAATGCCGCCGTTGGCAATGATCTTGACCGGCTGCTCTTCGTCGCCATCCTTCTGGGAGTAGATCATCACTGTCTGAAGATCAACGTCTTCGTCTTCGATGACGCCCCCGTTCAGGTTGTGGCGCTCAAACGAGAGCCCGTCTTCAAAGTAAGGAATGAGTTTATCCAGGACGCGCCGGTCAATGACCGTGCCTTCTTCTGCAAGAATTTCGCCTGTTTCCGAGTCAACGAGCGTTTCCGCAAGGCGCTGATTGAACAGACGGTTCTTAATATGAAGCTTTTTGTTCATTTTATAGCGGCCGACATTTGCCAGGTCGTAGCGCTTCGGATCAAAGAAGCGGGACTCCAGCAGGCTTTTCGCGCTGTCTACAGTCGGCGGCTCACCAGGGCGGAGACGCTCATAAATTTCAAGCAGCGCCTTTTCGGAACCATCTGTGTTATCTTTCTCCAGCGTATTGCGGAGATACTCGTCTTCTCCAAGCAGATCAATGATTTCCTGATCAGAGCCGAAACCGAGCGCACGCAGGAGCACCGTCACCGGAATTTTCCGCGTACGGTCAATGCGAACATATACAACATCCTTGGCATCTGTTTCCAGCTCAAGCCATGCTCCACGGTTCGGAATCACCGTAGCCGTGTAGCCGCGCTTGCCGTTTTTGTCCATCTTCTGGCTGAAGTAGACGCTTGGCGAACGCACGAGCTGGGAAACGATGACCCGCTCTGCCCCGTTAATAATGAATGTACCGGTGTCTGTCATGAGAGGGAAATCTCCCATGAATACTTCCTGTTCTTTTACTTCTCCGGTATCTTTATTAATCAGGCGTACTTTCACGCGGAGCGGTGCGGAATACGTCACGTCGCGCTCTTTCGATTCGTCGACCGGATACTTAGGCTCCCCTAAGCTGTAATCGACAAATTCCAGAACGAGGTTTCCTGTAAAATCCTCGATCGGTGAAATGTCCTGAAACATGTCCTGAATACCTTCATCAAGAAACCATTGATAAGAAGCCGTCTGAATTTCAATTAAGTTCGGCAGATCCAAAACTTCATTGATTCGTGCATAACTTCTTCTCTGGCGGTGGCGTCCATACTGAACTAGTTGACCTGTCAACTCATTCACCCCTCAAACCTAACGTTTTTATCATCAAGAGACTGAAACAGCCCCTGACTGATCGTATACTGATAATGTGTGTTACGGTGGAATATGCTGTAGGAATCACAGGCCGTGCTTTTCGAGGCTGCTGTGCAGGAAGATTTGTGCAGATTCTGGAAACAAAGAAAAAAAGGGCACTAAGGTCGTTGGCATGCATCCATGTTGATGACGACTGTAGTTAATGTTCCCACCCTTTTTCTTCGCAGTTTTCTATTCAAATTCTATAAAAGCAGCTGGCGTTGTGATAAAGAAGTGCATAAGAGCCCTATTTTCATATTCATACGCATTAAATAACATTAACACAAGGCCTTTGCTGCGTCAATGTTTTTCTGCGCGGAAGATGAAATAGCCTTTCTTTTTAGCTGCCGTTTCAACGGTGAAGCCAAGTTCTTCGAGCTTCGCCTTCGTTGACGGCGCTCCCTGCTTTTTCTGAATGACAATCGTAAGCGTGCCGTTCTGCTTTAAAACGCGCCATGCCTGCTCGTAAAGCCGGAAGACAACTTCCTTGCCGGCCCGGACCGGCGGGTTGCTGACGATCATCGCTGCGCTGTCGTCATCGAGTCCTTCCAGCAGATCCTGCTGCCGTACTTCAGCCCTCGTTGCCCCGTTCCGATCGGCGTTGCGGCGGGACAGCTCGACGGAACGTTCGTTCACGTCGACCATGAGCACCGGGCGTGCCGGATACCATACCGCTGCAAATATGCCGATTGGTCCCCAGCCGCAGCCGGCATCAATCAGACGCCCTTCTGCTTTTGCTTCCTCCAGCGATTCCAGCAGGAGACGCGATCCGAAGTCAAGTCCTCCTTTGGAAAACACG
The DNA here is from genome assembly GCF_012034335.1 of Alkalicoccus luteus. Taxonomy (GTDB): domain Bacteria; phylum Bacillota; class Bacilli; order Bacillales; family Salisediminibacteriaceae; genus Alkalicoccus; species Alkalicoccus luteus_A. The sequence goes on along the minus strand of NZ_JAATHJ010000001.1, from coordinate 21,407 downwards.
CCGCTGTCGACCGTAAAGGAGAGCTCCGTACCGAGGACGGACTCCTTCAGCTCGCGCGGACTGCTTGCAGCCGACGGCTTTTTTGAATAATAGTGGTCTGCCATATCTGCCGCTCCTTTCCTTGCATTCAGCCTCATGACGGCGTGCCGCCATGAATGGTAAAAAAGAACCCGCAGGAAATGATTCCCGCGGGTTCCAAGCGTGCGTTGAACACGATTACTTAACCGTGATCTTCGCTCCAGCTTCTTCAAGCTTCGCTTGCATTTCTTCAGCTTCAGACTTTTCAACGCCTTCTTTAACTGCAGAAGGTGCGCCGTCAACAAGTGCCTTCGCTTCTTTCAGGCCGAGACCTGTGATTTCACGAACTGCTTTGATAACGCCGATCTTGGAAGATCCAGCGTCTTCAAGTACTACGTCGAATTCAGTCTGCTCTTCAGCAGCTTCTGCTCCGCCGCCGCCTGCTACAGCTACCTGAGCTGCTGCAGATACACCAAATTCTTCTTCAATTGCTTTTACCAGGTCGTTCAGTTCGAGTACGGACATTTCCTTAACCGCATCGAGAATCTCTTGATTCGTCATGATTAAATTCCTCCTGTAAATAATAATTTATGCTGCCGTGCAGCTTTTTATGACGCGCTTTCTTCTTCGTTCTTGTCTGCCACTGCCTTGAGGCCGATCGCGAGTCCGCGGATTGGAGCCTGAAGAACGTTGGCAAGCATGGAAAGGAGTGCTTCCTGGGAAGGAAGTTCCGCCAGTGCTTTTACTTCGTCGAGAGACACAACTTTGCCTTCGATGATTCCTGCCTTGAGTTCAAGAGCTTCATGCTTCTTCGCAAACTCGTTGAGAATCTTGGCTGGTGCTACAACATCGTCGTAGCCGAATGCAATTGCAGTAGGACCTGCAAGCTGCTCATCGATTCCAGTCAGTTCTGTCTGTTCTGTCGCGCGGCGTACCATTGTGTTCTTGTACACCTTGAAGTCGATTCCGGCTTCACGCAGCTGCTGACGCAGTTCCGTTACTTCTGCCACGTCCAGTCCGCGGTAATCTACTACGATAGTAGACTGGCTTTCCTTCAGTTTCCCGGCGATTTCTTCCACGACGCTTTGTTTCTGCTCAATTACACTGCTCATCTAGATGACACCTCCTATGCCTGAAGCTGTTCATACCGCCCGTGTTCTAACCCATTAAAAAGGGCTTCCTCACATAGACGCAAGGAAGCCGCAGGTTATCCGGGGCAAACCGTTGCCCGGACTATATCTGGTGCAAACCTCGGCAGGACGTTTAAGCCCGAAGGCTCCTGCTGTCTACGGTATGATTTATTTATTCACAACTGACAGTATAACGCGCCCGTAAGGCTCCGTCAACTACAGTTTGAATTCGTTTGTTGATACGCGTACGCCAGGTCCCATTGTTGCAGCAACGGAAAGGTTGCGCAGGTAGGTACCTTTTGCAGCAGCAGGCTTGGCCTTCATGATAACATCCATCATCGCACGCAGGTTTTCTTCCAGCTGCTGTTCGCTGAAGGAAGCTTTCCCGATCGGTACGTGCATGTTACCAGTTTTGTCGGCACGGTATTCTACCTTACCAGCTTTGATTTCTTCAATCGCTTTCGTTACGTCAAACGTAACAGTGCCTGTTTTCGGGTTCGGCATGAGGCCGCGTGGTCCGAGAACTCGTCCGAGCTTACCAACCTGAGCCATCATGTCCGGAGTAGCTACGACAACGTCGAACTCCATCCAGCCCTGGCTTACTTTGTTGATCAGGTCTTCTTCTCCGACGAAATCAGCGCCGGCTGCTTCTGCTTCCTTTGCCTTTTCGCCTTTAGCGAATACAGCAACGGTCTGGGTTTTACCCGTTCCGTGTGGAAGAACAACAGCTCCGCGGATCTGCTGGTCGGCTTTTTTCGTGTCGATTCCAAGGCGCGCAGCCATTTCGATAGTTTCATCGAAGTTGGCTGTTGCAGTCTGCTTTACAGCTTCCACTGCTTCTGTTACACCGTAGTTCTTCTCACGGTCAATAACTTTCAGTGCATCTTCGTACTTTTTGCTGAACTTAGCCAATGTTTTTTCCTCCTCGTTGTGGTTTTAGCGGTTAAACCTCCCACTAATAAAGGTTGCGAACCTGAACGTGTCAGGCAGGACAGCGTCCTTTACTCGCAACCTCATTGACCGGTTATGGTCTCTACATTAGTCTTCGATCGTGATACCCATGCTTCGGGCAGTACCTTCAACCATACGCATAGCTGCTTCTACATCAGCTGCGTTAAGGTCTGGCATCTTTGTTTCCGCGATTTCGCGTACTTTATCACGCCCCACTGTTGCAACTTTCGTCTTGTTCGGCTCGCCGGAACCGGATTCGATTCCTGCGGCTTTCTTAAGAAGAACAGCTGCTGGCGGAGTTTTTGTGATGAATGTAAAGGAACGGTCCTCAAACACCGTGATTTCAACCGGGATGATAAGACCTGCCTGCTCTTGAGTCTGAGCGTTGAATTCCTTACAGAAGCCCATGATATTTATACCTGCCTGACCGAGTGCTGGCCCGACCGGCGGTGCTGGGTTTGCTTTACCAGCTGGAATTTGCAGTTTTACAACCTTAATAACCTTCTTTGCCACGCGACACACCTCCTTAAGTCCGTGATGTGGTAAACCGAGCGATTGCTTCCGCTCTCCCACTCAAAAAAACCTGCGTATTCGCAGGAAAAACGTGAACAGCATGTCCACGTTCATTAGCAACATTCAAATTCTATCACTTCACCCCAAAATTGACAAGGAGTTTTTGTGATCCTATGATAATTTTTCTACCTGCGTGAAGTCGAGCTCCACCGGCGTTTCGCGGCCGAACATGTTGACCGTTACCTTCAGCTTCTGTTTCTCTGCTGAAATGTCTTCGATCGTGCCGACGAATTCCGCAAACGGACCTTCCTTCACTTTGACAGCTTCCCGCAGCTCGAAATCGACTTCCTGCTTCGGTGCTTCCACACCCATCTGACGCAGGATGCCTTCTGCCTCTTCAGGCAGGAGCGGCGTCGGCTTCGATCCGGCACCGGAGGACCCGACGAATCCGGTCACGCCGGGCGTGTTGCGAACGACATACCAGGAATCATCTGTCATCACCATTTCCACGATCACGTAGCCTGGAAATACTTTTTTGGAAACTTGCTTTTTCTTGCCGTTTTTAATCTCTGTCTCTTCCTCTACAGGAACGAGCACTCGGAAGATCTTATCGACCATATCCATGGACTCGACCCGCTTCTCAAGGTTCGTCTTCACCTTGTTTTCGTAGCCGGAATACGTGTGTACTACATACCAGTTTTTCTCCATAAGAATCAGGGGATGCCCCCGTATTCCCTCCTCCTACCGGTGCGATCCGGGAATCTGTTAGTTCGTGATCAGCTGGAGCAGTGATGAAATAATAAAGTCGGAAATTGCGAAGAAGATGGCTATGAATGTTACTGTTGCAACAACAATTCCCGTGTAGCGCTTCAGTTCTTTTCCGTTTGGCCACGTAACGCGCTTCATCTCCGCTACGACCTGTTTCAGAAAGACTGCCGGGTTTTTCGTCGTCTTGGTGTTTTCCGCCATGCCGGACACCTCCATTTCCTTTAAGCTCCGGACTGTTTCAGCCGGAAGCCGTATTTCCACTGCACCGCCGTCACTTCGTTTCAGCGTGCATCGTATGTGATCCGCAAGTCTTGCAGTATTTCTTTATCTGAAGCCGCGTCTGACGGCTGTCGGTTGATTTCGTCGTCCAGCAATTACGGCTGTTGCATGTCTGGCAGGCGAGAGCGACCTTCATCTGCTCCCCCTCCTTTTACGTGAGCTGTTTACATACTAAACGAACTTATCACAGGAATCAGCGGCGTGTCAATGCTTCTCCGGCATTCCGGACAAACGAAACGGCACCTGCCGGAACGTCGCTTGTCCGGAGGTGCCTGCAGGTTTACGTAAATTTAACTTCCTTCAGTTCCACATACCGTTCGAGCTTCCGTTTGACCCGCTGCAGCGCATTGTCGATCGACTTGACGTGGCGCTCCAGATCCTCGGACATCTCCTGATACGTCCTGCCGTCAAGGTACTGCATGAGCACTTCCCGCTCCAGTTCGCTGAGCATCTCGCCCATTTTGGATTCAATGTCGGAGAACTCCTCACGGTTGATCAGCAGCTGCTCCGGGTCGGTTACCCCGTGTCCGCAGAGGACGTCAAGCAGCGTCCGTTCTGATTCCTCATCGTATATCGGCTTATCGAGGGATACGTAGGAATTCAGCGGAATATGCTTCTGACGTGTTGCCGTTTTGATCGCGGTGATGATCTGTCTCGTGATACAGAGCTCCGCAAAGGCGCGGAAAGAGGAAAGTTTATCCGCCTGAAAATCACGGATCGCCTTATAGAGACCAATCATGCCTTCCTGCACAATATCCTCGTGATCGGCGCCGATCAGAAAGTAGGATCTTGATTTAGCGCGTACAAAATTGCGGTATTTCGTAATCAGGTATTCGAGCGCGCCGCTATCTCCCTCCCGGACAAGACGAACGAGTTTCTCATCCTCAATGTCACGATAGTGCTGGTGCATGCCAGTTTCCATAAGATGTACAGCCACGGCGATCCCTCCGACCTGTCTTTAGTGAAAGTCGTACGCAAATTCCGGTTTTCGTGGTGCAGGACTCCTGATAGTAACGTTAAGTATACTAGATAAAAAAGGAAATCGTCAAGGTGTTATCGCTTTCCTCTTCGCCACTTTTCAAAAATTTCTGCCATTTCCTCGTCGATCGGCAGCTTTGTTTTAGCCTTCTTCTGCTTCGTTTCTGCCACACTCTGCTGGATTCCTTTTTCAATCTGCTCTACTTCCGTACGAAGCTCGCGGGCCGACTTGCGGTAGGCGCCGCTTGCAAAAATCACCCGCTGCTCCACAAAGTCGGAGGTGGCCACGTAAATCTGGCGGTCGACCCGTTTGCGTTCAATGACGAGCTTTTCAATCCGCTCGTCCGCCGTTTCTTTTTCCTTTGTAAAAACGATATCCAGATCGTAATGCCGGTACTTCTTGCCGGTGCCTGGAACCATATGAGCGTCAAATACGATCGTGACACTCGTTCCCGTATAAGCCTGGTACTCGGCCATCTTTTCAATGAGCAGGTCGCGCGCACTTTCCAGATCGGAATCGGAGAGGGCCTTTAACTCCGGCCAGTCTCCGATGATGTTGTAGCCATCTACGAACAAGTACGCTTTTCGCATCGGTTACGCCTCCCCGGCCACGGTGCGCCGGCGGAATACTTCGTACATCAACAGCGATGCCGCGACAGACGCGTTCAGGGAAGTAACTTTTCCGAGCAGAGGAATCTGCACGAGAAAATCACACTTTTCTTTTACGAGTCTGCTCATCCCGCGTCCTTCACTGCCGATGACCAGTCCCACCGGCATATCGAGGTCAACACTGCGGTAGTCCTCGCGGCCGGAGGCATCCGTTCCGACAAACCAGAGGCCGCGGTCTTTCAGCTCATCCATCGTTTTCGCCATGTTCGTCACGCGCACGACCGGCACGTATTCAATCGCTCCGGCTGATGCTTTGGCAACCGTCGCCGTCAGCGCTGCCGCCCGCCGCTTCGGAATGATCACACCGTGAGCCCCGGATGCATCCGCTGTACGGAGAATCGATCCGAGGTTGTGCGGGTCCTCCAGTTCATCAAGCAGAAGAAAAAACGGTGCTTCATTCTTTTTCTCCGCCCGCTCAAACAGCGTCTCCATGTCGGCATATTCAAATGCGGCGAGAAACGCCAGCACCCCCTGATGAGCTTTTCCGTTTCCGGCAATCTGCTCGATCTTCTGTTTCGGCACGTTTTGCAGCTGCACCTTTTTTTCCCGGCAAAGCTTCTGAATCTGGCTGATCTGCCCTTTTGCGGTATCCGCAACGAGCACTTTATGAACCGTCCGGTCTCCGCGGAGTGCTTCAAGTACGGGATTTCTCCCAATTACGTAATCGGTATCCTTCATGATGCTCCCTCCTTTCCTTCTGCAATCGTCAGAGCTGCGGCGACAATGTCATCGAGCCGCTCCTCTTGCCCGGTCACGTATAAATAGCCGATGAGCGCCTCAAACGCCGTACTGCTTTGATAAACGGACCGTTCAGTATGTTTTGGAATCGTACCCGATTTGGCATTACGCCCGCGGCGGACGACAGCTTCTTCCTGCTCTGTCAGCACGTTCTGTTCAAATAGTTTTTCCAGAATGCGCGCCTGCGACTTGGCTGATACGTAAGCGGTCGCTGCTTTATGAAGACGGTTCGGCTTTACGCCGCCTTTGACGAGCAGCCGGTAGCGCACGTACGTTTCGAATACGCCGTCTCCCATGTAGGCGAGCGCGAGGGCATTCAGCTGTTCAGGCTCGCGAATCGTTTCGTTCAGCTTCATGCGTCTCCCCGCTTCCAGCGAGTGCCCTGCGGTGTATCTTCCAGAAGAATATGTTTTTCCTTCAGCTCATCCCGGATTTCATCGGCGCGGGCGAAGTCGCGGTTCTCGCGTGCCTGCTCCCGTTCCTCGATCAGCGCCTCGACTTCCTCATCGAGCAGCTCCTCTGCTGTACTGAGCTGCATGCCGAGCACATAGCCCATATCATCGAACTGCTGAAGGAATGCCTTCAGTACGGACGTGTCGGTCTGCTTTTCCTGCAGGTACAGGTTCGCCTGACGGACAAGGTCAAACAGAACGGCAACCGCATTGGCGCTGTTTAAATCATCATCCATCGCCTCGGTAAAACGTGATTCGTGCTCCGTAATCACACGCTCCCACTTTTCCGTCTGCAGGCCGAGATCGACTGCGGTATCGAGACGATGCTGCACGTTCTGGTACGTTGTTTTGATCCGCTCAAGCGACGCGGCCGCCGTATGCAGCTGCTCGTCGCTGAAATTGATCGGGCTCCGGTAGTGCGCGTTTACGATAAAGAAGCGCACGACTTCAGGATCAAATGTCCGGATAATGTCATGGACGAGAATGAAGTTCCCAAGTGATTTGGACATTTTTTCGTTATCAATATTTATATAGCCGTTATGAATCCAGTAGTTGGCCATCGGCTTTTCGTTCAGCGCTTCGGACTGCGCGATTTCGTTCTCGTGGTGCGGAAACGATAAGTCTTGGCCGCCGGCGTGGATGTCGATTGTATCGCCAAGATACTTTTTCACCATCGCCGAGCACTCAATGTGCCAGCCCGGGCGCCCTTCGCCCCATGGACTCGTCCACGAAATTTCTCCCGGCTTCGCTGTTTTCCATAGAACGAAATCGAGCGGATCTTCTTTTTTATCGCCGACATCGACGCGTGCCCCGGCCTGCAGGTCGTCGATCGACTGATGCGAAAGCTTCCCGTAGCCGTCAAAGCGGCGCGTGCGGAAATAGACATCTCCCTGAGATTCATAGGCATAGCCCTTTTCAACGAGCTTGTTAATAAAGGTAATGATGTCATCCATCGTGTCTGTAACCCGAGGGTGCAGATCCGCTTTTTTCACGCCGAGAGCAGCAGTATCTTCATGGTACGCATCGATAAAACGCTCGGCGATTTCCATCACGTCGCCGCCGATCTCTTCTGCTGCCTTAATGATTTTATCATCGACATCGGTAAAGTTGGATACGTACTGCACGTCGTAGCCCCGGTACTCAAAATAACGGCGTACCATATCAAAGACGACAGCCGGCCGAGCGTTGCCGATATGAATATAGTTGTAAACGGTCGGACCGCAGACGTACATTTTAATCTTGCCGGGCTCGATTGGTTCGAACGTTTCTTTTTTACGTGACAGTGTATTATAAAGCTGGATCGCCATAAGCTGGCTCACACCTTCCTTTTTTCTGCTTCTTCTTTTTCGTGCTTCAGCTCGCGCACTTCCCGCTTGAGCCGGATCATTTCTTTTTCCAGCTGCCGGAACTTGTCAGCGACAGGGTCAGGCAGGTTAATGTGATCCAAGTCATCATCCACCTTAATGCCGTCTTGGACGACGATCCGTCCCGGAATACCGACGACGGTTGAATTCGGCGGTACTTCCTTCAGTACAACAGAGCCGGCACCGATCCGCGAATGCTTGCCGATTCTCATCGATCCGAGCACCTTTGCTCCTGACGCGACGAGCACGTGATCCTCCAGCGTCGGGTGGCGTTTGCCCTTTTCTTTACCGGTTCCGCCAAGCGTCACGCCTTGAAAAATCGTTACGCTGTCTCCGATCTCACACGTTTCCCCGATGACGACGCCCATGCCGTGGTCGATAAACAAGCGCTGACCGATCGTGGCACCGGGGTGGATTTCAATACCGGTAAAAAAACGGCTCACCTGTGACAAAAAGCGTGCAAAAAAGTAAAGCTTCTTCTTCCAGAGCCAGTGGGCGGCACGGTGCGCCCAGACGGCGTGCACACCGGAATACGTCATAATTACTTCCAGCCTGTTGCGCGCAGCCGGGTCGCGCTCCAGGACGACATCGACATCATTTTTCAACGTGGTAAACACCGGCATTCCCTCCTCTCGCTACTTGCCCGTCAGGCGAAGAGCGCCTTCTGGTCGGCAGGCATATAGATCGCTGCAGGTTAAAGGGAAGCATAAGACTGTCTTACTTCCCACACAACCGACCTGGCCGCCTCCTACTCTCAAAACGATGCTCCTGATACGATGAAAAAAAGCGTCTTTGTGCCGCATCGGCACAGAGACGCTTTGTAAAAGCGCGGTTCCACTCTGCTTGAAGGCAACCTGCCTCCCGCTTTTTTCCGCTTTGACCGTCCATATCTATCCGGGTGCATTTCCAAACAGACGGCCTGATCCGCTTCCAGCCGCGGCGGATCTCTCTGGGAAAGCATCTGTTTGTACTTCGTCCGGGGGACGGTCTTCTTGTTATGCGTCTGCCAGCAGTGAGTCGAGGCGCTTCAGCACCTTGTCCCGGCCGAGCAGTACAATTGTTTTCGGCAAATCCGGTCCGTGCATCTGACCGGTTACAGCCACACGCACCGGCATAAACAGCTTTTTCCCTTTATGACCGGTTTCCTTCTGTACTTCCTTCAGCGCAGTTTTCACGGCATCCGGCTCCCACGTCAGCTCCTTCACCTTCGTGCGGAACGCGTCAAGAACCTCCGGCACCTGCTCTTCATCAAGCACTGCCTTTGCGTCTTCATTATAATCGATCTGCTCCTTAAAGAACAACTCTGTAAGCTCAACAATCTGCGCACCGTAGCTCATTTTTTCCTGATGCAGGGTAATCAGATCATAAGCCCAGTGGCGCTGCTGCTCGCTCATATTCTCCGGCAGCCGTCCTGCCTTGACGAGATGCGGCAGCGACAGCCATACGACTCGGTCCGGATCGGCCTGCTTCATGTACTGGTTGTTCATCCACTCCAGCTTCTGCGTGTCGAACACAGCCGGCGCCTTGATCACCCGGTCCAGCCGGAACTGTGCTTCCAGCTCCTTAAGCGAGAGAATTTCCTCTTCGCCGCCCGGAGACCATCCGAGCAGGGCGATGAAGTTCACGATCGCCTCCGGCATATAGCCGAGCTCCCGGTACTGCTCGACAAACTGAATGATGGACTCATCACGCTTGCTCATCTTCTGACGATCCTGATTCAAAATCAGGGAGGCGTGCCCAAATACCGGCGTTTCAAAGCCAAGTGCTTCGTAAAGCAGAACCTGATTCGGCGTATTGGACAGGTGCTCCTCTCCGCGAATCACGTGCGAAATCTTCATGAGATGATCGTCGATCGTAACCGCAAAGTTGTATGTCGGAATGCCATCCTGGCGAACGATGACAAAGTCGCCGATACCATTCGAATCGAACGTCACGTCACCCCGGACCTCGTCCTGAACGACGATTTCCTGATCGGACGGGACGAGAAAACGAACGACCGGCTTTCGGCCTTCCGCTTCATACGCCTGCTTTTGTTCATCAGTAAGGTTGCGGTCGCGGCCGCTGTACATCGGTGTTTCCCCGCGGGCACGCTGCTCTTCCCGTTCCTTCTCCAGCTCCTCCTGCGTCATATAGCAGTGGTATGCTTTTCCGGATTCCAGCAGCTGGTCTACGTAGGTTTGATAAAGCTCAAGCCGGTCCATGCTTTTATACGGTCCGTACTCCCCGCCTTTATCGACGCTTTCGTCCCAGTCGATGCCGAGCCATTTCAGGCTTTCCATCAGCTTTTCTGTTGCTGTATCCACATTTCGTGCCTGATCGGTATCTTCAATCCGGAGAACGAATATGCCTCCATGATGGCGTGCAAACAAGTAGTTGAACAATGCCGAGCGTGCCCCTCCAATATGGAGGTGACCGGTCGGACTCGGTGCAAATCGCACGCGGATGTCGTTGCTCATGTCCGTGATCCCTTCCTCTCTCAATAGCATCTTTTCCTATTCTATCATGCCTGGCATCAAGCTTTAACCCTTTTCAGGTACAAGGAGGATCACCGCCTGGGAAGCAATGCCTTCGCCGCGGCCGGTGAAGCCGAGCTTTTCTGTCGTCGTCGCCTTCACGTTCACCTGCCCCGGTTCTGCTTCCAGCAGTTCGGCAATTCGCGCCTGCATCTGTGGCACATACGGAGCCATTTTCGGCTTCTCTGCCATGATCGTGCAGTCGACGTTCCCAAGCCGGTAGCCGTGCCCCTTAATAATATTCCAAACGTGTTGGAGCAGCTCCGCTGAGTCCGCTCCTTCAAAGGCCGGGTCCGTATCCGGGAAATGGCGGCCGATATCGCCTTCAGCAACTGCTCCGAGAGCCGCATCTGCTATCGTATGCAGCAGAACATCGGCGTCCGAGTGTCCGGCCAGTCCTTTTTCATAGGGGATGTCAATGCCGCCTAAGATAAGCGGACGTCCTTCTGCCAGCTGGTGTACGTCAAATCCTTGTCCAATCCTCATTCCAACGCGTCCTTTCGGTAACGGATGACCGCCTCAGCAAAGACAAGGTCCTCCGGAGTCGTTACTTTAAAATTTTCGTAATCGCCTTCCACAATCGCTACGCTGCCGCCGTTTCGTTCGACGAGGCTCGCATCATCGGTGCCGATCCACTCCCCGTCTTCCGCTGCCTGATGAGCATCCAGGATCACCTCATAGCGGAATGCCTGCGGCGTCTGAGCCCCCCAGAGCAGGGAACGGTCGGTCGTTTTCTGAATGATGCCGTCGCGCACTTCCTTGACCGTGTCTTTCACTTTAACGGCAAGGATCGCGGCGCCATGCTCAGCCGTCCGGACAGCAAGCCGGTGCAGCTGCTCCTGCCGCACGAACGGACGGGCTGCGTCGTGAATAAATACGAGCCCGGATCTGTCAGCGGACGCTGCTCCTGCGCGGATGCCGGCCCTAACGCTGTCCTGCCGCTCCCTGCCGCCTTCCACGAAGCGGATCGGCGTCGAGCCGCTCCACTCATTCAGGAGAATGCGGATGTCCGCCTCTTCCTGCTTGTTGATGACGAGCAGGATTTCAGTGCACAGCGAATCCTCCTCAAACACACGAAGCGTGTGCAGGAGAAGGGGGTCCCCGGCTATACTCAGAAACTGCTTGTTCTTCCCTGCCTGCATGCGCCGGCCCTGGCCGGCAGCAAGCAGTACGGTCTGATACGTTTGCATCTGCATCTTCCTTCTTCAAACTCAGTCTATGTTCAGAGTGCTTTTTCAACCGGCTTCGGCTTGGCAAAGATCATGCGCCCGGCTGATGTCTGCAGCACGCTTGTGACGATGACTTCAATCGTTTCACCAATGTGATTTCGGCCGCCTTCGACGACGATCATCGTGCCGTCATCGAGATAAGCAATACCCTGGTTCTGCTCCTTGCCGTCTTTGATCACCTGCACCGGCATTTCTTCTCCCGGCAGGACGACCGGCTTAACGGCGTTGGCCAGATCGTTGATGTTCAGCACGGCGACGCCCTGGAGGTCGCATACTTTATTCAGATTGAAGTCGTTGGTAACGACAAAGCCATCCAGCAGCTTCGCCAGTTTGACAAGCTTGCTGTCCACTTCCTGGATATCATCAAAGTCGCCTTCGTAAATCTCCACTTCGACATCGAGCTCTTTTTGCATCTTATTTAAAATGTCGAGCCCGCGCCGGCCGCGGTTCCGCTTCAGCACGTCCGAAGAGTCGGCAATGTGCTGCAGCTCTTCCAGTACAAACTCAGGCACAAGCAGCGTTCCTTCCAAAAAGCCGGTGCTGCAAATATCTGCAATTCTTCCATCAATGATGACGCTCGTATCCAGAATTTTCAACCGGTAGCGGTTTGCTTCTTTCTCTGCTTCATCTTGCTTTTTCTCATTCTTATTCTGCGCCGTGCGTCCGAGAGTAAACAGACCCATCAGCTCCTCACGCTTCTGGAACCCGATCCGCGCACCTAAATATCCCATAAAGAGAGTGAGCAGGATCGGCACGACGGAGCTTACAATCGGAATTTCCAGGCTGATCAGCGCCACGGTGATCAAATAGGCGAGCCCCAGTCCGACAAACAGACCCATCGATCCGAACAAGAGATCGGTCACCGGGTATTTCATTAAAGATTCTTCGACGTACCGGATGGAGTGGACGATGTTATCGGTGAACCAATAAAGAGAGGAAAAAAGGATAATTGCACCTAGCAGAGTTCCGAATAACGCGCCTGTCGACCATTCCGGCAGCGGTTCAAACGGCAGGCTTGCGATTAAATCCGGCATGAATAAATAGCCGAGCACCCCGCCGATAAACACAATTACCAACTGTACGATTTTATGCAGCATTGTTTCACCTCCTTATCATCAATATAGACAAAAACACCTCCGCTGAACCAAAAGCGGGCCGTTTCACAACTATTTACATATTTTACCCGTTAAATGTGTCTGTCGATGAACAGCTGTTCCTGCAGCCTGGTCAGTCCGTCCTTAATTTTCTTCGCCCGTGCTTCACCGATCCCGTCCACCTCGTCGAGCTCCTCCTGAGAAGCACGTGTAATATGCGGGAGCTGCTCAAAGCGGCTGATCAGGTTTTCAATGACCATCACCGGCAGGCGCGGAATTTTACTTAAAACCCGGTAGCCTCTCGGGGCGATCGGATACTCAGACAGGTTGACAATTTTACTGTAGCCAAGCAGCTTGACGATGACGTTATCATCGAGCAGCTCCTCGTTGCTCAGCCGCTTCAGCTTTCGCAGCGTTTCCTTCGGGCTGTAGTCGGCTTCTTTCATATAATCCTTGATTAAGAGCAGCGCTTCCTGCTCCGTGTTCATGACGAGCTCCTCCAGCTGCATGGAGATAAGCCTTCCTTCATCGCCAAGCTCATTTACGTAGTTTAAAATCTCACCTTTGATACGAAGCACCATTTCGATCCGGTGCATCACCTGCGACACTTCCGAAAACGTCACGAGCTCCTCAAATTCCAGCGCCCCCAGGTTCGTGATGCTCTGGTCCAGCACAGACTGATACTTTTCCAGCGTCTGGATCGCCTGATTCGCTTTCGTCAAAATGACGCCGATATCCTTTAACGCATAGCGGTAGGCTCCCTGATACAGCGTGATGACGTTTCGGCGCTGCGAGATGGAGATAACGAGGTTGCCTGTCTGCCTGGCCACCCGCTGCGCCGTCCGGTGCCGAATACCCGTCTCCGTTGAATCGATCGTGTTATCCGGAACGAGCTGGGTGTTCGCATACAGAATGCGGCTCCCGTCCTCGCTTAAAATAATCGCGCCGTCCATTTTCGCCAGCTCATACAAATAAGCCGGGGAAAAGTCGGTGTTGATAAAAAAGCCGCCGTCGACGATGTTCATCATTTCATTGTTGTAGCCGAGAACGATCAGCCCCCCGGTGCCCGCCCGCAGTACGTTATCGATTCCTTCACGGAGCTTCGTACCCGGCGCGACGAGCCTGAGTACATCGTTTATAAAGTTCTCATCATAATTCGAACGATGGTGTTCCACGCGTCTTCCCTCCTAACGTCACTTCCAGCGCCTCACTCACCGTACGGACGCCAGTCACCTGTATACTGCTTGGAGGCTCCCATCCTTCCAGGCACTTTGCCGGAACGATGACCCTCGTAAATCCAAGCTTTGCCGCTTCCTGAACCCGCTGTTCAATCCTGGAAACGCGGCGGACTTCCCCGGTAAGCCCAACTTCCCCGATGATGACGTCCCCTGGCTCCGTCGGCACATCCCGGAAGCTCGATGCGATCGCGACGGTGATCGCGAGGTCGATCGACGGCTCGTCCAGCTTGACGCCGCCTGCTACTTTAATATACGCATCCTGGTTTTGAAGCATCATCCCGACCCGCTTTTCCAGCACAGCCATGATGAGGGAAATGCGGTTGTGATCCACGCCGGTCGCCATGCGGCGCGGATTGCCGAAGCTTGTCGGAGAGATGAGCGACTGAATTTCCACAAGCACCGTACGTGTCCCTTCCATGGAAGCGACTACGGCCGACCCTGCTGCTCCTGCCGAGCGTTCTTCCAGAAAAATTTCAGACGGATTCAGCACTTCTTCCAGTCCGCTTTCCTTCATCTCAAAAATGCCGATTTCATTTGTAGAGCCGAACCGGTTTTTGACCGCCCGCAAGATTCGGTACGTATGGTGCTGTTCCCCTTCAAAATACAGTACGGTATCCACCATATGCTCGAGAATACGCGGCCCGGCAATCGCCCCCTGCTTCGTCACGTGCCCGACGAGAAAGATCGCGATCCCCTTCGTTTTAGCGATGCGCATAAAAGACGACGTACATTCCCGAACCTGCGAAACGCTTCCCGGTGCACTCGTCACATCTTCCAGGTGGACGGTCTGAATCGAATCAATGATGACGAGCGCCGGGTCCATTTCTTCGATCACCCGTTCAATGATCTGCACGTCTGTCTCAGCGAGAACGAGAAGCTCATCCTCTTCGATGCCGAGGCGATCCGCACGCAGCTTCGTCTGTCTGACAGATTCTTCTCCGGATATGTAAAGGACGCGCTTTTTATGAGAGGCAAGCATCGCTGATACCTGCAGCAGCAGCGTCGATTTCCCGATTCCCGGATCTCCGCCGACGAGCACGAGCGAGCCCGGAACGATACCGCCGCCAAGCACCCGGTTCAGCTCATCAATATGTGTGCTGCTGCGGGCTTCTTCCCTTCGTTCAATCTTCGTGATCGGCTCCGGCTTCACTTTCCTCGGCCCATCTGACGTGACAAATCCTCGCCGCTTTGCTTTCGGCGCTGCTTCCATCTCTTCAACGAGCGTATTCCACTGCTGGCAGCCCGGGCATTTCCCCATCCATTTCGTCGATTCGTATCCACATTCCTGGCATACAAATTTTGTCTTTTGCTTGGCCATACGTCTCCTCCTTTCTTTTTAAGTCTCCTGCCCTTTATTTTAGCATGAAAACAGGCGTGAGCGCGCCTCTCGTGCCTAAAAAAGCCCGCTCACCGCTGTTGATGAACCTGGAGCAGAGCTGCTACGGGTTATAGGTTTTTTTCTGCTTAGACTGCGGGCGTTTTTTCCGGGGAAAAGCCGTCGTCTCAATCAATACGTACAGAACGAGTACAATAATGAAGAAATTAATGCCGAATCCGGCTGCGGAAACGAAAAGCCGGTAAATGAAAAGCCCGGCGATGAAGGCTGCGGCCAGGGCTAAAAGCGAAAGCTGCAGTCGCTGAATCACGAAAATCCCCTTTCATTGGATTTGGCGTCTCCCTTCTGCTTCGACGGAGTGCCGGATAATTCCTTTTCAAAAAAACGCCCCAGACCAGGCCTGGGGCGAAATTCGTACATATAGCGGTCTTACACGGTTTCCTCTGCTTCAGCAGTGGTGACGTAAAAGTCACCGTCGCGGATCCCGAGCTTAACTTTCTTTCCTTTCGCGATGTTGCCTTTCAGCAGCTCCTCAGAAAGACGGTCTTCCACTTCTTTTTGAAGGGCCCGGCGGAGCGGTCTTGCTCCGTACTCCGGATCGAAGCCTTCATCGGCGATTTTCGCCTTTGCGGCATCCGTCAGCTCAAACTCAATGCCTTGCTCTTTAAGCCGTTTCTTCAGTGCATCCGCCATAAGCGTGACGATCTGCTTAATGTGCTGCCTCTCCAGCGAATGGAAGACGATGATTTCGTCGATCCGGTTCAGGAACTCGGGACGGAACGACTTTTTCAGCTCGCCCATCACTTTCCCCTTCATATCCTGATACTTTTCATCTTCTCGCTGGGCAGTAAAGCCGAGGCTCTTTTCCTGGCGCAGCACGCTTGCTCCGACGTTGGACGTCATGATGATCGCCGTATTACGGAAGTCGACGCGGCGGCCCTTGGAATCTGTCAGGAAACCGTCTTCGAGCACCTGAAGCAGAATGTTAAAGACTTCCGGGTGCGCTTTCTCGATCTCATCAAGCAGGATGACAGAGTATGGCTTTCGACGGATTTTTTCGGTCAGCTGACCGCCTTCTTCGTGGCCGACATACCCTGGAGGCGAACCAACAAGACGGCTTGTCGTATGCTTTTCCATGTATTCGGACATGTCAATTCTTACAATCGCATCCTCATCACCGAAGAGGGATTCCGCGACAGCGCGAGCAAGCTCTGTTTTACCGACACCGGTCGGTCCAAGGAAAATAAAGGAGCCAATTGGACGTTTCGGATCTTTCAGGCCGGCTCGGGCACGACGCACCGCTTTGGATACCGCGGTAACAGCTTCATCCTGGCCTATCACGCGGCCGTGAAGAATTTCCTCCATGCGCAGAAGACGCTCTGTCTCTTCTTCAGCGAGCTTGCTTACCGGAATTCCCGTCCAGGTAGCAACGACAGACGCAATATCTTCAGTCGTTACTTCCGAGTTTTCCTGGCCCTGCTTTTCTTTCCATTTATCTTTGAGCGACTCGAGCTCTTCACGAAGCTTCTGCTCATTGTCACGGAGGGAAGCAGCTTTTTCAAACTCCTGACTTTGCACCGCTGCATCCTTTTCCTTACGAAGCTCTTCCATCTCCTGCTCTTTTTCCTTCAGATTCGGCGGAGCAGTGTACGAACGCAGACGTACTTTCGATCCGGCTTCATCGATCAGATCGATCGCTTTGTCCGGAAGGAAGCGGTCGGAAATATAGCGGTCCGACAGCGTTACTGCGGAATCAATCGCCTCATCGGTAATTTTAACGCGGTGATGGGCTTCGTAGCGGTCGCGCAGCCCGGAAAGAATCTGCTTGGACTCTTCCACCGTCGGCTCATTCACCTGAATCGGCTGGAAACGGCGCTCAAGTGCAGAGTCTTTTTCGATATATTTACGGTACTCATCCAGTGTCGTCGCACCGATACACTGCAGCTCTCCACGCGCCAGTGACGGCTTAAGGATGTTGGATGCGTCGATTGCACCTTCCGCTCCACCTGCGCCAATCAGGGTATGAAGCTCATCGATAAACAGGATTACGTTGCCGGCCTGACGGATCTCCTCCATCACCTTTTTCAGACGGTCCTCAAACTCACCACGGTATTTCGTTCCGGCTACAACAGTTCCCATATCGAGTGTCATCACACGCTTGTTGCGAAGAATCTCCGGCACTTCGTTATTCACGATCTGCTGCGCCAGTCCTTCTGCGATCGCCGTTTTACCAACACCCGGTTCCCCGATAAGGACAGGGTTGTTTTTCGTACGGCGGCTCAAAATCTGAATAACACGCTCGATTTCTTTCGCGCGCCCGATGACCGGATCGATCTGTTCTTCTTTTGCAATCGCCGTTAAATCACGGGCAAGCCCGTCAAGCGTCGGTGTGCTGGCATTGGCCGCACCAGAGCTTGCCTGCTGCTGCTGATTGCTGGCTTCGCTGCTGCCAAGCAGCTGAAGCACCTGCTGGCGCGCTTTATTCAGGCTGACGCCGAGGTTATTAAGCACTCTTGCAGCGACGCCCTCTCCTTCGCGGATAAGACCGAGCAGAATATGTTCTGTACCAACGTAGGAGTGACCAAGCTTTCGTGCTTCATCCATCGACAGCTCGATAACCTTTTTCGCTCTAGGCGTGTAATGGATCTGCTTCGTCACTTCTTCTCCGCGGCCGATTAAGTTTTCAACTTCGGTTTGAATTTTTTCAGCACCGAGTCCGAGGCCAGTCAGCGCTTTTGCTGCGATCCCTTCGCCTTCACGCACCAGTCCGAGTAAAATATGCTCCGTACCTATATTGCTGTGGCCGAGTCGCGCTGCTTCTTCCTGCGCTAAAGCCAATACCTTCTGGGCTCTTTCAGTAAATCGTCCAAACATCATCTACTTGCACCTCCATCATTATTATCTGAGTCTTCTTCCAGCTGCAGCCTTTCCCGGATGAGGGAGGCGCGGCGCTGATCGCGCTCGGAAGCGGAGAGAGCTGCTCCTGCATATTGCTGCAGAAAGCCGGGCTGCGTCATCACCATCAGCTCGTTTAAGATACTCCCCTTTACCTGTTGAATAATTCCCATGTCGATGCCGAGCCGAACGTCCGACAATCGCTCCATCGCTTCTTTCGTTTCTATCGTCCGGCTGTAAAGCAGTGCTCCGTAGGAACGGTAAATCCGGTCCTCCAGCTTCAGCGGGGAGTTCTGCATAAGTTGTTCACGAGCTGCCCGTTCGTGCTGAATCATCTGCGAAACGACACTGCTGAGGTCTTTAATAATTTCTCTTTCATCCTGACCGAGCGTCGTCTGATTGGAAATCTGATAAAGATTGCCGAGTGCTTCACTGCCTTCTCCGTAAATTCCTCGTACAACAAGCCCCAGCTGGTTGATCGCCGGGAGAATCCGGTTCAGCTGATTCGTCAGCACGAGCGCCGGAAGATGCATCATGACAGAAGAGCGGAGGCCGGTGCCGACATTGGTCGGACAAGACGTTAAATAGCCTCTTCGTTCATCAAACGCAAAATCAAGCTCTTCTTCCAGCCAGTCATCCATAAGCTCTGCATGCTTCAGCCCTTCTTCCAGCTGAAAACCGGACAAGAGACACTGAATCCGGAAATGATCTTCTTCATTGACCATAACGCTGATCGACTCATCTTCACTTAACAACAGACCTCGTCCGGCGGCATCCCCGGTCAGGTTCGGACTCATCAAATGCTTTTCCACGAGGACCCGCTTCTGATTATCGCTAAGCTCTTCCATCCGCAGCAGCGAAAACTGGCCAAACGGCTCACGGCTCTTTTCGTGGCAGACAGTATTCGTCTGCTCCAGAATGTTTCGAAGCTGATCTTCCTTTGCCACAATCGGGAACGGGACGTCTGAGAGGTTGCGCGCGAGACGAACCCTGCTGCTGATCGCAATGTCCGCCTCCGGTCCCTCGTTTTTCATCCAGGGACTGATCGCATCATTCATAAAAGACTGAAGGGTCATGATGCATCACCTCCCTTTTTCTGAACGGTTTCCTCAAGGCTGCGGATTTTATCCCGCGTCTCTGCCGCCTGCTCAAATTCCTCTGCCTCAATTTGTTCCTGCATCTGCTGTTTAAGTGTTTCAATCTCCCGGTAAACATGCATGTCCTTCCCTCTGCGCTTCGGAATTTTCCCACCGTGCACTGAGTTTCCTCCGTGAATCCGCTTCAGAACAGGATCCAGCTTCTGGTCAAAGTGCTGATAGCAGTCTGCACAGCCAAAGCGTCCAATGTCAGCAAACTGCTTATACGTCATGCCGCATGATTCACAGCGGAGCTGAGGCCGCGGCTTTTGCGAAGAGCGCTGCTTTGCTGTCTGGGAAAAAGGCTGGTTCGCATCAAGCAAACCCGACAGCAGTTGATGAATCGAAAAGCTTTTTCCGCCCGGTAAATATTCGCCTTTGTCCTTCGCACATACGTCGCAAATATGAAACTCGGTTTTCTCACCGTTTATAATTTTCGTAAAATGAAGGGATGCTTCGCGTTCCCCGCACTCCTGACAAAGCATGCAGATCCCTCCTTCACTGGTTCGATAATTTGTATTTCAATGTCCGGATCAGCGCGACCATCAGTTTAGCTCGAAGCTGATCACGTGCAGGAAGCGGAACCGTCAGTACTTCCCGGTCCATCACTGCTTTCATCAGCTTTGCTTCCCGGGCTGTTACTGCTTCCTCTTCTTCAAGCCGGCTGATGATTCCCTCAGCGGCCTGCTGGCTGAGCTGAGTGCCAATCAGTTCAATGAGTCTGTCATATAAGTCGACGTGATCGGTCAGTTCCACCTTAATGATACGGATGTAGCCGCCGCCTCCACGCTTGCTCTCCACAACGTAGCCTTTTTCCTCCGTGAAACGCGTGCGGATAACATAATTAATCTGAGAAGGGACACAGTCAAACTGGTCGGCCAGTTCACTACGTTTAACTTCAATTAATGCCTGTTCATTTCCTTCTATAATCTGTTTTAAATACTTTTCAATGACATCCGAAATATTCCTCATGGCATCATCCCTCTCTTTCGTGCCAGGCAGACACCCGGTGATATATGCACACTATCTGACTTTGACTATATTTGACTATAATTATATAAAAGAACGCTTTAAAACACAACTAAGACGTTCAGATATCATGAAAAACACCGGCAGATGGATGAAGCCGTTTCTATCTATTCCACATTCACACACTTATTAATCGTCGTTTTAAAACTTCTTTTCTGATTCCTGCTCTGCTGTCATGCTGAAACGGAGCTTCATTGTTTCGATCTTTATAAAGCGTTCATGATCAAAAAAAGCCGAGCCGTGCTTCATGACGAAACACAGTTCAGCAGGCTGTTTAAAAAGTGATTTTCTTGCATCAGGCATATGGCTGATACAGTTTTCGCAGAGCCTTTTTGCCAAAATAAACGCTTGAAGCTGAACGTTCAAGGTTTTAAAAATATCTGGTATAGACACGCGTGCTTGTAAGGCTGAAACGAATTCAGGAGCAGACCTGAGTAAAAGCGAGCGAAGTGCTAAAAACGGCGAACACAATTTTCCTTCACGCTGTTAAGATCCCTTGTTGACGGCATAACGTTGCGTACAATCCGGAACGATTAAATATCCGTGCCCCGTTCTGATCTTCTTGCAGACGATTCGTGCTCCGGAACGCAAAAAAAGAGGGTGCCGCCCGGGAACCAGGGTCTGGTTCCGGGAGACACCCTCTCAGGTGACCCAGCAACGTCCTACTTTCGCAGGGGGAGAGCCCCCAACTATCATCGGCGCTGGTGAGCTTAACTTCCGTGTTCGGCATGGGAACGGGTGTGACCTCACCGCTGTCGCTACTGGATGTGAGCGTACCCGCTCAAAACCGGATAACGCGAAAACGAATCATGTGTCTTCCTCGCTCTGCCGAGCGACGATGTTCATTGGTTAAGCCCTCGATCGATTAGTATCTCTCCGCTGCACGTGTCGCCACGCTTCCACGCGAGACCTATCTACCTCGTCATCTCCGAGGGATCTTACTCACTAAATGTGATGGGAAATCTCATCTTGAGGGGGGCTTCATGCTTAGATGCTTTCAGCACTTATCCCGTCCACACGTAGCTACCCAGCGATGCTCCTGGCGGAACAACTGGTACACCAGCGGTATGTCCATCC
>NZ_JAATHJ010000019.1 GCF_012034335.1 Alkalicoccus luteus | reverse complement strand
CATGCCTATATTATATCTGATAAACCCTTTAAAATAAAGAAAAAATAATATAAACGTGTGCCTATGTAAAAATTGTAAAAAAGGAGCGCATTTTCGCTTCATGCCTTGTCAGGAGTGGACCATGAGGCCCAGAAAAGCGGAAATGTGCCTATTTACTGTCGAACTCGAGTTTAAAAATAAATAAAAAAAGAGCAGATTAATTTCTGCTCTTACATAAGTGGTAACTAAAATGGTAACTTGGCATCTATATTTAAGGATATTTAACCTAACGACGAATGATATAAAAACCATACAATATGCTAGTTTCTTCATATTTATATACCCATACCTGAACACCCTGTAGATTCCCGCCGTCTCCACCATACATAAGCTATGGTGGTTTTTTTACGGCATTTTTTAAACGTGTCGCTGAGAGCGGCACGCTTTTTGGGGCGGTCCGGGGTTCGTCAGATGAAAGTGTTCAACTTTAGCTTCGAAATCGTTAACCTAGCTTTGAAAAGCTTCAACTTTGCCGGAAAACGCGTTAACCACGGCCGGCAGATGTTCAAGGCGCTCAACCTGGAGCTGTTATATCGAAAATACCGTTAGTTACCTGCCTAATAGGATGAACATGAACTTCCGTATCAAAACGTTCAACTGCTCAGCTAGCCACTTAAGGCAGCCTGAACAAAAAGTTTCATTTGCAGCTTCGAACTTATAATTCTCAAACGAAACGTTATCATTCTCCTGCTGAATCTTTTCAGTCTCGAGCCAAATCTTATTACTGTTATCATTCAGCGTACGTTATAACGAAAATCTTTTCATTCATGCGCCCGAACTTATCAACCGCAGCAGTGAAGTTTTCATGCTTCCTTGTCACACAAAAACAGGCCGGCTCTTCCATGATGGATGCGCCGGCCTGTGCTCATTTATTCTACTGCTTTCGTATAGAAATCGGCGAGTACTTCCATCCCTTTAGAGAAGTGCTCGACCGGAAAGCTTTCGTTCGGTGAATGGAGGTTGTCCTCCGGCGTACCGAAGCCTAGCAGCACGACAGGAATGCCGAAGCCGCTGTCGATCGATTCTACAACCGGAATGGAGCCGCCAAGACGTACGAAGACTGTTTCTCTGCCGAATGCGGCCGAGTAACTTTCAGCGGCCTTCTGTAAAAGTGGGTGATCGGGGTCCACTTTGTACGCCTTCGCTGAGAGCGCCTCCCGCTTAATGTCAGCGCGTACGCCTTTCGGCACGTGTGCTTCAATATGTCGGACGAGTGCATCCTGAATCTGCTTCGGATCCTGACCTGGAACGAGACGGCACGTCAGTTTAGCCGTCGCTTCAGACGGAATAATCGTTTTGGTGCCGGCGCCCTGATAGCCGCCAAACAATCCGTTCACTTCGAGCGTTGGCCGGGCCATAGTATGCTCTTTTGCCGTATATCCTTTTTCAGGAGCTGTTTCGGGAACGCCTGTCGTCTCCGGATAGTGCTCGCCCGGTGCTTCGTTCATCAGCTTTCGCTCTGCTTCCGGGAGATTCTCAGCGCTGTCATAAAAGCCGTCTACCGTCACTTGTTCATCCGTGTTTTTCATCGTAGCGAGCAGCTGCGCCATCGCCATCGCCGGGTTTTTCACGGCACCGCCGTAAAGACCGGAGTGCAGATCGCGGTTTGGCCCTGTGAGCGTCACTTCCAGGCCGGTGAAGCCTTTCAGACCGTATAAAATAGTCGGGACTCCTTTGTCGACCATGCCGGAGTCGGAAATAAGTGCAAAATCACTTTTTAGCTCCTCTTTATTGTCGTCCAGATACGTGTAAAGGTGTTCGCTCCCGATCTCTTCTTCGCCTTCAATCAGCACCTTCACGTTTACAGGCAGACTGCCTTCCGTCTTCATCATCGCTTCAAAGACGGCAAGGTGCATAAACACCTGTCCTTTGTCGTCGCTTGCGCCGCGGGCAAACAAGCGGCCGCTGCGAATTTCGGGACTGAACGGGGCGCTGTCCCAAAGCTCATACGGATCGGCCGGCTGCACGTCATAGTGGCCATAGAAAAGGGCAGTCGGTGCATCGGCTGCTCCGTTATATTCGGCATAAACGAGCGGATGGCCGCCGGTTTCGCGGCGCTCTACTTTCTCAAAACCGATGTCTTCGAGGTAATCCGTCAGGAAGGTGACCGCCTCTTCCATTGCGGGTTTCTTTTCAGGATCTGTACTGATGCTTTCAATAGCGAGAAACTGCTTGAGCTTGTCCAGCAGGCGATCTTCGTTTTCCTGCAAATAGTCTTTCACACGTTCCATATGTATTCTCCTCCTCCAGATTAGGCTGCTTCTACAGTTTACTCCTTCTGCTGCTTAACGCGCAAATACGCACGCCTTTCAGAATAACGGCTGAATTCTGAAAACTCATTGCAGAAACGCGGGAAAGTCGTTAAGATAAAGGTTATAGTTTTCGCGTGACAGGCGCAGAGGATACAGGAGAGGATGACTAGACATGAGTGAAGAAAAAGATTTGCGTATACGCAGTAAAGTAATCAGTGAAGGGGCAAACCGGGTGCCAAACCGGTCGATGCTGCGGGCGGTCGGATTTACCGATGACGATTTTAAAAAACCGATGATCGGCATCGCGAGTACGTGGAGCGAAGTGACGCCGTGTAACGTACATATTGACAAGCTTGCTGTGAAGGCGAAAAGCGGGGCTGCTGCGGGCGGCGGTGCACCGATGATTTTTAATACGATTACAGTAGCGGACGGGATCGCGATGGGTCATGAAGGGATGAGCTTTTCCTTGCCGAGCCGGGAAGTCATTGCGGACTCGATCGAAACGGTTGTCGGAGCTGAACGGCTCGACGGCGTTGTCGCGGTCGGAGGTTGTGACAAGACAACACCTGCCTGCCTGATGGCAATGGGACGGCTGAATCTGCCGTCTGTATACGTCTATGGGGGTACAATCGCACCTGGCCGTCTTGACGGCAAAGACATCGATATCGTTTCTTCGTTTGAAGCAGTCGGACAGTATCAGGAAGGAATCATCGATGATGAACAGCTGCACAAAGTGGAGTGCAGTGCCTGCCCTGGTGCCGGAGCGTGCGGCGGTATGTATACGGCGAATACGATGGCGTCTGCCGTGGAGGCTTTAGGCATGAGTATTCCGGGATCGTCTTCGACGCCGGCGGTCAACGATTATAAAGAAGAGGAGTGCCGCCAGGCTGGCGAACTCGTCGTCGATCTACTCCGAAACGACATTTATCCTCGGGATATTATGACGAAAAAAGCATTTGAGAATGCGATTACTGTCGTGATGGCGCTCGGTGGGTCCACGAACGCGTTTTTACACCTGACAGCAATGGCTCACTCTGCAGGAGTAGAGCTTGATTTCGATGATTTTGAGCGCATTCGCAAGCAGGTGCCGCATATCGCGGACCTAAAGCCGAGCGGTCGCTACGTCATGCAGGATCTGTATGAAGTAGGCGGAGTACCAGCGGTGATGAAAGAGCTGCTGGAAGCAGGTCTGCTGCACGGTGACTGCCTCACCGTAACAGGAAAGACGATGGCGGAAAATCTCGCCGAAGCACCTGCCCTGAAAGAAGGTCAGGATGTCATCCGTCCGCTCGACAATCCATTCAAGCCGACAGGTCCGCTCGTCGTGCTGAAAGGAAATCTTGCGCCGGAAGGCTCAGTTGCCAAGATGTCCGGTCAGAAAATCAGCCGCTTTGAAGGAACAGCGAAAGTATATGATTCGGAAGCGGAAGCGACAAAGGCGATTGAAGCGGGCGAAATCGTGGAACACGACGTGCTCGTGATCCGCAATGTCGGTCCGAAAGGCGGACCAGGCATGCCGGAAATGCTTTCCATTACGGCGATGATCGTCGGGCGTGGGCTGAACGGAAAAGTGGCGCTCATGACAGACGGCCGTTTTTCAGGCGGATCGCACGGATTCGTTATCGGCCACATTGCACCGGAAGCTGCGATGGGCGGTCCGATCGGGCTGCTGCAAACCGGTGACAAGGTGACCATTGACAGCGACACGCAGGAAATTAACATGCACGTCGATGACGCGGAGCTCGCGGAGCGAAAGGCGAACTGGAAGGCACCGGAGCCGCGCTACAAGACAGGTGTGCTTGCAAAATATGCAGCGCTTGTCTCCTCTTCAGCGAAGGGAGCCGTTACAGACGCAGGACTGGATAAATTCTGATACTGCTTTACAGAACGGAACACCCCGTGATAAGATACGTTCAACCAACTGAACAGATTACTTATCCAGAGAGGTGGAGGGACTGGCCCGATGAAACCCGGCAACCATCAGCGCAGGCTGAAAGGTGCTACTTCCTGCAGAGAGGCGACTCTTTGGGAGATAAGTCCGTTTATTTTAACGAACTCTCCCGTGTCCTTTCTGCTAAGCAGACAGGCCGGGAGTTTTTCTTTTTCCTGAAATCAGTTGACGGCATTCCGGAAGCGTGGTAAGATTCAAACTAATTCAATTTATCAGATTAATCAAAGCGAAAAACTCAAGATTAATCCTAACTTCATACGAACGATATCTCTTATCCAGAGAGGCGGAGGGACTGGCCCGATGAAGCCCGGCAACCATTCGGATCTGATAAACAGATTCGGGAAGGTGCCAATTCCACAGAGCAAAAAGCTCTGAAAGATGAGAGAGAACAGAATGACTTCCTGTATCTCTCTATCTTTTTCAGATAGGGAGATTTTTTATTTGCTTCAGGGATTAACAAGATGGAACGTTGCAAATTTAAAACTAAGTATTCCAATTGATTTACTTAAAAAGTAGGAGGAATTTATTATGAGTGAAAAGTCATTTGAAACATACAATCCGGAAACGGTTATTTTACACGGCGGGCAGTCCCCTGATCCGACGACAGGATCCCGTGCGGTACCGATTTATCAGACGACATCGTATTTGTTTCATGATACAGAGCATGCAGAGAGCCTCTTTTCTCTCGATGAACCGGGGAATATTTACAGCCGCATCGGCAATCCGACAACGGACGTGCTCGAAAAGCGGATCGCGCTGCTTGAAGAAGGAGTGGCAGCTGTTGCTACATCTTCCGGAATGGCCGCTATTTCGCTGTCGATATTAAACCTCGCAAGTGCCGGTGATCATATCGTCGCGGCGACGAATCTTTACGGAGGCACGTATAACCTGTTTTCGGTCACGCTTCCTCGTTACGGAATCGACGTCACATTTGTCGACCCGCAGGATCCGAAGCATTTTGCAGGCGCTATTCAGGAAAATACGAAAGCAGTCTTTGCGGAGACAATCGGAAATCCGAGTCTGCACGTGCTTGATATTGAGGCAGTCTCGGAGGTGGCACACGAAGCAGGCATCCCTCTCATTATCGATAATACGTTTGCGACGCCTTACACGGCACGGCCGATTCAGCAGGGAGCTGACATCGTCGTTCATTCTGCGACGAAATGGATCGGCGGACACGGCACATCCATCGGCGGACTCGTCGTGGACGGTGGCCGTTTTAACTGGCAGTCGGAGAAATTTCCGGTATTCAACGAGCCAGACCCGAGCTACAACGGGATCGTATACGCAAAAGATTTCGGCACGCTCGCCTTCAGCACGAAGCTGCGCGTACAGCTGCTCCGCGATTTTGGTTCATGCCTGAGCCCGTTTAACGCGTTTCAGCTGCTGCAGGGACTGGAAACACTTCATCTGCGCATCGTGCGTCATAACGAAAACGCACTGGAGCTGGCCCGCTACCTGGAAGCGCACCCGGCAGTCGACTGGGTGTCCTATCCGGGGCTTGAAAGCCATCCCGCTCATGAAAATGCGGAAAAAGTGCTCGACTACGGTGGCGGAGCGGTTGTGAACTTCGGCATTAAAGGCGGACGTGAAGCAGGAAGCAAGCTGATTAACTCGGTTTCCCTCTGGTCGCATCTGGCGAACGTCGGGGATGCGAAAAGTCTGATCATCCATCCGGCTTCGACGACGCATCAGCAGCTGACCGGGGACGAACTGGAAAAGACAGGCGTTTTTGAAGACCTGGTTCGCTTATCTGTCGGAATTGAAAATGCGGAGGACTTGAAGAAAGATCTCGATCACGCCCTTCAGATTGCTACAGGAGAAGGAACGTCAGAAGAAAAAACGGTGATCAACGACGAGGGCGTCATTCGCTGGGCGCTGGACCGGGCAACGGTGGATGACAATGGAACGGTTCGACCGAAAACGATCGCCGTCGTCGGACTGAGCGGCAAGGAATCGCGGCCGAGTTACCGCCTGGCACGAAAGATGCAGCGGCTCGGGTACCGCATCATTCCGGTTAATCCGAGGGAAACCGAGATTTTAGGCGAAAAAGCATATCCGGACATCACGTCTGTACCAGGTCCGATCGACATCGTGCAAGTGTTCCGCAGTCCGGAAGCGGCGATTGAGATTGCCGAGGAAGCAGCATCGGTTCAGCCGAAAATCTTCTGGCTTCAGGAAGGCGTTATATCTGAAAAAGCAGCAGTGATTGCCAAAGAAGCAGGGCTTGAAGTCGTACACAATCGCTGCACCTATAAAGAAGCACAGCGCCTGCGCGGAACGATTTCCACGTTTGCATGCGAGCTTTAATAAGACGAGCAGCAGGGAGAGGCGACTGAACAAACCGCCAATATAAACGAAAACGGAGTGAAGATCATGAACAACTATTGGAAATTGGGAAGTATCGCAGCAGCGGCGCTGGTCGCTGCAGGCTGCTCCTCAGAATCAGAAGCGGACGGGTCTTCACCCGACACGATTACAGTCGACTACGCGTACTACTCCCCGACAAGCCTCGTCCTGAAGGAAAAGGGATTTTTGGAAGAGGCGTTCGCAGATGAAGGAACGGAAATTGACTACGTGCTGAGTCAGGGAAGCAACAACGCGCTGGAATTCCTGTCCGGCGGAAGCGTGGACTTCGGCTCTTCGGCCGGAGCGGCGGCACTTATGGCAAAAGGTAATAACGCGCCGATCAAAAATGTGTATATTTACTCTCAGCCGGAGTGGACGGCGCTCGTCACAGCAGAAGACAGCGATATTGATTCCGTTGAGGACCTTGCCGGCAAGCAGGTCGCAGCTACGCTCGGAACAGATCCGTATATTTTCCTGATCCGCGCGCTTGATGAAGCTGGTCTTTCCGAAGAAGATATTGAAGTCGTGCCGGTTCAGCACAACGACGGCGCGAACCTGCTCGCCAATGGAGAGGTGGACGCCTGGGCCGGGCTTGATCCGCACATGGCGAGACAGGAGCTGGAGATTAACGCTGATCTGTTCCACCGCAACAAAGACTTTAATACGTACGGATTTTTAAATGTAACAGAGGATTTTGCCGAAGCGCACCCGGAAGCTGTGGAAACAGTCATCGAAGCTTACGAGGAAGCTAGGCAGTGGACGCTCGACAACCCGGAAGAAACGGTAGAAATTATGGTG
Organism: Alkalicoccus luteus; assembly: GCF_012034335.1. Classification (GTDB taxonomy): domain Bacteria; phylum Bacillota; class Bacilli; order Bacillales; family Salisediminibacteriaceae; genus Alkalicoccus; species Alkalicoccus luteus_A. The sequence continues at coordinate 57,146 of NZ_JAATHJ010000019.1, read as the reverse complement.
CAGGAAGCCGGCATCGATCCTGCGGTAGCAGAGCTGCAGCTGGAGCGGAACACGTTTGACAATCCAGTGCCCGGTCAGGAGCATGTTGACAGCCTGACGGCAGCAGGAGAAGTTCTGCAGAAATCAGGCAACCTTGATGAGAGCCTGGATGTGGAAGAACTTCTGGATGACTTGATTGATCCATCCTTTGCTGAGAATGTAATCAACGATTAACAAGGAGGAACTACGATGGCAGTAACGCATGATACAACCGCAGACAGAGCCTTGGCAGAGGTGCCGGGCCGTATAAAGAAGGAGCAGCGTGCGCTGCCGTCGTTTTTGAAAACAACCGGACTGGCTCTTTTGTTCCCGATGCTGCTGCTCCTCATCTGGGAAGGAACGGTCCGTTTTGAACTCGTTGCAGGTCACCTGCTGCCGGCGCCCTCCGAGGTTGTCGGCACAATCGGAGCCATGGCGGCAGACGGATCGCTCTGGGGCCACATCGGCATCACGCTGTACCGGCTGCTCTGGGGTTTCTTCTGGGGCACACTTGCAGCCGTGATACTTGGCTCTATTGTAGCGATGTCCCGTAACGCAGAAACGATGTTTGATCCGCTCATTCAGGCGTTTCGGGCGATTCCGTCCCTTGCCTGGGTGCCGCTCTTTATTCTGTGGCTCGGCATCGGCGAGCCTTCCAAAGTAACGCTGATCGCACTCGGGGTGTTTTTCCCGGTTTACTTAAATGTTGTCGGAGGCATACAGTCAGTCGACCGCAAGCTGATCGAGGTCGGCAAGGCATACAGCCTGTCCCAGTTTCAGCTTGTTCGGCGCATCATACTGCCCGCCTCGCTTCCGTCCTTTATCACCGGCCTGCGCAGCGGTCTCGGCCTCGGCTGGATGTTCGTTGTAGCAGCAGAACTTCTCGGTGCAAGTCAGGGACTCGGTTATCTGCTCGTACTTGGACAAAATACGCTGGCACCAAACGTGATTCTCGCGAGCATTGTGTTATTTGCGATCATGGGGAAGCTGACAGACTATGCGCTTAAAAAAATCCAGACACGCGCCCTGCACTGGCAGGACAGCCTGAAAACGTAAGGAGGAAAGCCGTATGAGTATACAAGTAGAACGGTTCGGCCGCTCGTTTGACGGCGTTACAGCTGTAGAAGATATTTCGTTTCAGGCAGAGCCGGGTGAAATTATTGGCCTGCTTGGCACGTCCGGCTGTGGAAAGAGTACGATTCTCCGCGGGGTCGCGGGTTTGGATACAGATTATGAAGGAACGATCCGGATCAGCGGCAAAGAAGTAAACGGGCCTTCCGGAGAGCTCGGTATTATTTTTCAGGAGCCTAGATTGATGCCGTGGCTGACTGTGCTTGATAACGTCTGCTTCGGCCTGGAAGGTCCGAAAGAGGAGCAGAAAGAAAAGGCGCTTGAGATTTTGAAAGTCGTCGGTCTGGAAGATTTTACAGGCCACTATCCGAAGCAGCTTTCAGGGGGCATGGCCCAACGGACAGCGATAGCCCGGGCGCTCGTGACAGAGCCGTCCACGCTGCTTCTGGACGAGCCGTTCAGTGCACTGGACGCGTTTACGAAACTGCAGCTGCAGGACATGGTGCTGGAGCTCTGGGAACGCTACAGCCCGACGATGATCATCGTCACCCATGATATCGATGAAGCGCTCACGCTCTGCGACCGGATCGTGATTCTAAAAGGACAGCCGGGAGAGCTGCATGACAACGTAAAAGTGACACCGGCCAAGCCTCGGCGCAAAAGCGATCCAAAGCTTGCCGAATTAAAGGAATACATTCTTGAAAGCCTTGATATGACAAGAAATGCGCAGAAGGAGGTCCGTGCATGAACGTTCTGAACCCATCTCCGCTTACGGCGGCGAATGCAAACATTACGATTGACCGCCAGCAGGGAAAAACGAGCTGGGAAGACGCCGTTAACTGGCTCGGTAAAGTGCCGGAGGGAAAATGGAATGCAGCATATGAGTGCATTGACCGCCACGTCGACGACGGCTACGGAGACCGGACGGCGCTGCTTTATACCGACAGAACAGAAGAAGCTGTGTACACGTTTGAGCAGGTGAAGAATATCACCGATCACTATGCGCGCGTTCTGAAGGCGGAAGGAGTGCTGCCTGGGGACCGCGTATTTATTTTTCTGCCAAAATCACCGGACTGCTACTTTGCTGTGCTTGCCGCTATAAAAGCCGGCGCAGTGGCCGGGCCTCTCTTCGAAGCGTTTATGGAAGAAGCGGTCAAGGAACGGATGCACGACTGTGAAGCGCAATATTTGATTACCGACGATGAGCTCGGCAAACGAGTTCCGGCAAGCGAATTGCCGCACTTGAAAAAAACGTGGCTGATCGATGAACTTCAGGCAGCAGCGGTTCCTGACGAAGAGGATCCCGTTGTGTGGCGCGGAGAACAAGATGGCATGCTTATTCATTACACGTCCGGCTCTACCGGCAAACCGAAAGGCGTGCTGCATGCGCAAAAGGTACTGCCGCATCACGTCATCAGCGGCCGCTGGGTGCTTGATATTAAAGAAGATGATGTATACTGGTGCACCTCGCATCCGGGCTGGGTGACAGGCAGCGTGTACGGCGTGTTCGCTCCGTGGCTGAACAGAGCGTCTGTTGTTATCCATGGAGGCCGCTTTGACGCTGCCGACTGGTACCGGCTGATTGACCGCTTCGGCGTGACGATCTGGTACAGCGCTCCAACTGCGTTTAGGATGCTGATGAGTGAAGGCAATCTGCATAAGCAGTTCAGCCTGAAAAGCCTGCGACATATTCTGAGTGTAGGAGAGCCGCTGAATCCTGAAGTGATTCACTGGGCATACAGAGAGCTCGGTGTCCGCATTCACGATACGTGGTGGATGACCGAAACGGGCGGACATCTGATCGTGAACCTGCCGTCTGACACGATTAAACCAGGATCGATGGGAAAAGCGTTCCCGGGCATTGAGATTGGGATTCTGGATGAGAACAATCAGCCGCTTCCCGCAGGCAGACAAGGGAAGCTTGCCGTGCGCTCACCGTGGCCTGGATTAATGAAAGAAATATGGAAAAACGAGGCGAAGTTCCGCTCGTATTTCACGGAAAACGGCTGGTATTTATCCGGTGATACCGCGTTGCAGGATGAGGACGGCTACGTCTTTTTCCAGGGGCGTGAGGATGATTTAATTAAAACGGCCGGCGAGCAGGTCGGCCCGTTTGAAGTAGAGTCGAAGCTGATCGAGCATGAAGCCGTGGCGGAAGCCGGCGTGATCGGCAAGCCTGATGAGATTCGCGGCCATATTATAAAAGCATTTATTACGCTTCGCTCAGGCTATGAGGCACGGGAGGGGCTGTCCGAAGAAATACGTCAGTTTGTAAAACAGAACCTCGCCGCACACGCTGCTCCGAAAGAAATCGAAATTGTCGACGAGCTGCCGAAGACGAAAATCAGCGGAAAAATATTACGGCGGGAATTAAAGCGCCGTGAACTGGAGAAGGAGGCTGCAACATGAGTACGAGAAAATTAGGGATCCTTGGATTTGGAACCGTCGGAAGCGGTGTTTACGAAAGCCTGGAGAAGGAACGGAAGCGTGTCGAGACGCTTGCAGGCTTTTTCACGATTCCAGTCGTCGTTGTTAAAGATGCGTCAAAAGCCCGCGCCACCGGACCGGATACGCTCGTAACCGACCGGCTCGAGGCGCTGTTTGAAGCAGAGGTGGACACCGTTGTAGAGGCGGTGACAGATGCGGAGGAAGCCTATCCCGCCGTCCGGAAGCTGCTGCAAAAAGGGATCTCGGTGATTTCAGCCAATAAGGAACTGATTGCCCGGCACGGGGAAGAGCTGCATCTGCTCGCAGCAGGGTCCGGCAGCAGATTGTTCTATGAAGCGGCTGTTGCCGGCGGCATCCCCATCCTGACTTCGATCCGGCATACGCTGAAAACAAACCGCATCCTGCGGGTGGAAGGCATCGTCAACGGCACCTCTAACTTTATTTTGACGAAAATGCGGGAGGAAGGCACCGCATTTGAAGCGGCACTGGAGGAAGCAACAGCACTTGGATATGCAGAAGCGGTGCCGGATAAGGATATCGACGGATGGGATGCCTGGTTTAAAACGACGATTTTGAGCTTCTGGATCAACGGCGCGGGGCCTGAATGGACGGAAGAGCGTCCGCAGGGTATCCGGGGCATAGATGTACGCGACCTGCATTTAGCAGAAAAGCTCGGCGGACGAATCAAGCACGTTGCTTCATTAGAAGGAACGAAAGCATCTGTCGGTCCGAAGCTTGTCTTAAAGGATCATGCCCTTTACGGTGTAGAAGGCGTGAACAACGGCGTGTATGTGGAAGCATCCTTGAGCGGACCGCTTCTCTTTCAGGGACCGGGAGCCGGAAAATTTCCGACGGCAGGTGCGGTGATTGAGGACGTGATCAATCACTGGACGAATACGGCAGAGGAAGAACCGCCGTTTACAGAGCCGGCCCCTGCAGAGGAAGAACCGTTCCCGTACTGGTTTATTACCGGCAGCGCCGTTCCGGATGAACTGGAGCCTGTCAGCCGGATTGTGGAATCAGACGGCAAGTACGGAGCGGTTGTCCGCCGCAGGCCGGAAGGAAAGGCGCTTGCAGTGCTTGGCTGTCCGGAAGAGGTTTTGCAGCCGGTTTAAATACTGGCTGTTCGCTTCTCCTTTTGCTACACTACGGTCAAATGCTGAAGGAGGCTGAAAGATGAGTATAAAAGTCCGTATTTACAGCGATTTCGTTTGACCTTTCTGCTATTTAGCGGAGGCTCCGCTTTTTCGTGCAATGGAAGGAAAAGATGTTGATATAGAATGGCTACCGTTCGAGCTGCGGCCGTATCCGCAGGAAACGCTGAGTCCGCACAGCGATTATATTCAGCAGGCCTGGCACCAGCGCATCCTGCCAATTGCTGACCAGCTCGGTGTGACGATGAATCTCAATATGACCGATCCGCAGCCGCATACCCACTTGGCGCATGAAGGTCTGCTCTTTGCAAAGGAACAAGACCTGGGTAACGCGTATGCGCACCGGCTGTTTAAAGCGTTTTATGAGGAAGGACTCGATATCGGAGACTTGTCTGTGCTGGAACGTCTGGCGGAAGAAACCGGGCTGGAGTCCGCAGCATTTCGAACAGCGCTGGAGGAACGCAGGTACTCAGCTGACCGTGAAGCATCTCAGCAGCGTGCCTATGAAGAAGGTGTTCAGGCGGTACCGACCTTTTTTATCGGCGGTCAGAAATTAACCGGGCTGCAGGGACAGCAGGCGTACGAGCAGGCGCTGGCCGATGAGATGGATTAGTTTTCCATAAAAGGAGGAAATCGTTCCGTTTTCGGGACGATTTTTTGCTGTTTTCTGCATTTTTTTTCGGTTCTAAGCAAAATTGTCCGCGCGCGGTGCGCATGAATATGATAGACTGATAAGGCAGTAATTTTGACGTTAAACGATTGTTTTTTGATAGGGGACGCACGACCAGCACAGCATCAGGATGCGTAGGCGTTTACGCAGGCATCTGAGATTTTTGAGATGAACAGAGGTGTTTAAGCGTATGTTTAGTACTTTAAGAGGGATGTTTAAGGCAGGCGATCTGCGGAATAAGATTTTGTTCACGCTTTCGATCCTTGTCGTTTTCCGTATTGGCGCTCATCTTCCCGCTCCGGGAGTGAACGCGGATGCGCTCAGCTTCGACGGACTGGCCGCACTCGGCTTTCTGAATACGTTTGGCGGCGGAGCGCTCGAAAACTTTTCGATCTTCGCGACCGGAATTATGCCGTACATTACGGCATCCATCATCGTCCAGCTTCTTCGCATGGACGTCGTGCCGAAGTTTGCAGAGTGGGCGCGTGAAGGGGATGCCGGACGAAAGAAATTGGCGAATGTGACGCGTTACGGAACGATCGGCATCGCGTTTGTACAGGCGCTCGGAATGTCGATCGGGTTTAACAACCTGATGCCGGGGCTCGTACCGAATCCGTCCGTTTCGACGTACCTGATCATTGCGATCACCCTTACCGGGGGCACGGCCTTCCTGCTGTGGCTCGGTGAGCAGATTACGGCTAAAGGCGTCGGAAATGGTATTTCGATCCTCATCTTTGCCGGTATCGCAGCAGGAATTCCGAACGGCGTCATGCAGCTGTATACGATCTACATTGCCGATGCAGGAGATCAGCTCTTCTTAAACATCGTCATCGTAGCGCTGATTGTACTGGCAATTCTGGCTGTAGTCGTGTTCGTTATCTTTGTCCAGCAGGCTGAACGAAAAGTGCCTGTTCAGTATGCGAAGCAAATCGCAGCCGGCGGCCGTGCAACGGGCGGACAGTCGTCCCACCTGCCGATTAAGGTAAACGCGGCAGGGGTTATCCCGGTTATCTTCGCGATGTCGCTGTTTATCTTCCCGCCGACAGTAGCGAACTTCGTCGGAGAAGGCAGTCCGGTCTCGACGTGGATCGTGCAGACATTTGACTACACGAACCCGATCGGCATGGTCTTCTATGCGCTGCTCATCATCGCCTTTGCGTATTTCTATACGTTCGTGCAGATGAATCCGGAGCAGATGGCTCAGAACCTGCAGCGACAGAATGGCTTTATTCCGGGCGTTCGACCAGGTAAAGCAACACAGGACTACATCGTCCGCCTGCTTTACAGACTGACGTTCGTCGGATCGCTCTTCCTGGCAACAGTAGCGATTCTGCCGCTTATTTTCGGTACGCTTGCCGGCCTTCCGCCAGCGGTGCAGATCGGCGGTACCGGACTCCTCATCGTCGTCGGGGTTGCACTCGATACGATGAAGCGAATTGAAAGCCAGCTGATCGACCGGCGTTACACAGGATTTATGCGCCGTTCTTCTTAATAGCAGTACTGAAAACGCATCGGCTTATCGCCGGTGCGTTTTTCAGAGTGTGGATAAAGTCATTTTAAGTGAATAACGTTGCATCTGCCTGCATCTGCGGACACTCGCTTTCCGGAGGGAACGGCCTCAGCTAACCGCTTCCTCCTGCTGTCGGAAGCGCTGGATCTTCGCCTCGTTCTGATCCTCCTGGAGTCGAGATCCTCCGATTTGGCAGCTGGCTGTCCGGTTGAAACGCCTGGTGAGGATTCACATATGCTTGTTCCATATGGATGGAACCTTTATAAAGGCAACGCTTCGATGTCAAATAGGGATTACCTGTGCTTCAACGTATGTACCATGAAACAGTCGTATCTACCGATCGGAACGTTTTTCTCCAACAAACAAATCCATTTTCCCGTCGTGTCCGGCGTGCCCTTGGAAGCCGCGCTCTTCTTGCAGACAGGGGTTTACCCTGAGAAATAGCTGAAGGCAAGCCCACGGCAGGCTCGGTAAATAGAGGAGAAATACAACCAAACGAATAAATAGGTAAGTTGAAAGACTTTTTCAGCAGCCTGGAAAATGCATCGGCTTAGCGCCGGTGCGTTTTTGGTTTTAGCGCAATTTCAAAAATCTGTCAGACGTCTGATGTTTCCAAAGTCGCACAAAAAAGTTAGAGTTCCGAAGAAAGTCTCATAATTGCACTGACTCCCTGCTGGTACTATCAATCGTTTTTGAAGCGATTTCACATACAGACGTATAGCACCAGCTGATTATGGTAAAATCTCAAACGTAACCCTTTTTCTGTCTGGCTTCTAAGCCGGCAAAAAGAGGGCCACATACTTCAGGGGAGGTTATACATAATGGCAAAACGTTTTCCAACTTGGATGAAGCGGACAGCGCTCGCCGGTGCTGCCGGAATGATCATGTTTCCGGCTGCTGTATCAGCAGAGGAACAGCACGACTTGACGATCATGACGACGACCGACATTCACTCGTATCTGATGCCGTACGACTACATGAATGACGAGGCGGTAGACGACTACGGCTTTGTGAAAACAGCGTCGCTGATTGAACAGGTTCGGGCTGAGAAAGAAAACACGATTCTGTTCGACAACGGGGATATTTTTGAAGGAAGCATGCTCGGGGAAATGGAAATTTTGATCGAGCCGGTTGAGGAAGGCGACACGATGTCTGTCATCAAAGCGATGAACGATCTCGACTACTCAGCTGCTGCAATCGGAAACCATGAGTACAATTTCGGTCTCGATTACCTGGATAACGTGATCGAATCAGCAGACTTCCCGATTTTAAGTGCAAACGTCTATAAAGCTGGTACGGACCGGGAAGAGCACTATCACGAGCCGTATACGATCATTGAGCACGAAGTAGACGGAAAGCCGATTGATATCGGCGTCATCGGTTTTGTGCCGCCGCAGATCATGCAGTGGGACAACCTCCACCTGGAAGGCAATATTGAAGTGCGTGATATTGTGGAATCTGCTCAGCGCTACGTTCCGGATCTCGCGGAGCAGTCAGACGTAGTCGTTGCTCTCGCTCACACGGGGGTTAATACGAGCGACCGTGAAACAGAGCATGCAGCCGTATCACTCGCTGAGTCTGTAGACGGTATCGATGCCCTTGTCATGGGACACGCACACCAGACGTTCCCTGGAAACTCCGGTTATGATGAAGTAGAGGGCGTTGATGACGAGGCTGGTACGATCCACGGCATTCCGGCTGTTATGGCAGGGTCATGGGGGAGCCACCTCGGAACAATTGACCTCAGCCTGACCGAATCTGATGGGGAATGGTCAATTCAATCCTCTGCTTCTGAAGTCATCGGGGTTGAGGGCGTTGAATCAAACGACCGTATCGTTGATTTGATTATCGACGTTCATGAGAAAACAGTCGACTACATTAATGAAGTTGTCGGCTCGTTCTCGGAAGGCATGAACAGCTTTTTCTCTCTCGTTATGGATAATGAAGTGACACAGCTCGTAAACGATGCCCAGCTGTGGTACACAGAGGACTACCTGGAAGGCACAGAATATGAAGAGAAGCCGCTTCTCTCCGCAGCAGCACCATTCCGGGCCGGCTACCGCGGCGGATTCACGGAAGTGGATGCAGGTGACGTTACAATTGGTGACCTGGCAGATATTTACGTATACTCCAACACGCTGCAGGTTGTAGACATTGACGGTGCCGAGCTTGAGCAGTGGCTGGAGCGTTCTGCCGAAAATTTCGAACAGATCGATCCTGCTGCAACAGAGGATCAGGATCTGCACGCGAGCTTCTCCGCGTTTAACTTTGACGTCATCGAAGGTGTCGATTATTACCTGGATGTGACGCAGCCGGTTGGAGAGCGCGTTACGGATCTGATGTATGAAGGTGAGCCCGTCACAGAAGATATGGAATTCCTCGTCGTTACAAACAACTATCGTGCAGGCGGCGGTGGCGATCACCTGGAAGACGCGGCACTCGTTGAAGAACTGGTTGATGCAAACGTACAAAACCGACAGGTGATTGCTGAATATCTGCAGGCTCACGGTACGTATCATCCACACGCGACGTTTAACTGGGCACTGCTGCCGCAGGATATGGCAGGAGATGTTCTCTTTACGAGCTCTCCGGATGGAGTCGATCACCTGGAGCGTCTTGGTATTGATCAGGTGAGCTTCACGGGTGACTACACGGATGATGGAGACGGCGCTTACTTCGCCTACAACTTTGACGTAGACGGCACCGAATCCGATATCTATGCTGATCATCCTGGACAGACGGAAGGCGATGAAATGCCTGCTACAGCAACCGCTTATCCGTACTTGATCATTCTTGGTCTGACAGCAGCTGCTGCAGGCGCTGTGCTTCTGACTCTACGCAGACGCGCAACAGTTTAATAGGGAACATAATGAAAGCCTTCCGGTGATGCCGGAGGGCTGTTTTATATGTTGTTTGAAAAAACGGCTTAGCAGGGTCCTGCTTCTCGTTAACTGAAGACTGCCTTTAAAAGAAATGATGTTTTTACGTGAAAGTGTTCAACTTTTGAAGCAAAAGCATGAACACCATCTGTAATAAATTCACCTTTTTTCTCAAAAGGTTCAAGACTCTCTGTAATATGTTTACGAGCTTCAACTTAGAGCTGATATAACGAATAAACGTTCATCCTGTTCCGCCAAATCATTAACTTCTCAGGGAAAACGTTCAACTTTAGTCGAGTTCAGCTTTCTGTTTACGTGCCCGTGCTCCATCCCCAAGTCATCTGACGCAGCTATTGGAATGGCAATCAAAAACCCGCCGAACACTGCCGGCGGGTGTTGGATCGTCATCCTTTTTTACGAAGCAGAACTCGTTTCCAAAGCGGTGGCTTTGCAGCCTGCTTTTCGAGTTTTTCAGAGTCGGCGCGGCTATAAAGCACACCTGCAATGACCGCGGTCAGCGGAATCGCGTAGATCAGACCGATGCTTCCGGCCAGAATCCGGATGATTTCCGTTGCCATCGCTTCCATGTTGATAACCCGGTTAAAGGATACGTTGTGTGCATTCAACACGAGCAGCAGCGTCATGGAGGCTCCGGTATAGGCGAGAATCAGCGTGTTTGCCATCGTCCCCATGATATCCCGGCCGAGATTCATGCCGGATTTGATCAGCTGTCTGGCTGTTGCCGCCGGGTTGGACCGCTTCACTTCATCAACAGCTGAAGCAATGGACACACCGACGTCGAGCACTGCACCGACGGCTCCGATGATCATGCCTGCCAGAAGCAGTCCCTGAAAATCGAACGACGTGTTCGGAACGTACATAAGCATCTGAGCATCATCCGCGCCGAATCCGGTCAGCCTCGTCACGCGGGTCATCACGGAGGCGAGTACGCCGGCCAGAATCACGCCGCCTATCGTGCCGAGTACAGCGGCCGCGGATTTCCGGTTCCACCCGCTGATCAGCAGGACGGAAGCAACGGTAATAATCGACGCGATGACGATCGTCGTAAAGACTGGCGGCATTCCGCCTAAAATAAGCGGGATGAGCAGCTGCATAATCAGGAAAATAGTGAAAGCAAGGGAAATAACCGTCTTAATGCCCTTCAGTCCCCCAATCAACACGAGAGACAGAGCGAAAAAGATGCCGAGGTACATTAAATAATGATCCCGCGCAAGCTCTCTGACAAGGGAGCGGGTGATAGTGCCGTCTTCGCTTTCTATGTACACGAGCACGCGGTCGCCGGTACTGTAATAAAAATCCTGTGCCGGGTTGCCGGAGAGCGTCTGCTCCACCGTCACCGTTTCCCCGGAAAACTCTCCTTGATCAATCAGGATTTCCATCCGCTGGAAGCCGGGAGACTCTTCTTCCATCACGATGATTTCCCCGCGAACGGTCTCAGCCTCCTGTGCGGTTGCCACAGCAGGCCAGACAGCAAATGCTGTCAAAAAAGCAAGTACTATCAGTAAAGAATGTTTCAAACGTATCACGCTCCAACTTACGGCTGCTGTCATTGTATCACAGAGCCGAATGAGCAGGAGGAGCTGACAATTAAAAAAAGAAAACAGACTTTTTTTAATTTTTAGTTGCATAAACGTCAATAATTTACTATAGTAAAAGTAGTGAAAGCGCTTCTTTTTTTCATGTAAAAATGAATGAGCATTCATTCAAAAAAGAGTATTCAGGGAGGTAGCTTATGACCCGTCATATTAAAAAGGCAGCAGTTCTCGGATCCGGCGTAATGGGTTCCGGCATCGCTGCCCATCTAGCGAATATCGGTATTCCCGTGCTGCTGATGGACATCGTACCGAAAGATGCGGAAACGTCAGGCAGCCAGGTAGCCACGTTAGAGAGAAAGAAAGTACGCAATCAGCTGTCGCTTGAGGCGATCAAAAAGCTGAAAAAACAAAAGCCGGCACCGCTTGCTCGTCATGAAAATGCTGATCTCATTGAAGCAGGAAACTTTGAGGACGACATGCACCGGCTTTCAGAAGTAGACTGGATTATTGAAGTTGTCGTTGAGAACCTTGATATTAAACAAAAAGTGTTCAGTCAGGTGGAAGAGCACCGTCGTCCAGGCACGATCGTCAGCTCGAACACATCCGGCATTTCGATTGAAGCGATGGCGGAAGGCCGCTCAGAGGACTTCAAGAGTCATTTCCTCGGCACCCATTTCTTTAATCCTCCGCGCTATTTGAAGCTGCTTGAAGTGATCCCGACACAGCAGACGGACGAGCAGGTGACATCATTCATGAAGCAGTTTGGTGAGGATGTACTCGGCAAAGGCGTTGTGGAAGCGAAGGATACGCCGAACTTCATCGCAAACCGCATCGGCACGTACGGACTGCTCGTCACCGTCCGGGAAATGATGAAGCAAGGTGTAAGCGTGGGCGAAGTAGATTCCGTTACCGGACCTGCTCTCGGCCGACCTAAGAGCGCAACGTTCCGTACGCTTGATGTCGTCGGACTCGATACGTTTATGCACGTTGCGAAAAACGTGTACGATCAGGTTGAAGGAGACGAAAAAGACGTCTTTGATCCTCCTGCTTTTATGAAGAAAATGATCGAAGAGAAGATGCTCGGCAGCAAGAGTGGAAAAGGGTTTTATCAAAAAGTGAAGACCGATTCAGGGAGTGAAATTCAGGAGCTCAATTACGAAACGATGGAATATGAGTCCCGCCGAAAAATGAAAGCGCCTTCTGTTCAGCAGAGCAAGCAGGCGAAAGGAAAAGCGGCTAAAATGCAGGCGCTCGTTTATGCTGACGATCAGGCAGGTCAGCTCGTCTGGAACATTTTAAAGCCAACGCTTCTTTACGCAGCTGAGAAAGCCTACGAAGTAGCGGATTCGATTTATGACGTCGATCAGGCAATGAAGTGGGGCTTCGGCTGGGAGCTCGGTCCTTTCGAAACGTGGGATGCGATCGGACTTGAAAAGTCTGCAGCCCGCATGAAAGAAGAAGGCGAAACGCTTCCGGACTGGGTGGAAGAGATGCTATCCTCCGGGAAAACGAGCTTCTACGACGGATATGCTACCTATTACGAGAACGGCAGCTACCAAAAAGCCGCCATCAACGAAAAAGTGATTCACCTGAAGTCGTGGAAGGATGACAGCACGGTGATCATGAAAAACACCGGTGCTTCCCTCACTGATATCGGAGATGACGTGGCAGTACTCGAATTTACGTCGCCGAACAACTCGATCGGACTAGACGTGATGCAGATGATCAACAAGTCGATTGAAGAAGTAGAGAAAAACTACAAAGGGCTTGTCATTAACAACCAGGGTAAAAATTTCTGTGTCGGTGCGAACCTGATGATGATTCTGATGGAAGCACAGGACATGAACTACCCGGAAATTGACCTCGTTGTCCGTCAGTTCCAGCAGTCGATGGCTAACATCCGCTACTCGGAAAAGCCGGTCGTAACCGCACCGTTCCAGATGACGCTCGGCGGCGGAACGGAGATTGCACTTCCTTCAGCAGGGCTTCAGGCATCGATGGAAACGTACATGGGGCTTGTAGAGACCGGTGTCGGACTTATCCCTGGAGGCGGCGGAAACAAAGAGCTGTACCTGCGCCACCTGAAAGCCATTCCGGAAGGTACGAAAGTCGATTTACAGGCAGTCAGCAACAATGTATTTGAACTGATCGCGATGGCAAAAGTCAGTACAAGCGCGCATGAAGCACAGAAATACGGCTTCCTGCGACCGCAGGACGACATCAGCATCAACGACGACCACCTGCTGCACGACGCGAAGCAGAAGGCTCTTTACCTGTATGAGCAGGGGTATCGTGCGCCGAAGCGGGAGAAGATTCCTGTTGTCGGTGAACGCGGATATGCGACGATGCTGCTCGGTGCAAAAACCTTGCAGTATGGCGGACATGTATCCGAGCACGATGTGAAAATAGCACAAAAGCTGGCGTTTGTTCTCGCCGGAGGACGCGTTCCTTACGGTACAGAAGTAGATGAACAGTACCTGCTTGATCTGGAGCGGGAAGCGTTCCTCAGCCTCGTAGGAGAAGCGAAGACACAGCAGCGTATGCAGCACATGCTTACAAAAGGGAAGCCTTTGCGCAACTAGTCAAAAGGAGGGGTCGGAGTGAACGAAGCAGTTATAGTAGCAGGCGCGAGAACGCCTGTCGGAAAAGCAAAAAAAGGAACGTTTGCCAGCGTGCGGCCGGATGATCTGGCTGCCGTAACGATAAAAGAAACATTAAGCCGTGCCGGGGATTTTGATGCCTCGCGGATCGAGGATGTCATCATCGGCTGTGCGATGCCGGAAGCAGAGCAGGGCATGAACATGGCCCGTAATATTTCGGCGCTGGCAGGTCTGCCGGACCACGTACCGGCGATCACGATTAACCGCTACTGCTCATCCGGGCTGCAGAGCATTGCCTACGGGGCGGAACGGATCATGCTGGGACATTCAAGTGCAGTGCTTGCAGGCGGTGCGGAATCGATGAGCTTGATCCCGATGGGCGGTCACGTGATTGCACCGAATCCGCACCTCGTTGAAGAAGCGCCTGAATATTACATGGGTATGGGCTTTACAGCAGAGGAAGTCGCCAAGCGATTCGGCGTTTCTCGCCGTGACCAGGACGAATTTGCTGCAGAAAGCCACAAGCGTGCGGCAGCAGCAATTAAAGGCGGAAAATTTGAAGATGAAATCGTGCCGGTACCAGTGACGCTTCGCGGCGTTGATGAAAATCACAAGCTCGTTGAACGAGAAGTGACACTGGCTCAGGATGAAGGCGTCCGCGAGGATACGACAGCGGATACGCTGGCCAAGCTTCGGCCTGCGTTTAACCAGCACGGTGGCACGGTTACAGCCGGTAACGCCTCACAGATGAGTGACGGAGCAGCCTCTGTACTCGTGATGGACCGGGCAGCAGCAGAGCAGGACGGCCTGACTCCGCTCGTGAAATTTCGCTCCTTTGCGGTTGCCGGCGTCGCGCCGGACATTATGGGAATCGGTCCAGTAGAGGCCGTTCCAAAGGCTGTTAAGCAGGCAGGCCTGCAGATGGAGGATATCGGCTTATTCGAACTGAATGAAGCATTTGCCTCTCAGGCTCTGCAGGTGATCCGGCATTTAAACCTGGATCATGACAAAGTGAACGTTAACGGCGGAGCAATTGCGCTTGGACATCCGCTTGGCTGTACAGGAACGAAGCTTTCGCTCAGCCTCATTCACGAAATGAAGCGCCGCGGTGAGCAGTTTGGTGTCGTAACGATGTGTATTGGCGGCGGTATGGGAGCTGCAGGAGTATTTGAGCTAGTCTAATCCAGAAAGGATGATCATCATGGCAACAACGGAAAAGGTAAAAGGCGGCGGATTTCTGCTCGACAGCCAGACAGCAGAGAACGTATTTACACCGGAGGATTTCAGTGAAGAGCATAAGATGATTGCGAAGACGACAGAAGACTTTGTTAAAAACAAAGTAGTACCGGAAATCGAGCACATCGAGAACCATGAGTTTGACCGCTCCGTCAGACTGCTGAAGGAAGCTGGAGAATTAGGTCTGCTTGGCGCAGATGTGCCGGAAGAATTCGGTGGCATTGGTCTCGATAAAATCAGCTCCTCACTGATCACAGAAAAGTTTGCGCTTGCGGGATCTTTCTCGCTGACGCAGGGAGCACATGTCGGGATCGGCTCTCTCCCAATCGTTTTCTTCGGTAATCAGCAGCAGAAAGAGAACTACCTGCCAGCACTGGCTTCCGGTGAAAAGATTGCAGCTTACGCTCTGACAGAGCCAACTTCCGGCTCCGATGCGCTGAGCGCGAAAACGACGGCGAAGCTGACAGAAGACGGCAGCCACTACGTGCTTACAGGTGAAAAGCAGTGGATTACAAACGCCGGTTTTGCAGACGTGTTTGTCGTATACGCAAAAGTAGACGGTGAACACTTCAGTGCATTCATCGTAGAGCGCGATTACGAAGGCGTTTCGGTCGGCCCGGAAGAGAAGAAGATGGGCATTAAAGGATCCTCTACCCGGACACTGATTCTAGACGAAGCGAAAGTACCGAAGGAAAATCTGCTCGGTGAAGTCGGCAAAGGCCACGTGATTGCTTTCAACATCCTGAACGTCGGACGCTATAAGCTTGGCGTCGGCTGTATCGGCGGCGCAAAGCGTGCGATTGAGCTGTCTGCCAAGTACGCCAATGAGCGCAAACAGTTTAAAATTCCGATCTCCAAGTTTACGCTGATTCAGAAAAAGCTTGCGGAAATGGCAGCGAAAACGTACGCGATGGAATCAACGATTTACCGTACAGGTGGTCTGATTGACCAGGCGTTTGAAAACCTGTCGGAAGAAGAGCAGAAAGACGGCGCTGCTATTGGAAAAGCAATCGGTGAATATGCGATTGAATGCTCACTGAATAAATTCTTTGGCTCAGAAGTTCTCGACTTTGTTGTCGACGAAGCAGTACAGATCCACGGCGGGTACGGTTTTATGGCGGAGTACGAAGTAGAAACGATGTACCGGAACTCCCGCATCAACCGTATTTTCGAAGGAACAAACGAAATCAACCGCATGCTCGTTCCGGCTACAATTATGAGAAAAGCAATGAAAGGCGAACTGCCGCTTCTGGAGCAGGCAGGAGGTCTTCAGGAAGAGCTTATGATGATGATGCCTCAGGAAGTCGGCGATGAGCCGCTTGAGCAGGAGCGTTATCTGCTGGAAAATGCGAAGAAAGTATTCCTCATGATTGCGGGCACCGCTGCACAAAAGTACGGCGAAAAGCTGCAGAAGGAGCAGGAGCTGCTCGCGAACGTAGCGGATATCGTAAACGAAGTGTTTAACATTGAGTCGATGATTCTCCGTACCGAAAAAGCAATGGCTCGCGACGGTGAAGAAAAAGCCGCACAAAAGCTTCTCATGACGCAGGTTTACTCACAGGAAGCGTTTAATAACATTGAAGCGGTGGCGAAGGAATCGCTTGTGGCACTTGAAGAAGGGGACAGCCTGAGAACGATGCTGTCTATTCTGAAAAAGCTGACGCGCCACAATCCGGTGAACCTGATCGCAAAAAAGCGTGAGCTTGCGCAGAAGATCATTGCAGAAGAGCGTTACGTCGTTTAATTGTTAACCACTTTAGGGCGGGATGCCGCCCTAAAATAATTATAATCTTCTTTCTGGCAGCAGAAAGACATTCTCTCAGAAAACCCCGGTCCTCCTGTCTCCCCACAGGCGGATCGGGGTTTTCACATGCTTGCAGATTCGACGATTCTTCTGGCAGCGCGCTGTGCACCGGCAATGTTTCTCGCTGACGGACCAATTTCCAGTTCAGCTAAGGCACCGGTAACATACAGGCGGTCTGTCCACATAAGCGATGGGGAAAGCTTTGGATACCCGCAGTCTGCGCAAGGAAGCGAGTATGCCTCAATGAGCGGTTTGAGCCAGGATGAGCCGGGAAGCTCTCTGGAAAAGCCCGTACAGGCTGTGACCGTTTCAGCCTGGAGACTGCATCCGGATGAAAGTGCAAGCTCTATCATACCGTCCTCATGACGCGTAGAGCTTACCGCTTCATCCTGTAATATCGTCAGCCTGCCTGCGCGCTCCATTCTGCGCAGCTTAAATAAGAGTTCACGTGTCATCGAGCCGGTCCGTCTCTCCTGATGCAGACACGTCCGGCGACTGCGGTCGTCCATACGGCTGAACGCCTGCATCCGCTTCGGACCAAGCCAGCCTGGGTCACTGTCAAACTGGGAAACCTGCAGAGGCCTGCGGTGCAGCAGAACCGGTTCAGCGTCTGCCTGCTCTGCCAGAAAAACAGCCGTGTGAGCTGCTGAAATTCCGCCGCCGACAACGATGGCTCTGCCGGTTACAGCTGCCGGATCAAAAGCAGGGTCATAGACATGCACAGCGTGGGGCTGCAGAGCTTCCGGAATTATAGGCTTACTGCCGCCGCCCGGAGCTAAAAGCAGGTTCGTGGTCGAAACGATCGTGTTGTTCCCGTACACTTTCCAGCCGTCCTTGCTTTTTTCAGCCTTCACAACGGTATCCTGAATCCAGCTGTTCTGCAGGCCTGCTTCGTGAAGCAGATCCATCGACGTGTTATAAAACATGGAGCGGGAAGGACGTTTGTAGCGGCCGAGAAAGCTGTCCCCCCGCTTCTCGAGCTCCAGCGGATCCGGTGACAGATGGTGAACAAACGAGGAGCGCAAATAGGGCATTCTGATTTTTTCCGTCCGTTCCTTCCATACAGCAAGCGGTTCGGCATGCGGATCGATGACAGCAATCTTGTCAGCGGGAATGCCGGCCTTTCGGCGCAGATGAACAGCTGCCGTCATGCCTTGTATACCGCCTCCAACGATGAGCCAGGAAACGTGCTTCATTCCAATCAACTCCTAATGATCATCTTAAAACGAAATAATTACGATTTGTGAAAAGTATATCGAAATTACGTTACGTGTGCAACAGAAGATAGAACAATCGCGCAAGATACGGTAAACTTAATGAGGAAAGGAGTGAGAGCGATGAGCATGACGTTTTATCATTATCCGAAATGCACGACGTGTAAAAAAGCAAAAAAGTGGCTGGAAGGTGAAGGAGTCGAACTGGAAGAGGTACATATTGCAGAGAATCCGCCTTCCAAAGATGAGCTGAAACAGCTGCACGAACAGAGCGGTCTGCCTTTAAAGCGCTTTTTCAACACAAGCGGTCAGAAATACCGCGAGCTTGGATTAAAAGACAAGCTATCCGACATGTCTGAGGAGGAACAGCTGGAGCTGCTTGCGTCAGACGGCATGCTGATCAAACGTCCGATTGCAGCAGCAAATGGAAAAGTAACGGTCGGCTTCCGCGAAGCGGACTACGAGAAAACCTGGAAATAAGCTTCCGCCGGTTGCGGTGTCCGCGACTGTTATATTATAGTGGAAGAGGAAGTGTTTGTTTACTTACTACGCAGATGGAGGGATCCGGAGCATGAGCCTGCCAAAGGATTATAAGTATTCAGAAGAGCACGAATGGGTCAAAGAAGAAGACGGGAAAGTACGAATCGGAATCACTGATTTCGCCCAGAGTGAGTTAGGAGATATCGTATTCGTTGAGTTGCCGGAAGTTGGAGATGAACTTCAGGCAGATGAGCCATTTGGAAGCGTCGAATCGGTTAAAACCGTTTCCGAGCTTTACGCACCAGTGAGCGGAAAAGTCGTTGAAATCAATGAGGAACTGGAAGATTCTCCAGAGCTCGTGAACGAATCTCCGTATGAGCAGGCGTGGATGGTCGTCGTGGAAGTGTCCAGTCAGGGCGACGTCGACAAGCTGATGGACGCGGATGCCTACCAGAATATGATTGATCAGGACTAGTTTCTGTTAATGAAGCTTGGGTAAAAGCGTTTAAACACATGAAAAACCGGATTATCTGCTGAAGCTCGTATCAGAGCTTCAGGATAGTCCGGTTTTTGTTTTCATAATATGGGCAGCCGTCTTATCATGCAGATCCGGAAATCCTGGTGATCGTTCTGTTCCGGTCTTCAATAAAGTGATAAATACCTTCTGATGATTACAGGCATACAGATGTATTGACGGGAAACAGACTAAGCTGGAGCGGAGATGTAACAGCTACTTGAGGGCACAATCTTTTTTATTGACAACCCTAAAACGCAGTGATAACATCCATAACAGACGAAAAAAACGAATACTCTTCTTATCATGAGAGGTGGAGGGACTGGCCCGATGAAACCCGGCAACCACTGTACAGGCGTACAGAAGGTGCCAATTCCTGCGGATGACGATCATCCGGCAGATGAGAAGAAAGCTTTTCTTTCACAAGGAAGCCTTTCTGCTCATCTGTTTGGCAGAAGGGCTTTTTTCGTATGTAATATTTTTTTGCTTAAACGCGTCTGTGCGTTAAATAGACTAAAGAGGTCTGTTTAATTGCAAATAGATGGAAAGGGGTTTCTCAGTTGATTACGCTCTCGAAGCTCGCGAAAATCTTCCATACAAAGGACGGCGATGTCCGTGCGGTGGATGATATTGATCTGACAATTGATAAAGGAGAAATATTCGGTGTGATCGGCTACAGCGGTGCGGGAAAAAGCACGCTGATCCGCATGCTGAACATGCTTGAAGCGCCAACTTCCGGTGAAGTGGATGTAGCGGGCAGGCCGATGCACAGTTTATCCAAAGGAAAGCTGAGAGAAGCCCGCCAGGAAATCGGCATGATCTTTCAGCACTTTAACCTGCTCTGGTCGCGTACCGTTGCAGAAAACATTGCATTTCCGCTCGAAATTAAAGGGGTATCAAAGCAGGATCAGAAAAAAAGGGTTGATGAATTGATCCAGCTCGTCGGTCTTGACGGCAGGGGAGGCTCTTACCCGTCCCAGCTCAGCGGGGGACAGAAGCAGCGGGTCGGCATTGCACGTGCGCTTGCTAACGATCCGAAAGTCCTCTTGTGCGACGAAGCAACGTCTGCGCTGGATCCGAAAACAACGGACTCGATTCTTGATCTG
Source organism: Alkalicoccus luteus (assembly GCF_012034335.1). GTDB lineage: Bacteria > Bacillota > Bacilli > Bacillales > Salisediminibacteriaceae > Alkalicoccus > Alkalicoccus luteus_A. The sequence goes on along the minus strand of NZ_JAATHJ010000019.1, from coordinate 36,886 downwards.
CTCGTTGATATAAACGCAAAACTTGGACTCACGATCGTTCTGATCACGCATGAAATGCACGTAATTCGGAAAATCTGTCACCGGGTTGCAGTGATGGAAGCAGGTAAAATTGTCGAGCAGGGAGACGTGCTTGATATCTTCCGGCGTCCAAAGCAGGCGATGACGAAAGAATTCGTGAAGCAGGTTACGGAGCCGGAAGAAACGGAAGAGGCGCTGAACCACCTCCTGGACAGAGAAGGAATTGGCCACGTGCTGCAGCTGACGTTTGTAGGAGGCGATACTCAGCGGCCGCTGATTACGGACGTTGTGCGCAAGTTTGATGTTGACATTAGTATTCTGCAAGGGAAAATTTCGCAGACGCAGCACGGCTCTTACGGATCGCTGTTTGTCAGTATGAACGGGGAATCAGCAACCGTTCAGCAGGCGGTCGCCTATATCCGCGAGCAGGAAGTAGAAGTGGAGGTGATCCACGGTGGATAATGTGCTGATACAAGCAGCATTTCTCGGAGATGTGAACTGGGATAACATGTGGAATGCAACGGTTGAAACTTTATATATGTCCGTCGTTGCACTGCTGTTTACCTTTCTTTTTGGAATTGTACTTGGACTGCTTCTCTTTTTAACCGATCGAAAGCAGCTTTGGGAAAATAAAGCCGCACACTTTGTGATTGGGGCATATGTCAATATATTCCGATCGATTCCGTTCATTATCTTAATCGTGCTGCTCATACCATTTACACGCTCCATCGTCGGAACCTTTCTCGGTCCGTCTGCTGCACTGCCGGCGCTGATCATCGGGGCAGCTCCGTTTTATGCACGGATGGTGGAGATTGCTCTTCGGGAAATCGATAAAGGAGTTATTGAAGCATCGAAAGCGATGGGTGCAACCAATGGCCAGATTATTCGTAAAGTACTGCTTCCGGAATCGATGCCTGCGCTCGTATCAGGTATCACAGTAACTGCGATTGCACTCGTAAGCTATACGGCAATGGCAGGTGTCATCGGAGCCGGCGGACTTGGGGACCTTGCCTTCCGCGACGGCTTCCAGCGAAACAATCCGGAAATTACGCTTACAGCAACAGTGATTATTCTTGTAATTGTATTTGCCCTGCAGTTCATCGGCGATATGATTACGAATAAAATAGACAAACGATAAATCAGGAGGAATGAATCAAATGAAACGAACTATTCAACTCGCAGGTATCAGTGCTCTTTCACTCGCTTTTCTAGCAGCGTGCGGAGAAGGAGAAAATAATAACACGACCGAGATCAACAGCGGCGATAACGCCAACAACGTCGAGGACGTAGAAAACAACAGTGAGGCTGAGAACAATAATGCTGACGAAGCGAACGAAGAAAATGATGCTAATGCAGGAAACGAAGAAGCTGCCGAAGATTTCGAGCCGTTTACGGTAGGAGCTTCCAATATTCCGCACGCTGAAATTCTGGAATTTGCCGCTCCAATGCTTGAAGAGGAAGGCATTGAGCTTGAGATTGTGACATTTAACGACTACATTCTTCCTAACCAGGCGCTCGATGAAGGAGAGCTGGACGCGAACTACTTCCAGCACGTTCCGTATCTCGAATCGCAAATTGATGAGTTCGGCTACGACTTCGTAAACAAAGGCGGCATTCACATCGAGCCAATCGGTCTTTATTCTCAGGACTACGATACGCTTGAGGATCTGCCGGAAGGTGCAGATATTATCATGAGTGATTCCGTAGCTGACCACGGACGTATTCTGACAATGCTTGAAGAAGAAGGTCTTATTACGCTGGAGGAAGGTGTCGGTATTGAAGCAACTGTCGACGATATCGCAGAAAACCCGAGTGACTTTAACTTCCAGGCAAACGTAGAGGCAGCACTGCTGCCGACTGCTTACGAGAACAACGAAGCAGATGCGATTCTGATCAACTCGAACTACGCGCTTGATGCAGGACTCAATCCACAGGAAGATGCGATCGCCCTGGAATCCGCTGAAGACAATCCGTATGCTAACGTCATTGCTGTCCGCGGTGAAGACGAAGAAGATCCACGAGCGGATATTCTCGTCGATGTCCTGCTTTCTGACGATGTCCGTGACTTTATTGAAGAAGAATACGAAGGCGCCGTTATTCCAGCCGAGTAATGACGTCATCCACCAGGACCGTCCTTCACCTGAAGGGCGGTCTTCAAAGTGTTGATAAAGTCATTTTAGGTAAATAAGATTGCATCTGCCTGTATCTGCGGACACTCGCTTTCCGGAGGGAACGGGCTCAGCTAACCGATTCCTCCTGCTGTGGGAATCGCTGGATCTTCGCCTCGTTCTGATCCTCCCGGAGTCGAGATCCTTCGATGCCGGCAGCTTGCAGTGCGTTTCATGTGCTCGTTATGAAGGCACGATCGGCTTCAATACAGGATCGAATACATTTCGATGTTAAATAGGGATGCCCGTCCTTCATCGAATTCATGATAAATGGAATGAAAGCAGTCGCGTCTGCCTGTTGTGACGTTGTTCTCCACGAATCAGAGCCGTTTCCCCGATGTGTCCGGCGGAGGCGCAACAAGCAGTCTGAAGATTCAGTGCCGTTCAGATCTGCGAACGGCATCAACGCACGAGCGGAGCCGGACTGGCTTTTGAAGGCTTCTTGTAAGAAGCCTGTGTCCGAGTGAAGCCTCATAGCCGTTCGATCTTGAACGGCATGAAAAGCGCGAGTGGAGCCGGACCGGGTCTTAAAGGCTTCTCGCGAGAAGCCTGTGTCCGAGTGAAGCCGTGCCCTTCTTCTTTTGATCCAGGGGTCACCCTGAGAAATAGCTGAAGACAAGCCCACGTCAAGCTTCCGCCGGTAAACAGAGGGGAAATACCATCAAACGAATAGATAGGTAAGTTGAAAGACTTTTTCAACAGCCTGGGGACCGTCCTTCACCTGAAGGGCGGTCTTCCGTCTGTCCAAAACATCCTTTCTCTCTATGCGTTTATAATTCGATGGCATAAGGTCAGCTGCCGGAAATGTATGATCCAAAAGCAATTGAACTCGCAGCTAAAGCAACACTGCGCCCTGAAAAGCCGCACCCGCTCGAATGTACGACGAATTCATGCAGAGGAACAGCTGCGGGCAAGTGCGCAAGTTAGGCAGATAAGCGAAAGAGAGGTGCGTCATCGTAAATGGGTGTTTCTATGTTAATCCACATTTCAAAGACTTCCTTCTCAAAAAGACGCCTTTTCCTATGACCAGGTTTTTTTCATGCCCTAGCTTCCTGCGTTTGAAAAGGGAGGTTTTCCTCCTTTTCAAGGAGGGGAGGCGTAAGCTGGGATCCTTACGGGCCCAAGGGATAGACAAGTACGTCACTATGTAAGCGCTTCATTTGTGAAATGCAGAGCATATGAGAGAAAATATGCCAAAATGTACAGATAGACGACTTGAATCCGGAAAATGAGTAAGGAAAGTGAATTGTCAGAAAATATAACGTTCCATGCGCATTGGTTCACATACGATTCCATACTATACTTAAAGCATCCCTTAAACCAAGAGGACAAATTATCTGGAAGGAATGTGATGAGCTATCCATCTTATTGCGACGAAACACACTGTAGAAATGGAAAAGGCAATGCAGTCATCCCACGGAATGTGCTACGGAGAATATAATTCCAAGCTTGAGAACAGAATGCAGGTAGAAGCTGCAAGGGATCAGGAGTATGCAGAGAGCCAGAAAATCGTACAGCAGTTTCTTCACGGATAGAACAAAACAGCCATCCTATACATGAAAAAAAGCATGCCGGGACAGAAGTCTCCAGGCATGCTTTTTATGTGCTGCGCGAAACATAGCGCTTTTAATTAAGATTGATTATCAATTACAATTAAAAAAGCACATTCTATTGAGAATGTACAAGCTGGGATGTTCAGTAAAAAGGATGTTATAAAACTTCCGGATTAGCTGATACAGCTGACTTACTATGAATTTATCTCTTTTCCTTGAACTCAGTTAATAGATAAGATAAGATTAGAATGAAAATAATTTGAGAATCTATTGAAGGTTCCTATGTTATGATAGAAACGTGCTGCGGCACAGCGTTTATTATAACATGTCTATAAACTAACTTTCAAAAAATATGGAGGTATCATTCATGACTAAGCCAAGCCTGAGTGTGAAAGATCTGCACGTATCCATCGAGGAAAAAGAAATTCTGAAAGGATTCGGCATTGAAGTAAAAGGTGGCGAAATTCACGCTATCATGGGACCAAACGGTACAGGTAAATCAACACTTGCCTCTGCCCTTATGGGACACCCTAACTATGAAGTAACGAGCGGGGAAGCAACGTTCAATGGTGAAGACCTGTTTGAAATGGAAGTTGACGAGCGTGCTCGCGCCGGACTTTTCCTGGCGATGCAGTATCCAAGTGAAGTATCTGGTGTGACAAACGCAGACTTCATCCGTTCTGCTATGAACGCAGACCGCGGCGAAGATGACCAGGTTTCCCTCATGCAGTTCATCCGTAAGATTGATGAAAAGATGGGCACGCTTGAGATTGACCAGTCGTTCCAGCACCGTTACCTGAACGAAGGTTTCTCCGGCGGTGAAAAGAAGCGGAACGAAATTCTGCAGCTGCTCATGCTTGAACCGAAAATCGCTATTTTGGATGAAATTGACTCCGGTCTGGACATCGACGCACTGAAAGTAGTAGCAAAAGGAATCAACGAACTTCGCAGCGACGACTTCGGCTGCATGATTATCACGCACTATCAGCGTCTGCTCAACTACATTCAGCCGGACTTCGTTCACGTTATGATGCAGGGCCGCATCGTGAAATCCGGCGGACCTGAGCTTGCTCAGAAGCTGGAAGAGCAGGGTTATGACTGGATTAAAGAAGAGCTCGGTATCGAAGACGAAACGGTTGGGCAGTAATCACTGCAGGAGGAGGATGTAGACTATGACAACGGAATTGACGTTTCCAGTAACAGAACAGCAGCTGCAAAGCTTTTCCCAAGGTCGCGATGAGCCGAAATGGTTCACAGACCAGCGTCTTGCAGCGCTTGATAAGGCAGGGAAGCTCGAGCTTCCGAAGCCGGATAAAACGAAGATTGCGAAGTGGAACTTCACTTCTTTCTCATATGATGCAGATACAGAAGCGACTTCTTCCTACAGCGGACTGTCTGATGCTGTCCGCACGCTTGTAGGAGAAGAAGCGGACGTTGGCAACCTGCTGACGCAGAAAAACGGCGTGACTCAGTTTGGGTCCGTTCAGGACGAGCTGAAGGCAAAGGGCGTCGTTTTCACCGATATGGCTACTGCGGTAAAAGAACATGGAGATCTCGTTCAGAAGTATTTCATGCAGGATGCTGTATCTTCAGATGAACACAGCCTGACAGCAGCACACGCTGCTTTGCTTAACGGCGGAGCATTCATCTATGTTCCGGAAGGTGTCGAAGTGGAAGCACCGCTTCAGGCTATCTTCGCTCATGAAGGCAGCTTCGGTTTGTTCAACCACGTGCTGATCGTGGCAGAGGCGAACAGCCGCCTTACGTATATCGAAAACTACCTGAGCGAAGGCTCCGGCGATGCTGCTGTTGCCAACATCGTTTCAGAAGTGTACGTCGGTGATGGAGCAGTCGTTCGCTACGGGGCCGTTGATAACCTGACGGACAGTGTCACAACGTACGTGAACCGCCGCGGCTACGTAAGCGGCATCGACGCGAAGCTCTACTGGGCACTCGGTCAGATGAATGACGGAAATACAGTATCTGAAAATACAACGTATCTGCACGGACAAGGTTCCTATGGCGACACGAAAACGGTATCCATCGGACGCGGCAAGCAGATTCAGAACTTTACGACGAACGTGATCCATTTTGGAAAAGATACAGACGGCCAGATCCTGAAGCACGGTGTCATGAAGGAAGCAGCCACGTCGATCTTTAACGGTATTTCGAAAATTGAGCACGGCGCTACAAAAGCAAACGGAGAGCAGACGGAACGCGTTCTGATGCTGAGCGAAAAAGCACGCGGCGATGCGAACCCGATTCTTCTTATTGATGAGGACGACGTAACGGCAGGCCACGCTGCATCTGTCGGACGAATCGATCCGCTGCAGATGTTTTACCTGATGAGCCGGGGACTCAGCCGTACTGAGGCAGAGCGCCTGATCATTCACGGTTTCCTGGAGCCGGTTGTGGGCGCACTTCCAATCGACTCTGTAAAAGAGCAGCTGTACGACGTGATTGAAAGGAAAGTGTACTGATTATGAATGTGCAGGACGTCCGCAAACGTTTCCCGATTCTGGACCAGGAGGTAAACGGTCATTCGCTCGTTTATCTTGACAGCGCAGCGACTTCCCAGAAGCCTTCCTCGGTCATTGAAGCAGTAGAGGACTATTACAACCGCTACAATTCGAATGTTCACCGCGGCGTCCACACACTCGGTTCAATGGCTACGGACGGCTACGAAGGTGCCCGTGAAAAGGTTCGCCGGTTCATCGGTGCCTCCAGCATGGAAGAAATCATCTTTCTTCGCGGCACGACGACAGCGATCAATTTGATTGCATCGAGCTACGGAAAAGAGAACGTCGGACCTGGAGATGAGATTGTCATCACCCCGATGGAACACCACAGTAATATTATTCCATGGCAGCAGCTGGCGAAAGCAACCGGAGCGGAGCTGAAGTATATTCCGCTGCAGCCAGACGGCACTATTTCGATAGAAGAAGCTGAAGAGACGATCACGGATAATACGAAGATCGTTTCGGTCATGCACGTTTCAAACGTGCTCGGCACCGTAAATCCGATTCAAGAGCTGACAGAAGCGGCTCACCGCCATGGTGCGGTGATGGTCGTGGACGGTGCTCAGTCGGTACCGCATATGAAGGTCGATGTTCAGGAGCTGGATGCAGACTTTTATGCTTTTTCCGGTCATAAAATGTGCGGACCAACCGGTATCGGCGTGCTTTACGGCAAGAAGAAGCTGCTGAAAAACATGGAGCCGGTTGAATTCGGCGGTGAGATGATTGATTTTGTTGACCTGTATGACTCGACGTGGAAAGAGCTCCCGTGGAAATTCGAAGGCGGCACACCGATCATCGCCGGGGCCATCGGACTGGCAGCAGCAATCGATTTCCTGGAGGAAATTGGTCTTGACCACATCGAGGCTCACGAGAAAAAGCTTGCGCGCTATGCGCTTGAGCAGCTTAAAGACGTGGACGGTGTAACGGTTTACGGACCGGAAGACCGAGCTGGAATCATCACCTTTAACGCTGATGACGTCCATCCGCACGATCTCGCTACCGTTCTCGACTCTGAAGGTGTCGCTGTCCGCGCAGGTCATCACTGTGCACAGCCGCTCATGAAGTGGCTGGATGTGACAGCAACGGCAAGAGCTAGCTTTTATCTTTATAATACGGAAGAAGATGTGGACCGCTTCGTCGCGTCTCTTCACAAAGCAAAGGAGTATTTCGGCGATGTCTTTGGGTAATCAGCTGGACACACTCTACCGTCAGGTAATTATGGATCACTATAAAAATCCGCGTAACAAAAAAGTGCTTGAAGGCGATACGCTGTCGGTTGACATGAATAACCCGACTTGCGGCGATCGTATTCAGCTTCAGATGAAGGTCGATGACGGTCACATCGCCGAAGCTGCTTTCACTGGGGACGGATGCTCCATCAGCATGTCTTCCGCGTCGATGATGACACAGGCAGTTAAAGGCCTTCCGGTGGACGATGCTCTGCGGATGTCCAGTCTTTTTTCTGACATGATGCTCGGAAAAGAAATTGAGACAGCAGGCCTTGATCTCGGGGATATCGAAGCGCTGCAGGGCGTTGCGAAATTCCCGGCGCGGATTAAATGTGCCACTCTCGCATGGAAAGCGATGGAACAGGGACTTGAAGAAGAGGATCAGTCATAGTCGTTTTTTGTAAGTGATGCCGATATGATGTAAAATGAACCTACAGCGTTTAACAACGCCTGAATGAACAGGAACGAACAGACCGTCAGTGCTGTTTTTTTGCAGATAGATTTATAAGGAGGGTTTCACCATGGCGAAGAAAATGCCGGAAATGGAAGAGTATCAGTACGGCTTTTCGGATAAGGACGTTTCGATTTTCCGTTCGAAAAAGGGTCTGACCGAAGAGATCGTGCGCGAAATCTCCAAGATTAAAGATGAACCTCAGTGGATGCTCGATTTCCGACTGAAGTCACTGGAACAATTTTATAAGATGCCGATGCCTCAGTGGGGCGGCGATCTTTCCGAGCTCGATTTTGATGAGATCACGTATTACGTGAAGCCGTCCGAGCGTTCCGAGCGTTCTTGGGATGAAGTGCCGGAAGAAATTAAGAACACGTTTGACAAGCTTGGTATTCCGGAAGCAGAGCAGAAGTACCTTGCTGGTGTGTCTGCACAGTATGAATCTGAAGTTGTGTATCACAACATGAAGGAAGAACTGACCGAACAGGGTATCATTTTCAAGGATACCGATACAGCGCTTAAAGAAGATGAAGAAATCTTCCGCGAGCACTTCGGTAAAGTCATTCCTCCATCAGATAACAAGTTTGCTGCGCTGAACTCTGCCGTATGGTCCGGCGGTTCCTTTATCTATATTCCTAAGGGAATTAAAACGGACACGCCGCTTCAGGCCTACTTCCGAATTAACTCAGAGAACATGGGTCAGTTCGAGCGTACGCTGATCATCGCGGATGAAGACAGCTCCGTGCACTATGTGGAAGGTTGTACAGCACCGGTTTATACAACGAACTCTCTCCACAGTGCCGTTGTTGAAATCATCGTAAAGAAAGACGCTTATTGCCGTTATACGACGATTCAGAACTGGGCACCGAACGTATTCAACCTGGTAACGAAGCGTGCCGTTGCGGAAGAAAATGCCGTAATGGAGTGGGTCGATGGAAATATCGGTTCGAAGCTGACGATGAAGTACCCGGCTGTCGTGATGAAAGGCCGCGGTGCACGCGGAAACGTTCTTTCCATTGCGATTGCAGGTAAAGGTCAGCATCAGGATGCTGGTGCTAAGATGCATCACCTTGCTCCGGACTGTTCTTCTTCGATCGTATCGAAGTCCATTTCCAAGCATGGCGGTAAAGTAACGTACCGCGGGATCGTGCACTTTGGCCGTAAATCAGAGCGTTCCCGTTCCAACATTGAGTGTGATACGCTCATCATGGACAACGAGTCAACGTCTGATACGATTCCGTACAACGAAATTTTAAACAACAACATTTCGCTTGAGCACGAAGCGACTGTTTCCAAAGTATCGGAAGAGCAGCTCTTCTATCTGATGAGCCGCGGTGTTTCCGAGCAGGAAGCTACAGAAATGATCGTAATGGGCTTCATTGAGCCATTCACGAAGGAGCTTCCAATGGAATATGCGGTTGAAATGAACCGTCTCATTAAATTTGAGATGGAAGGTTCAATCGGTTAAGACGCATTTGCTCTGAAGCGGATCTGCCTGTCGGCGGATCCGCTTTTTGTTTCGAATTCTCTCTTCCCGGGGAAAAGAAGGTCAGAGCAAATAAGCGAAAAAGCACTTGAAAGGAGCAGGTATCATGGGCAGAATAGATGTAGGACTGACCGGCTGGGGGGACCATGACTCGCTGTACGAGGATCTTCCATCGAAAGCATCCAAGCTGGAGGCATATGCCGGCCACTTTCCGGCAGTTGAACTGGATTCGTCTTTTTACGCCGTGCCGCCTGCAAAAAACATTCAGAAATGGATCAGTGAGACGCCGGTAGGTTTTCAGTTTATCCCTAAAGCCTATCAGGGTATGACCGGCCATCAGCGCGGCAAAAATCCGTTTGATTCACGGGAGGAAATGCTCGAAGCCTTCAGGCTTGCGTTTAAGCCGATGCTGGAAGCCGGCAAGCTCGCCTATGTGCTCTGTCAATTTCCGCCCTGGTTTGACTGCACACAAAAGCACGTGCAATACATAAAGTGGCTCCGGGAAGAGCTGCGGCTTTTTCCGGCGGCTCTCGAATTTCGTCATGCCTCGTGGTATGAAGAAGCGTACAAGGAAAAAACGCTAGACTACATGAAGCAGGACAACTGGATTCACAGCGTCTGTGATGAACCGCAGATCGGTGAACGGTCGATTCCATGGGTAGGAGAGGCCACGCAGGAAGACCATACGCTGGTGAGGCTGCACGGGCGGAACAAAGCAGCCTGGCAAAAACCTGCACCGGGACAGAAATGGCGGGAAGTCCGCTATTTGTATGACTACAACGAAGAAGAACTCCACGATATACTCGAAAAAATACAGGAATTAACGAACCAATCACGCACGGTGACAGTCGTATTTAACAACAATTCAGGAGGTCACGCAGCCGGCAACGCAAAGCGGCTGCAGAAAATGGCCGGACTGCCGGTAAAGGGTCCGGCTCCAAAGCAGCTTGGATTATTTGATAACGAAGACTGACATCCGCTGCTTTACAGAGGAGTACGTTACGGATGGAATGGATTGCACTTGCCGTCCTCGGTCTTGCTGCTGCGATAATCGGCAGCGTCATGGGCCTTGGGGGAGGCATTATTATTGTACCGGCACTGATGGTGCTGGGAGGCTATACGGAACTGCTGAGCGGAATCACACCGCAGACAGCAGTAGGAACATCGCTGCTTGTGATGATCTTTACCGGTCTGTCCTCCACCCTCGCTTACATGAAGCAGAAGGTGGTTGACTTGAAGAGCGGACTGCTGTTTTTTGCAGGCAGCGGACCCGGAGCGCTGTTTGGCGTCTGGCTGAACAGCGGCATTGATGTTGCAAGCTTTTTAATCGCCTTTGGTGTGTTTATCATTATCGTATCGTTTATTCTGCTGATCCGGCATCGGATTAAGCCGATTCCGCTTCGCCCGGGAGGCATTAAAAGGACCTTCCGCGAGCCGGACGGCACGATCCGGGAATATGGCTATGAAGCGTGGCTAGGCATTTCAATCGCTTTCTTTGTCGGCATGTTTTCCGGACTTTTCGGAATTGGCGGAGGCTCGCTCATGGTGCCCGCGATGATCATTCTCTTTGCGTTTCCGCCTCATTTTGCCGTTGCAACTTCCATGTTTCTCGTTTTCCTGTCTGCGCTCGTGAGCTCTGCATCGCACGTAGCCCTCGGAAACGTCGACTGGGTGTACGCAGCTGCTCTTATTCCGGGGGCCTGGTTCGGCGGTAAAATCGGAGCGTGGATCAACCGGCGTTTGAAAAGCGATACGCTCGTCCTTGCCCTGCGCGTCGTGCTTCTGCTGATCGGAATCAGGCTGATTTATGAAGGCATCACCGGGCTATAATAAAGGAGGTCTCTGCGTGGCGACAGTAACGATACTGCATACAAACGATCTTCACAGCGAGCTGGACCAGTGGCCTTCTGCCGCTGCGCTGCTGAAGCAGAAACGAAAAGAAGCAGAGGCAAGAGCAGAACACGTGCTTTTATATGATATAGGGGACCACTGTGACAGAGTTCATCCATTAACAGAAGGATTGATGGGGCGGGGAAATACTGAGCTGTTAAACGAAATGCGCTATGATGCGGTGACAATCGGCAACAATGAAGGAATCACGCTTCCTAAAAAGGCGCTGGAATCCCTTTATGAAAACGCGAATTTTGATGTGCTCGTTGCAAACCTGTTTCATCCGGATGGTTCCCGGCCTGCCTGGTGCAAGCCTTGGGAGCTGTATACGCTCCCAAACGGATACCGGCTTGCGGTCGTTGGATTAACGATTCCGTTTTATCAGTTTTACGAAGAACTGGGCTGGAAAGTGGAGGATCCGCTAAAAGAAATGGGCGGACTTCTTCCCGAAATGAAGCTGAAGGCAGACGGTATCATCTGCCTGTCTCACCTCGGCCTGCGGCTTGACCGCGAACTGGCCGAGGCATTTCCGGATATCTCGATTATTCTGGGGGCACATACGCACCACGTCCTTGAGAACGGGGAGCTTCATCATCAGACGTGGATTCATCAGTGCGGCCGTTCCGCTTCACATGTCGGCGAAATCTCGATAAAAGCAGAGCAGGGAAGTCCTGTACACGTGGAGAATATTCATACGCATGAAGTGAAGGGTGTGAAAGGAGACGGTGAAACAGGACGTCATCTGGAGCGGCTGGAGGCCGAAGCGCTGCCTCAGCTTTATCATCCGGTCGCTGAGCTTCCGGAGGCGCTGCACGTCTCCTGGTATGAACCGTCTCCGCTGACTGCTCTTGCTGCACAAGGTCTGCGGGAATGGTGCGGTGCAGACGCCGCTATGTTTAATGCGGGACTTTTATTAAACAGTCTACCTGCAGGTCAGATTACGCGGCACCATCTGCACCAGATTTGTCCGCATCCGATTAATCCGGCTGTTGTGAAAATCGAAGGAACCGACTTAAAGAAGATCATCCGCCTTTCCAATGAGGAAACAATGATTCACTACCGCCTGCGAGGCTATGGTTTTCGAGGGAAGGTGCTTGGAATGACAGCTTTTTATGGAAGGGAAGGCTTTATAAATGGAGATGCCGAGCGGTTGATTGAGGACCGCCGTATATACAGTCTGGCGGTTCCGGATTTATTCACGTTCAGTCACCTTTATCCGCTGATGAACGATCTTCATTCGAAACAGTACTTTATGCCGGAATTTTTACGTGACGTGCTTGCCTGGAAGCTGGAAACGACATATGGAAAGGCGTCACCGGTGACGAAATAAAAGGAGGATTCTCATGAAAACCTATCACGATTTATGCAGGCATGTCCTTGAGAACGGAACTGCTAAAGAAGACAGGACTGGAACGGGCACAATCAGCACGTTCGGGTACCAGATGCGCATGAACCTGGAAGAAGGCTTCCCGCTTGTGACGACAAAAAAGATGGCTGTAAAAGCGATGATTTACGAGCTACTCTGGTTTATCAAGGGCGATACGAATGTGAAGTACCTGCAGAATAACGGCGTGCGAATCTGGAACGAGTGGGCCGGGGAAGACGGAGATCTCGGACCGGTATACGGCAGACAGTGGAGAAGCTGGCCGGCACCGGACGGCAGACAGATCGACCAGCTCCGGAACGTGATTGAAACGATCAAAACAAATCCGGATTCACGGCGGATGGTCGTCAACGCCTGGAACGTTGGCGAGCTAGACCAGATGGCGCTTGCGCCGTGTCACTGCCTGTTTCAATTTTATGTGGCAGACGGAAAGCTCTCCTGTCAGCTCTATCAGCGTTCGGCAGACGTGTTTCTCGGGGTGCCGTTTAATATCGGCTCCTATTCTCTGCTGACGATGATGATTGCCCAGGAATGCGGTTTGAAGCCTGGAGATTTCGTGCATACGTTTGGAGATGTACACATCTACAACAATCACGTGGAGCAGGTGAAAGAGCAGCTGTCCCGTGACCCGCGTCCACTGCCTGTCATGACGCTAAATCCGGACGTGAAGCGAATCGAAGACTTCACGTTTGACGACTTTGAGCTGTCCGGCTATGATCCGCACCCGGCAATTAAAGGGAAGGTATCGGTATGATTTCGATGATTGCAGCGATGGACCGCGGCAGAGTCATCGGCAAAGACGGGGGCATGCCTTGGAGCCTTCCGGGAGATCTGGCCTTTTTTAAAGCGACGACGCTCCATAAAACAGTCGTGATGGGAAGGAAAACGTTTGAATCGATCGGCAGACCGCTTCCGAAACGGCGAAATATCGTCCTGACGCGAAACAGCTCGTTTTCGCATGAAGGAATCGAAGCGCTCAGTGACATGAACGAGATCCTCGCGCTTGCAGCGGAAGACGAAGAAGTCGTCATTATGGGCGGAGCAGAGCTGTACGAAATGTTTCTTCCCTATGCGGCACGAATGTACCTGACGCGAATTGATGCCGAATTTGAAGGGGATACGTTCTTTCCTGCATTCGACGAAAAGGAGTGGGCCGTGACGGCAGAAAAAACCGGTCAGACGGATGAAAAAAATCAGCATCCTCACACTTTTCAGACTTTGGAGAGAGTGGTTGATGACGGGCAAAATCTGTGATATGATTCCACAGTCATAATGAATATTTGGTAGATACCTCACGTCACGTGAGGTGGAGGAGCAGCTGCGATCAGTACTGAATCCGAGTCCGGCAGGGCAGGGACGATTCAGGAAAGGCAAAGCTGCCGAAGCGAATGGACTGCCGGTCTGTTCAGCTGGGGCTTTATTGAACAAATAAAGCACTGTCACAGGGAACTGTGGAGAGCTGCCTGACGGAGGAATCAACTGTGATACAAAGAGCAGGGGCTTCCCCTGCTCTTTTTGTATGGATAAAAGGGAGGATGACGAACGTGGAACATGGTATTTTATCACTGCTGCCGCCGGTGCTCGCACTCGTACTCGTATTAATTACAAAGCGTGTGCTGCTGTCACTTGGAGCAGGGATTATTGTCGGTGCGCTGATGGTGCATCAGACAGAGGATATGTTTGTAAATGCGGCAATTGCCGATATAGCAGGAACCGTTACGTCTATATTCTGGACAGCTGACGGAGTGAATACGTGGGAATTTTACATCATCCTGTTTCTCTTTCTGCTCGGCATGATCGCAGCCTTGATCACGATCACCGGTGGCGGCCGTGCATTTGGCGAATGGGCGCTTGCGCGTGTGAAAACCCGGGCAGGAGCACAGTTCACTGCTGGTTTTCTTGGCATCATCATCTTTATCGACGATTATTTCAACAGCCTGACTGTTGGAAACGTGAGCAGGCCGCTGACGGACCGGCACCGTATCTCGAGGGCAAAGCTTGCTTACGTCGTCGATTCGACAGCAGCGCCGATGTGTGTCATTTCACCAGTGTCCAGCTGGGGAGCGTACATCATTACGATCATCGGCGGGATTCTGGCCACTCACGGTGTAGCTCAGTACGGCTCGCTGCAGGCTTTTCTAATGATTGCACCGATGAACTTCTATGCGGTATTTGCGATTATCGCCGTATTTGCCGTCGCCTACTGGAAGCTGGACATTGGGCCGATGCGCACGCATGAACACCGGGCAATGGAGACAGGCGAACTGGTGGACCGCTCCCGCGGGGCTATTCCCGGCGAAAACGAAGAGACTGTTCCGCAAACGGATGGGAAGGTTGCCGATCTGGTTATCCCGATTTTAATTCTCATTGGTGCAACCGTTCTGTTTATGGTGATCACTGGCATCCAGGGAACCGAAGGAGACGCCGGACTTCTGGCCATATTTGAAAACACAGACGTCGCAGCCGCCCTCCTGTACGGCGGATTAATCAGCTTCGCCTCTGCGCTGATTCTTGCTTTCGTCCGCCGCATCCGGGTCTCTCAAATCGGTCTCGGGCTTTGGAGCGGTGTGAAGTCGATGCTTCCTGCCGTTTATATTCTCGTGTTTGCATGGACGATTATTGAAGTCATTGATGCGCTTGGGACAGGAGAATATTTGGCATCGCAGGTGGATACATTTATTCCAGCAGCGCTGCTTCCGGTTCTGCTCTTTGTACTGGCAGGGTTCATGGCGTTTAGCACAGGGACATCCTGGGGCACGTTTGCCATCATGCTTCCGATTGCAGGCGACATCGCTGCAGCTGTCGATATCACGCTGATGCTGCCGGTGCTCGCAGCTGTTCTGGCAGGCTCGATCTTTGGCGATCACTGCTCGCCAATTTCAGATACGACGATTCTTTCTTCAGCCGGTGCAGGAAGTCATCATATCGATCACGTACTGACACAGCTGCCGTATGCGCTGTTAATTGGTATCACAGCCTGCGGCTCGTTCCTCGTACTCGGTCTGACCGGCAGTACGCTGCTCGGACTGGCTACGGGAGCCGCACTGCTGGCACTGCTTCTGTTTGCAGTTCGAATCTACACCAAGCGCTTGGATAACAGTTCAGCTGCAGTATCCTAAGCTGAAGCTCATTTACTACAGAGTGTCTTTCCGTCTCATAGCGGGAAGACACTCTTTTTTGACGTGTAAGGAGGATGGAAGAAGAATGGAGCATGTACGAAGTGGTTTAGTGTGCGCCATTCTTTCCTGGGTGGAATCATTTATACGCGCGTGTATACATTATGAGAAAAAAATAATTAAATTTCTGCAGGAGATTCGCAAATCGTGTAGAAAACCGTCGAAAACGTTGATATATCAACGAAAATTTCAATTTTCTACATAAAAGAAATATTCAGAAAAGTCTTTGACAATTTTCCATTATATAATTATAATGAAATAGCAAAGAAGCCTTTTTTTGATTAATTATGGAAATCGATAAGGAGGGAAGTATCAGGGGGAGATCATACGAATAGAGTGCCATGGTTCGATAAATAGAGAGGGAGGGATTTCATCGTGGTTACCAATCAACGTGAACAATTTGCTACAAAACTTGGCTTTATCCTTGCGGCAGTTGGGTCCGCTGTCGGACTCGGAAACATCTGGCGCTTTTCCTATGTCGCCGGCGAAAGCGGGGGTGCCGCTTTTCTGCTCATTTATGTGCTGTGTATCTTCCTGATCGGTCTGCCGGTTCTGCTTGCGGAATTTTCTGTCGGACGCCGCGGTCAGTCTGATGTAGTCGGTTCCTACAACAATATTGCTCCAGGGAAACCATGGGTCATCGGTGGTATTCTTGGGGTTCTGACATCCTTTTTGATTTTGTCCTTTTACGGCGTTATCGCCGGCTGGGTCGTGTACTACTTTTTCGCCTATCTGACGGGACAGGCAACTGGTGTCGGGGAAGGCAATTATGCTGATTTCTTCGTTACCTTTATCGGCGGAGCTACAGCACCGGTCGTCTGGCAGGTCATTTTCATGGCGCTTGTGCTCGGTATCGTCTTCTTTGGAGTAAAGAAGGGGATCGAGCTGTCAAACAAAATCTTTATGCCGCTCCTTGCCATTATTCTTATTTTCCTTGCTGTTTACAGCCTCACGCTTGACGGCGCAGGAGAAGGTCTTGCCTTCCTCTTCACACCGGACTGGTCCGCGTTTGCTGAGCCTGGTGTATGGTCTTCAGCTGTCGGCCAGGCGTTCTTTACGCTCTCACTCGGTATGGGAGCAATGATCACTTACAGCAGCTATCTGTCGCGTGAAGCGAATCTGACAACTGCAGCAGGAAGTGTTGTCACGCTCGATACGTTGTTTGCAATTGTCGCTGGTATCGTGATTTTCCCAGCTGTGTTCACGTTCGCTAACGTAGAGCCGGATGCAGGTCCTGGATTGATCTTTATCGTGCTTCCGGAAGTCTTCAACCAGATGGGCGGAGCAGGAACAATCTTTGCGATCTTCTTCTTCTTCCTGGTTGCAATCGCTGCGCTTTCTTCTGCGATTTCCCTGCTGGAGGTAAGCGTATCGTATGTGATGCGACAGCTGAACTGGAATCGTCGGAAAGCAACGCTGCTTGCAGGTATTGCGGTTACCGTATTCGGTATTCCGTCGGCACTCAGTCAGGGCGGACCGCTCACGTTCGAATTTTTCGGACTGCCGTTCCTGGATCTGATCGACACAGTTACGGATCAGTATACGCTTCCGCTGGCCGGAATGATCGTAGCGCTCTTTGTCGGCTGGGGCTGGAACCAGGTTGATGCTCTGAAGGAAACAGGTCTGACGAATTCACCATTCGGCGTTCTCTGGCTCTGGTTGCTTCGCATCGTCGCGCCGCTCGGAATCGCCTGGATCCTGTTCCAAAACATTTTCGGAGCTTAAACACTACTGAAAAAACTGGTATTGAACGAGTTTATTTCATGAGAGCAGCCCATATTTAGGGGGCTGCTTTTTTTATAGTAACCTCCAGCTTCAGGAGTTTTTCACTTTACTAGGCTTTCAGCGGGACACTCATTTTCACACGAAGCGCTATCACGGTGACCTGATGGAGCAGGTTACGGAGGATGGTGCAGGAAAAAGGAACGAGTTCTTGCATAAATCACACCTCGTACCTTGGAGAAGAATGCATTATTATGGTAAAGTAATAATGAATCTAATGAAGGGGCGTGAGCTTCTATGGCGAAGCAGGAGGAGTATCTGCGCAAGCCCGAGTGGTTAAAGATAAAGCTGAATACGAATGAGTCTTATAAAGGGTTAAAAAAGCTGATGCGGGAAAAACGTCTTCATACAGTGTGTGAAGAAGCAAAATGTCCGAATATCCACGAGTGCTGGGCAGAACGTAAAACGGCAACATTTATGATTTTAGGAGATATCTGCACGAGAGCCTGCCGGTTCTGTGCCGTAAAAACAGGTCTCCCGAACGAGCTTGACTGGGATGAGCCGCAGCGAGTAGCGGAATCCGTTCAGGTAATGGGACTGAAGCACGTTGTTATTACAGCTGTAGCGCGCGATGATCTTCGTGACGGCGGAGCCGCTGTGTTTGCCGAAACGGTCCGTCAAGTCCGCGCCATGAATCCCGGTACGAGCATTGAAGTGCTGCCTTCTGACATGGGTGGTAAAGAAGAGAACGTCAAAACGCTGATTGATGCGAAGCCGGAAATTTTCAACCATAATATTGAAACAGTCCGCAGTCTGACGCCGCGTGTACGTGCACGAGCCACATACGACCGTACGCTCGGTGTACTAAAAAAGGCGAAGGAGCTGGACCCGACGATCCCGACAAAGTCGAGCCTCATGATCGGCCTCGGTGAAACGAAGGAAGAAATCATTGAAGTGATGGACGATCTTCGCGCAGCTGATGTTGATATTATGACAATCGGACAGTACCTGCAGCCGACGAAGTCTCATTTGAAAATCAAAAAATACTGGACGCCTGAAGAATTTGCAGAGCTGAAAGAAATTGCGCTCTCAAAAGGGTTCAAGCACTGTGAGGCAGGACCGCTTGTCCGTTCCTCTTATCATGCAGATGAACAGGTGAACGCAGCGCAGGCGAACGCCTGAGTAAGCAACATTAACTCAGACATCAGACAGGGAGGTGAAGCCGTTGATTACAATATCAGGAAATACGTATGAAATCGTAGAAGACGTACGGGACGGCTGGGACGAAGAAGCATTTAAAAACCGTTACAGCGATATTTTAAATAAGTATGACTATATCGTAGGAGACTGGGGATATGAGCAGCTCCGTCTGAAGGGCTTCTTTGAGGAGCAGCATCGTAAATCGTCTCCTGATACGAAGATCAGCTTTCTGCAGGAGTATATCTATGAATATTGTAATTTTGGCTGCGCCTACTTCGTCTTGCGAAAAACGAAGGCTAAAGAAAAGGGAAGCTCTGAAAGCAAACAGGAAGCAGAGCAAGTATAATAAAAGCACGTCCGGATACCGATTCCGGACGTGCTTTAGTTGCTATTCGGTTTCCTGAAGATGCGGCTTGCGGTTAAGGCGGTGGTGGGCTTTAATAAAGCGCACGGTACCTGTTTTCGCCCGCATCACGATCGTGTCGGTTTCCACAAGATCCTGACCAAGAAAGCGGACCCCCTCCAACAGCTCGCCGCTTGAAACACCGGTAGCAGCAAAGATGGCATCTTCTCCTTTTACAAGATCGTCCAGTCCAAGCAGGCAGCGCGGATCCTTCAGCCCCATACTGACACACCGCTCATACTCGTCGTCGTTGTGAGGAACGAGCCTGGCCTGCATATCCCCGCCGAGCGCTTTGATCGCAGCGGCTGAAATAACACCTTCCGGCGCGCCGCCGGTTCCGACAAACAAATCAATACCGGTTCTGGGCATGACTGTCGCAATGGAAGCGCCGACGTCCCCGTCACCAAACAGCTTGACGCGAGCTCCTTTTTCCTGAACACGGCGGACGAGATCGCTATGCCGCTCCCGTTCCTGAATGATGACTGTCATATCACGGACGCGCTTATCATTCATTTTTGCGACGATGTCAATTGTCTTTTCAATCGGATCATCCAGCCTGACCAGACCTGCCGCTTCCGGACCGACAACGAGCTTTTCCATATACATATCAGGTGCATGAAGCAGGGTCCCCCGATCACCGACGGCAATAACGGCCATGGCATTTGGATGACCTTTTGCCACGATATTCGTGCCTTCAAGCGGATCGACGGCAATATCGACTTCCGGGCCGTTCCCGGTGCCGAGCTTTTCGCCTATGTAAAGCATAGGAGCCTCATCCAGCTCCCCTTCCCCGATTACAACAGTTCCGTTCATATTGACGGAATCAAACATGCTTCTCATCGCTGTCGTAGCTGCATCGTCCGCCTCGTTCTTCAATCCTCGTCCCATCCATTGAGCAGAAGCAAGTGCCGCAGCTTCCGTCACCCGTACGACTTCCAGTGCCAGTTCTCTGTCCATTCTCATTCCTCCAAATCATTCATAAAAACATGTATAATAGAGTCGTTATGTAAATCCTTACTTATAGTATCAAACAATACATACAAATTAAACGATATTCAGGCAATAAATGATGAATATTTCGGTTAAACGCTTTCAATGTGACATACTAATTAAGGAGGCAAGGTTATGTATTTTGTAGATCGGAAGCTGATAGAAGAACGGCTTCAGTATATAGAGACACTAACAGATTATCTTTACAGCGATTCGCGAACCGACACCACAGCTGGAAAGCTTGCGTTTGAGCGGGCTGCTCACATGACGGTCGAAACGATGATGGATGTCGGCAATCAGATGATTGACGGATTTATCATGCGCGATCCCGGGAGCTTTGAAGACATTGTGGCGATCCTGCTTGATGAAAAAGTCGTGACAAAAGAAGAAGCAGACAGCATTGAAAAGCTGCTTCCGCTTCGTAAAAAGCTATTACAGGATTATACGAGAACGAATTGGGAGGAGCTTACGACGATGGCTGATGCAGGAAAACAGGCGGTTGAGTCCTTTCCAAGCCGTGTTCGGACGTACCTGACAAACGAGCTGGGCCCTGTCTCCGCTTTCCTGCCCGAGGAAGAGGATCGGTCATGAAGCAGTTCACCGGTTACCTGCTGGACCTTGATGGCACGATGTACCGCGGTACAGAGAGAATCGATGCTGGGAAGCGGCTCGTGGACCGGCTTGCAGATGCGGGCATTCCCTATTTATTTGTGACGAACAATTCGTCGAAAACGCCGGAGCAGATCGCGGAGAAACTGCAGGAAATGGAGATTAAAGCAGAACCGTCGCAGGTGATGACGTCGGCAGAAGCATGTGCTTCGTATTTAAAGCGCAAGCACGGTGAACTGAATGTGTATGCGATCGGTGAACATGGTCTGCTGACGGCACTTGAGTCGGAAGGACATACCCGTGTAAGTGAAAAGGCAGATGCTGTCGTGATGGGGATCGACCGCCAGCTGACGTATGAAAAATTGGCAGACGCCTGTTTGCAGGTGAGGAATGGAGCGAAGTTCGTTTCTACAAATGCGGATAAGGCGGTCCCGACCGAGCGGGGGATGCTGCCCGGTAATGGTTCTCTCACATCCGTCGTTCACGTTTCCACCGGCGTGGAGCCGCTGTTTATCGGCAAGCCGGAGGCGATCATTATGGAAGAGGCGATGAAGCGTCTCGGCACGGATCCTTCCTTAACGGTCATGGTAGGAGATAATTATGAAACGGATATCATGGCAGGAATGCGTGCAGGCATTGCCACACTGCTCGTATTTTCTGGTTTCACGAGGCCGGAAGACCGGGCATGGCAGGTAAAGAGACCTGATTTTACGGTCACGACCCTTGACGATTGGAGTGTGTAAACGACATGACCAGACCTTATGTATACGTGACGAGAAAGCTTCCTGACGAACACCTGGAGTCGCTGCGGGAACATGCGGAAGTGGAATGCTGGGAGAAAGCGGATGAGCCTGTTCCGCGGAACATTCTGCTTGAAAAAGCAGCCGGAGCAGATGCGCTGCTGACGATGCTGAGTGATCAAGTGGATACAGAACTGCTCGAGCAAGCACCTAACCTGAAGGCAGCTGCGAATCTGGCGGTCGGGTTCGACAATATCGATGTCGATGCTTGCAGCAGGTATGGCGTTGTTGTCTGCAACACACCAGACGTGCTGACGGAGGCGACAGCTGATCTGGGATTTGCGCTTCTGATGGCCTCAGCGCGCAGGATGACAGAAGCTGAGCAGTATATAAAAGACGACAAATGGACGCAGTGGGGACCTTACATGTTTGCGGGAGCAGATGTTTACGGAGCTTCTTTGGGCATCATCGGTATGGGTCGAATCGGGGAAGCGGTAGCTGCACGAGCTTCCGGCTTCCGGATGAAGGTGAGCTACAACACACGTACCCGGAGAAAGCAGGCCGAGAACGAACTCGGTGTCACGTACCAGGATAAAGAAACGTTATTGAAGGAAAGTGATTTTGTTATGCTGACGGCACCGCTGACCCCGGAGACGAAGCATATGATCGGCCGCAATGAACTTGCACTCATGAAGCCGGAAGCACATTTAATTAATATCGGACGAGGACCTCTGGTGGACGAACAAGCGCTGTACGAAGCTCTAAAAAATAAGGAGCTTGCCGGAGCCGGACTTGACGTTTTTGAAGAGGAGCCGATACGCGCATCGCATCCATTGCTCGAGCTGCCTCAGGTGACTGCACTTCCTCATATCGGAAGTGCGACGACCAGTACACGAAATGAAATGATCCGGCTGGCTGCCCGTAACATAGCGGGGGTACTGAGCGGGGAGGGAGCTTTGACGCAGGTTAACGGTGCAGAAACACAATAACAAAAGAAAAAACGCTGCCTGTAACGGCAGCGTTTTTTTATGCGGTATGTGAGTTAGAATACCTGTTCAAGCTCGGTGAAGCCTGGCACTTCTTCAAGAAGGGCACGCTCAATACCAGCTTTTAGTGTGATTGTCGAACTTGGGCATGAACCGCAGGCGCCCATCAGACGAACTTTGACCACACCTTCTTCAATATCTACGAGCTCTACGTCACCGCCATCACGAAGAAGGAACGGACGCAGTTTATCGAGTACTTCCTGAACTTGTGACTCCATTGTATCTGTTGTCATAACATACACTCCTTTCCTTTGTTCCCATTATAGTATTAGTCAGTTTAAAAATCTATGTATGAGGCTTAAAATCTTTCCGACTTGTTTTGGGAAATGGTAAAATGAAGGCAGGAAAGGGAGTGGGAAGGCATGAAAGTAACCGTATACGGGGCCGAGCAGAAATGTGCCAGCTGTATCCACCTGCCGAGCGCGAAAGAGACGATGGAATGGCTCGAGGCCGCTGTGTCGAGAAAGTATCCGGACCGGGAGATACATTTTCGTTACGTGGATATAGAAGCACCGGAATCCGATGAAGAAAAATCGTATGCTGAACGAATTTTAGACGACGAATATTTCTACCCGCTCGTCGTATTAAATGGAAAAGTCATTGCAGAAGGAGACCCGCGGCTGCCGCAAGTGTATAAATCGATCGAACAAGCACATCCCGAATAAAAGATATCATTGATGCCATACACTCGAATTTGTTGACAGACTGACGCACCGGCTCCTTGCTGGTGCGTTTTTCAAAGTTATTAAAACGGATTATTTACTCGTATACAGTTGAATGGATTCATCTTCGCATGGTTGGTTTTTGAATGAAATACGTTCAGATAACCTGCCAGCTTGAACAGTAACGGTAGTCGAAGGGAAAGCAGCTTAACGCCATGTGAAAGGAACGTAACGGCGAGTAATAGGAACACAGCAGCGAGCAAACGCAGCGGACGCAACTTAACAGAGCGTTATAACGAATAAAACAACGTAAGCCCTCTTAATAGGAACGTAAAACCGTTCGAAAGCAACTTTCACCGCCAGCCAGAATATCAGGCCAGTACCCGTTTTTCTCGAATGAAGCCGACGAGGAAGCTTTCGGCTTGAACAGCGAGAGGCAGCAGCCTTAAAAAACTTCCTTGCTGCCTTTATCAACACATCAAAGAACGCACCGGCAGTGAGCGGGTGCGTTCTTCTGCTTACGTGCTAAAACGCTGCTGTGGATCAGGAGCCTGAATGATGCTTGTACATCCAGAGCACGCCTGATTTGAGTACGCGCGGTACGCGGCCGATCAGCTGACGTTCACCCATGAGGCCGAAGCCGTGCTTTTTGCCAAGTGATCCAAGGACGCCCTTAAGCTTCATTTTTGGCATCGTCTCCGGATACGGCTGGCCGTTCCACTTGTGACGGAGCAGAACAGCAATCTGATCTCCTTGCGCTTCTGCCAGCTGGGCGCTTGGAGCATGATCAGAGGCAGCGCAGTCGCCGACCATGAAAACATTATCGAATCCGGGAATCGTATGGTACTTTGTCACATGGACACGGCCGATCCGGTCCGTTTCAAGGTTGTGCCGCTCGGAAATGTCGCGCACGAGCTTGTTCGGCTGAATCCCGGCTGTCCAAATGATGGCATCGAGTTCTTCCGGTTCTCCGTGGTTATACAGTGTTTTCCAGTCCACCTCTGTGATATTGGCCCGATTGATAATGGTAATGTTATTATCAATAAACCAGTCCGTCACATAGTTGTACAGCTTGGGAGGAAACATGGATAAAATGTTTTCACCGCGGTCATAAAGACGAATGTCGAGGTCAGTGCGGCTTTCACGAAGCTCGCTTGCTGTTTCAACACCGCTTAATCCGCCGCCTACAATGGCAACTTTTCCGCCATGAGGCACGTTTTGAATGATCTGGTTTGTTTTTCGCGCACGGCGCATACTTTGAATGCTGAGTGTTTTTTCCTGGGCTCCGGGTACACCGTGATGCTTGTCTTCGCATCCGAGCCCGATGAGGAGGTCATCGTAGGAGAGGACGGTACCGGATTTGAGTTCTACTTTTTGTGCGTCAATATCAATCGATGTGACGGTTTCGCAGAGATGCTCGATACGGTCGTCGTCCGGAAAAGGAATCCGCAGGTGTCTGTCTGCCACTGTACCTGCTGCCAGTGCATAAAACTCGGTCTTTAAACTATGATACGCTTCCCGCTCGACCAGAGTTATTTTAACATCGTTCACTTCTTTATCGGCTAATAATCTCTGGATGACGCGAAGCCCTCCGTAGCCACCACCTAATACAACAAGATGATGCACGGGATCACCCCTTTCCATCGTGCAAAAGGAGAAAAAACGGCTGCACATCGCTTCTCTCTTCTGAACTTAGTTAATTATTTTCAACACCAGTATCAATATACCAGTTTTTAATGGTAACTACAATAAATAGTGAAAGCGTTTTAACTGCCGGTCCAGCTTCTGTGAAACATCATTGTTGACAAATGACAGGGCAGGGACGTAGCATATACAAAGATACAACAGCTGTGAGGTGAGAAAGTATGAAACCAATCATTGAATTTTGCGTCAGCAACCTCGCCAGCGGAACCCAGCAAGTGATGGAGGAGCTCGAAAAAGACCCGGATCTTGATGTCATCGAATACGGCTGCCTGAGCTACTGCGGCATGTGCGCTCGTAATCGCTATGCGCTTGTAAACGGTGATATGGTCGTTGGAGATACGAACGATGAACTCCTTCAGAATATATATCAGCACCTCGAAGAAAACCCAATGTTTTGATGAGGGGGTACAGCACTGGTGAAAATAATTCCATTCGACCATACATGGCCATATGAGGTGCAGATGGGGGACATTTACGTAGATGAATGTCCGTACTGCGGTGCATACAGCGTTTTGACGCACATGAAGCAGGCGACGTTGAAGCGTGCGCGTGACGGCATTAAAACGCGGTTGAATCTGCCCTGCTGCCGCAGCACGATGGTGATATTGGAAGCTGATGACGACTACTTCTGGGCGGACGAACCGCTGCGAAAAGCATAAAGCATGAGAAAAGACCGGTACTGGAATTCTCCAGACCGGTCTTTTTTTAGTAAGTTTTAATGACGTTGTAAAAGGTATCGCGCTCCACCGGTGTTTTGCCGGCGCCTTTAATCATGTGTACAAGCTCGCTGCGCGTCAGGCTCTGAGAAGTCAGTGCGCCAACAGAGTGTGAAATGCGCTCTTCGATAAGCGTCCCGTGAATGTCCGAGCTTCCGAAAGTAAGCGACATCTGCGTGAGCTGAACTCCGATGTTAATCCAATACGCTTTAATATGATCGAAGTTGTCCAGCATTAAACGGCTGATCGCAACGGTGCGGAGATCATCATAGGCAGACGTGCGTCGCTTCAGACCGGCTGTTGCTTTACGCGGCTGCATCGCCAGTGGAATAAATACCATGAATCCGTTTGTTTTATCCTGCAGCTGGCGGAGACGATCCATGTGAATCAGGCGCTCCTCTTTCGACTCAATGGAACCGTAAAGCATCGTTGCGTGTGTTTTCATACCAAGATCATGGGCAATTTCATGTGCCTCGAGCCACTGATCTGTCGATGCTTTATCCGGGCTCATCTTCGCGCGGTAGTTCTCCGTCAGAATTTCAGCGCCTCCGCCTGGAAGCGTATCAAGTCCGGCTTCCTGGAGCTGTTCAAGCACCTGGCGCATCGTCTGATTCGAATGGCGGGCAAAGAACTCAATCTCTGCTCCGGTATAGGCTTTGATGGTCACGTTCGGATAGTGTTTTTTAAGTGTGCGGACCGTGTTCAGGTAGTAATCGAACGGAACATCGGTGTTATGGCCGCCAACGATGTGAAATTCCTGGATGTTGTCATTCCAGCGCTTCTGAACGTAATCAAGAAGCTCTTCTTCGTGCATCGTGTAGGCGCCTTCTTCACCCGGTTTACGCTTGAAGCCGCAAAACGCACAGCTTGCTTCACAGACGTTGGTCGGGTTTATATACAAATTCTCGATAAAATAAACATTGTTTCCATTGATGCGGTCGTTAACCATGTTGGCCATCTGAGCTACGCCAAGCAGATCCGGCGTCTCATAAAGCTTCAACCCGTCTTCGATCGTCAAACGTTCTCCGCGCTCTATCTTTTCCCGTATCTCATGCAGCTGATCATCCATTATGATCGTACTCATTATCTCAATCCCCTGCCTTTTGTAAAATGACACGTACATGCGCTTCGCAGTACGAAACTTCTTTCATTCTATCACCTTCCGTGACGGGTTGCCAAACAGAACTGCTGAACGGCACATTTGCCGACGAGGGGGGACTGCTGATATACTTAATACACAATAAAGCTATATAGAGGAGGAATCCGCATGATTACCATTACAGAAGCAGCGACTGCTCAAATCAAAACGATGATGGAGCAGAATGACGAGGCTAATTATATGCGTGTCGGCGTTCAGGGCGGCGGATGCACCGGTCTTTCCTACGGGATGGGATTTGAATCTGACGTGCACGATGACGATCAGACGCTTGAAGTGAACGAGATTAAGCTCGTCGTCGATAACGAAAGTGCGCCAATGCTTGACGGCGTTACGATTGATTATAAAACGAACATGATGGGCGGCGGATTTACACTCGACAATCCAAACGCCATTGCCAACTGCGGATGCGGGGCGTCTTTCCGCACAGCGACAAACGCAGGCACACCTGAAAACTGTTAATAGACAAAATGAAGAGCGATTCCAAACTGGAATCGCTCTTTCAGACTGTGGATAAAGTCATTTTACGTGCATAAGATTGCATCTGCCTGTATCTGCGGACCCTCGCTTTCCGGAGGGAACGGGCTCAGCTAACCGCTTCCTTCTTCCGTCGGAAGCGCTGGATCTTCTCCTCGTTCTGATCCTCTCGGAGTCGAGGCCCTTCGATGTCGGCATCTGCAGTGCGTGTCACGTGCCTGGTTAGGACTGCACGATCGGCTTCCGTACAGGATAGAACCTTCCCGATGAGACGTTTCAATGTTGAATAGGGGTGTCCGTACTTCCTAGAAATCATGATACACGTAAAAAAGCAGTCGCGTCTGTCGTGACGTTGTTCTCCACGAAGCAGAGCCGTTTTCCCGATGTGTCTGGCGGAGACGCCAGTGGAAGCCGCGCAGTCTGAAGATCCTTTCTCAGGGGTCACCCTGAGAAATAGCTGAAGGCCAGCCCACGGCAAGCTTCCGCCGGTGAGTAGAGGGGAAATACAATCAAACGAATAAACATGTAAGTTGAAAGGCTTTTTCAACAGCCTGGAAGAGCGATTCCAAACTGGAATCGCTCTTTTTAGTGCGAAGACGGTATAGCTGCTACAGAGTTTGGCTCCGATGTGAAGAGCGTCTGTTCAACAAATAAAAAACCCGCCCTGACTATAGGCGGGTTCGAATTTTGTTAAAAGAGGCTTGTGCTGTGGCCGGCTGTCGCTTTCGCTTTCGGGTCTACTAGCACCTTCGCCTTGTTTACCGCGGTAGGGGCTTCCCCAAAGCCTGTGGCGATCAGCTTCGCTTTGCCGTCATACGTGACGATGTCACCGACACCGTAGATGCCTTCGATATTTGTCTCTGTATTGGAATCGACGACGATTGAATTCTTTTCAATATTCAGCCCCCACGTTTTGATCGGACCGAGGTTTGAAACGAATCCGTAGTTGACGATGAGCGAATCAATATCGACCTGCTCCGTAACTTCGCCGTCTTTATGCTTGAGCGTAACGCTCTTGATCTTTCCGTCTTCTACATGCAGCTCTTCCACGCTGAACGGAGTTTTGATGTTGATTTTCTCGGAATCCTCCATCTGGCTGACACTGTGCTCATGCGCCCGGAACTTATCGCGCCGATGGACAATCGTGACCTCTTCAGCAATATCCTCGAGCATCAGCGTCCAGTCAACGGCTGAATCTCCACCGCCGGCAAGCACAACGCGGTCACCTGCAAATTGATTAATATCGTTAACAAAGTAGTGCAGGTTAGCATCCTCAAACTGCTCGGCACCTTCGATTTTCAGGCGGCGCGGCTGGAAGGCACCCACTCCTGCTGCAATAACGACTGTTTTCGTATAATGTTCCTCTTTATCCGTGCGAAGTGTAAAGATTCCTTCAGCATCCTTCTCAATGTCCTGTACAGACTGATCAAGAACAACCTCCGGATCGAACTGCATTGCCTGGTCTGTTAAGTTATCGACAAGTTCCTGAGCACGGACTTTCGGATATCCGGCAACATCATAAATGTACTTTTCCGGATACAGCGCGGACAGCTGTCCGCCGAGCTGTGGCATGGCTTCAATGATCTTCACGTTCATTTGTCGAAGTCCTGCATAAAATGCCGTATATAATCCGACGGGGCCGCCGCCGATTATCGTTATATCATATACTTCCCGTTCGTGTGACACGTTCATCAGCACCTCCGTGTTATTGATTGTACGAACCTATTATAGACGCTATGCGGATGAAAGAAAAGGCGCCTGCCTGCAAAACAGCGCTTTTCTTGAACGAACAAGCCGGAAACGTTAGAATAGACACTATAGATGAAATAGTTCAGACAATGTTCAAAAAGTAGTTGAAATGCGGCTTTAAACGTCCTATGATTGTAGAGGGTTTTACCTTAACATGGATGAATCACGTGCAGCTCATCTTCAACTGCGTTTCTTTTTGCCATAGTACGTGAATAAAATCACATTCTATTGATCTTCTTCTCTTACTTGCAGAGCGGGAGATGAAGCTGTAAATTATTCGACTGGAGTGAGTGGAATGAAGAGTAAGCCGAAAATAGTCATTCTCGGTGCCGGGTACGGCGGTATGATCGTAGCAGCCCGCCTGCAGAAATCAACGGTCGTAAAAGATGCGGAAGTTACGCTTGTTAACAAGCATAACTACCATTATCAGACGACGTGGCTGCACGAACCGGCAGCAGGAACGATGCATCATGACCAGACTCGCATGAAGATCGATGACGTTATTGATACGAAAAAGATTAACTTTATTAAAGATTCTGTCGTGGAAATTAAGCGCGACGAAAAGAAAGTAGTATTAAAGGACTCTGTACTTGATTACGATTATCTTGTATTAGGCCTCGGTTCCATACCGGAAACGTTCGGTATCCCGGGTGTCCAGGAACACGCCTTTTCCATTCGCAGCGTGAACTCTGTCCGTCTCATTAAAGAGCACATTGATTATCAGTTTGCGAGCTACAACAAGCAGGATGAGAAATTTGATGAAACACTGACATTCGTTGTTGCAGGCGCAGGCTTCACCGGAATCGAATTTGTCGGAGAAATGACGGACAGAATTCCTGAGCTCTGTGAAGAATACGACATTCCGCGCGACAAGGTCCGCCTGATTTCAGTAGAGGCAGCACCGACAGCACTTCCAGGCTTTGATGAAGAGCTGGTTGAGTACGCGATGAACGTACTGGAGTCCCGCGGTGTGGAATTCATGATCAATACGCCGATTAAGGAAGTACGCGAAAACAGCGTTGTACTCAACGATGATTCTGAAATCAAAACGAATACAATTGTCTGGACGACGGGCGTGCGCGGCAACCCTGTGGTAGACAATTCCGGATTCGATGCAATGCGCGGCCGTATTAAAGTAACAGACGATCTCCGAAGCCCGGAGAACGATGACATTTTCGTTATCGGCGACTGCGCGCTTATTATCAATGAAGAAACAGAGCGGCCTTACCCTCCAACAGCCCAGATTGCGATTCAGCAGGCATACACGACTGCGAACAACCTGAAGGCACTCGTTGAAGGAAAGAAAGAGCTTGAGACATTTAAGCCTGACATAAAAGGAACCGTAGCCTCACTCGGCGGAAAAGAAGCGATCGGTGTGGTAGGCAAGCGTAAAATTTACGGCAATTCGGCATCTGTTGTGAAAAAGATGATCGATAACCACTATCTGTTCCTTCTTGGCGGCATGCCGCTTGTCATTAAAAAAGGAAAGCTTAAAATGTTCTAAACAATATACAAGCAGAAGGGCTGTCCGCCAGACGGGCAGCCCTTTTTTACGTGAGGCAGGGGCAAAGCTTTTCATCAGCCGGAATGGCACTTTCCTGACACCAAGGCAACAATCGCTGTGGAAAGCTAAACGGAAATAACGTGAAAATATGCGAAAAAACTATTATGTTGCAGGAAAAGAATGATGATTACGCTTACATGAACGCTTTTAAGCGATAAAGAAGTTTTGTCTTTGTCAGATTATCTGATATATTATCAGAAATATCAGATAATTATAAAAGGAGAGATAGATGATGTACCAGCGTAAGCATACGAAACGAACGCAGTGTCCATATTGCTCGGGTAAAGGATATTATCAGCTGCTGCTTGGCGGTACGGAAACGTGTCCAGCCTGCGGGGGGTCCGGAAGACCTCAATAAGTAGCTGGTGATTGACGTTTCGCTTTCGATTCAGTACACTGATTCTGACTGAAAGAAAGGGGAACATCACCGTGCTATCCATTCCACAGCTCATTATTGCTGTTCTGCTCTATTTTGTTTTGTTTTTTGGAATTGGCTTTATTTTGAATATGCTTCTCCGTTCCACGTGGGTGATGGCTGTGCTTTACCCGATTGTCATCATTTTTCTTGTTACGGATATCGGTTTTTTCAGTGTATTTACGTCACCGGTTAATACGCTGTCAAGTGTCGGGGGCAGCCTGGCTTCGCTGGCACTGTCCGACATTGTTATTCTGTCAGCAGGGATGATCGGCGCCATTCTGGCCGGTATTGCGATTCGTATGCTGCGGGTGAGAGGTTACCAGATGTTTTAAATGCACAAAAAACGGATCGGGCGGCTGCCCGGTCCGTTTTTATTAGATGTGCATATACTGCGGCTCTTTTATACCGGGAAGATCATGTAAAATGTAATTGAGATGACAACCCCGAGCAAGCCACCGAAAAATACTTCGATCGGCTGATGGCCGAGAAGTTCTTTCAGTTCGTTCCGCTTCTCTTCAGCCTGCTTATCAGGCCAATGCTTCATTTCCTCGCTGAACTTATTAAAATCGGTTACAAGCTGATTCACGACAGTAGCCTGATAACCAGCGTGGCGTCGAATTCCTGTTGCGTCAAACATGACGATAATGCCAAAAATTGCTGAAATAGCAAAGTAGGGGGAATCGAACCCGTATTCAATAGCCAAAGCGGTAGCCAGGGCGGTTACAGCCCCGGAATGCGAACTCGGCATGCCGCCTGTACTCGTTAAGAGCTCCCACTCGACTTTACGTGTGGCAATGTACTGCAGCGGCACTTTAATAAACTGCGCGAATCCGATTGTAAAGAGTGCGATTAACAGCGGGATATTTGCGAAAAACTCCATCGGGCGGATCGTCCTTTCTCCGTTTCAGCATCGCTGGACTTTGTACAGTTTAGTATACCACAAGGGCCCTGTGCAAAAACGAGGCTTTCTTTGATTGATCAAAAAACGAAGAATGCGGAACAAATGTTTAAAAAGATGTCAGATCGGGAATTTGGCAATCAAGGCGGCATGTGCCTGAATTGTACGTTGTGGACAGATGTCTCATCGTAAGTCGTTCTGAGCAGGTAATTTGGCTGAAAAACGCGACATACCGATTTTGTGGTGTCGACAGGCTTGTATTATCCTATTTAATAGGAGTACTGACGGTACTTTCGGGCATGCTCTACATACTATATAGGTACCGTGAGTTTAAAGGAAACAACATCAAACTTGTTTCCTTTCTTCTTTTTAGAAGGAAATAGGGAGCTCCAGAGCGAAATACTATGCATGAAAGTAGAAGGGGGGATGGGCATTTGAAAAAGGGTATGCAATGGCTTGGAGCTGCATTGATAGCAGTGTGGGGAGTGGTGCGAAAAGGACTGCTCTTTCTGGACTCGGCGCTCCATTCGGTTGAACTGTTCATTTTGAAGTGGTCGATTATTGCGATTTCCGTCCTGACGTTTGGAAATGTTATTTACCGGATGGTCACAGGAGACAGCTGGTTTTTTGCAGCAGAGCTGAGCAGACTTTCTGTTATCGTGGCGAGCTTTATTGGAATCAGCTATGCCGCACGTAAGGGACGGCATATCAGCATGTCGGCATTTTTTGATCTTTCACCTCGGAAAGTTAAGAAAACCCTTGCTATCATCATTCCGTTTGTTACTGCAATCGTTCTGTTTGCAGTCGGATACTATGCGGTACTTTACACGCACGGTATTTACGTTAGCGGGAGAACGACTGCTGCAATCGGATTTCCTTTCTGGCTGATGGTAGTCGCTATTCCAATCGGATGCTTCCTCGGAGGGATTCAGTTTTTACGGAATATGTGGATTAACCTCGTTAATAAAGAAATCTATCTTGCCCAGGACAAAAAAGACTATAGTGAACAGTAAAGCCGCATAAGAGGCAGAGAGGAACATGCTATGCTTTGGACATTATTAGGGGTCATGGTGCTTCTGCTCCTGCTGGGCTTTCCAATGATGATACCGCTCATTGCAGGACCGCTCATCATCATCCTCTTTTTCATGGATGGACTTGAGCCGACCATCATGATCCAGCAGATGGTGGAAGGGATATCTTCCTATGTACTGATTGCCGTCCCGCTGTTTATCTTCGCGGCAGACATCATGACGTCAGGGCGCACCTCCCAAAAGCTTCTGGACTTTGTTGGCGCCTTCGTCGGACATCTTCGCGGCGGGTATGCAATTACGACGGCCGCAGCTTGTACGATGTTTGGTTCCATCTCAGGGTCAACCCAGGCGACTGTTGTCGCGATCGGTAAACCGATGCGCGAGCGTCTGCTGAAGGTAGGGTACAAAGATTCCAGTGCAATCGCGCTTATTATTAACTCGAGTGACGTGGCGCTGCTTATTCCGCCAAGTATCGGAATGATCATTTATGCACTCGTGGCAGATGCCTCAGTAGGGGATCTGTTTATTGCAGGTATCGGACCTGGTGTACTTATTTTTATCTTTTTCGCTGTTTATTCTTATATTTACGCAAAGATTTTTAACATACCGCTCGCTCCAAAACTGCCTTGGAAAGACAGAGGGGACGTCACCTTAAAAGCACTTCTGCCTCTCGGGTTTCCTATCATTATTATCGGTGGTATTTATACGGGGCAGTTTACGCCGACCGAGGCAGCTGGAGTATCCGTGTTGTACGCACTGATTCTGGAAGTGTTCATTTTCCGCTCTATTAAACTGACGGAAATACCGAATATCGCTTTATCTTCCGGGATTGTAACAGCAGCGGTTTTTGTGCTCGTTGCAGGAGGCCAGGCGTTCTCGTGGGTCATCTCGTTTGCCCGTATTCCGGGAATGCTGACAGACGCCGTTCTGCCGGCGGATCCGACTGCGCTCAACGTGCTGATTATCGTTGCAATCTTTTTCTTTATCGGATGTATGTTTGTCGACCCGATCGTCGTCATTCTCATTTTGACACCAATTTTTGCACCAATCGCAACAGCTGCAGGAGTCGATCCGATTCACCTCGGTGTCGTTATCGTTTTCCAGGCAGCACTAGGTTCGGCTACGCCGCCGTTCGGGGTGGATATCTTCACCGCCAGTGCGGTGTTCAACAAGTCCTATCTGGACGTTATCAGGGGGACACCGCCTTACATTATCATGCTGTTGATTATTTCAGTGCTTGTTATACTGTTTGAAGATATTTCTCTCTTCCTGCTGAATATCTTTTAATCAGCAGGAAGAGCAGGGAGTATTTTTAAAATATTAACTACATTTTATTTGGGGGTATTTACTTTATGATGAAAAAGACTGGACTGATTACAGGTGCTCTGTCGCTTAGTCTTGTACTTGCTGCCTGCGGCGGCAATGATGAAGGGAACGTAAACGAAGACAACAACGGCGCAGACAACAATGCCGGCGGAGATGAGGAAGCAGCAGATGGGGAAGCAGCTGACGTTGAGCCGCAGCAGTGGCGCTTTGTCGTAGAAGAAACACAGGGGCAGGTGCAGTACGTTTACGCTGAAGAATTTGCAGAGCTTGTCAGTGAAAAATCAGATGGTGCACTTGAGATTGATGTATATGAGTTTGGTGCACTCGGCAGTGAGGTCGACCAGGTTGAACAGCTGACGGACGGCATTGTGGAGTTTGCTATTATTTCTCCAGGTTTCACGGGTACGCTTGTGCCGGAAGGAAATATTTTCGCACTTCAGTTTCTCTTCACTGATGATCAGGAAGTTAATCAGGATATTCTGAATGAATCAGAAGCAATTAACGAGCATCTTGCAGCCCGTTACGAAGAGCAGGGCATAATGCCGCTCTCATTCTGGACAGAGGGTGCTATGCAGTGGACTGGTAACTCAGAGCTGCGCACGCCGGATGACTTTCAGGGATTCCAGATGCGTACACAGGAATCTCCTTTAATTCTTGAATCCTACCGTGCCTACGGTGCCAGCCCGACAGCAATGAGCTGGGGCGAGCTGTACACAGGTCTTCAGCAGGGAGCCGTTGATGGGCAGGAGAATCCAATCTTCTTTATTGCAGACGCAAACTTTAACGAAGTTCAGGATCACATGACGATTTCAAATCACAACATGTATGTCACGATGACGACCGTTAACCCGGATTTCTACAACGGTCTGGATGATGCAACACGTGATATCATTGATGAAGCAACGGAAGAAATGCGTCAGCGTGGATTTGATATTCAAGAAGAGCAGAACGAGGAATTTCTCGCTCAAATTGAAGATGACGATGAGAACCCAACTGAAATCTACGAGCTTTCTGAAGATGAGCGCGATGCCTTCCGTGAGTTGGCAATCCCGGTTCGAGACATCTACCGCGATGAAGAAGGCGGCGAAGAGGGTGAAATGATCCTCGATATGCTTGAAGAAGAAATTGCGGATATGTCCGGTGAAGATCCAACAGAGACCGATGGCGATACAGAAGAAAACGAAGACGAAGAATAAACGTAAAAAGCCTCGCGATCCTTTTAGGAACGCGAGGCTTTATTTTGGTTCAGGCGGCTTTTCGAAGGGCGGGTCTGGAGGTGTGATGCGGCTTCAGTTTGACAGCGAGGGCCGCTGTGAAGAACACGAGAATAAAATCTTTAATGAAAAAAGGTATCATCCCGGCAGCGACTGCCCAAAACGCAAGATCAGGCACGCCAAGAATAAACGTAGAGTGTAAGTAGACGTAAGGGACGCCTATTCCATAGTTTGCCGCGAGCCCGGCAAGGCCTGCCGTGAAGTAGACCGCCTTCGTGCTTGAAGCTGAACGGTCTGAGATCAACCCTGTGACAAAGGCGATAACCGGAAAGGATAAAATGAAGCCGAACGTAGGGGAGGCGAGTGCCGCCATCCCGCTGGAGAAACCAGCAAACACTGGAGCACCTGCGGCACCGAGCAGAATATAGCCGATAATTGCAAACGTACCGAGCTTTCTGCCTAAAATAAGACCGGCGAGAACTGCGACGACTGTTTGAAAGGTGAGCGGGACCGCGCCGATTGTAACGATAGCGGCCATGTTTGCGCCGATTGCCATCAGCGCAATGAACATCGCAGCAAAGGTGATAGCACGCGCTTTCGAATAATGCTTCATTAGTAAACACTCCTTTAAGATAATTTGTTAACCAAAATAAATATGTAAGGTTAACAAAAGAGTAAGACGAAAGCTGAACTTTGTCAATTCTTTCTTTCATCATTCAGGTGAAGAAGGTGATGAGGGTGATGAAACATAGGTATAAAGCTTTCGTGGGTCGCCCGCAGAATTAATTCAGCATCATACAGTAAAAATGTAAACGAGGCGATGCATTGTATAAGAGTCTGGTTTATTGTGCGGAAGAACTTCAATCTGCAGGTTGCGGCTGTTTATCCGGATCGCTGCTCGTGTCAACAGTGTATTTAATATAGGAGTGAGATCTTCTTTCACCAGTGGCATCAGCCTTGAAATATGTTTTTGTGGATAAAGAGCGTATAGAATGCCTTCTTGGACAAAACATAAGGGTACAAGGAAAATCTGCTAAATCATTATTGACTTTCCATCTTACAGCTATTAGAATATGAAAGGTCGTCAAAACGGCAACATTTACTCATTCAAAAAAGAGTAGAAAAAAATAATATAATCTATTGCGAGCCAGATATTATCGTGATATATTATTAACTGTCGCTCAAGACGGAGCGCGAAAACACAGCGTTTTTCTTGATAAAAAGTTATTGACGGCTAATCATCATAAATGCTATGATTAAAAAGTCGCCAAAACGAGCGGCGCCAAGCAATACGGCCCTTTGAAAACTAAACAAAAGACGAGAAGAAGGAAAGAGAATGAATCATTCTCTGTCAATTTTTGAAATACAGGAATCTTTAGCCAGATTC
>NZ_JAATHJ010000018.1 GCF_012034335.1 Alkalicoccus luteus | reverse complement strand
TGATAAACTGATGTAGCAAGTGGCAGAACCTCCTCGTGTTTGTCTCGACAACTTTCACGATAAAGGATCTGCCACTTGTTTTCATTTCATCTGCTTAAGTGTCAACTACACTTCGTGGTGATGAGCCTTACACATGGAAAAATACCAGAAAATGGTGTACGACCGAATTGAAAAAACGCTGGAGCTCTGGGAGCAGTCCGGAGAAATCCGGGAAGAAGAGCTCTACCGCTTTTTTCACAATGTGAAAGGAACAGCTGGAACGGTCGGAATGACCGACGTATACGAAACCGCATCCTCCCGCCTGGAAGATCTGTCAGAAACGGGGCAGACCGTACTGCTGAGAGCGTCGTGGAAGCCGATGATTGAAGAGCTTATGCCGAGCCGGGAAAAGCCGGTATTGAAAGATCCTGAACCTGCTTCAGAAGAGGAAGCGCCTTTTATTCTCGTGATTGATGACGACGTGGAATTTATTGCGTACGTAAAAGAGATGCTGGAAACAAACGGCTATCAGGCGCTGCTTGCGATGACCGGGGAAAAGGGCGTGGAGATGTTTTACGAATTCCGCCCAAAGCTCGTTATTCTCGACGCATCTATGCCGAAGATTGATGGGGAAAGCGTCTTTTCGCACATCCGGGAAAAGGCCGTAAGCGACTTTACTCCGGTCGTGCTGCTGGGCTCCGAAACCGGGCTCAATGAGCGGATCAGCGCCTATGAGCAGGGTGCGATGGATTTTATCAGTAAGCCGCTGTATCAGGAGCTGTTCTTCCCATTTTTAAAAAACCGGCTGCAGCTGCAGGAGCGGATCTGGAGCTCCTCGCTTCAGGATGAATTGACCGGTGCCAAAAACCGGAAGCGGCTGTTTCAGGACATGAGCGTGCTTCAGGAAAAGAATGCCTCGTTCTCACTTGTTCTCTGCGATCTTGATTTTTTCAAAAAAATAAACGATACATACGGGCACAGCACTGGCGATGAAGCCCTGCGCCTGTTTGTTAATGAAACAGAAGCACTGCTCGGGGCTGGAGAAAACCTGTACCGCTACGGCGGGGAGGAGTTTATCGTCATC
The DNA here is from genome assembly GCF_012034335.1 of Alkalicoccus luteus. Lineage (GTDB taxonomy): Bacteria > Bacillota > Bacilli > Bacillales > Salisediminibacteriaceae > Alkalicoccus > Alkalicoccus luteus_A. The sequence continues at coordinate 65,324 of NZ_JAATHJ010000018.1, read as the reverse complement.
ATGGAAGACGCCGGACCGGAGCAGGCAGAATATCGAATGGAGCAGCTTCGGGAAAGACTGAAAGAGCGTCCGCTGGAAAACGGCGTCAAGCTTGGTTTTTCTGCCGGCGTAGCAGTCCCGGAAAAGGAATCGTTTCATCCGGAGGGTCTGCTCGAAAAAGCGGATCAGGCGCTTTATTACGCAAAGCGGCACGGGCGCGCCAGAACCGTTCACTATCGGGAAGGGCTTGCTGATGCAGTGGAGCAAGGGGTCGTGCATATTATCGTCGTTGATGATGATGAAATTGTCCGCGACATGCTGCGGCAGTATATGCAGCGCAGACCTGAGCTTGCCGGTAAAGTCGTCCGCTTTCGCAGCTATCCGGACGGGGCAGCCTTTATCGAAGACAGCTGGTACCGGGAGAACGACTATTATTTCCTGCTGCTGGACGGCATGATGCCGAAGCTGGACGGCATCGACGTGCTTACAGAGGTGCGGAACACCTACCCGAAAGACCGGATTCTCGTTTCGATGCTGACAGCGAGAAAAAGTGAGGCGGAAATTGCACGAGCGCTGGAGCTTGGCGCAGACGATTATATGGTGAAACCTTTCCGTGTCCGGGAAGTGGCTGCACGTATGACAAGATTGATGGAGAGGGTGTTTGCCTGATGATGTGGGCAGTGTGGTTGATCGTGATTTTTGTTGTTCTGCAGCTGGTGCTGCTCGTTTACTTGCTATTGATGAAATCACGCGCCCTGAAATACGAAAAAGCGCTGCAGCATCACTATGAGCAGGTGCTTCCTCAGATGGTGTCTTACGCCTCCGGAGAAAAACAGCATCTGCCCGAGTTTCCATCCGGGCATCATTTAAAAACGGCGATCATTGAAAAAGTGCTCGACCGGCTTGCGACGATTACGGAAAACACCGGGGAACAGGCTCGGCTCCAGCAGTTTGCTGAACAGGAGCTTTTGCCGGTATATAAAAAGCGTCTCCGCAAAGGCAACTGGGCAGAGCGCATGAATACGCTCTATTTTATTGAGGATCTTCAGTTAAGTCAGATGGCAGACGCGGTGGATGCTCATATTAACCGGCTGCGGCCGGGCACAGAGGAACACCGGCAGGCGGTGAGAACCCTTGCTACACTCGGACATACAGGAGCGGTGGATGAGCTGCTGCGGGAAGAAGTATCCGGAACCGTTTTCCGAAAAGAAATTTTACGCAGGCTTCCAGAAGAAGAGCTTCGTCACCTTGTGAACCGTCTGGATGCAGATAACCATCCCGAGCTGTATCAAGCGCTGCTCGTTCATGTCGGCGAACGGGGGCTTCTGGAATTTCTGCCGGACGTTGAGCGCGCGTTATCTCACTCCAATATGGAAGTGCGTCTTAAAGCGATGAAAAGCATTGGCGCCTATCAGTATATGAATCAGCCAGAGCTGATTCACCCGTTTTTCCATTCCGAACACTGGGAGGAGCGGATGTTTGCCTGCAAAACGGCTGCGGTGCTTTCTCTTGAGAACCGGCGGGAAGAGCTGCTTGAGCTGCTTGCCGACCGGGAGTGGTGGGTACGCTACGCCGCAGCAGAAGCACTGCAAAGCTTCTCAGACGGAGAAATTCTGCTCGAATACGCACGGCATAATCATGAAGATCGCTTTGCGCGGGACATGGCAGCTCGAACGCTGACGGCAAAAGCGGAAGGAGAGCGATGACGATGGAAATACTATCACTTCTGCTGACAATCACAGGCTATATGATCATCGCCTACATGCTCGTAGTGGGCGGTATTTATCTCATTTTATTTTTTATGTCCATGCCAAAAATCCGCCGGGAACATGGTCTGGACCGAGATGAGCCGATCGAGGAGCTGACGGAGAGCGAGGATACGTATCCGGTCTCGGTGCTGGTCCCTGCCTATAACGAGGAGCTTGGCGTTGTATCGACCGTCCGCTCGCTGCTCGCACTGAAATATCCGGAGTTTGAAATCATCGTCATTAACGACGGCTCCAAAGACAAAACGAATGAAAAAATGCTGACGTCATTTAACATGGAAAAAGTAAACTCACCGATCCGGCAGCATTTTCCGACAGCTGATGTGAATCACGTCTACCGTTCCCGTACGCACCAGAACGTCTGGCTGCTGGAAAAAGAAAACGGCGGAAAAGCCGATGCGCTGAATGCGGGCATTAACTTTTCCAGGTATCCGTATTTTGCGGCCATCGACGGGGATTCAATTTTAGAGCGGGACGCACTTCTGAAAACGATGAAGCCGATCATCGACTCAAACGGCGGCGTTACGTGCACCGGGGGAACGGTCCGGATTGCAAATGGATCGGAAATCCGCCGCAGCGTCGTCGAAAAGATTGCGCTGCCGAAGCAGCCGCTTGCGATTATGCAGATCGTCGAATATTTCCGCGCGTTTCTGATCGGCCGTCTCGGGCTCAGCCGGGTCAACGTTCTGCTGATCATTTCAGGCGCGTTCGGCGTTTTTGAAAAGCAGCGTGTCATCCGTGCCGGCGGGTACGAAACGAAAACGATCGGCGAGGATATGGAGTTGATCGTACGCCTGCATAAAATGCTCAAAGATGAAAAATCGACCCAGCGGATTGAATACATTCAGGATCCGGTCTGCTGGACGGAAGCTCCATCAGACGTGAAATCGCTGAAATCCCAGCGGATCCGCTGGCAAAAAGGGCTAGCGCAGACGCTCTGGCGCCATAAGAAAATGATGTTCAACCCGAAATATAAAGGCATCGGACTGTTTTCCATGCCGTACTATTTCTTCGTGGAACTGCTCAGCTCCGTATTCGAGTTTCTCGGTTATTTTATTATCATTGCCGGACTCGTATTCGGTCTGGTCAATCCGGAAGTGACGACGCTCATGATCATTGTCACCATCCTTTATGGATCATTGCTCTCAGCGCTTGCCGTACTGCTGGAAGAGTGGACGTATCACAAGTACCGGGACATGAAGAGCATCCTCGTGCTCTACTTCTGGGCGCTCACCGAGTCATTCTGGTTCCGTCCGTTCATGGTCTGGTGCCGCGTCGTCGGCCTGTTCTCCGTGATGAAGAAAAAGCAGACATGGGGCGACATGAAGCGTAAAGGAATCGAAGAGGAACAGAAAGGAGCCTGATGATGAAGCGAATACTAGTAGCAGACGATGAAGAAATTCTCCGCATGCTGATCACGGACACGCTGGAGGATCTCGGCCACGATATTACAGAAGCAGAAGATGGGGCGGATGCGCTGAGAAAGCTAGGGGAAGCCCCGTTTGATCTGCTTGTCGTCGACTATATGATGCCGGAGAAGACAGGTCTGGAAGTGCTGCAGCAATTAACAGACGAACAGCGGAATATGCCGGTTATCATGCTTACAGCCAAAGCGCAGGAACAGGACCGCGAGCGGGCTTTAGCAGCCGGGGCCGACTATTTTATGGCAAAGCCGTTCAGTCCGGAAGAGCTGGAAGCGTTGGTGGAGGATATTTTATGAAAAACCGGTCTATCCGCGCAAGCTACATTCGGAAGTCTGCGCTGTTCATTGCCGCTGTTCTCGTTGTGACGGCTGCAGTGACAGGGTATCTGATGTACGACCAGAATCAAAGTGAAGAAGCACAGAAACAGCTTTCAGAACGGTATGAGGCAGTAGATGCTGTGTCAGAGCGCCTGAATGAACTGTTTTTTCATTCGAGATCCTACTACGCTTATCAAAATGAAGATGACCTGCGAAGCGCACAGCTGGATCTGCGGGCGCTGTCTGTCGGTCTCGACCGGATGGAAGAGCTGGAGCTGAGTGAAGAAGAACGCCGGTTTGCGCTCGAACTTCGTTCCTTTCTGATCGACTATGAAACAGACATCCTGCCGACCGCCGCCGCGCTTGTGGCAGCCGATGATTACGAAGGACTGCGCAGCTTCGGCCAGGAAGGCTCGGTCGCCCAGATTAACGGCCTCTTCGATCAAGCGTCCGAGCTGCGGAATACGGTGTTTGCCGACTTGCAGCAGGAATACGAATCGGCGCTTGATGAGAGCACGACAAACCTGCTGCTCTCCTTCGCCTTTGGAATGCTTGTGTTTTTTGCTATCTTGTTTATGTCGCAGCGCCTGCTCCGGCAGCTGATCGTTCCGGTAGAGGAACTGACGGAAGCCTCCGATAAACTGGCTGAAGGAGAAACGATTGACATAGAAGCAGCCTCCCGCCATGACGAGCTTGGGGTGCTTGGAAGGTCCTTTATGAACATGGCCTCCTCCCTGCAGCAGAACGAGGAGGAAATGCAAGCGCAGAATGAAGAATTGAAAGCCCAGCAGGATTCGCTGCAGGATCTGCTGGAAGAAGCAGATAAGGAAAAGCGTAAAGTGGACCGGTTCAGTCTGCTGAACGAGACGATGTCAACGCGTCTGGATCGTCAGGAGCTGCTGGATGCCGTTTTTGCATACGTAAACGAGCTGTATCCGAGTGACCGCAGCATGTTCTGCATGATGGATACGCTTGATTTCCGGGCAGCTAACATGACCGGAACGATGATCGAGTCGTGGCAGCAGGCGGATAAGACGATGTGGGTGCAAAGGCTGACAGATGATAAGCGGGTCATCATTACACGGCCCGCTGAGGAGTCAGATAAAGGCATCGCGCCGGCAGCTGAGATAACCGATTATTACACCGCTGTCAAAGACGCAGAAGGACATATTTATGCGATTTTTGCTGCAACAAACATCGGCAGCCGTTTTTCAGAAGAAGAAATGGAAGAGATTGAGGCACTGATGAGCCACGTTGGCATCGGCCTGCAGCGGGTGCTGATACACGAAGAAATCGCCAAATCGCGGAAGCTGAGTCAAAAAATTCTCGATACAGTGAACGAGGGCATTCAGCTGATCGGCCATGACGGAACTTGCCTGCAGGAGAACCGGGCTGCAGCGGAACTGATCCAGGGCGAATGGCCGGAGAGCCTGCTTCAAATCGTCGATGAACCAGAAGAGCTGGAAAAATTCATAGAAGGCATGATCAGTCAGGAGTCAGCAGGCTCTGCTTCCCATGAATTTACGATGCAGCACGGTGAATCATCCGTGGTGTACAGCGTATACAGCACGCCTGTCTTTGACGAAAATCAGCGCATCGGTACGATTTTCGTCTATCGGGACCGCACGAGAGAATCCGAGCTCGACCGCATGAAATCCGAGCTCGTCAGCACGGTAAGTCATGAACTGCGCACGCCGCTCTCCAGCGTACTCGGCTTTACCGAACTGCTGCTGAAAAAGGAACTGAAGCCTGAACGCCAGAAAAAATACATCACGACTATTCACAAAGAAGCGAAGCGGCTGACGAATCTGATTAACGATTTCCTTGATCTGCAGCGGATGGAATCCGGCAGCCAGCCGTACCGGATGGAAAACGTCCAGCTTGATCAGCTCGTGCTTGAGACGATCTACCAGTTCCGCCACGTGGCAACGCACGAGCTGCTGTTTGAAGATACGGCAGGCGGAGCAGCGGTTCAGGCAGACGGGGAACGAATGCAGCAGGTGCTGACGAATTTAATCAGCAATGCCGTCAAGTTTTCCCCTGCAGGCGGGAAAGTAAAAGTAACGCTTGCAGCAAAGGATGACACACTGCAGCTGAGTGTATCAGATGAAGGACTCGGCATTCCTGAATCGGAAAAAGCGAGACTCTTCCAGAAGTTTCAGCGAATTGATCAGAGCGACCGCCGCAACATTGGCGGAACTGGTCTAGGGCTTGCAATCTGCCGGGAAATTGTAGAAAAGCACGGCGGCCGTATCTCGGTCGAATCAGAAGAGGGAAAAGGCTCTGTGTTTAACGTTGAACTGCCGCTTCGGGAAAGCGGTCAGGCTGTAGACGGGCGGGAGCAGGCTGCAAACGGGGAGACTGTTTTCATCGTAGAAGACGATGCAAGCCTCGCGCTCCTGTTATCAGAGGAACTCAAGACAAACGGCTACCGGGTCGTCCATTATATGCATGTGGACAGTGCGCTCAGCGCCATGAAAGAAAATCCGCCGTCTGCGGCTGTGATCGACCTTATGCTCGGTGAAGGCGGAAACGGGTGGGACCTGGTTCAGCGGATGAAGCAGGATCCGGCAACTAAAGACATTCCAATTGTTATTTCCTCTGCACTTGATGAAGCAGAGGAGAAGACGGAGGAGTTCGGGATCACACGCTATCTGACTAAGCCTTATCCACCTGAAAGGCTGAGCCGGGCAGTGATGGAACATGCAGGAGGAAACGGGGACATTCTCTTCCCTGAACAAAATCCGCCCAGTTGAATAACAAAAACCGGCGATCGTTTATGGATCGCCGGTTTTCAGAGTGTCAATAAAGCCATTTTAGGTGAATAACGTTGCATCTGCCTGTATCTGCGGACACTCGCTTTCCGGAGGGAACGGGCTCAGCTAACCGCTTCCTTCTTCCGTCGGAAGCGCTGGATCTTCGCCTCGTTCTGATCCTCCAGGAGTCGAGGTCCTTCGATGTCGGCAGCTGGCAGTGCGTTTCACGTACCTGGTTAGGACTGCACGATCGGCTTCCATACAGATAGAACCTTCCCGATGAGACGTTTCAATGGTGAACAGGGGTGTCAGGGCTTCATCGGATTCATACAAACGGAAAAAAAGCAGTCGCGTCTGCCTATCGTGACGTTGTTATCCAAGAATCAGAGCCGTTTTCCCGGTGTGTCCGGCGTGCCCGTGGAATCAGCGCAGTCTAAAGATTCCGTGCCGTTCAGATCTGCGAACGGCATCAAGGCATACAGGGGTCACCCTGAGAAATAGCTGAAGACAAGCCCGCGGCAGGTTCGGTAAGCAGAGAGGAAATACAACCAAACGAATAAACATGTAAGTTGAAAGACTTTTTCAACAGCCTGAAAACCGGCGATCGTTTATGGATCGCCGGTTTTATTATTCCAGCCTTATTAAAAATTCTCAAAAGTGGACTACATAATATCACATATCAATCAGGTTTAGTTATACATAGATTGGGAATATATTAAACGAAAGGTCAACAACACTGGAGGCAGATAAGAATGGAAAACTTTGAAGGAAAGGTCGTTCTCGTGAATGGCGGGACTTCTGGAATCGGTGCAGAAGCCGTAAAACAGTTCGCCGAACGTGGTGCAACGGTCTATTTTACAGGCAGGCGGGAAGAAGAAGGAAAATCCGTGGAGCAGGAAGCCGGAAGCACTGCCCACTTTCATAAAGTCGACAACACGAATCGTCAGGAAGTAGCTGATTTTTTTGAGAACCTGTTGGAAAAAGAGGAGAAGATCGATATTCTGTTCAATAACTCCGGTGTTCTCTCACTTGGAAGCGGGCCCCTCGCACGGGTAAAAGAGGAAGACTGGGATGAGCTCATTGCAGTGAACCAGACCGCATTGTTTCTGTACATGAAGTATACGCTTCAGCAGATGCAGAAGCAGAAATCCGGTGCGATCATTAACAACGCCGCTATCCTCGGTAACGACAAGGTGAATCCGATGCTTCCGGCATACAGCGGAACGAAGGCGGCAGTAAAAGCGATGACGAAAAGCACGGCCCTCCGTTTTGCGAGACAGGGCATTCGCGTCAACTGCATTTCCCCTGGTCCGACGAAGACAAAGCTTGCAGTTAAAGCTTACGGCAACGAAGAATCCTTTGATAAAGCATCGAAGGAAGCGCCGCGCGGGTCCTATGCCGATCCGTCTGAAATCGTCGCGGCGGTCCGGTTTTTAGCTTCAGATGCTGCTTCTTATGTAATCGGCACCGAGCTCGTCGTTGACGGCGGGTACTCGTTGAAATAGATCGACCCGGGAGAGAAACCGCGGACTTTCCGGGTCCTCATATGGCACTTAATTCAGAAAGGCTGCTCCGGTATTCACTGTGGAGCAGCCTTTCTTATGAACGAAAATGGACAATCATCATGTTCATTTGCCGGCCCCCGGAATCGAAGCGCGGATCCGGGTCAAGCGGTTCCCGGTTCAGACCAGGATGCGATGCGCATAAAGACAATACGCAGGCGTCCAGCAGATCATCTGCTGCAAAGGCAGAGCGCGGATACTGCTGCAGGACGTCCGCAACAAAGCTGCGGACGTCAGGATCAAGCGTTTCGAGCAGTCTGATCCGGTCTTCGCGACCGTCAGGCTGCTTCTTTTTTGACAAAACAGGCCCCCCGTTTAAAGAGGCAAATAGAAGCTCCGGGTGGGCCTCGGTTAAGGAAAGCGCGTCAGCCGTCTCGCGAGCTTCGGCTATTTTAGGCAGCAGAAACCAGCTTTGCTTCTGCAGGCCGGAGCCGGTCAGCTGCTTATGAAGGGCATTTGCTTCCGGGTACGAATCTGCAGCGAGTATGTCTTCCACCGGAACAGGAAATACCGTGGAGCCGCGTCCGGGAAGCCGTTTCCGGGCAAGCTTTTCTGTCGGGCGCGGATAGCTGCCAGCAGAGGGAAGCCCGATCGGAATATCGATCCAAACAGCCTCATACGTGTTACAGGGAAGCTGCGTCAGCCTTTCGATAAGGGATGCTCCGGTTAGCTTGCCGTCCTCCGAGCTGACAAGGATCCAGCCCGTGCGGCAGCCGTCAAGACCTGCCGCCTTCACAGCTTGCCCTCCTTCATGCGCTTCATGTTCAGCTTGACGGTGTCCTTCTGCTGCTTCGTATCCTCTTCGCTGCGATTATCCACGTGTTTATAAATCATGCCCATACGCTGGTTGCTGCGGAAACGGTCTTCGTGCCGCTCAAGAAAATCCCAGTACAGCGAATGAAACGGACAGGCGTCCTCGCCGTACTTTTCTTTCACATTGTAGCGGCAGTCGCCGCAGTAGCGGCTCATTTTTTGAATGTAGTTACCGCTCGATACGTACGGTTTCGTCGACATCAGGCCGCCGTCCGCATACAGCGCCATGCCAAGTACGTTCGAGAGTACGACCCAGTCGTGCGCATCTACATACATTTCATTAAACCAGTCGGACACCTGCTTCGGTTCAATGCCGGCGAGGTTTGCAAAGTTGCCTAACACCATCAGCCGCTGAATGTGGTGGCTGTAGCCGTGATCCACGACCGCACCGGTGCACTCCTTCAAGCAGTTCATGTCCGTATCAGCCGTCCAGTAGAAGTCGGGCAGATCACGCGTATGATTCAGTTCATTCGTTTTCTCATAATCCGGCATTTTACGAAGGTAAATGCCGCGGATATACTCCCGCCAGCCGATAATCTGCCGAATAAATCCTTCTACGGCGTTGAGCGGGGCCTTTTCATCATGATAGGCCTGCTCCGCTCTGCGTACAACATCGAGCGGGTCGAGCAGAGAGTTGTTAATTGACGTCGACAGCAGGGAATGAGCCATAAACGGATCTCCGGGAATCATCGCATCCTGATAATCACCGAACAGCTCGAGTCGATTTTTCATGAAATCTTCCAGAAAATCCTCTGCGTCATCGGCTGTGACCGGATAATGAAACGGCTCCAGCTTGCCGTAGGTGTCTGGGAATGTCTTCTCGACGTCCTTCATCACATCTTTCGTGATTTGATCGGGCTTCGGCCAGGAAGGGTCTGGAAATTCCATGTCTTTTTTCGGCTTTTTGCGGTTGTCCGCATCGTAGCTCCATTTACCGCCAATCGGTTTTTTCTGCTTCGTCAGCAGTACATCCATGTCTTTGCGAAACTTGCGGTAAAGCTTGTCCATTTGCCAGTTCTCATCGTCTGGAAGAAGCGATTCCCATTCATCGCGTCCGATTAAAAATCCGCCTTCCTCCGTTGTATGCACGTCCGTATCTTTCTGCGCATTAACCCATTTCCGCACGTCTTCGCCGCGGTGGTAGTCCGTCGGCTCGTGCAGATAGAGCTCCTTCGGCCGGTACTGATTGATATGCTTGTCGAGTCCTTCTGAAAACGTATCGGCGGTCCGGTAATCCACCTTGTAGCCTTTTTCCTCCAGCTCCTCTTTGAAATGGCGCATAATCGAGAAAATAAGGACGAGCTTTTGCTTATGATACCCTTTCCACAGTTCCTTTGAATGCTCCTCAACGAGCAGTACCGTATCCTTTTCTTTATCAAACGATTCGAACCAGGGCTGCCGGAGCGAGCACTGATGACCCATCAGCCAAAGCGTTGCCAACATAACCGCCTCCTTCTCCTTTCTCCATACCCCATCCATCCCTCTGCAATCCGTTCATTGGTATATGTAATCGAAAGACTCATCACAAATGACAGCACAAGGTCCTGAACCAGCAGGGAAGGAGGAAACAAAAAAGCCGCCCAAATAGGCGGCTTCAGAGTGTTGAAAAAGTCAATTTATTTACATGTTTATTCATGTTGGTACAATCCTTCTTCGCTTATCTAGTCTGCCGTGGGCTTGCCTTCAGTTATTTCTAAGGGTAAATCCCTCTGTAAGAAGAGCACGGCTTCACTCGGACACAGGCTTCTCACGAGAAGCCTTTAAGACCCGGTCCGGCTCCGCACGCGCTTTTCATGCCGTTCAGGATCGAACGTCTATGAGGCTTCACTCGGACATAGGCTTCTCACGAGAAGCCTTTAAGACCCGGTCCGGCTCCGCACGCGCTTTTCATGCCGTTCAGGATCGAACGTCTATGAGGCTTCACTCGGACACAGGCTTCTCACGAGAAGCCTTTAAGACCCGGTCCGGCTCCGCACGCGCTTTTCATGCCGTTCAGGATCGAACGGCTATGAGGCTTCACTCGGACACAGGCTTCTCACGAGAAGCCTTTAAGACTCGGTCCGGCTCCGCACGCGCTTTTCATGCCGTTCAGGATCGAACGTCTATGAGGCTTCACTCGGACACAGGCTTCTCACGAGAAGCCTTCAAGAGCCAGTTCGGCTCCGCACGCGCGTTCATGCCGTTCAACGATCTGAACGGCATGGCATCTTCAGACTGTGCTATTTCCAGAGACGTCCCTGGCGAATGTTGCGAAGGGCTGGATCACTCTTCATATTAAAAAGGTCGCATAGAGACGGTAAAATCAGTATTGAATAAGCCGTGCCAATCATGAAAAGTATTCTCAACCGGACTGCCAGCTGCCAAATCGGAGGACCACGACTCCTGGAGGATCAGAACGAGGCGAAGATCCAGCGCTTCCGACACCAGGAGGAAGCGGTTAGCTAAGGCTGTTCCCTCCGGAAAGCGAGTGTCCGCAGATGCAGGCAGATACAAGGTTATTCATCTGACATGACTAGCGGTGGTCGATTGTTTCCGGGTACATGTCGTGATTCATCATGCGGTGCTCGGCCATTTTTTCATATTTCGTGCCGGGCTTGCCGTAGTTCGTGTAAGGGTCGATGGAAATGCCACCGCGCGGTGTGAATTTTCCCCAAACTTCAATGTAGCGGGGGTCCATCAGCTCCACAAGGTCATTTAAAATCGTATTCATGCAGTCTTCGTGAAAGTCACCGTGGTTGCGGAAGCTGAACAAATAAAGCTTCAGAGATTTGCTTTCCACCATGCGTTCATCTGGAATGTAGCTGATATAGACGGTCGCAAAGTCCGGCTGACCGGTTTTCGGGCAGAGGCTCGTAAACTCCGGGCAGTTAAATTTAACGAAATAATCGCGGTACGTGTGGCGGTTTTCAAATGCCTCCAGAATGTCCGGATCATAGTCCATTTTGTAATCAACGTTTGTATTGCCAAGCAGCTCGACTTCTTCATCGCGGCTGTGTGCCATGCGTATCGTTCCTTTCCTGTCTGTCGTTTCGTTGTTTATCTTACATCGTCTGCGCTAATTTTGCCACCCAAAGCCGTCCGGTGCTACAATGAAAGCACATACATATTTTCAGAGAGGGGCAGCTGACATGAAGGAGACCGCATCAGAAAAAGTAAGCGGCAAGCGGGTGATTCAGACATACGAAGGCGGCGTGCGGACTGAAAAGGAAGACGAGATTGCACTCGAAGCCCCGGTGACGATTCACGTAAACGGCGACGAGTTTGCGACGCTTCTCTGCACGCCGTCCTATATGGAGGACATGGCATACGGATTTCTTCTCTCAGAAGGCGTGATCCGTTCGGCAGACGATGTGACGCGGCTTGATATTTCGGAGGAAAAGGGAATCGTTCATGCGGACGTAAAAGAAATGCTGCCGCTTGACCGGCTCGGCGTTTCCAAGCGGGTAATCGGCTCCTGCTGCGGTAAAAGTCGTCAGTTTTATTTTGAAAACGACCGCCGTACCGCAAAAACGGTTTCTAGCCCGGTGCGCATCCGCCCCGAACAGATTATCCGTCTTATGAAAGAGATGCAGGACGGCTCGGCCGATTTTCATGCCACCGGCGGGCTTCACAACGTCGGTCTGGCAACTGCAGATGAACTGCTCGTGACTCGCTCCGATATCGGCCGTCACAACGGGCTCGACAAGCTGTTCGGCTACAGCGTGCGCCACCGCATCAGTTTAAAGGATAAAGTGATTGTGTTCAGCGGCCGTCTCTCTTCTGAGGTGCTGCTGAAGGTGTCCAAAATCGGTGCGGGCGTCGTGCTGTCCAAGTCAGCACCGACCTCCCTGGCCCTCGATCTCGCTGACGATCTCGGCATCACGGCAGTCGGTTTTATCCGCCGTGACCGCTTCAACGTCTACACGCATGCGGAGCGGATCGAAGGCTGAGCGCGGTTGCGAAGCCGCCCGAAATATGGTAGCGTTATAGCATTCGATCCGATGGAGAGATGCTGTATGTTAACCGCCCGCTCCGTACATGTCCAACAGCAGAAGTAGCTCTGCCTGAACCGCTGTTAAAAGCTGGATCAGGGAGGGCTTACACGTATGTAACCGCAGACGCTGTACCATGTGCATGGGAGCCGTGCGGTTTTTTTGTGTTCATAATGAGAGGATGATAGACATGGAAGAAATACGACTGACCGCCCTGCCGGATACGGTAGAGCAGTATCGGGACGGGTTTCCGCTGCTTACAGAAGAAGCGGTCGGAAACCGGACTGACCTGGAAGAGGGAGAGCTGTTCACGCTGGAAGCACCGGACGGCGATTTTCTCGGTCGAGGTTATGTTGGAAAGCAGAATAAAGGAACGGGCTGGATCCTGACGAAAAAGGAAAACGAAATGATCGATGAGCAGTTTGTTTCCAAAAAGCTGATGATGGCAATCAGCCGGCGGGGGAATCTGCTTGCTTCAGAAGAGACGACCGCATTCCGTGTGTTTAACGGTGAGGGAGACGGATTTGGCGGTATTCTTATCGACTATTACGCCGGCTATTACGTCCTGCAGTTTTACAGCAAAGGCGCCTACTCGTTCCGTCAGCAGTTCATCGATATTTTAACGCAGACGATGGACCCTGTTGGCATATACGAAAAAAAACGTTTTTCAGATGAAAAAACCGAAAAGCAGAGCGACTTCGTCAGCGGCACGGAAGCCCCTGCACCGCTGTATATAAAGGAAAACGGGATGAATTTTGCCGTATACTTGGATGACGGGGCGATGACAGGTATTTTTCTCGATCAGCGTGACGTGCGGAAAACGCTGAGGGATGAATGGGCTGCAGGCAGCACGGTCCTCAATACGTTTAGCTACACAGGTGCGTTCTCAACAGCGGCGGCACTCGGAGGAGCTGTTTCAACCGTAAGCGTGGATGCAGCAAACCGCAGCCGCGAAAGAACAGCCGAGCAGTTCCGCCTGAATGAAATTGACATGGACAGCCAGAAGATTCTCGTAGATGATGTGTTCAGCTGGTTCCGCAAGGCTGCTTCACGTGAGCAGACGTACGACGTGGTCGTACTGGATCCGCCAAGCTTTGCCCGCACCAAGCAGACGACGTTTCGTGCGGCCAAAGATTACGGGCGTCTGGTAGAGGATGCGCTTGATTTGATGGAGCCGGGGTCGCTGCTTATTGCTGCCACTAATCATGCCGGACTGCCGAGGTGGCGCTTCCGCCGCCAGGTCGAACAGGCGTTTAAAGCGAAGGAGCGGCGCTTCCGTATGGAAAAGCAGTTTGCACTGCCGGACGATTTTCTCGTCAATCCGGACTATCCGGAAGGAGATTACTTGAAAGTACTGGCAATGCGAGTGCTGTAGTATCAATGTCAGCGTGATATTCTAAAAAAAGTTCGTTCGGCGGCAGAGCCTGCCGAAATGACAGAGAAGAAAGGTGATGGTACCGTGAGCGAAACACACACTCATTTTATTAAGCACATTGTGTCCAAAGATATGGAAGAAGGCGCGTACGACGAGATCGTAACGCGTTTTCCGCCGGAGCCGAACGGCTACCTGCATATCGGTCATGCCAAGTCGATCGTATTAAACTTTGAACTCGCTGATGAATTCGGCGGACGCACGAGCCTGCGATTCGATGATACGAATCCGCTGAAAGAAGACGTGGAGTACGTAAAAGCCATTAAAGAAGATATTGACTGGCTCGGTTATGAACCGGAGGAAGTCCGTTTTGCATCCGACTACTTTGAGGAGATGTATAAGCAGGCGGTGCATTTAATCAAGCAGGGGCTTGCGTACGTAGAGGACCTCTCCCAGGATGAAATCCGCAACATGCGGGGAACGCTTACAGAGCCGGGTAAGGAAAGCCCGTCCCGCTCCCGCAGCGTCGAGGAGAACCTGGAGCTGTTTGAGAAAATGCGTGCCGGTGAATTCGCTGACGGGGAGAAGGTGCTGCGGGCAAAAATTGATATGAGCTCGCCGAATATCAACCTGCGTGATCCGGTCATTTACCGAATTTCGCATACGACGCACCATAACACAGGTGATGCGTGGTGCATTTACCCGATGTACTCGTTCGCCCATCCGCTGGAAGATGCGATTGAAGGCGTGACGCACTCGATCTGCACGCTGGAGTTTGAGGATCAGCGCCCGCTCTATGACTGGGTGATTGCAAACGCCGACATGACTGCGGAACCGAAGCAGATTGAGTTTGCGCGTCTGAATCTGACCAACACTGTCATGAGCAAGCGAAAGCTCAAGCAGCTCGTCGATGAGAACATCGTAGACGGCTGGGACGATCCGCGGATGCCGACAATTTCCGGACTTCGCCGCCGCGGTTTTACGCCGGAATCTATCAAACAGTTCTGCCGGGAGATCGGGGTCTCCAAGGCGGATAACCTCGTGGATGTCCGCATGCTGGAGCATTTCCTGCGCGAGGATCTGAAGCTGAAGGCTCCGCGCACGATGGCGGTGCTTGACCCGATTAAAGTAGTGATCACCAACTATCCGGAAGGTCAGGTCGAATGGCTTCCGGCCGATATCAACCCGGAAAACGAAGAAATGGGCATGCGGGAGATCCCATTCTCACGTGAAATCTACATCGAGCGTGAAGACTTTATGGAAGACCCGCCGAAGAAATACTTCCGTCTCTATCCGGGCAATGAAGTTCGCATCAAGCATGCTTACTTTATTAAATGTGAGGACGTCATCAAGGATGAAAACGGCCGCATCACCGAGCTGCACTGCACGTATGATCCGGAGACGAAAAGCGGGTCCGGATTCAATGCACGTAAAGTGAAAGGGACGCTCCACTACGTCGAGGCAACGAGAGCTGTACCGGCAGAGTTTCGTCTTTACGAGCCGCTCATTGATGATGAGGCCGGCGGCGATTTTATGGATCACGTCAACGAAGATTCGGTCCAGGTTCACCATGGCTTCGTCGAGCCAAACATGGCTAACGTCACCGGAAACGACAAATTCCAGTTTTTCCGTCACGGCTACTTTAACGTGGATCCTAAGAAAAGCAGCGAAGACCGCCTTGTTTTCAACCGGATCGTAAGCCTGAAAAGCTCGTTTAAACTGAACGGATAAAGAAAAGCAGTCTCCAGCTGGAGGCTGCTTTTTCTCATGGGAAAAGGTGTAACCTTACAGAAACGATGGATGGTATTTAGAAAAAAGGGGCGCTGGTGCAGTCTTCACGCAGTCTGACTTGAAAACAGTTTTTACGTCAGGAAGCATGAAAAAAAGGCTGCCGCAGCAGCCTTTCTGAACGCTTAACGATTTTCAACTGCGTCGATAATTTTACGGGCGACGCTTTCACTCGACATTGGGTTTTGTCCGGTGACAAGGTTGCCGTCGCGGATGGAAAAGTCCGTCCACTTGTCGCCGCCTTCAAACTGCGCTCCTTTTTCACGAAGCGTAGATTCGAGCAGAAATGGCACAGCGCCTTCAAGCCCCATGTCGCGCTCCTCTTCATCCGTAAAGGCATTCACGCGCCGGCCTTTGACGAGCGGTGTGCCGTCGGAGAGCGTGACGTGAACGAGCGCCGTCGGTCCGTGGCAGACAGAGCCGATCACGCGGTCCTGTTCAGCGTGCTCGCGCAGCACGCGCTGCAGAAGCAGGTTATCAGGGAAATCAAATACGGTACCGTGGCCGCCAGGCAGATAGACGGCATCGTAGCCGGCGGAAACGTCATCTTCTGACAGCTTGTCCGTATTCGTAAGAATGGCCTGTGCTTCCTGCCACTCCAGATTTTCTTCTTCCGGCAGGCTGTTCGGATCGAGGGGGACCTGTCCGCCGTCGATGCTTCTTACCGTAACGTCATATCCCTGCTTAACAAACGCAGCGTAAGGGGCTGCATATTCTTCCAACCATAATCCGGTATCATTTCCGGCAATTTTATCGGAGCTTGTAACAACGATCAATACTTTTTTACCCAAATCAAAAACCTCCTTGCAGATTAGCCTCATGGACTCTACTGGCTGTTTCCCGCAAAGAGAAGATGTTAAACGCCTGACACGGCTTCGTGAAACAAGTGCTCGACGTGAGCCCGAACCGTTGAAACAGAAGGAAGGATGTGGTTCTCCGGCACGAGCTCCAGTTCGGTGCATCCGAGGAGCATGCTTGTACAGCCGGCATTACGCCCGAAGCCGGCGCACTGCGTCATCAGCTCCTGCATTTCGGACGTGACGATTCCGGAAGTCAGCTCGCTGAAGATTCGTACGTGCAGCTCCTGCTGCAGCGAGGCGGGGAGGTAAACGGATTCAATGTTCCGCTTACGAAGCGACGCATCATAAAGACGCTCTTCAACAGTAAAGGAAGTGCCGAGCACGAGAACCGCTGAGCCGGGTACCGCGGCAGCCGCAGCTTCGGTTATGGAGACAACCGGAACGCCGACGGCCTGCTGCACATCCTCAAGCCGCAGGTGGACCGTATTGGACAGGATTCCGATAAACTGCGCGCCTCCTCGCTCGAGCCGAACTGCAGAATCGGCGAGTATGCTGCCGACAGCATCCCAGTCGCCGGCATGCTGGCACGCTGCTATTTCATGAAAGGGGAGCGAATCAATCAGGCAGGGAAACGACACGCCGCTTCCAAATGTTTCCTGCGTCCGCTCCTGCAGCATACGGTAGTACAACGCGGTCGTTTCCCAGCTCATGCCCCCGATCAGACCCGCTTTCTTCAGTGCTTCAGGCTTTTGCATACATTTTCAGTGCCTTCACAACAGCCTCGCCATCGGTCGTTTCATGAAAATCAATGCCGTATACATATTCCCCGAACTCTTTTCGTTTCCAGACGATACATCCGCTCGGTTCAAGAGCAGTGTCTGCAATTGTAAAAGAAAACGTCAAATCTGTTTCGTCCGGCAGGTCAAGTGACGTGCGCAGCCGCAGCCCGCCGGCGCTTAAATCCAGCATCACACCTTTGCCCGGCTTTGACTGAAACGTCTTACCTTTTCTTCCGCTTATGAAAAAACTGGTATCGTGCGGCACGCGAAACACGTACCGGAATGGTTCCTGGCGTTTAAACGGACTCATGCTCATTCCTCCCCGGATTAACGTATCGAAAAGGTCTGCCGGAACTCCTGTCTCACATCCTGTACGAGCTGCTCACGTGTTAACAGCTCCAGACCTGTCAGGGCAAGTGCTTTGGCACCAATCATCATGCCGTTAAACCCTTCCCGGCTCAGAGCAGCATCGCGGAACTCCTCGGTATGAGGCGTCAGCGGTCTGGACGTAATCTGCACGTATGGATGGATGGCAGGACAGCGCTGGCTGACATTACCCATGTCGAGGGAACCGCTGCCGTTATCCTCTTCAAAGATGACATCGGGTTTTATGCCGAGTTCCTGAAGCTGTTTTGTAAAAAGTCCGGAGAGCGTTTCGTTTGTCTGCATATCGTCGTACGGAAATTCGTAGTTATTGATTTCCAGCTTCGCTCCGGTTGCAAGCGAGGCTGCACGAGCCGCTTTTTTCACACGCTCCGACACCGGATTCAGCGTGCTGCGTGTAGCGGCACGGACATAAAACTGGGCAGAAGCAAATTCAGGTACGATATTCGCCGCTTCGCCTCCGTTTGGAATAATGCCGTGGATGCGCACGTCATCGGTTACATGCTGGCGCATCGCGTTTAAGCTGTGAAACAGCTGGAGCACTGCATCGAGGGCATTGATGCCTTCTTCCGGTGCAGCTGCCGCATGAGCCGGCCGGCCGTAATAGGAAAACTCGAGCGCATCCATCGCAAGCGACGTGCCGCTTTTGACGTAGTCGGAAGACGGATGGGCCATCATCGCGGCATCGAGATGATCGAACATGCCGGCTTCGGCCATCGTCACCTTGGCACCGTTCGTTTCTTCGGCAGGGGTTCCGTACACGTAAATGGTCCCGCCTGTGTTTTCAATAACTTGAGCAAGCGCCATCGCAGCAGCAGCGCTCTGCGTGCCGATCAAGTTGTGCCCGCAGGCATGGCCGATTCCCGGCAGTGCATCATATTCGCACATAAATCCTAAAGATGGTCCGGACCGGTGGGAATGAAACACCGCCTCAAATGCTGTCTCCGGCTGGCCGGGAAGCGTATGTTTCACGTGAAACCCGGCTTCCTCCAGCAGACCGGTCAGAGCCTGCTTCGCTTTATGTTCCTCATTGCCAAGCTCCGGGTTCGTCCCGATAAACTGGCTTGTATCGTAAAAAAGGCCTTTGCTGCTATCCAGGTAGCGCAGGATTTCTTCCTTCATGCGGCATCCCTCTCTCATCATTTCTTGTACTTACTTTACCGCATGTCTAACCCGGGAACAACTGACGGCTTTTCAGCAGGATAAAGAGCGTTCGTGTCGAATATAAACTATACGAAAATTCTAAAAATAAAATAGATGGAGGCGGACTCATGCTAAAAAACTATCCGGCAGAAGGTTTTTACGATGAAATGGTGGAAGCCGCGGGGAAAGTCAGACCACATTATGAGAAGTTCAGACGGATTTTGGAGCGCCATGCAGTAGATGACCTGAACGAAAAGCATGAGACCGCCCAGCTCAGCTTTCTGCGTCAGGGCATTACCTTTACTGTCTATCACGAAGAAGGCGGAACAGAGCGAACGATGCCGTTTGACCTCGTTCCGATTATTATCAACGATAAAGAATGGGAAACGGTTGAAGCAGGAATTAAACAGCGGGTGACCGCTCTCAATTATTTTCTTGAGGATATTTATAATGAAAACCGGATTGTGGAAGACGGGATCGTTCCGAAAGAGTTAATCCAGCAAAACCAGTATTACTATGAGGAGCAGGCAGCCGGACTCTCGCTGCCGCATAAAAACCACATTTTCCTTGCTGGTATCGATCTGATCCGCGACGCGGATGGCGTTTACCGGGTGCTGGAGGATAATCTCCGAAATCCGTCAGGCCTCTCCTACGTCTTCCAGAACCGGTTCGTCATGCGGAAAGTGTTTCCGGAGTTTTTCTTTGAGCATGCGATTCGTACGCTCGAACACCAAATGTCCCATTCGCACCAGGCGCTGCTCGCCCACGTGCCGGAGAATTCACCAAACAAAGACAACCCGCAGGCGGTGCTGTTAACCCCGGGCATGTACAATTCGGCCTACTACGATCACGTATTTCTTGCCCAGCAGATGGGTATTGAGCTTGTAGAAGGGCAGGATCTGCTCGTAAAAGACGATGTGGTTTACATGAAAACCGTACGGGGACTGAAGCGGATCGACATTATCTACCGAAGAATTGACGATGACTTTATCGATCCGGAGGAATTTCGCAGCGATTCGTCGCTTGGCGTAAAGGGGTTGATGCGGGCGCTGCGATGGGGGAACGTTGCTGTCGTCAATTCGGTCGGAAATGGAGTCGCTGATGACAAAGCGATGTACGCCTACGTGCCGGAAATGATCCGCTACTATTTAGGGGAGGAACCGCTGATTCCAAACGTGGATACGTATTTTCTCAGCGATCCGGAAGTGCGTGAGAATGTGCTCGGCCGTCTGGAAGAGCTCGTTATTAAAAACGTCGGGGCTTCAGGAGGATATGACATGCTGATCGGCCCGCAGTCGACGGAACGGGACCGGGAGATTTTCAAAGAAAAAATCCGGGAAAATCCACAGCAGTATATCGCCCAGCCGACGATTCAGCTTTCGCGGGCGCCGGCGTTTCAGAAAGGACGATTTTATCCGTGCCACGTGGATCTGCGGGTGTTTGCCGTCGGCAGCGATCATATTCACGTACTGCCTGGCGGACTGTCACGCGTGGCATTAAAGGAAGGCTCGCTAGTCGTCAATTCCTCACAGGGAGGAGGAGGCAAAGATACGTGGGTGCTGAAGAAGGGGGAGGATGTCCATGCTTAGCAGAGTAGCATCAAGTCTGTTCTGGATGGCTCGAAACGTAGAACGTGCCGAGAGCAATGCCCGCGTGCTGGAAGCGAGGCTGATTAATGCACTGGAAACGCAGGAATATGGTAAAGTAGCGCTGAGCGACTGGGAGGCGGTTGTCGAAATTTGCGCATCCAAGCTGGACTATGAAGAGAAGGGCGGCTCCTTTACAGCAGAAGCTGCTGCGTCCTATATTGCGCTGGATCCGGAAAACCTCAACTCCATCCGTAACTGCCTGGAGAACGCCCGTTTCAATGCGAGAGCCGTCCGGGATCACATACCGGAGGACTTCTGGTACGTGCTGAACGAACATTACCTGTCCTTTCGGAGTGAACCGTTTACAGACTGGAACACGAGACGGATTCAGACGTTTCTGCAGGATACACAGCGGCTGTCTTACACGCTGCAGGGGATCATCGAATCCTCCATGCTGCGTGAGGAAGCCTACCAGTTTATCAAAATTGGCAAATGGCTCGAACGTGGTGAAAAAACAGCACGCGTGCTGAACGTCATGTGCGAGAAAACGAAAGAAGCGGAGCAGGAAGCAAACGCCAACTACTATTACTGGCTGAGCGCCCTGCAGTTTCTAAACGGCTACAGCGCGTATCTGAAACGGTTTCCGCCGACGATGGATCCATCTCATGTGATCCCGTTTCTCATTTCCTATGAGCAGTTTCCGCGCTCGATTGAATATTGTATGGAGCACGTGCGTGAAACGGTGATGAAGCTGGAAAACGGCCAGGTCTCTCATTACTCCGAAGACTTGTTTAAATCACTCGATTACGTGAGCAGCGAGTTTATGAGAATTAAATTCCAAAAGCTGTCGAAGGAAGAGACAGGACTCTTCCTGGACCGTTTCCAGAATGACCTGAACCGGATCAGCTCTGTTTTCTCAAGCACATACTACTTCGTCTAAAGTCTGCCGCATCAGAGGTGGGTACTCGTGAAATATAAAATAGAACACAGCAACGAATTCCGTTATGAATCTTCCGTTGATCAAAGCTTAAACCGGATCCGGCTGAAGCCGCGCACCGATGAGTGTCAGCGGCTGCTTTCCTACTTTCCGGATATTACGCCGGTGTCGCTGACGAAGGAGCACACCGATATATGGGGCAACAACGTGGAAACGTTTTTTATTGCAGAGCCTCATCATGAGCTGCACATTAAAACAACGTCTTATGTAAGCATTCAAAAAAGTCCGTTCATTCGCATGATTCCATTTACTGATGAAATGAAAGCCATCTATCATTCCAATTTGTTTCATACGCACTATTTAGCCTATCTGGCTGAAACGGATTATACGTATGTCGCGAATGAGCAGCTGGAGGAAATATGGAAGGTGACCGGAAGCAACGGAAATCCGGTGCAGTATGCGCTGGACGTCATGAAGTATCTGCATGAAACGATGACGTACGACCCGGAAGCAACTGAAGTGCATACAAAGGCCCACGAAGCGTTTCAGCTGAAGCGCGGGGTGTGTCAGGACTTTACGAATATTATGCTCGGTGCTCTCCGGTCGCGAAAAATTCCGGCCCGCTATGTAAGTGGGTATCTTTACGTCGGGGAAGGCTCAGCGCTCGTCGGTGATGCTGCCACGCACGCCTGGGTAGAGATGATGGTGCCGGGGATTGGCTGGATCGGTCTCGATCCGACGAACAATGTGGAGGCGCTTGAACAGCACATCCGCGTCGGCGTCGGACGCGACTACCACGACACGAGTCCGGTTGAAGGGGTGTACCGCGGAGGTTCTCATACACTTGATGTCAAAGTGTCGGTTCAGCTGCTGGAGCAGAACTAAGGTCCCTTTTCGGTGTACGGTACTGGATATTCCGCTGTTGGAAAGATATAATCAGGAAAGCGGTTCCAGCTGTCGGATCGGGTAGTCATCCAGCTGGATATGTGAGAAAATATGCCGTACACCATTTGTGAATGAGGGATGGAACATGATGATGGATGTGAAGGACAATATTACACCGTTTACGACCTTTTCCAGAAGGGAGTGGGCGGCACTGCGGGAATCGTATCCGATGGAGGTGACGCCGGACGAGCTGGAGAAGCTTAAGGGCGTCAACGATGTACTGAACATGGACGAAATTGCTGATATTTACCTGCCGCTGACGAGGCTGCTGCACCTGCACGCCATCGCATCACAGGAGCTGTACCGCAGCAGGTCGGTTTTTCTGCAGAAGCAGGAAAAAAAGGTGCCGTATATTATTGGCATCGCCGGAAGCGTCGCCGTCGGTAAAAGTACGCTTGCCCGTGTCCTTCACACCCTCCTGTCCAGATGGGAGGACCATCCGCGCGTTGATCTCGTGACAACGGACGGATTTCTGTATCCGAACGATGTGCTGGAAAAGCGCGGGATCATGAATAAAAAAGGCTTTCCGGAGAGCTACGACGTGCAAAAGCTGCTCGCGTTTTTATCGGATTTGAAGTCCGGGAAGTCACAGGTGGAAGCACCGGTTTATTCTCATATCACCTATGACGTCAAGCAGGATGAAAAGCAGATCGTCAAGCAGCCGGATATCGTCATTATTGAAGGCATCAACGTGCTGCAGCCGCCGCGTCCGGTAAGTCAGGAGGATGAGGTGGCGGTCTCTGACTACTTCGACTTTTCTATTTACGTTGACGCAGATGAATCGGACATCTTCCGCTGGTACGTCGAGCGGTTCAAGAAGCTTCGCGAAACGGCGTTCCGTAACCCGGCTTCCTATTTCAGGCGCTACGCCGACTTGAATGACGAGGAAGCATATTCGTTTGCTAAGGACATCTGGGACAGAATCAACCATCCCAATCTGACGGAAAACATTCAGCCGACGAGGCACCGGGCGGACCTCATTTTACGTAAGGGGGAGCACCACCTCGTCAACCAGATCAAAATGAGAAAGATATAGCAGGGAGGCAGTAAGCATGCAAAAAAACATTATTCACACGAATCTTGCACCGGAAGCCATCGGCCCCTATTCACAGGCGGTCGAAATAGACGGATTTATTTACACGTCCGGCCAGATCGGCCTGAATCCGGAAACAGGGGATCTCGTGGAAGGCGTTGAAGCGCAGGCAAACCAGGTGATGAAAAACGTCTCCGCCGTTCTCGAAGCGGCCGGCGCTGACACGTCCCATATTATAAAAGCACTGATTTTCCTGCAGAACATGGACGACTTTGCCGTCGTGAACGAGATTTATGCCTCTTATCTGCATGAACCGTATCCGGCCCGAAGCGCTGTGGAAATTTCCAGAATGCCAAAGGGCGCACTCGTTGAAGTGGAAGTTGTTGCTAAAAAAGAATAGTAGAATAAAAGAAGCTCCCAGGTCTCTGAAACCTGGGAGCTTCTTTGTCTTGTCATCAGAAAATCAGATGTGCGATCAGCACGACGACTGGCAGCGAGATCAGCGTCCGCTCAAGAAAAATGATGACGAGATCGCGGAAGCTTACTGGTATTTTGGATCCGAGCAGCACGCCGCCGACTTCTGACAGGAAGATCAGCTGCGTAACGGACACGCAGGCGATAATAAAGCGCGTCATCTCGCTCTCAATTCCTGATGCAAAGATCGCCGGCAGGAACATATCGGCAAAGCCGACGACGAGCGTCGCTCCGGCTTCTGCTGCTTCCGGCACCTGCATCAGCTGCAGCAGAGGCACAAACGGGGCGCCGAGCCACGTGAACAGCGGCGTGTTTTCTGCGAGAATCGTCGCGATGGTGCCGAACGCCATAATAATTGGCGCGACCGCGATCCACATGTCGAGAACAGTACGCCCGCCCTGCGCGAAAAAAGCGGCAGGACTGCTGTTTTTCGCAGCTCGCGTAGAAGCCATATCAAAGCCAAAGCGCACGAGTCCGAATGACTGTCCGCGGTACTCCTGAGGCAGGGTTTCATCAAGCGTTTCCGTGTTCTCATCGATATAGCTGTTCGATTTCCATGAAAGCGGCGGGATACGCGGCATGATCAGGGCGGTGATGAGACCAGCTGCAATCACCGTTCCGTAAAATTCAAAAAACATATGCTGCAGGCCGACTTCCTCAATCACGACAAGCGCAAAGGTAATGGAAACGACAGAAAAAGTCGTGCCGATGACTGCAGCTTCACGCTGGGAATAATAGCCTTCCTGATACTGTTTGTCAGTCAGGATGACCCCGATGGTGCCGTCCCCGAGCCAGGACGTCAGCGAGTCAATCGAAGAGCGCCCCGGCAGGGTAAACAGCGGGCGCATGATTTTCGTCATCAAGCCACCGAAAAACTCCAGCAGTCCGAAATTCAACAGCAGCGGCAGAAACAGGCCCGCAAATAAAAAGATCGTAAACAGCGTCGGGAGAAGATCGCCGAACAGAAGCCCGCCCGTAAACTCACTCCACACCATCTCCGGACCGATTTGAAAATACGTCATGATCACAAAGACGGAAGCGAGCAGGCGTACCGTGAACCAGAACCAGGACACGTCAAACAGCCGCTGCAAAAATGCATGTTTATCCATTGACTGCGGTCGGACGGTTTTGATGATAAGCGAGCCGGCAAAGCTGATCAGTATGACGAGAACGATTAACACCGGCAGCACTTCTCCAAGCAGGTCGCGCAGGCCGGAGGACAAAATTGCGATTGGAATCGTAAAGCCTTCGTCTGTTGGGATCGGCGTCATAAACAACAAAACACCGATCAGAGAAAATAATATAAATTTAAGTGGGGAGTAACCTTTCATGATGAACCCCGTCCTTTCCAATTAGCATCTTTATTCACAAGAACTTATTTTAATAGATGGAAACCGGGAAATCAATTATAAATATACAATTTAATTGAATGAATTTGCGTTTTTTTATCTTCAGGCTAACAGGATGAAAAAAGCCGCCTCCCAGTTAAAATAAGGAGACGGCCGTCATGAGCGTTATTTGCGTGCCAGATCGCGTTCTTTTTCTTCGCGGGCAACTTTCAGGAATTTGTTTGTTTCGGCTACGACTACGCCGGTCAGACCGAGAAGTCCGATCAAGTTCGGAATAGCCATCAGACCGTTCATTACGTCTGCAATACCCCAGACGAGGTCAAGCTCCGCAACAGCACCGACGAAGATGGCCGCTACAAAGGCCGCTCGGTAGTACGGAACTGCCTTATCGCTGAACAGGTAGCTGAAGCATTTCTCCCCATAGTAGGACCAGCCGAGAATGGTAGAGAAAGCGAAGAATACGATACCGATGGCAACGATGACTCCGCCCGCTCCTCCGAGGAAGAGATCAAACGATGCAGAGGTCAGTGCAGCACCCTCCGGACCGCCGATGTACATATCACCCATGACAATAACGATACCGGTGATCGAACAGACGACGATCGTATCAATAAACACCTGCGTCATGGAGACGAGCGCCTGCCGTCCAGGATAATCTGTCCGCGCAGCAGCTGCGGCGATCGGTGCAGAACCGAGACCGGCTTCGTTTGAGAATACGCCTCGTGCCACACCCCAGCGGATAACAGCACCAATGGCACCGCCGGCAACAGCCTGTCCGGTGAAGGCATCCGTAAAGATGTACGCTACCGCTCCAGGAACGAGCTCCCAGTTTAAAATCATAATAATAATACCAGCAAGCACATAGAAAAGAGCCATAAACGGAACGATAAAAGCTGTTGCACGTCCGATCGCGCGGATACCGCCGAGAATAACAAGGCCGGCGAGCACCGTCAGTACAAGACCGGTCACAGTCGCATTGACGTTAAATGTTTCCGTCAGTGCACCGGCAACGGAATTGGATTGCACCATGTTTCCGATACCGAACGCTGCAATTGCACCAAACAAGGCGAATAACACCGCAAGCCATTTCAGACCGAGTCCTTTCTCGATATAGTACATCGGTCCGCCGGAAAACTGTCCTTTGGAGTTTTTCTCCCGGTACTTGACGGCGAGAATTGCCTCTGCGTACTTCGTAGCCATACCGAACAGGGCACTGAGCCACATCCAGAAAACGGCACCAGGTCCCCCGAGCACGACCGCTGTAGCGACACCGGCAATGTTACCGGTACCGATGGTCGCTGCCAGGGCAGTCGTCAGTGCTTCGAAGTGACTGATATCCCCTTCTGATTTTTTATCCTGCTTACTCGGACTGAAAGCGAGCTTCAGACCGTAAAACAACGTGCGGAACTGAAGAAATCCAAGCCGTATTGTTAAGTAGAGCCCTGTTCCGACGATGAGAATCAACGTCGGAATCCCCCAGACGACATCACTGATGGCGCCGATTACATTCATAAGCCAGTCCTGCAATGAAAACTACCCCCTTTAATATGTAAGTAGTTTCATTATATTCCGAAAACTTAGAATGAAAAAGCAATATTTTCAAAAATGTGAAAAAATCCGACATCTTTTTTCATGCAGACTAAAGAAGGGGAAGGACGAAACATGCATGGTACGTAAAATCTGAGCAGGGTGAGCACCCTCTAATTAGGTAAAAAATAGAAAATGTCTTTATACTGACAGAATAGTTATGGCTGCTGAATAAACGGCTCCTGCATCAACGTAATAGCTACATCCTGCAGAAAGACATGTATTTTCAGCTCGTCCTAAATCGCGAGTAGGAAAGTCGCATCTGAGGCTTCTGAAAAAACAGGAATCGCTTTTTTCAGGAAAAATCGTTCTGCCTATCTGTTTAAGAATTAGTTTTGCTTGGAAGTTCCAACAGGCTGTTTTCTATGCATGCAGCCCGGATCGCAGCTAATGCTTTCGGCGAACATCGGTCGGGGCGATCGTCTGCCGCAAGTTTTCGAGACAAAAGCAACTTAACTGGCAGCAAAAGCTGCACAAACGCCCGGCATTTGTAACAGAGCGCTCCATGAAACTGACTTAACGGCGGTCAAAAGCGACTCGAACAACACAACAGGTCGTTATAACGAATAAAGCAACGTAAGTCTCTGCAAAAGAAACTTAACGCAATGGGAATCCAACAATCAGAAGGAACCGTCGCCTGCATGGTTTCAGTCTTTCGCAAAAAAGGTCTTCGCAGCTTTTAATATCACCGTATGATCGGCAGAGACTTACGAAGGAAGCAGGGAGTTTTTTCGATAGGGTTAACCCGTCAAAAGCCGGAGCCTTCTCTAGTTAGAAAGAAGAACATGAAAGACAAGCCAACAACTTACTGGAAGCTCGAGCTTACTAACGTATATACCAAATAATCTTTCGTGTAAACGGAAAGAACCGCCCTGTTTAAGGACGGTTCTTCACACTAGTTATGCCCATTCGCCGTTTCGGAACACCGGTTTGACCGTGCCGTCGGCTTTAATGCCGTCGATGTTCATGTCGCCGGAGCCGATCATGAAATCAACGTGCGTGATGCTCGTATTCAGGCCGGCCTGCTTCAGCTCTTCGCTGCTCATATCGGCTCCGCCTTCCACACACGTCGAGTAGGCGCTCCCGAGAGCAATGTGGTTCGATGCGTTCTCATCGTAAAGCGTGTTGTAAAAGAGAATGCCGCTTTGAGAGATGGGCGAACTGTGCGGAACAAGAGCCACTTCGCCAAGACGAGCAGCGCCGTCATCCGTATCAAGCAGATCCTTCAGCGTTGCCTCGCCTTCTTCTGCTGAAAAATCAACAACTTTCCCGTCTTTAAACGTCAGGGAGAAACCGTCAATAATGTTTCCGCCGTAGTTAAGCGGCTTTGTATTGCACACTGTCCCGTTGACGCCATCGGCCTTCGGAGCAGTGAACACCTCTTCTGTCGGCATGTTGGCAATGAAATGAACGCCGTCTTTATTCGGTCCGCCGCCGCCGATCCAGACGTGCTTGTCCGGCAGCTCGATCGTAAGGTCTGTTCCCGGGGCTGTGTAGTGAAGCCGGTCAAAGTTTTCTGCCGTCAGCTCCTTTGCCTTCGTCTGCAGCTTGGCGTCGTGTTCCTGCCATGCTTGTACAGGGTCAGCTTCGTTAATGCGGACAGCTTCAAACATCGCTTCCCACAGCTTTTCTTCCTGTTCCTCTGCCGGGGCATCCGGAAAGACTTTTGCAGCCCAGGCCGGAGACGGTGCGGAAATCACGAGCCAGCTTACTTTATCGGACTGAATATACGTTCGGAACGTATTCATTGCCTGTCCGGACGCCTTGTTTGCGGCCGCAACTTTACGGCTGTCTACTCCTTGAAGCAAGTCAGGATCCGTGGACTTGATGGTCATAAAGGCGGCACCGTTTTCTGCGAGCTCTTCAAAGCCGCGCGCCTTCCATGCAGGAAATTCGTGAAAGGCTTCAAGCGGAGCCTTGTCGTACTTCAGCCGCGTTAAACGATCGTCGTTCCATTCAACGTGCACGTGTCTGGCACCGGCTTCATAGGCCTTATCGGCAACCATGTGAACAAATTCAGTCGCACTCACTGGTGCATTGACGACCAGCGTCTGGTCCTGTTGAATATTAACACCGGCTTTTACGGCCAGTTCTGCGTACTTATCGAGCTTTTGTGCAAATGCTGTCATAGATGTACACCCTTCCCTCTTCATTCGTTTCTGCCGGCACAATCGATGCCGGCCATGTAAAAACACTCCCTCTGAAGTATACCAGTCTGTGCAGAAAAATTGTACGGGGTTAAGCGGAATACTTCGGGAACAGAAATGGCAGGATTATGAATAAACGATAAAGGGAAATATATACTGGTACCAACGTTGTCAAAAAACGTGTAAATAGACCGGGTATATTAGCTTGTTTGAATCATGTTCAGTAAAATAAGAGCAGAAGCACTGTTCGTGATTTGTATAGAAAGGAAGAGACGGGATGCTCGATTTTTTTAACCGACACCGCTTTATGTTTTTGTGCCTTGGCATCCTCTGGATAAAAACCGTTGCCGTGTCCTTTCTGACCTTTAATCTGGTCATGGCGCACTGGCTGGAAGCGGTTATCTTTGTCATAAATCCGCTGGCATTTCTGCTCGTGGTTTTCAGTCTCGGCCTGCTGTTAAAGCCGAAATGGCAGCGTGGCTACTTTTTTACGCTCAGTCTGCTTCTGACGGTCGTGCTCTACAGCAATACGGTCTACTATCGTGAATTTGCCGATTTGATTACGCTGCCGATGCTTGTAATGAGTGGAAATGCGGGCGATTTATCTACGAGCGTGTTCGAGCTTATTCAATGGTGGGATATCGTCTTCTTTCTTGACCTGATTCTTATCGGCTGGATTATGGTAAAAAAACCGGATCCAATTCCGGTGGAACGGGCTCCGATGAAGCATGAGAAGGCAAAATATGCACTGATTGCTGTCGTTGCAGTGCTGATCGTCGGACTTGGCCGGGTAGACTTTGCCGAAGCCGAAACACCTGCGCATCCGTTTGACAGACAGAATTTGATTAAAAGTCTCGGCATTTATAATTTTTATTTTTATGACGCTTATCTCCACTTTACGACAGGTGCCCAGCCGGATTTGGCAGAGCAAGACGATTTTGAGGCTATTGAGGAGCACCTGCAGCGCTACCACACCGACCCGAGTGCAGAATTTTTCGCTGCGGCGGAAGGGATGAACGTCGTTGTGATTTCGCTGGAATCCGTGGAGACACAGGCGATGGAGCTGACACTGGATGGAGAAGAAGTGACGCCTTTCCTTAATGAACTGATTGAGGAAAGCTTTTACTTCGAAAACTTTTATGATCAGGCAGGGCAAGGCAAAACCTCTGATGCGGAATGGATGATGAACAATTCCCTTTATCCTCTCGGGCGAGGTGCCGTTTTCCATACGCATCCGGAGATCGAGAGCACGCCGCTGCCACGTGCGCTTGGAGGAGAGGAATACACCAATATGGTATTCCACGCCAATACCGATACGTTTTATAACCGGGATGTCGTGTATCCGCATTTTGGCTATGATGAATATTACCATTTGGATTATTTCGACGTAACCGACGATAATTCCGTCGGCTGGGGACTTAAAGATATCCCGTTTTTTGAGCAGTCGATGAACTATTTAAAAGACGAGCCTGAACCTTTTTACGCCACGTTTCTGACGCTTACAAATCACTTTCCGTATGAGCTGGACCCGGAAGATACGTTTATCGACCCGCTCGACACTGACAGTGACATCGTGAACCGGTATTATCCGACGGTGCGCTATACGGATGAAGCAGTCCGCTATCTCATGCACCGCATGGAAGAAGAGGGACTGCACGAAAATACGATGTACGTCATGTACGGGGACCATTACGGCATTGCAGAAAGCCACTATGAGGAACTCGGTCCCGTACTTGATAAAGAAATTGATGACTATGAGGCAGTCAGACTGGACCGCGTTCCGTTTCTAATCCATATTCCTGGTATGGAAGAGGAGGCGCAGCGGTTTAATACAGTGGGAGGGCATATTGACATGATGCCGACGGTTCTCAATCTGCTTGGCATGTCCCAGGATAATCACGTTATGTTCGGTACCGATCTGCTGGCTGAAGAACGCGATGATTTTGCCGTACTGCGAAATGGAACGGTTATAACGGATGAGGTTATATTTTCCAACGAACAATGCTTTGATGCAGACAGCGGGGAACTGATCGATACGGAAAACTGCGTGGACGCAGCCTCGCGCGGAGATCGGGAGCTTCACTACTCCGATGAAATCATTTACGGCGACCTGCTCCGTTTCTTTGACGCAGAAGAAATACAATAACAATAGGTTTGAGGATGGATAAAACAGGGAATACGTAATTATTCTATTGCGTTGCCTGGAGGTGAACATGCATGGTCCAACACGGTAATCCGTTTATCGGCCGTTATTTACGCTACGCTGTTTTACTGCTCGTTTTTGGACTCTTTCTTCCCATTACGTTTTTCTCGGCAGATCCACTGTTTGCTGTGTTAAGCATCACGATTGCGCTGCTCTTTACGTTTGGAGTTGACGTCATGATGTATCAATTCGTACGCTACAAAGCAAACACCGTGCTGAAAGAGGATATTAAGGCCTCTGTACCGGCGATCTTAACCCGCTCCGACTGGAGGGGAAGGCTGATTTTTACAGAGAACTATATCGTTTTCGTTCCGTATTTCCATAAAATTACGTTTGCAAGACGCTGGCAGAAAGTATACGCGTTTGATTTGGAAGGCGGCTATCTTGAACTGCTTTACACAAAAAGCAAGCAGCGCCGGGTCGTTCACTTCATCGTGTCTTCTCCCTATAAAGTACGGGAGGAGCTTGCCGGACGGACAAAGGAAGAACGCGTCGCAGTCGACGTGCAGTAACAATAAACGTTACGTAAAGAAGCAGTCTCCCGATCAAACAGGAGGCTGCTTCTTTTTGTTCTGGTTGAATGTAGTCATAGAGAAAAAGCCGGTAGCAAGTTCAGAGGCGAAGGAGAACCTTACAGGTGTACGCCGAATAAGACGCAATCAATACAGTAAGAGCAGGGATCGTTTGATGATCCCTGCCTCCGTTTAACGTGCGGTCTAAACCGGATAGCGCCAGAAGCGCTCGGTTACAAGCATTTCTTCCATTTCGGTATCGTGTCTGCTTTTGACAGCTTCGATCAATCCGGCAGTCTGACTGGCATGTGCCTCAATGATCTGAAGCTTTGCGTCCCGGTAGGCGCTCACGTCGGTCAGTACGTCCGGTGCGCCAAGATCCTCTTCTGTGCCGTCAGCGAATGCAATCGTATGAACGTCCGGCCGCTTTTCCTCAGGGAGGGCGCGGACGGCGCGAATCACCGCGTCACCGGTGGCGTCGTGATCCGGATGAACCGCATAACCGGGATAAAACGTGATAATTCGTTCCGGAGCGATCTCCTGAATCACATCGCCGAATCGGGAGGCGAGCGCATCGAGGTCTGTGAATTCGATCGTTTTATCCCGCATACCGAATCGGCGAAGATCCTGAATACCGAGCAGCTCAGCAGCCCGGTCAAGCTCGCGGCGGCGGATGTCCGGAAGCGTCTCCCGGTTTGCCATCACAGGGCGGCCCATGTTCCGGCCCATTTCCCCGAGGGTAAGGCAGACGTACGTGACTGATCCGCCTGATTCGATGTGCTTTAAAATGGTTCCTGCGACTCCGAACGCTTCATCGTCCGGATGTGGAAATATAACAAGCAGTGGCTTCTTGCTCATGATCAGCGCTCCTTCATCCCGCGTGTGAACCGGGCAGTATTATTTCGGGAAGGGGCTGCGGCTTAATTCAAGCGCTGCGGCCAGTCTTCCCTCATGGTCATGACCGGCAAACAAAAGCCGGTTTTCTTCATCTTTCTCCCAGTCCGTCAGCCCTTCGGCATAGAGCCAGCCGATATCCGTTTCGAGACCGATCCGATACGGGCCGTTTCCTGCAATTTTTCCGATTTCGAACGTCAGCTGAACGTTGCGGATAAAAGCACCAGCTGACAGCGTGCCTTTTTCGCGGTGGCTGGCGTAAGCGCCGTTCGTCGTTTCAAGGTGGACGTAGACAGGCTCGCCCCTCAGCTGATCGAGTTCGGCCTGCACGTGTGCTGGATTAATAGCTTTCAATGCCTGCTGCTCCTTTCGCCGCGCTGACAAGCGTTCTGGCGATTTCCTGCATGCCTGACGTGCCATAGCGGGCTTCCGCCTCGCGGTTGTAATTAGTATTCGTATTAACATCATACGTATAAGTCGTTCCATCCCGGTCAGTCATTTGCTCGATGCCCGCGAAAGCGATGTCGTTCGCTTTCAGAAACGCTTCGTATTTCGGGATGAGCGGACTGTTGAAGTTCTCGACGATCTCAAACGACGGGGAAGCAGGTGCAGCATCGGTCGGACAGTAGCTTTCCTCAAGGCTGCAGGCGTCTGCCGGGCAGAGCTCAAAGCTGCCGCCTGTATCAACCTTGACGGCGTACATGAAGCGTCCGTTGATAAATTCACAGCGGACGATGCTGCTGTCGGGAGAGTCAATATACTGCTGCAGGAGCATGACCCCGTCGACAGATGGATCAACTGTTCCGGTTTCCAGCGCTGCAGCCAGCGCATCCGTTGAATCAACCCGCTGGACGCCAAGCCCTTTTCCGGCCCTGTTGTGCTTCGTGATAAACGGTACCGGCATCGAGGCCGCAGCCTTTAAAAGAGCATCATCGCCAACAGCTGCTGTCGTCTTCGGAACACGGATCCCGTAAGTTTCAAGAGAAGCATATTGAGCAGCTTTGCTTACTTCGAGATAAAGCGCCCGGCTGCCGTTCATCACCGTCCGTCCATGCTGTTCCAGCCAGTTAAGGACGGCGGCGGTCAGTTCCGGTGAGTAGCGATTACCGCGGGTATGGGAGGAGGCGCTCATCCGGTTATAAAAAATACCGTGCGGCGGCTCTTCGTGCAGCGGAACATGTCCTTCGTGCATGTGCCAGGCTTCATAGTCAGCCCCAAGCTCATCAAGTTCCTTCAGAAGCGGTGCGGTCCATTCATCATTTTCATGAAGTATATAAATATCAGCCAATCGGTCTCATCCTTTCCAGCGTCATCTTTCTTCATTGTATCAGGAACAAGGGCATTTTCAATTCTGCAGGCCCCTCGTACACGTGAACTGAAAATAGCCCTTGCCAAACTATCAGAAATATAAGACAATATTCATAGTTATAAGTGCTTAATTAAAGATGTTTATTTAAGTATAAAGCATTACATAAGAGAATGGTGAATGATCCGATTTAAGAACAGGGACCTATAACAAAGACGGGACAGGGGGAATCAGCATGTTGCATTCATTAAAAGGCAAGATGGTTTTATTCTCAGCAGGACTGATTGTACTGACGATGCTTGCGGCGTCGTTTGTCATTTACAGCCAGCTGAGCGGAGGAATTGAACAGTCTGTGCAGGAAAATGCGTCGGCCACCGTGGAGGACGCGGAGCGGTACATCCAGGAACACCTTGATAAATATTCGCTCTCAGTCGATATGCTCGCACAGGATGAGCGGACTATCTCCTTTTTGGCAGACGAAAATGAAGATGCCTGGCAGGAGATGAACAGCTACTTTGAGCAGTTCATGGCCAGAGAAGAAGGAACGCAGCTCATGTACGTGGCAACAGAGAACGGGGAACTGGTTTCAACTCCGGCAATCGATCTGCCGGATGACTTTGATCCGCGTGAACGTCCGTGGTATACAGGAGCGGTGGAAAATCCGGAAGGCGTCATCTGGACCGATCCTTATATTGACGTGGATACGGAGGAACTGATTATTACAGCTGCGCGAGCGGTAGAGCAGAACGGGAACCTGCTCGGGGTGCAGGCAGTCGATTTATCACTCGACCGGATGGTGCAGGTGCTGCAGGCATCTGACACTGGCTACGAGGGAGAGCTTGCGCTGCTGGATGCTGAGGGTACCTATATTGCTCATACAAACGAGACACTCGTCGGCGAATCAGCAGCTGAGGCACCAGCGGCAGCTGCAGTTGGCGCAGACAGCGGCGGCTCCAGCTCGTCAGGCGGCAGGACAGCTTATTTTGAACCGGTGGAAGGATTCGGCTGGACGGTTATGGCCGGTTACGAAGACCGAGTGCTCTATCAGGAACTCGCTACCGCACGAAACACGTTTATCGTCGTCGGGCTTGCAGCTGTGCTTCTCGCTGTAGCAGCATCATATGCAGCAGCTTCCCGCCTCGTTAAGCCGGTGCGCCGCCTGAACGAGCATGTCGGGCGCATGGCAGACGGTGATTTTTCGGAATCGGTTTCGATTCGCGGGAAAGATGAAATCGGTCAGCTTGGCGCCTCTGTCAGCGTGATGACAGCGAGCCTGAAGGAGCTGATCGGGTCGATTCAGGACTCTGCCGGCAGGTCCCGGGCAATGTCAGAGGAGCTTAGCGCTGTTGCAGAAGAAACGGCAGCTGCGAGCGAGGAAATGGCATCAGCTGTTACCGGTGTAGCCGATGGAGCGTCCCGGCAAGCGGAAGATGTGGAGCAGACGAATCAGCAGATGCAGCTGCTTTCAGGCAGACTGGAAGAGGCGGAACGACGTACGAAGCGGATGACGGAGCTTTCGGAAGAAATTCGCGGTGCAAACGAAGCTGGCAGTCTTAGTACGAGGAAGCTTGCGGACCGCACTGAAGCAGCTGAGTCGCTTTACGCGAAAGCCGACGAAGCCGTTTCTGCCCTTACAGGAAAAGTGGCGGAAATCGGCACCGTCGTCCGAACGATATCAGAATTCGCCGATCAGACGAACCTGCTGGCGCTCAATGCGAGCATTGAAGCAGCCCGGGCAGGGGAGCACGGACGGGGCTTTGCTGTCGTGGCCGAAGAAGTGCGCCGGCTTGCCGAACAGTCGCTGGCTGCGACAACAAAAATAAACGATACGATTTCAGAAGTCGAAAGCGAGACAAAGCGCGTTGCCGGTACGATGAGCTCTGTGAATGAGATGCAGAAGGAGCAGCGCGGTGCAGTAACTGAGACGGGTGAATCAGTTGAGTCGATTATTGCTTCAGTAGAAACATTGACCGCGACGCTTGAAGAACTGGATGCTGATTTAAAAGAGGTAAGCAGTTACAGAAGCAGTATCGCGGATGCCGTAGCGAGCGTGGCTGCGGTTGCAGAAGACGCCGCCGCGACATCAGAGGAAGTATCCGCCTCTGCCCAGGAGCAGTCTTCAGCTGTGGCTTCAGTCGGCAGCACATCAGAGCAGCTGAGCGATTTAAGCATCGACCTCCAGGAAAAGACAGATCGTTTTCGCTTCTGATACTTGTTCCTGTGCCGGTCGGGCCGTATAATATAGACCATAACAGAAGGTTACCCGGCAGGTTTTCTGCGCAGCGGTAACCTTTTTTACTCTATAACAGTTCGAACGGAAAGAGGGGAACAGCAATGAAAAACGGTGTAATTTGCCTGGGTGAAGCGTTGATCGATTTCATCCCGCTTGATGACAATAATGAAACGTTCCAGAAAAGTCCGGGAGGGGCTCCTGCCAATGTGGCTGTCGGACTTGCGAGACTCGGCGCCAAGGCTGTTTTTTTGGGGAAGGTGGGCGATGATGTACTCGGCCGCTTTCTGAAAGAAACGCTCGATAACTATGGCGTGGATACGTCTGCGATGACGTTTACCCGCGACGTACGTACAGGCGTCGTGTTTGTGACGCTTGGAGACGGTGGCGAGCGGAGCTTCGAATTTTACATTGATCCGAGTGCGGACCGCTTTTTAGAGCCGGAAGATATTCCGCAGCAGCTGTTCGACGAAAACAACGTGCTGCACGTCGGGTCCATCAGCATGATTAGTGAGCCGTCCCGGTCGGCAACGCTTCACGCTGTTCAGGAAGCAAAAGCGAACGGAATGCTGATTTCCTACGATCCGAACCTGCGCCTCGGACTTTGGGGCTCCGAAGCCGATGCCAAAGAAGGAATCCGCACGCTGCTCGGCGAAGCGGATGTGCTGAAGCTTTCCGAAGAGGAGCTTGAATTTCTGACGGGTGAAACGGACATCGAAGCCGGAGTGAGCAGGCTTGACGCTCACAATATTCCGCTCATTCTCGTGACACTCGGTGCAGACGGAAGCTGGGTGTTTATACAGGGTGAAGCACCGGTACACGTGCCGGCGCAGAAGGTCGATGCTGTTGATACAACCGGAGCCGGCGATGCGTTCGTATCCGGCATGCTGTATCAGCTTCATCTGCTAAAGCAGGACATCCGCAGCCTTTCACCTGAAAAGGCAGCGGAAATGGCAGGCTTTGCAGCAGTGTCAGGCGCGCTTGCCGCCTCTACTAAAGGAGCGATGACGGCGCTGCCGACGCTGGAGCAGGTGAAAACGTACAGGGAGGAAAAAGCATGACTGAGAATGAAAAGCAGCTGCATGACGCAGCCTATCAGGCAGTAGTGAAAGAAGGAGCCCGCGTTGAAGCGGATCCATACAGGCAGGTATACCACCGGATGCCGCCGGTCGGCCTGCTGAATGATCCAAACGGCTGGATTCAGTGGAACGGCACGTATCACCTCTTTTTCCAATGGAATCCGTTCGCTCCGGACCATACACATAAATTCTGGGGCCACTGGACATCAGAGGATCTGATCAACTGGAACGAAGAGCCGATTGCGCTCGCACCGAGCGAGTGGTTTGAGAAAAACGGCTGCTATTCCGGAAGCGCGATGGAGCTGGACGGAAAACTCGCGCTTCTTTATACAGGAAATGTGAAGGATGAGAACAACCAGCGAGAAGCATACCAGTGCCTTGCTCTTTCCGAAGATGGAAAAACGTTTGAGAAAAAAGGACCGCTCGTTAACAGCCAGCCAGAGGGCTATACGGCTCACTTTCGAGATCCAAAGGTGTGGGAAGAAAACGGTGCTTATTATTTCGTGATTGGGGCCCAGACGGAATCGGAAGAAGGGCAGGTTCTCCTTTACCGGTCAACGGATTTTCAAGAGTGGGACTATATCGGTCCATTTGCAGGCTCACATCTGAACGGGCTCGGTGCGTTCGGCTATATGTGGGAGTGTCCGGATCTGTTTAAACTGGACGGGGAAGACGTGCTGATCGTTTCTCCTCAGGGTTTGGAGCAGCAGGGAAACCGGTTTGAAAACGTTTATCAGGCTGGATACTTTACAGGCAGAGCAGATCTCGAGGCGCCGTCGTTCACTCACGGGGAATTTCGGGAGCTGGATGAAGGCTTTGAGTTCTACGCCCCTCAGACAACGCTGGATGAAAAGGGACGACGCCTGCTTTTCGGCTGGATGGGCGTTCCGGATTCAGATGAAGAACATCAGCCGACGACTTCAGCCGGCTGGATTCACTGCATGACCGTCCCGCGCGTCCTGCGCGTGGAAAACGGCGCCGTCGTGCAGGAGCCGGCAGAAGAGCTCGAAGCACTGCGTGCCGGTGAGCCGCTTGAAATGAAAGTACAGCTTGCCCAAGGCGCTGAAGCAGCAGTGACACCCGCTTCTGAGATTGTGCTGGAAACGAATAGCGCCTCCGAATTTTCCATCACGATTCGCGACGGCCTGACGTTAACATACGAAAACGGCCTGCTGACGATGAGCCGTCCGTCCTTTAAAGACGGCAGCATCGAAACACGCAGCACGAACATTGCGTCGATCGATGAGCTCAGGCTGTTCCTCGACAGTTCGTCGGCAGAAGTGTTTGTCGACGGAGGCAGAACGGTGATGACGGCCCGCTTTTTCCCGGAGCCGGAAGCCAATATCGTCCGCATCAGCGGTGAGGGAAGCGTTATATGGCGCTCCTGGGAACTCGCCTGATCACACAGAAAAGCGCCGGAGCTCCGGCGCTTTTTTTAGTAAGCGCTGCTGCAGAAGATCTCCGGTTCGTATAAGGAGAACCTACTGCCCGATTTAATTTGGAGCACTGTTCCATTTATAAGGTCTGTAAGTAAAGCTTTCTCATGCTTATGTCGTTTGATTCATTATAACGGTCTGTTGAATTGTCTGAGTTGCAATTTCCTGCTGTTATGCTTCTTTTCCAGGAAGTTGCGTTACGTTTCCCCGCCTTTAAGTACCAATTGCCGTCGCTTGTGCAGCTTTCACGAACAGTAGGTATCCACTGAAAACGAAGGCGGATCACTAAAGCTGTTTTTCATAACCAAAAGCGCCGTTCACCATGCGAATAACATAAAAAACCGCTCCTGTAAAAGAAGCGGCTGGTAACGACAATGCCTCAGCTCATGACTTTTTCGAAAGACTCTTTAATGCGGGCCTCATCGAACGGCTTTACGATAAAGTCGGATGCCCCCTTCTGGATCGCATCGATGACCATGCTCTGTTGGCCCATAGCAGAGCACATAATCACCTTGGCATCGGGGTCGAACGCTTTGATTTTTTCCAGTGCTTCGATCCCGTTCATCTCCGGCATCGTAATATCCATCGTAACGAGGTCGGGTTTATGCTCTTCATACAAGGCGACCGCTTCCTGGCCGTTTTCCGCTTCAGCAACGACTTCGTAACCGGCATCGGTCACCATCTTTTTCAGCGTCATGCGCATAAACGCAGCATCATCTGTAATCAACAATCGAGTCATGTCGTTCCCTCCTGTATAATGAAGATAGAATTTCCCTTTATATAGGTATAAAGGTTTGGGTGAGTCCTGCTTCTATCATTCGATAGTCTCTATCAGTATGCCATATTCAGCAGCTGTAAGGAAGTAGTAATGATTAAAAAGACCTGTGTAACTTTAAAAAAGAGGCAGACAGACGATGTCCGGCAGGAACTGTTTTCATACAGGCATTCAAGGGAAAATGAAGCAGGGAAGGAATTAATGTTTCGCCTGGCGAAGTAAACAGGTGTGAGAGGAGCGTAAAGGATGGCAGATGCGTTTCACAATGATTGGCAGCAGGTGATCGGGGATGAACTGAAAAAGGACTACTTTGACGACCTGCGTGCTTTTTTAAAAGAGGAATACAGCCAGCGTGCCGTTTTTCCTCCAAAGAACGACATTATGAATGCGTTTCATGCGACGTCGTTTGAGAAAACGAAAGTCGTCCTGCTTGGACAGGATCCTTATCACGGGAAGGGACAGGCGCACGGGCTGAGCTTTTCAGTAAAGCCGGGGCTGAAGGTGCCGCCGTCTCTCGTCAATATTTATAAAGAGCTGGAGGCAGACATCGGCTGCGCTGCGCCAAAGCACGGTCACCTGCAACGATGGGCGGAGCAGGGGGTACTGATGCTGAACACTGTCCTTACAGTAAGGGCAGGCGTGCCGCAGTCTCACCGTGGGCAGGGCTGGGAAACGTTCACTAACGAAGTCATCGACCGGCTGAACGAGCGGGAAACTCCGCTTATTTTTCTGCTGTGGGGGAAGCCTGCCCAGGAAAAACGGGAGCGGGTCGATGAGGAGAGGCACTTGGTGCTGACGTCGCCGCACCCTAGTCCGTTTTCAGCCAATCGCGGCTTTTTCGGAAGCCGCCCGTTTTCAACGATCAATGAAAAGCTGACAGAATGGGGAAGCGAGCCGATCGACTGGTGTCTGCCGCTTGACCCGGAGGAGGCAAAACAGTGAAATCATTAGCGGATACGTGGACGCTCGCCAATGGGACGGAGATGCCCTGTCTCGGCTTTGGCGTCTATAAAGTAGAGCAGGAGGAAACGGCACCGGCCGTCCGGACAGCGATTGAAGCAGGCTACCGGCTGATTGACACAGCGTCGTATTATGACAATGAAGCAGAAACAGGGCAGGCGATACGTGACGTCGGTGTTTCACGTGAAACGCTGTTTTTGACGACGAAGGTCTGGAACACCGAACAAGGCTATGAAGAAACGCTTCAGGCGTTCGAAAACAGCCGTAAAAAGCTTGGCGTGGATTACGTGGACATGTATTTGATTCACTGGCCGGATATCCCTTACCCGGAGACGTGGCGGGCGATGGAAAAACTGTATCGAGAAGGATGGATCCGTGCCGCAGGCGTTAGTAATTTTCTCGTCCGGCATCTGGAGCGGCTGAAAGAAACCGCAGAAATTCAGCCGCTGGTTAATCAGGTAGAGTATCATCCATGGCTCACCCAGCCGGAGCTGTACAACTACTGTCAAAAGGAAAACATACAGCTGCAGGCGTGGAGCCCGCTTACACGAGGAAGGAAGCTCGATGATCCGGCTCTGGTCCGCATGTCGGAAACGTACGGGAAAACGCCGGCTCAGATCATTCTCCGCTGGAACATGCAGCGCCACGTAGCTGCGGTGCCGAAATCGGTAACGCCGGAGCGGATTCGTGAAAATGCGGCTATTACCGACTTTGAGCTGAAACAAGAAGATGTAGACCTCATCACTAGCTGGAATGAAGACATGCGCTTCGGCTCCAGTCCGGAAAAATTTGCGTAACTAAGAGGAGAGAGACCATGAATGATGTCGGATTTATTGGAACGGGGGTAATGGGAGCCAGCATGGCCGGTCATCTGATGGAGGCCGGGTACACGCTGCACCTCTACACCCGTACAAAAGCAAAAGCAGACACGCTGGTGAAAAACGGAGCCGTCTGGCACGAATCGCCTGCAGATCTTGCTCGGCACGCAGATGCCGTGATTACGATGGTCGGCTATCCGGAAGACGTTGAGTCCCTGTATTTCGGAGAGGACGGACTGATCAGACAAGCAAAACAGGGGGCGTTGTTAATCGATATGACGACGTCCAGTCCGGTGCTTGCCGAACGGATCGCCGCTGAAGCAGATGCTGCCGGCCTGCATGCACTCGACGCCCCCGTATCAGGAGGAGATATCGGCGCGCGAAACGCAGAGCTTGCCATTATGTGCGGCGGAGGTGCGCGGGCATTCACGCTCGGGGAAGCGCTGTTTCGAATCATGGGTAAAAAAATTGAGCACTTTGGAGGTGCCGGGTCCGGTCAGTTCACGAAAATGGCGAATCAGATAGCCGTCGCAGGAACGATGCTAGGAGTGGCGGAGTCGCTGGCATTTGCTGAAAAGGCGGGACTTAATACAGAGCAAGTGCTGCAGACGATCGAAACGGGAGCTGCAGGAAGCTTTTCGCTGACGAAACTCGGCCGGCGGATGATCGCTGACGATATGGAACCTGGTTTTTACATTAAGCACTTTATTAAAGACATGTCGATTGCGCTGGACGCAGCGGAAGAAATGAAGCTGGAGCTTCCGGGACTTTCACTCGCGCGGAAGCTGTACAGTCAGCTGGCGGAAGACGGCCGGGCCGATGAAGGTACGCAGGCGCTGATCCGCTGGTACGAGGGCGGCTGAGCAAACGAATGAAAAGAAGACTAAGCCATCAGCTTTTCCTGTTTATGCTGCTCGTCTCGGTGCTGCCGATGCTGCTCATTGCCGTCATCGGCTATACCTCTCAAAAAGAGGAGCTGACGCGTCAGGTGGAACGGGAGCTCCGGCAGCAGAGCAGCCAGATCACAGCTGAAACATCACGCTACTTAGAAGACAGGCTGGCAGATACTCGCTACCTGGCTGAAAACGATATGCTGCGCGATCCTTTTTCCACAGCTACCGAGATGCGGGAGCAGCTGAATCAGTTTCTGGATGTTCATACCCGCTACGACGATGTCTTTGTGATTCACCCGCGTGGTATCGTGCTGACCGACGCGCAAAGCGGTCTTTACGGACAGGATGTTAGCAGCCGGCCCTGGTTTCAGCAGGTGCTTGCCGGGAGTGCGCAGGTGTCATCGATTTACCGTTCACCGCTGCTGGATGAGGTCGTGCTTGCCTTTGCAGCGCCGGTATATGATGAAAACAGTGAGCTGATCCGGATTTTGCTGCCGATCTTTACGATTCAAAATTTTCAGGATGATATCAGCGGCTTTATTCAGAACAACGATGCCGGATATGCGATGCTGATGGACAGCGGAGGGGAGCTTCTGTCGCACCCGGACGAGTCTCTCGTTCTGGAAGAAGCATATATGGACGAAGCGATGCTTGCAGAAGCGGATTCCGGCACGATCGTGACGACCGACAGCGGAGAGCTTGTATCTGTAGCTGAAATGGGAAACTTTCCTGGTTTTGAGGAGAGTTGGTATCTCGGTGTTGCGGCAGATGAACAAGTGCTGCAGACACCGCTTATGAATCTGATGATCAGCTACGTAGCCGGGTTTGGCTTTGTGCTGGGGCTGCTTATCATTTCGGTTTACTGGCTCGCTGGACGGCTGACCGATCCGATTCGTCAGCTTGTTCGCAAATCACGTGCGCTGGCGTCCGGAAAGCGGGAAGAGGAAGCCTTTCACGGAAACTACCGCGAAATGATGGAACTGAACCATTCGTTTGACGCGATGGCACAGGAGCTGCAGGAGCGGGAGGCCTTTCACCGGCGCTCGACGCTCGCACTGGAATCGAGTGACAACGGCGTATTCGCTTTCGATCGGAAATCAGGGAGCATTACACTCTGGAACCGGACGAGCGCCTTCATGTTCGGCGTTCCGGCAGAAGAAGCTGTCAGCATTGACGATCTGATGATCCAGTCAGGCGCATTTCGGCAGCTGACAGATCAGGTATCGTTTAACAGTGTAAAGGAACAGCAGGTTACGTTGCAGGCAGAAGGGGAAACAAGGGTACATAGCGTGCTGACGGCGCCGCTGCCGACAAAGGAGCAGGAAGAGCTGCTCGTCATGTGCTACGATGTGACCGACCGCCAGACCGCAGAGCAGGAGATGATCCGCTCGGAGAAGCTGAAGGTCGTTGCCCAGATGGCAGCGGGGTTTGCACATGAAGTACGAAATCCGCTGACAACGATTCGCGGGTTTATCCAGCTGAATCATCAGAATGGCACGCTCATGAGCGACGATTCCTATCAGCTCGTCATCGACGAGATTGACCGGGTGAACACGATTATTCATGAGCTGCTCGACACAGCTGATCCGGATGCAGATAATGGCCATAAAGTTACCGATGTCAATCAGGTGCTCCGGGACGTTATCACATTGCAGGAATCGCAGCTCCGTTCAAGAGGCATCAGCTGGCAGCTCATGCTCGACCCAAAGCTTCCCGAGGCCCGCGTGAACCGGAACAAGCTGAAGCAGGTGCTCGTTAACCTGGTGCAAAATGCGGTTGAGGCTATGCCGGATGGCGGTGAGCTGCGGACGATGACGGACTGGGGGGATGGAGCCCTGGTCATCGGGATAGAGGATACAGGCATCGGCATGGAGCAGCCGGTGATCGACCGGCTCGGAACGCCGTTTTTTACACGCAAAGCGACCGGAACGGGACTCGGCCTAACGATGAGCTTCCGCTACGTCGAAGAAATGAATGGGCATATGTCGATTATGTCTCGCCCGGGAGAAGGATCGCTATTTACGCTGCGCCTCCCTGCAGCCGTGTCAGAAAGGCATGCCGCTTTCAGTGAGTAGAAGGATCATGGTACATTGAACACAGCGTTTAAAAATGACAACGATTGAGGTGACCGAGATGAAAAAAGCATTAGTTGCAGGAGCAACGGGGCTTGTCGGACGACAGCTGACAGAAAAGCTCCTCGAACAGAACACGTATGACAATGTAAGTCTGTTAACGAGAAGGCGTACGCCGTTTCATGATCATGAAAACGTAACGGAATATGTCGTCGATTTCGATGCACTCGAGCAGTACGAAGAGGCGTTTGAAGGGGTAGACGATGTTTTTATCGCCCTCGGCTCAACGATTAAAAAGGCCGGATCGCGCGAAAACTTTATGCAGGTTGACTACTTATATCCGCTGAGAATAGCGGAGCTTGCCAATAAACATAACTGCAGCCGCCTGCTGGCTGTATCTGCCATGGGAGCAGACCGTGAATCGCGCTTTTTCTACAATCAGGTGAAAGGAAGCATGGAAGAAGCGCTCATGGCACTCGAACTGCCGACGCTGCACATCATCCGGCCTTCGCTTCTCACCGGTGAACGCTACGAGTTCAGACTTGGGGAGAAGTCGGCGGAAGTGCTGACGAAGCCTGTAAAAGGCTGGTTGAAAGGACCGTTGCAAAAGCTGGCTCCGATCGAAGCAGCCGTTGTGGCAGAAGCGATGGCGCTGATTGCACAATCAGAAAGCCGCGGTCTGCACGTATTTGAAAACGAAGACTTGCATCGTATCGGGACGGCGGTCCGCGGAGG
Source organism: Alkalicoccus luteus (assembly GCF_012034335.1). GTDB lineage: Bacteria > Bacillota > Bacilli > Bacillales > Salisediminibacteriaceae > Alkalicoccus > Alkalicoccus luteus_A. The sequence continues at coordinate 20,496 of NZ_JAATHJ010000018.1, read as the reverse complement.
CGGGGCGTCGAAAGAAGGACGCTACCGTCAAACGTGGAATCTGGATTCCATTTTCAAAGGCGGCAGCGGATCCAAGCAGTTTGCCCAGTTTTTAACGAATACAGAAACAGATCTCTCCACAATGAAGATGAAGCTGGAAAAGGCCGCAGCCAAAGATGCGCCGGATCCGGAAGAGTGGGCCTATGCGATTGAACGTCTGCAGACGGTGGGGATGAAGGTGCGTGAAGTGAATGCTTTCGTCAGCTGCCTGACTGCTCAGGATGTGCACGATAAAGAAGCGCGCCGACTCGGCGGCAAAACAAAGGAGCTTGCTTCGCTCTACCGCCAGCTCTTTTCCATCGTAGACGAGCAGCTGCTTCAGTTTACAGACGCTCAGTGGCACGCCTTCATGGAGCAGGAAAACATGAAAAAAATCGCTGACAACCTGCAGGAGCGCCGCGACCTTGCGAAAGAAAAGCTGCCTTCCGAGCAGGAGCAGCTGATTCAAAAGCTTTCCACCGACGGCTATCACGCCTGGGGCGAGCTTTATAACACGATCGTCGGCCGCATGAAGGTCGATATCCGCGAGAAAGGCATTAAGCGCAGCTATTCGGTCGGTCAGGCGGCTAATAAGTTATCGGATAAGAACCGGGCCGTCAGACGTCACGTGTTCCGTCAGTTTGAGCAGGCATGGGAAAATGAGGCGGAGCTGTTTACCGGCACCCTCAATCACCTGGCCGGCTTCCGTCTCGCATCGTATGAAGCACGCGGCTGGGAGAACGTGCTGAAGGAACCGCTCATGATCAACCGCATGAAGCAGGAAACGCTCGACACGATGTGGGAAACGATTGAACATAATAAATCGCTGTTCACAGAGTATCTCCATCGCAAAGCAGAGCTGCTCGGCGTCGACAAGCTTGCTATATATGACGTCAGCGCTCCGCTCACAAAAGAAGTGCCGCAAGTATCGTTCGATGAGGCTGCTGATATGATCATCGAGCAGTTTGGCCGCTTCAGTCCGGAAATGGCAGCGTTCGCTGAAAAGGCGTTTAAAGAAGAGTGGATCGAAGCGGAGAACCGCGACGGCAAACGCCCGGGCGGGTTCTGCACGAGCTTTCCGATTCGCGAGCAGTCCCGTATTTTCATGACCTATGACGGCTCGGCCTCCAACGTTGCGACACTCGCACACGAGCTTGGCCACGCCTATCATCAGCACGTGATGAACGACCTGCCGTACATGGCACAGGGGTATGCGATGAACGTGGCAGAAACAGCTTCCACGTTTGCGGAAATGATTGTAGCCGACGCATCGGTGAAGCAGGCGTCCTCACGCCGTGAAAAGCTGCAGCTGCTCGATGATAAGTTAAATCGGAGCGTTGCGTTCTTTATGAACATTCATTCGCGCTTCCTCTTTGAAACCCGCTTCTATGAAGAGCGCAAAAACGGACTCGTCAGTCAGGAGCGTCTCAACGAGCTGATGACCGAAGCACAGAAGGAAGCGTACCAGGATTCGCTGAGCGAGTATTCACCGATGTTCTGGGCATCAAAGCTGCACTTCCATATCACCGGCGTTCCGTTTTACAACTTCCCGTACACCTTCGGCTACCTGTTCAGCATGGGTATTTATGCGCGTGCAGCAGAAGAAGGCTCGTCGTTTGAAGCGAAGTACACGGAGCTGCTCCGTGATACCGGCAGGCTGGACGTGGAAACACTTGCCGACAAGCATCTCGGCGAAGACATCACGAAGCCGGACTTCTGGCAGAAGGCGATCGACTTCCTGAAAGAAGATGTCGACACATTTATGAAGCTGTCCGAAGAAGAGCTCAGCAGCAAAAAATAACGAAGCATGAAGCAGCCGTTCCGGGATCGTTCCGGGACGGCTGTTCTGTCTTTCGTTTTGAGCGGGAAAAGAGTAAAATAAGAGCCGGGAACGAAAGGAGCGGAAACGAAGATGGATATACCGGCAAAACTGGTGATTGAAAAGATGGAATCGGAGCTTGCGAAGCTGAAGCAGAGCATGGATGGAGATACAGGCACGTCCTACCGCGATCACGCCCAGTCGTTAAAAACATACTGTGAACTGCTGCTGGAGTCCCAGCACACCGGGACTTACTACAAAGCAGAGCCGGTGCGTCACGCGACGCCAGAGCAGGTTAAGCGTCAGGCTGCTCCGGCGCAAAAGCCGCAGCAGCCTGAAAAGCGCAGCAGCATTTACGATGAAAGCGACGAACCGGAAAGCGACAGCCTGTTCGATTTTTAGCTGCTGTAATCCGGATTGCGCCACTCTACTAGGACGGCATAGTTCCGGGACTCATCGTCTTCGACGTAGTCTGCAAGCGGCTGAACAGCTGTCAGTCCTTGACGAAGCATGAAGCTTAGCACGAGGTCATGGATGCGTCCGGCAGCTACCTCCTGCATGTACTGCTCCGGACGGAGGCGGTCTGCCCATTCGTGGTAGCCGGGAATGCGGCAGCCGGCCGCATAGCGGGCGAGACCGAGCTTCTGAACGAGTTGCTTGCGCTTTTCATAGAGAGCCGATGCAACGCCGCGCCCGCGGTAGTCCGGACGCACGCACACATCGATGCCGTACAGCGTATCACCGTGCGGATCATGCGTTGCGCGAATATAACCATCGTCGGCCACCTCATCCCACGTGTGAGACCCTTCGTGCAGCGTAGTGATGAGCGACGTAGCGGATCCGGCAGGCTCGCCTTTATAAAAAGCGATCATGCCGCCCTCCGGAAAAGTGGCGGTATGTGCTTCAATATGAGCACGAGACCACCAAAGCTCCTCCGGAAACGGAGGCGGGAAGGCTTCCTGCTGAATCAGGAGCAGATCATCAAAGTCATCAATCGTATAAGGCCGGATCTCAATAGAGGACAAACCGTCCCCTCCTTTCATAATCAGTCTGTGTGCCTATTATAGTAGGGAGAAGGAACCTTCGCAAAGGAAAACCTCAGCCAGGAAAGGAAGTTTGGAAGCAATGAAATTATTTTTGATTATCGGAGCGGCCATGTCATTTTTATTTGTCGCCATCGGTGCTTTTGGAGCACATGCACTGGCGGGGAGACTGGAACAGACCGGCTATACCGCCACGTTTGAAACGGGCGTGCAGTATCACATGATTCATGCACTCGCCATCATCGCCGTCGCAGTCCTTACCCAGCATTTATCGTCACACGGTCTGCTGCACGGGGCAGGGTGGGCGTTTACAGCAGGCATCGTCATCTTTTCCGGCAGCCTGTATACGCTGAGCCTTACCGGCATCCGCATCTTTGGCGCCATCACCCCGATCGGCGGCCTCGCCTTTCTCATCGGCTGGGTGCTCATCATTATCGCCGCCATCGTCGAATAAAGAAGGCCTCGGACATATCAGGTGTCATATGTAGGCAGAAAGAGCACGATAGAAGGGGGCTTCACTCGTACGTTCACACAGTTCAACACTGAACGGCTGTGAGGCTCCGCTCGTGCGCTCATGGATCCGGACAGTATGGCATCTTCAGGCTGCGCTGATTCCACAGGCGTCCCCGTGGACACATTGGTGAAACGGATCTACTTCTAGCCGCATAAGGCTTTATTCGAACAGAGATTTCCAGTGAAAAGCCTGTCTCTCAGGCTTTGTTAGTACAGGCAGACTGTTGCCTAACCACAGCGTCAGAACTTCTTCTACTTGAAACACATGTTCGTTTATACGGGTGCTGGAGCTGTAGATGGGCGACTCCGAGAGGATTAGAACGGGGCGAAGATCCATCGCTTCTGACGCGAGGAAGAAGCGATTAGCCGAGCCCGTTCCCTCCGGAAAGCGTCCTGTCGAAGGCGGAAGCAGTGGACAGTACAGATATTCAGAAAAAACATTTTATAAGCATCCTGAAAAGTCTTTCAACTCACATATTTATTCGTTTGGTTGTATTTCCCCTCTGTTTACCGGCGGAAGCTTGCCGTGGGCTGGCCTTCAGCTATTTCTCAGGGTGACCCCTGAGAAAGGATCTTCAGACTGCGCGGCTCCACTGGCGTCTCCGCCGGACACATCGGGAAAACGGCTCTGCTTGTTGGAGAACAACGTCACGACAGACGCGACTGCTTTTTTACGTTTATCATGATTTCCAGGAAGTACGGACACCCCCTATTCAACATCGAAATGTCTTCTATCCTGTATGGAAGCCGATCGTGCATACATAACCCGGCACTTGAAACGCACTGCCAGCTGCCAAATCGAAGGATCTCGACTCCGGGAGGATCAGAACGAGGCGAAGATCCAGCGCTTGCGACAGCAGGAGGAAGCGATTAGCTGAGCCCGTTCCCTCCGGAAAGCGAGTGTCCGCAGATACAGGCAGATGCAACGTTATTCACCGAAAATGACTTTATCAACGATCTGAAAAGGGGCTCATCCGCGATGGATGAGCCCCTTTCTTTTTTACTCCGCTATGCTGAAGTATGGTTTAATATCGCTTTCGTCCATCGTCTGACCGACATAGAAGGTGCCGAAGTCGCCGTAGCGTGCGCTGACTTCGTCGAAGCGCATTTCATATACGAGCTTCTTAAACTGAAGCACGTCGTGGGCAAAGAGCGTGACGCCCCACTCCCAGTCGTCAAATCCGACAGAGCCGGAGATGATCTGGCGTACTTTGCCTGCGTATGTGCGGCCGATCATGCCGTGGCTGCGCATCATGGAAGAACGCTCTTCCATCGACAGCATGTACCAGTTATCATCGCCGTCGCGACGCTTGTCCATCGGATAGAAGCACACGTACTTCCACTTAGGAAGGATCGGCTTCAGGCGCGCCTGAATTTCAGGGTCCTGCTCCGGATCCTTGTCCGACGGAAGGTAGTTACTCAGCTCTACAACCGAGACGTACGAATACGTCGGCGTCGTAAACGCAGCAAGCCGCGTCTTGTTGAATTCATTTTCCAAGTCAATCAGCTCGTCCATCGTCGGGCGGAGCCAGAGAATCATCAGATCCGCTTTCTGGCCGAGGATTGAATAAAGCCCGTGGCTTCCTTCAAACTTTGCCTGGGTATCATCCCATTGTTTTGCGAGCTCCAGGAACTCATTCAGGATGCTGTCGCGCTCTGTTTCACTAAGCTGCTTCCATTCCGCCCAGTTGATTGTGCGAAAATCGTGGTAGCAATACCACCCGTCCAGTGTTTTTGCCGGTTCTGCCATGCTGCTTCACTCCATTTCTTCTTCTGTAAGTAGTCCACCGCTTATTATACCTGTGGGGCGGGGGAGTTCGCAAACAGAGTGAAGTCATCGGCTTTTCTGGATGAACGCTTCAAGTGCCTTCTGATGGGCGCGGGACTTACCGGCCGTGCGCTGCGCGCGCACTTCAGCCTGCAGCGTCTCCTCAAGCGAAGCGGCAGCACCCGTTTTCATATTTTGCTTCATCAGTCCGTAAGCCGGCAGCGGAGCAGATGCGAGCGCCTTGATAAGCGAGTCAGGCCAGCCGATGCCGTTCAGGAGTCCTGATGAGAGAGCTTCCTCGACTGGAATGGTTTTACCCGTTCCAAATTCAATCGCTTTACCGAGTCCGACGAGGCGGGGCAGGAAGTAGGATGCGCCTGCATCCGGGGCGAGGCCGATTTTCAAAAAGCTCAGCGCCATCACGCTGTCCTTTTCCGCGTAGCGAAAGTCACACGCAAGCGCAAGGCTCAGCCCCGCTCCGACGGCCACGCCGTTTATGTGGGCGACAATCGGCTTTTCAATACGTTCCATCAGCAGAACGAGCCGGTTATACGTTTCCTCCAGGTAGCTGCCGTGGTCAAACGAGGCAAGTTCTGTCACCGGAATGCTTTTTAGATCGGCACCGCTTGAAAACGAATCCCCGCTGCCGGTTAAGACGATGACGCGAACTTCACTGTCTTCGTTCGCTTTCGTAAACGCCTGATACAAATCTTCATGCATCTCTTTGTTAATCGCATTTTTTACCTCGGGCCGGTTCATGGAAATGACCGCCGTCTGATCCTGCACCTTATAGTCAACCGTTTTCATCATATAATGCTCCTCTCTAGAGTGCCCGTGCCGTCACGGCCCCATCGTAAATTGCTTTCTTCGCATCCAGTCCGAGCGCATCCTTAGCTCCGCCGATCACGTGTACACGCCGTCCGTCTTCTGACAGCTGTTCCGCCAGTTCATGGTTGATCAGCTGACCGGCCGCGGTGATGACCATGTCCGCCGGAACGAGCGAACTCTCGCCTTCGATTGTAATTCGGATGCCTTCTTTCTCAACTGCTTCATACGCTTCCACGCCGCCTGTCATTCGAATGCCTTTCTGTTTCATTTCCATGAGCGTCGCCCAGCGCGTCGTTTTTCCGATCCCACGTGCAAATGACGTTCCCCGCTGCACCAGGGTTAAATCGCTCACGCCTTTGTCTGCAAGAAACAGTGCGAGATCACAGGCAATCCCGCCGCCGCCAATGATGACGATTTTACCGGAAGGCTGTACCTTTTCATCGAAAACATCCCGGTAGGAAACAGTCCGCTCCAGCCCGATGACGTCAGGCTGTCTCGGAAGAATTCCGGTCGCAATCACGATGTCATCAGCTTCTTCAAACAGCGGATCGGTTCGTTCCAGCGTTTTCCCAAGCTGGACGTCCACGCCGAGCTTATCGAGCTGGACGCGGAAATAGCGCAGCGTTTCGTAAAATTCCTCTTTGCCGGGAATACGCTTGGAATAGTTGAGCTGTCCGCCAAGCTCGGTGCGGCTGTCGACGATCGTGACCCGGTGCCCGCGTTCAGCGGCAACGCGAGCTGTTTCCAGACCCGCGGGCCCTGCGCCGACAACGACGATATGCTTCAGCTCATCGGCACGATGAAGCGGGAGGTCAAGCTCCCGCCCTGCTTCCGGATTCACGAGGCAGGTAGCGGCTTTTCCTTCAAACACGTGATCGAGACACGCTTGATTACAGGCAATACACGTATTAATTTCGTCAAAGCGTCCGTCCTGTGCCTTCGACAGAATAGCGGGATCGGCTAAAAATGGACGAGCCATTGATACGAGCTGTACCGTTCCTCGATTCAGCACTTCCTCTGCATCGCGAGGATTGTTGATGCGGTTGCTTGCGATGACCGGAATCGTGACGTACTCGGAAATACGTTCGGCAACAGGCACGAACTTCATGCGCGGCACCTTCATCGAAATCGTCGGCACGCGCGACTCATGCCAGCCGATGCCGATATTCAGTGCATCGGCTCCTGCTTTTTCAAGCGCCTGCGCCCAGCGGAGCGTTTCCTCCTCTGTCGTGCTGCCTTCGATTAAATCAAGTCCCGACATGCGGTATACGATAGGATAATCAGCACCGACTGCAGAACGCACTGCTTCCATCACGGCTACCGGCAAACGCAGTCTTTTTTCAAACGAGCCTCCCCACTCGTCTGTTCTCTGATTCGTAACGGGAGACATGAATTCATTGATTAAATACCCTTCTGATCCCATAATTTCCACCGCATCAAAGCCAGCTTCCTTCGCTCGCACAGCTCCAGCTGCAAAGGCACCAATCAGCTGCTCGATTTCTTCTGCAGATAACTCTCTAGGCGTATCGGGATTGATCGGCGAGCGGATCGCAGAAGGGGCAACCGGATCCAGGCCGGTCATCTGCTTATACGCGTAACGGCCGGCGTGAAACAGCTGCAGCGCAATCGCTCCGCCTTCTTCATGAACAGCGTCGGTCATCGGCTTCCACCGCTCTGCATCCTCCGGTTTATAAATGGTCATAAAATCGTGTCCACCGCCGCTTCCTTCCGGTGACACGGCCGCGCCGCCGGTGACGATCAGTCCAGTGCCATTTGCGGCCCGGCGCCGGTAAAATTCGGTCAGACGTTCTTCACCGCGGTCAAGCCCTTCCAATCCAACGTGCATCGAGCCCATCATGACGCGGCTTCTCAATGTAAGCGTATTCAATTTCAGTGGTTCAAACAGCATAATGTACCTCCTAGTAAGAAATGACTGAATGTTCATTCATAATACTACCAGTATACAGGATTTTACTTCAGGAGGAACAGTCTGTTTCAGAAAATTAGAACTTTCCTTCGAAAGCCCTTCCAACGTTTTATTTTTCCTGCGGGAACGGGTATGCTAGTACTAATGTGATGAATTAAAGGAGGAATTTCTGTGAGCGACATGTTTACAGATATAAAAGAACAGGTCCGCAGCGCGAATCCGACGCTCGTGTTTCCTGAAGGAACAGACGAACGAATTCTCGAAGCAGCGGTGCGCCTGAAAGCGGAAGGCGTCATGAATCCGCTTCTGATCGGCAGTGAGGAAGACGTGCTTGCCAAAGCGAAAAGCCTCGACGTGGATGCGTCCGGACTGACGATTCTCGACCCGGAAACGTATGAAGGAATGGATGCACTGATCGACGCATTCGTAGAGCGACGCAAAGGAAAGAATACGCGCGAGCAGGCAGCAGACATTTTGAAGCAGCCAAACTATTTTGGCACGATGCTCGTATATACGGGAGAAGCTACCGGTCTCGTGAGCGGTGCGGCCCACTCGACAGGTGATACGGTGCGTCCGGCTCTGCAGATCATTAAAACAAAAGAAGGCGTGAAGAAAACCTCCGGCGTTTTCGTCATGGTGAAAAACGACGAGCGCTATATTTTCGGTGACTGTGCCATCAATATTGCACCGGACGCCGACGACCTCGCCGAAACAGCGGTAGAAGCTGCGAAAACAGCAGAAGTATTCGGAATCGACCCGAAAGTAGCGATGCTGAGCTTCTCGACAAAGGGATCTGCCAAGAGCGAGGAAACAGAGCGCGTCGTGGAAGCAACGAAAAAAGCGCAGGAAAAAGCGCCTGACGTTACCGTTGACGGTGAGTTTCAGTTTGACGCAGCGTTTGTCGCGAGCGTAGCCGAGAAGAAGGCACCGGATTCCCCGCTGAAAGGGCAGGCGAACACGTTTATTTTCCCAAGCCTGGAAGCCGGCAACATCGGCTACAAAATTGCTCAGCGCATGGGCGGTTATGAAGCAATCGGACCGATTCTCCAGGGTCTGAACAAGCCGGTAAACGATCTTTCACGCGGATGCAACCAGGAAGACGTCTACAAGCTGGCCCTCATCACCGCGATGCAGGGACTTCAGTAATTAAATAAAGGCATCATCAGAGACGAGCCGGGCATCACCGGCTCGTTTTTTTTAGTCTGGGTTCAGGCTGTTACTTTTACGCGTCGCTCAGAGTGTAGATAAAGTATTTTTAGGGGAATAACGTTGCATCTGCCTGTATCTGCGGACACTCGCTTTCTGGAGGGAACGGCCTCAGCTAATCGCTTCTTCCTTGAGTCAGAAGCGCTGGATCTTCGCCTCGTTCTGATCCTCTCGGAGTCGAGATCCTCCGATGTCGGAAGCTGACAGTACGGTTCAAATGCCTGGTTCTGATTGGCACGAGCTTGTAAGATGCAGATGGAACCTTTATTTACGCGACGTTTCTATGTGGAATAGGGATACCAGTACGTCATCGAATTTACCATGAAAGTAAAAAAGCAGTCGCGTCTGCCTATCGTGACGTTCTTCTCCAATAAGCAGATCTATTTCCCCGACGTCTCCGGCGGGGGCGCAACAAGCAGCCTGAAGATGCCGGGCTGTTCAGATCTGCGAACGGCATGAACGTACGAGCGAAGCCGGACTGTGTCTTGAAGACTTCTCGCGCGAAGCCGTGCCTTTCTTCCATTCAAACAGGGGCACCCTGATTAATAGCTGAAGACAAGCCCACAGCAGGCTCGGTAAGCAGAGGGGAAATATCACCAAACGAATAAACATGTAAGTAAATTGAATTTGTGAACAGCCTGAGACGAGCCGGGCATCACCGGCTCGTTTTTTTGTTGGTGGCAGAACCGTTCAGACTGTTACGTTTGCGCGTCGCTGTGCTACTTTATTCGTTATAACGATCTAAGCTGCCGGAGCTACGTTGTCCCTTCGTAAAGCTGCTTTTTGACGGTGATAAGTTCGTTTCAGCCGGCGTTAAGTAGCAATTGCCTCAAGTTGTACAGCTTTGGCCACAGGATTCGCAGCCAGTAAACGCACCTCCTGTACTACAACAAGACGGATCAACTTTTTTTCTTAGAGCCCCAAGCGTTTTCGTGCTTTCCTGTAAAAAATATTCAAAAAAGTATTGCAATCTTTATCTGTTGTTATACAATAAGACACATGAAAACAAACTGTTATAAAACAGATGCAGTTTTTGAAGGAGGTTGTGATGAAAACGGTCAGAATTGGAAGTCTTCGCGTACATCCAAAATTGAAAGCGTTTGTAGAAGAAGAGCTCCTGCCAGGAACGGACATCAGTCCGGATACGTTCTGGGAAGGAGCAGGCAGGCTCATCAACGGCCTGAAGCCGGAAAACGAGCGGCTCCTTGCTGAAAGGCGTTCGTTTCAAAAGCAGCTCGACAGCTGGTATGAAACACACGATGCGACAGAGAATCAGGAAGGGTACTTAAGAGAGATCGGATATTTGGAGGATGAACCGGAACCGTTCACTGTCGGAACTACCGGTATCGATCCGGAAATTAACAAGCAGCCGGGACCGCAGCTCGTCGTTCCGCTCAGCAATCCCCGCTACGTGCTGAACGCAGCGAACGCGAGATGGGGCAGCCTGTATGACTCCCTTTACGGCTCCGATATTCTGCCAGAAGATGACGGCAGGGAGCGCGGGACCAGCTACAATCCGAAGCGCGGCGAAGAAGTCATCCGCTACGCAAAGAAGCTGCTTGACCAGCATGTGCCGTTAACAGAGGGAAGCCATGCAGACGTTCAGCGCTACCGGATTCGCAATGGCAAGCTGGAAGCAGAGCTTACAACCGGAGCAGCGACACTCGCAGCTGATCAGCTGAAAGGCTGGCGCGGGGAAGAGGAAGAGCCGGAAGCGATTTTGCTGGAGCACCACCGGCTCCACCTGGAAATCCAGATGGACCGGAACCATCCGATTGGAAAAACCGATGCCGCTGGTGTAAAAGATATTTTAACCGAGGCGGCCATCACGTCGATCATGGACGCAGAAGACAGCGTCGCTGCTGTTGATACAGAAGAGAAAACGGCGGTGTACAGAAGCTGGCTCGGACTGATGAAGGGAACTCTGGAAACGTCCTTTGACAAAGGTGGAAAGACGGTAACGAGAAGGCTTAACGAAGACCGCACGTATCGATCTCCATCTGGTGAAGATGTGACGCTTTCCGGAAGAGTCCTGATGCTTGTCCGCAACGTCGGTCATTTGATGACGACGGACATGATTACCCTCGAAGATGGCAGCGAGGCGCCGGAAGGCATCGTTGACGGACTGGTGACGGCAGCCGCAGCGCTGCACGACTTGAAAGGAAACAGTCCGTTTCGAAATTCGGCCGCAGGCTCAATTTACATTGTGAAGCCGAAGATGCACGGGTCGAGAGAAGTGGCATTTACGAATCATTTAATGACGGAAATCGAAAAACTTTACGGGCTCGCGCCTAACACGATCAAAATCGGCGTGATGGACGAGGAGCGCCGCACGTCGCTGAATCTGCGCGCCTGTATCCGTGAAGTAAAAGACCGCATCTTCTTCATTAACACCGGTTTTCTGGATCGGACGGGCGATGAAATTCATACGTCCTTCCGTGCCGGGCCGATGATTCGCAAAGCAGAGATGAAAACGAGCAGCTGGCTCGGAAGCTATGAAGAACAAAATGTGTCATCCGGACTGCGCGTGCATCTGCATGAGCGGGGACAGATCGGGAAAGGCATGTGGGCCATGCCGGATGAGATGAAGCTGATGATGGAGCAGAAGGACGGACAGCTTCTCGCCGGAGGAAGCACCGCCTGGGTCCCGTCGCCGACGGCCGCCGTGCTGCACGCCTTGCACTATCATCAGGTAGATGTGCAGGACGTCCACCGCAGCAAGCTCGAACAGGAGCCGCCGCAGTCCAGAATGCTGGAAGTGCCGGTTGCATCGGATCGCAGCTGGTCGGATGATGAGATTCAGGGAGAGCTTGAAAATAATGCCCAGGGCATTCTCGGCTACGTCGTCCGCTGGGTGGAGCACGGCATCGGCTGTTCAAAGGTGCCGGACATTCACGGCACGAACCTGATGGAAGACCGGGCGACGCTGCGGATATCCAGCCAGCACATCGCCAACTGGCTCGCCCACGGGATCTGCACGGAAGACCAGGTCCGCCAGGTGATGGCGAAGATGGCAGCCCTCGTCGACGAGCAGAACGCGGATGATCCGGAGTACCGGGCGATGACAGATAATCTGGAGAAGTCAGATGCATTTCAGGCAGCACTTGAACTCGTGCTTGAAGGAGGCCGTCAGCCGAACGGATACACGGAGCCGATCCTTCACCGGCGCCGCCGTGCATTTAAGGAAAGAATGTATGTAAACCAGTAACAGCCGCCGGTCGGGGGGAGATTCCCCCGGGGACCGGGCAGGATCTTATTTCAGAGAGGGGTAGAGGAACATGCTGACTAAACAGCGTACGACAGCAACGGAATTGGTCACGAAGTGGATTGATCAGCAGCAGGAAAAAGGAAGGACAGCAGGGGAGCTGCATCAGACGATGTTCGTCTACGGTGATGATGTGATGCAGGTGGAAGTGGATGAGAATAACAAATTGCACATAACGGACCGGACGCCGCATCAAGTCGTCGTCTTCCGCAAAGCGGAGCCGGAGCCGGGTCACATTTGCCGATGCTGCTCAATGGAATATGATCATGAAAAAGATGCCCTGCACTGCTGCGCGTATATCGACTGATTTTTTATGGATCAGTTGTTATATAACAAAATAAATAAAATTATTCTGTATAGTACAGAGAAGGAGAGTGGATGGATATGACAACACGTGAGGAGCTACTTAACCAGTGGAACACAGAGCGATTTGAAGGGGTGGAGCGTCCGTATTCGCCGGAAGAAGTCATGAAACTTCGCGGATCGGTAAAAATAGAGCATACGCTGGCAAGAATGGGAGCGGAACGACTGTGGAAGCTGATGGATGAAGAAGACTACATCAACGCGCTCGGCGCCCTTACCGGGAACCAGGCAATGCAGCAGGTGAAAGCTGGTCTGCAGGCGATTTATTTGAGCGGCTGGCAGGTTGCAGCTGACGCCAATCTTTCCGGACAGATGTACCCGGATCAGAGTCTTTACCCGGCTAACAGCGTGCCGAACGTCGTCAAAAAAATCAACCAGACGCTGCAGCGCGCAGATCAGATCCAGACGGCTGAAGGGGAAGGCGACACGCACTGGTTTGCCCCGATTGTGGCGGATATGGAAGCTGGCTTCGGAGGGCCGCTGAACGTATTTGAACTGGCGAAGCAGATGATCGAAGCCGGCGCAGCCGGCGTTCACCTGGAGGACCAGCTTTCTTCCGAAAAGAAGTGCGGACACCTCGGCGGGAAAGTGCTTCAGCCGACACAGGTAGCGGTGCGCAACCTGATCTCTGCACGACTTGCAGCTGACGTGATGGACATTCCGACGATTATCGTTGCCCGTACCGATGCGAATGCAGCGAACCTGATTACGAGCGACATCGACCCGGCTGACCATGAATTCCTGACTGGCGAACGGACGCCGGAAGGCTTCTACCGCACGAACCCGGGTATTGACCAGGCAATTGCACGAGGACTTGCCTACGCTCCTTACGCTGACCTCATCTGGTGCGAGACAAGTGAGCCGGATCTCGATGAAGCCCGACAGTTTGCAGAAGCGATTCATGCGAAATTCCCTGGTAAGAAGCTCGCTTACAACTGCTCCCCTTCCTTTAACTGGAAGAAGAAGCTCGACGATGAGACGATTGAAAAGTTTCAGCGTGAGCTCGGCAAGATGGGCTACAAGTTCCAGTTCGTTACGCTTGCCGGCTTCCACGCGCTGAACCACAGCATGTTTGAGCTTGCACTTGATTACAAGGATCGCGGCATGGCAGCATACTCCAAGCTGCAGCAGGCAGAGTTTGCGTCTGAGAAAGACGGCTACACGGCAACCCGCCACCAGCGCGAAGTAGGAACAGGCTACTTTGATGAGGTGTCCCAGGTTATTTCCGGCGGAACCTCTTCCACGCTGGCCCTGGCCCAGTCTACAGAGAGCTCCCAGTTCTAAGTGTTATAAAAAAGAATCGTGAAGCGGCGCCGGGCTCGACCGGCGCCGCTTTTTTCAGAGAGTGGATAAAGTGGTTTTAGGTGAATGTCGTTGCAACTTTCTGCATATGCGGACACTCGCTTTCCGGAGGGAACGGAGTCAGCTAACCGCTAGAGGGGTTTTTCAGCATGATAAAAGAAAATAGAGGAGTCGCTGCCCCGACCGAGAATATGTCAGGCAGGGACCGCTTTTTTCAGCGGTCTTTTCGCTGCGCTTATTTGTAAGCGCTATCATATACATAGGAGGAATACACCATGAACATGCTTACGTCTTTTTCCACCCGGCTGATGCAGCGCTATTTGCCGGATCCTTACTTATTTGTGCTCGTCCTGACGCTCGTCGTGTTCGGCATGGGGCTCGTGCTGACGCCGAGCACACCGGTAGAGATGGTCGTTTACTGGGGTGAGGGCTTCTGGGATCTGCTGGAGTTTGCGATGCAGATGGTGCTCGTACTCGTTACAGGCTACGTGCTCGCGAGCAGCCGTCCGTTTAAAAAGGGGCTGGATCAGCTGGCGCGGACAGCGAATACACCGGGGCAGGCAATTATTGTCGTCACGCTCGTCGCGCTTCTTGCAAGCTGGATTAACTGGGGCTTCGGGCTCGTGATCGGCGCACTCTTTGCCAAGGCGCTCGCTCGCCGGGTTGCGAAGGTGGACTACCGGCTGCTCATTGCCAGTGCGTACAGCGGCTTTATCGTCTGGCACGGAGGACTTGCCGCGTCTATTCCGCTGACGGTAGCCACGCCGGGTCATTTTACAGAGGATATTGTCGGCATCATTCCGACAGGGGAAACCATTTTCGCTCCGTTTAACCTGATGATCGTAGCCGCATTGTTTATTACGGTTCCTATTCTGAACCGGTTTATGATGAACGAAAAAGAAGCCGTGTACGTTGATCCGAAGCTGATCGAAGAAAAAGAAGCAGAGGAAAAGCCCGATCCGTCGGAACAGACGCCGGCGCAGCGGCTTGAAAACAGCAAAATGCTCTCATTGATCGTCGGCGGGATGGGACTTGTGTTTATCGGCTACTACCTGCTCACCGCCGGATTTGATTTAAATCTGAACATCGTAAACTTCATGTTTCTGTTTCTCGGTATTCTTTTTCACGGAACGCCGAGCCATTACCTTGCCAGCGTGGCAGAGGCAGTGCGGAATGCCGGAGGGATCATCATTCAGTTTCCGTTTTACGCAGGTATTATGGGGATGATGGTTGCGTCAGGGCTTGCCGTCCAGTTTTCTGAATGGTTCGTATCGTTGTCGACAGAGGTCACGTATCCGCTGTTTGCCTTTTTAAGTGCGGGGATCGTGAATTTCTTCGTGCCGTCCGGCGGAGGCCAGTGGGCGGTACAGGCACCGATTATGCTTTCCGCCGGGGAATCGCTCGGCGTTGATCCCGCAAGGACCGCCATGGCTGTGGCCTGGGGAGACGCATGGACGAATATGATTCAGCCGTTCTGGGCTCTCCCGGCGCTCGCCATTGCCGGTCTCAGCGCAAGGGATATCATGGGCTTCTGCATCTGGGTGCTGTTCCTGAGCGGTGCCGTCATCGGACTCGGACTCGTTTTTCTCTAACGATAACAAAAGGCTGTTCCCGGTTAGCGGGACAGCCTTTCGTTTCGTTTTTTCATCCGCTCCAGGTGATAGCGGTAGCGCTCTTCTTCATGCTCGCTCCATTCGAACTCCGGGAGCCGGCCGCGTCCGAGTGTGTCGTGAAGCCGCCTGGTTACGTCCTCATTAGTCAGCGGTTTCTCCATGAGTTCGGCTAGCGATGCCATGTCTTGCGGCCGGATTGACGGATAGCTGTAGCGGACATCGCCGCCACGGGCAGCGGTATCGTAAAAGCGGCGGATGACACTCGCTCTCTCCGCACCGCTTCCACTTACGGCGAGATAAATTTGCACCGCGATGCCGCCGCGGATGCGGCGCTGGGAGATTCCCGCGAATTTCCGGCCGTCTACGCTCAGATCAAACCGGCCCGGGCAGTAGGAGGCGGGAATTTCCCCATCGGCAATACGTGTCCCGAGTTCCGGAAAGAGACGCCTCGTCAGCGCGACCATCGTCTCATAGCCGCGGTCGATCGTAAGTCCGCGCTCTTCGGGAAGGATGAGTGAAATATTGTAAATGCCAGCGTCCAGCACCACTGCCAGTCCGCCTGAATTTCGGACGATGACGTGGTAGCCTTCGTCCATCAGCTGGGCAATTCCCTTTTCAATAGAAGGAAGGCGGCTGTCCTGAATGCCGAGTACGATCGTGCGGTCGTGCACCCATGTTCGTACAAAGCCGCTGTTTTCGCGGCTTGAAGCCGCTTCGCAAAGCGTATCATCCATCGCAAAGGAGTGGATCGGATCGAGCTTGAGCCCGGTGACGGATTCGTCGACGAGCTGCCATGACCTCGTTAAAATCGATTCTGTATCAGTCAACGTGATTCGTCCTCTCTCATCAGTTTCCGCCGCTCATTATACCATAGGATGTGTGAAAAACTCATTGTCGGGACAGGCGGGGAACGATACAATATAACATGTCTAACAAAAGGGGTTCCAGGGAATAAAGCAGCAAGGGGAAATTGGAGTCAGGGAGGATACAGCATGGAGTACGATGACGGTCAGCTGACAGAAGAAAAAGTATTTAAAGATCCGGTACACCGATACATACATGTCCGTGACGAACTGATTTGGAAACTGATCGGAACGCGGGAGTTTCAGCGGCTGCGGCGGATCCGGCAGCTTGGAACGACCTATGTCACGTTTCACGGTGCCGAGCACACTCGGTTCAACCATTCGCTCGGCGTCTATGAGATCATGCGCCGCATGGTAGAAAATCTGGAAAAGAAAATGACGTGGGAGGAAGAAGAGCGGCTCGTCTGCCTCTCTGCGGCACTGCTGCACGATGTCGGACACGGACCCTTCTCTCATTCCTTTGAGAAAGTGTTTGAGACCGATCACGAAGAATGGACGAGGCGAATCATCCTCGGTGATACGGAGATCAACCGCGTGCTCCTCACGATGGGAGATGCCTTTCCGAAGAAGGTGGCGGACGTAATCGCGAAAACGTATGACAATAAGCTGATTGTCAGCCTTATTTCCAGTCAGATTGACGCCGATCGGATGGACTACCTGCTTCGGGATGCGTTTTATACGGGCGTCAGCTACGGCCAGTTCGACATGGAGCGGCTGCTGCGCGTCATGCGTCCGGGAGAAGACCAGGCGGTGTTTAAGCACAGCGGCATGCACGCGGTGGAGGATTACATTTTAAGCCGCTATCAAATGTACTGGCAAGTGTACTTTCACCCGGTCACGCGGAGTGCCGAAGTGATTTTAAGCAAAATCTTAAACCGGGCCAAAGCATTGCTCGCCGATGGATACGCCTTCCGGCTCGATCCGTATCACTTTCGTTCGCTCTTTCAGTCGACAATGACCCTGGAGGAGTATATCCGCTTGGATGAATCAATCATCATGTATTATTTTCAGGAATGGATTCAGGAAAAAGACGCTATTTTACGCGATTTATGCGGTCGCTTTATCGACCGGCATTTGTTTAAATACGTCGAGTGCGACCCGAGCGAGCAGCTGAAAATCTGGCCTGAGCTGAAGCGGCTTTACAATGAAATCGGACTCGACCCGGACTATTATCTGGTGATTGACTCGTCATCGGATCTTCCGTATGATTTCTACCGGCCTGGAGAAAAAGACGAGCGTATGCCGATAAATCTGCTCATGCCGGACGGCTCTCTAAGGGAGCTGTCGCAGGAGTCGGACATCGTCGAAGCGATCTCCGGCAAAAAGCGAACCGACCATAAGCTTTATTTTCCATACGATCTATTAGCGGACCAGCGTGAATACAAAGAAGAGAAGCAGCGGATATTAGAGCTGCTGCATCAACAGGGGGGATAATTGTGCTGCTTGAACATGCCAAGCTGCTTGCCATGCTGAAAAACACAGGCGGCATCGCAGGCAGGAAAAAGCTTCAGAAGATGGTGTACATCGCCAAGCGGATGAAGCAGCCGTTTCGTGAAAAATTCCAGTTCCATATGTATGGACCTTATTCCGAGGAGCTCACGCTGCAGGTAGAAGAAATGTGCAATGCATCGTTCGTGGAGGAAGTCAGGGAGAAGATCAGCGGCTACTATCAGTACCGATACAGCCTGTCGGACAAAGGAGAATCGTTTCTGCAGGCCGTGCTGGAGGAAGAGGAACCGATCGATTCGCAGCTGATGCAGGAGCTGAACGACTGCTCGTCAAAATTTCTTGAACTCGTCTCGACGGTGCTTTATTTCGATGAGCTTCCGCGTCAGCAGGTGGAGGAGAAGATTCACCGGCTGAAAGCGCGCCAGAATTACCAGGCAGCGGACATTGAGGAAGCGTACACGTTTATTGAGAAACTGAAGCAGCGTTCCACCTAAAAAAGAGCCGGCCCGGATTCACTCCGAGGCCGG
Source organism: Alkalicoccus luteus (assembly GCF_012034335.1). Taxonomy (GTDB): domain Bacteria; phylum Bacillota; class Bacilli; order Bacillales; family Salisediminibacteriaceae; genus Alkalicoccus; species Alkalicoccus luteus_A. The sequence goes on along the minus strand of NZ_JAATHJ010000018.1, from coordinate 1,992 downwards.
CTTCAGGCTGTTGAAAAAGTCTTTCAACTTACATGTTTATTCGTTTGGTTGTATTTCCCCTCTGCTTACCGAGCCTGCCGTGGGCTGGCCTTCAGCTATTTCTCAGGGTGACCCCTGAGAAAGGATCTTCAGACTGCGCGGCTTCCACTGGCGTCTCCGCCGGACACATCGGGAAAACGGCTCTCCTTGTTGGAGAATAACGTCACAACAGACGCGACTGCTTTTTTACGTTTATCATGATTTCTAGGAAGTACGGACCCCTCTATTCAACATTGAAACGTCTCATCGGGAAGGTTCTATCTGTATGGAAGCCGATCGTGCGGACCTAACCAGGTACGTGAAACGCACTGCCAGCTGCCGACATCGGAGGACCTCGACTCCTGGAGGATCAGAACGAGGCGAAGATCCAGCGCTTCCGACAGCAGAAGGAAGCGGTTAGCTGAGCCCGTTCCCTCCGGAAAGCGAGTGTCCGCAGATACAGGCAGATGCAACGTTATTCACCGAAAATGACTTTATCAACAATCTGGAGCCGGCCCGGATTCACTCCGAGGCCGGCTTTGCTTGCCTGTTCGTTACACGTTATCGCTCGCTCGCTGACCGCCCTGGCCGTAGTTGGCCGGATTCATCTCTTCAATGACAACGGTGACCCGCTCAGGCGGAGCCTGGGTCGTGCTTGTGACAGCTTCTGTCACCTTTTCAACGAGTGCCTTTTTCTGATCATCTGTGCGTCCTTCGAGCAGCTGTACGGTTACAATCGGCATCAGAATTCCTCCTTTAATAAATGTGCGTTCCCCTGTAAGTATACGGCAAAGCCCAGAGGAAATCACATCATCAAAGTTTTCAGGAAATCGACCGGATGTGATAAACTGAAACGAGACACACGTGGAATAAAAGGAGGCGCCTTACATGAATGAAGCAGACCGTAAGAAAAATGAGAAAATCAAAAAAATGAGCGGCAACTTTAATATTTTATCGAATGACTCAACAGACGGACACGGCGGTTACGGAGTTGGAACGATCAACCTGAATAACATGACGCCGGTTTTCATCGATCCTGCAGAAGGAAAAGCCTTTATCGATATGGGAGCGCTGCACGCTCGCAGTGAAGTAGAGAAGCGGATTAAGTTTTTAAAAGATAAAACGGAAGTGCCAAACGGCAAGCTGTACTGGCTCGTCTGGGTGACGGTGGAGCATCTTGACGGCAAGCCGGCCTATACGGGTGTCGGCGCCTGTGAAATGATCGTGGACCGCTCCATTCGACGCGGCTATAAGAGCATGCCCGAGCACGTCAATAACATGGATAAATCCTTAAAAGGAAAAATCGCCGTTGAACAGATGGACGACGCATCCAAGATCGTACTGCGTGATTTCCTAATTGAATTCAACAAGGATTTCTGGGAAGCATCATCTGATGAACTGAAGGACGGGCTCCACACGTAACGAAGTCAGGCTGCTCCGGGATTGATTTCCGGGGCAGCTATTTCATGTGCGACGCGGGTAAGCAAGCCTTTGACATCGTGTGGAACATTTGTTTGTGAACATACTGTGAACGGTGCCGGAATCGCTTGCGAAATGCCGGTAGTATCTAGTAAACTAGGGAACACACGCAACATACTAAGACAGGAAAGTAGACGAAGGTGGACCCACACACATCCCTTTCGTCTGTTTTTCTGTTTACAGACAGAAAAAAGCGGATCCCGTCTCATCGGGATCCGCTTTTCAGAATGTTGATAACGTCATTTCAGGTAAATAACCTTGCATCTGCCTGTATCTGCGGACACTCGCTTTCCGGAGGGAACGGGCTCAGCTAACCGCTTCCTCCTGCTGTCGGAAGCGCTGGATCTTCGCCACGTTCTGATCCTCCTGGAGTCGAGTTCCTTCGATGTCGGCAGCTGGCAGTGCGTTTCAAGTGCCTGGTTATGAATGCACGATCGGCTTCCACACATATGAACCTTCCCTATGCGACGTTTCGATGTTGAATAGGGATGCCAA